>JBIQJI010000158.1:0-2198 GCA_044507605.1 Actinomycetales bacterium | reverse complement strand
ATGGCCCCTCACCCTTCCAGGTTTCAAGGCCTCCAGGCAACTCAGGGCGGTCCAATGCCGTAGCTGGGGCCGTTCGGGCCGCCGCCACCCCAGGAGTACGGGACGCCCCGCATGGCAAGAGCTGCCCGTACGGCCACTGCTCCGCGGCCAACCGCGGTCACCGGGACACCTCCTGTTGAGAACTCCGCGCAGAGCTCGCCGGCGGTCGAAGTGACCGCTTTCTCAGCACGGCGCCTGATCTTCGTCTGGTTGTCTCGGGAGTTCGGCTCGGCCAGGGTGGAGGCGGCGTCATCGATGGTGGCGCTCCTCCGGGCGCCGAGTGCGGCGGCTGTCCGGACCGTCTGCTTTACCTGGGCCTTCTCGGAGGCGGACAGCCTGACGTGAGAGCTCCGCGGTGAAGCAGCGACAATGGCGGGCTTCCAGAGAGTGGCTGTGAGCGTGATGGCCTTCTGCTCGTGCTTGGCGTACTCGCCGCGTAGGTCCTTCCGAGGGCGTTGGACGATCGCCGCTGCTTTGGTCAGCGGCATAGTCTCCCAGCCGGATACCTTGATCAGCCGCTTGTAGAAGGCACGTGCGGCATAGTCGGGTGTACTGACCTGGGCTCGGGTGCCCCATCCGCTGTCCGGGCGCTGCTGGAAGAGGCCGAAGGCATTGCCTTGGTCGCCTACAGCGGAGTTGTCGAGCCCGCTTTCCTGCATCGCGGTGGCGACCGCAATCTCGGCTGCGCGCCTGGGCAACCCGAGGGTGCGGGCGGCGTCGACGATGCTCTTCGCATGGGCCAATTGGGCGCTGCTCAGTCGTGAGGCACGCGAGCTGGCGGCCTCTGGGTGGGTCCCAGGTACGAAGGCGTAGGAGCAGACCGTATCGACGTACACCGATGCGTACTGGACCCCGCCGCTCGCCCCGCTGATCACAACGACGCCGGACACGAGGGCTCCGCTCGCCGCGATGACCTTCGTGAGGCCGCTCTCGACGATCAACGGTGATCGGCCGTTGCCTGCGGCCAGTGGTCGGCGAGCTGGGCGAGACGGAGCCGTCCGTCCCGGCGGTCGTGCGGCAGCCAGATCGCGCCTTCCGGCCCGTCAGCTCCAGCCACAGCTGTGGCGCACGGCACGTGCATGAGGGCGGCCCGGAGCTGAAGCCGGGTGTGCAAGCTGCGCTCTCTCCGGGCGGAGCTGGTCAGGAACAGGAGGGGAGTGGTGATGCCGGTAGCCGCGGTGAGGGTGGCATAGCCGGACAGCTTGGCGAGGACGCGGTCGAAGGTCTCCGTGCCGGTGTCGTATTCGAGGAAGAAGTCCAGCGTGCTGCCGTTCTCCGTCCACCTGCCGTACGCATCTGGGCGCACATGCCTGCCCCATTGAACGGCGCAGCGGGCCTCTGTCCACCACGTCTCCAGGCGGCACCCCATCGTCCGGCGGGCGGCGCCGTACAGGCGGGCGAAAACTTCATTAATTCCGACGGTGTGGGCGAGGCGTTGGCTGTAGGCGATCGACAGGGCGCGGTCGCGGCGGTAGCCGAAGTCCGACAGGACTATGCCGTCCTCGGTCGCCAGGACGGCCGCGCCGGGCTCGCCGAGTACGTAGTGCCAGGGTGCTGAGCCGGTGGGTGGTTTGGGTCGGAAGCGGTCCAGGGCGCCGATGCGGTGGAGCTTGACCAGGCGGTGGCGTGCGGTGGTCGGGTTGTTGAAGGCGATGTGCGCGATCTGGTGGCAGGTGAGGACCTTGTGGGTCCAGACCAGGCGGAGCAGGTGGCGGTCGCGGTCGGTCAGCCGGGTGGCTAGTGAGGCGAGGACGCCGGGCGTGTAGTGCTCGTTCATGACTCTCCTTTTCTGGGTTGCTGCCGGGGATCGTCGGCCGGCAGGGGTTCGGGGTGGGCGCGGAGGCGGCCATGGGCCTGGGCTGCAGCGGCTCGGAGGCGCGTCGCGAGCTGCGCGTCAGGCGGGGGCAAAGGACGGGTGCGCAAGGTGAACGGCGCGGTCTCGGCGGAACGGACGACCAGGCGGGCGGCGGCCTGGAAGGCGCCCAGGTTGGCCAGGTCGTGCTTGGTCAGGTAAGGGCTGAAATGGTGCTCGTTCTCGCGGGCGTCCTCTGGCGAGAGCGAGAAGTAGATCTTGTTTCGGGCGTCGGAGCTGATCGCCTGTCGGACCCGCGTTCCGCGTAATTCAGTGACATGGAGGTCCGGATATGGGCCCTGAGCTG
>JBIQJI010000157.1:0-2210 GCA_044507605.1 Actinomycetales bacterium | reverse complement strand
GGCCACCCACCAGCCGATGTGGCTGGCCGGGGGCAGCCCGGTGCGCAGCGGGCCGCGCACCTGCGCGGTGACCAGCGCGCCGATCACCGCGACGCCGACGCACTGGCCGATCTGACGGCTGGTGGAGGCGATCGCGGCCGCCACCCCGGCCTGGGCGCTGGGCATGCCCGACACCGCGGCGTTGGTGATCGGCGGATTGATCATGCCCGATCCAATGCCGAACAGCAGGTACGCCACCCCCAGCCACCACAGCGGCGTGCCGGCGGCCAGGCCGGTCAGCGACAGCGCCGCCGCGGTCGTGGCCACTCCGCCCACCAGCAGCGGCGTACGCGGCCCGCGCCCGGCGACCAGCCGGCCCGCCAGCGGCGCGCACACCGCCATCGGCACCGCGAGCGGCAGGGTCATCAGCCCGGCGCGGAACGCCGACATGCCGAGCGCGTCCTGCAGGTAGAGGGTGTTGAGGAACAGGAACCCGGCCATCGCCGCGAACCCGCACAGCGCGATGCCGAAGGCCCCGGCGAACGGGGCACTGCGGAAGAACCTGGGGTTGATCAGCGGATCGGGGCGGCGCAGCTCGTAGGGCACCAGGCAGCCCAGCGCGAGCACGGACACCGCCAGGCAGCCCAGGGTCTGCGCCGAGGTCCACCCCGCCGCCGGGGCCTCGATGACGCCGTAGGTGAGGAACGCGAGCAGCACCATGACCAGCACCTGGCCGACCGGGTCGGCCCGGCGGGCCCGCACGGCCCGCGACTCGGGCACGAACAGCCGGCACAGCACGAACGCGGCCAGGCCGATGGGGATGTTGATCCAGAACACCGCCCGCCAGCCGGCCGAGTCGACCAGCGCGCCCCCCACCAGGGGGCCGAGCCCGGTGCTGATCCCCACCACGCCGCCCCACACGCCGATGGCGCGGGCCCGTTCCCGGGCGTCGGTGAACGTGTTGGTGATGATCGACATAGCGACCGGGTTCAGCATGGACCCGCCCACGGCCTGCAGCGCCCGCGCGGCGACCAGCCACCCCAGGCCCGTCGCCAGCGAGCACAGCAGCGATCCGAGCGTGAACAGCGCCAGGCCGGTCTGGAAGATGCGGCGCCGCCCGACGCGGTCGCCGGTGGAGCCCGACAGCATCAGCAGGCCGGCCAGCACCACCAGGTAGACGTCGATGACCCACTGCAGGCCGGAGACGGAGGCGTGCAGATCACGCCGGATCGACGGCAGGGCCACGTTCACGATCGTGCTGTCGAGGCTGACGATGAACAGGCTCGTGCAGCAGATCGCCAGGATGAGCATCCGCCGCCGCGGCCCCGGCACGCCGACGCCGGCACCCGCCCCGCCCTTCGCCATTACAGTCACATAACCATTATGTCCGTATAACTAATCGGGAATCCGTGCAGGTCCCTCGTCCCGTGCCCACCCGCCCCCGTCACGCCCGCGCCGGGCCCGCACCGGCCTCCCTCCCGCTCCGCGCCGCGCCCCGCCCGATTCCCGTTTCCGGATTTCCGGAAATCACGGAAACAGGCTTAGAGTGCGCTGGTGGCGGGCGAGACGAACCGGGGGCGGACCCTCACCACCCCCTGCAAGCACTGCGGTGAACCGATCACCCAGCGCGGCGGGCCGGGACGCCGCAAGGAGTACTGCCCCCAGGGCGACTGCCAGGCCGCGGCCAAACGCGAACGGGAGCTGCGCCGCGCCGCCCCCGGCCTGACCGGCTCCCTCGCCCGCGCCGAGGCGCTCTACGACCGCATGGAAAAAGGCCTGGCCGCCGCGATCCTGCCGCTGGCCCAGGCCCTATCCGACGAGTTGAGCCCCGCCGGCGTGGAGGCCCGCATCAGCGCCGTGCAGGCCGACGCCCACGCCCGCATCGCCCTCGCCCACACCGAGCGCGAACAGGCCCTGGAGCAGGTACGGCTGGCCCGCCAGGCCGCCGAGCAGGCCCGCGAACAGGTCGAGACGATGCGCCGCGCCGTCGCCGAGGCCGTCGCCGAACGCGACCAGGCCCTCGCCGACGCCGAGACCGCCCGCGAGCAGGCCCTGGCGGCGCTGCGCGAGGCCGCCACCACCGAACGCGTCGCCCGCCAGGCCGCCCGGCAGGCCGAGGCCCGCGCCGAACTCGCCGAGCAGGCCCGCGACCAGGCCGTCCGCGAACTCGCCGAGCGCACCGAACGCGCCGACACCGACACCCGCTCGTCCCGCGACCGCGCCGAGCGGGC
>JBIQJI010000156.1:0-2225 GCA_044507605.1 Actinomycetales bacterium | reverse complement strand
CACCCATCCGAAGCTGGACCAGTTACCCGGCCGAGGTTGCGTGACGGGCCACTAGGAGGCGATGTCGGCGGCGCGCTCCTTGCGGACGCGTTCGAGGGCCAGGGTGAAGATGCCGGGGTCCTGGGCGCCGGAGATGCCGTAGCGGCCGTCGATGACGTAGAACGGCACGCCCTGGATGCCGTAGGCGCGGGCCTGGTCGATATCGGCCTGGACGGCGGCGGCGTACCGGTCCGATTCGAGGGCGTCCAGGGTGGCCGCGCGGTCGAGCCCGATCTCGGCGGCGAGGTCGGCGAGCACGTCGAGGCGGCCCAGGTGGCGGCCCTCCTCGAAGTAGGCCTTGAACAGCCGCTCGGCGAGGTCGAGCTGTCTGCCCTCGGCCTTGGCGTGGTGCAGCGCCTCGTGGGCCTTGAGCGTCCGGGTGTGCCGGAGCGCGGAGAAGTCGTAGCCGAGCCCCACCGAAGCGGCGATGCCGGTCACCTGGGCGATCATCCGCTGGGCCTGGTCCGCCGAAATGCCCTTGTGGGCGACGAGGAAGTCCACCTCACCGCCTTCGAAGTCGGGCGGAGTGTCGGGGGAGAGCTCGAAGCTGTGATAGGTCACGGCGACGGTTCCGGCGTCGTCGAAGGCGGCCAGCCCGGCCTCGAATTTCCGCTTGCCGATGTAGCACCACGGGCATGCGATGTCGGACCAGATATCGACCGAGAGGGTTGTTGCCATGGCCGCAACAACCGCCCCTTCAGCGTGCGCATTCCCGCTCGGGCCGGCCGGAGGCGTCTGATGTGATCAACTCAGAGCGGAATTTGCGGTGATCTGGCTGAAATTTCAGGAGCGGGTTGCGGGGCCGATCCGGCACGTGTCGCCGGGGCGCCGACATCGGCCGGCCGGGCCCCGGCGTACCCGAAACACACGTGACCAGCGGGGAGATCAGGGCTCCCCGGGCCGGCCCGGAACGAGGCGGGGCGGGTGGCGGGCGGGAGGTCGGGCGGTTGCGGGCCGCTGCTGTCGTGGGAGGTCGGGGACGAAGGTTGTTCCGGCAGAAAGTTTTAGGGAGAATCCCGAAATATTAAGATCGTCGGATCTGGCCAGGGCGTGGCGACTCGGTAGCTCTCGATCTCGAAGCAAGACTGCGGCGCGCACCGGATCGAGGCGTGACCACGCCCTCCCGTCCGATCAGCGCACCCCGAGGAGGGAGAGCTACGTGATGCGCCGAATCAAGACGCTGCTGCTCGCCGCGGTGATGCCCGTGGCCATGGCGGCGGCGTTACTGGTCGTGCAACCTGCCTCTGCGGCTTCGCTGCAGCGGGTGACGAATTTCGGCAACAACCCGAGCAACCTCAACATGTACATCTACGTGCCCGACCGGCTGGCCGCCCAGCCCGCCCTGCTGGTGGCCATCCACTACTGCACGGGCACCGCCTCGGCGCTCTTCAACGGGGCCTTCCACGACTTCGTCACCGCCGCCGACCGGTACGGGTACATCATCGTGTTCCCCGAGGCCACCCGCAGCGGAAGCTGCTTCGACGTGTACACCCAGCAGGCCCTGACGCGCGGCGGCGGCAGCGACCCGGTGGGCATCAAGTCCATGGTCGACTACACCAAGTCGCACTACAACATCGACCCGAACCGGGTCTACCTCGCCGGCGCCTCGTCGGGCGCGATGATGACGAACGTCATGGCCGCGGAGTACCCCGACGTGTTCGCGGCGGGCTCGGCGTTCATGGGGGTCCCGGCCGGCTGCTTCGCCACGACCGGCGGCTCCACCTGGAACAGCCAGTGCTCCGGCGGGCAGATCACCAAGACCGCCCAGCAGTGGGGCGACCTGGCCCGCTCGATGTTCCCCGGCTACACCGGCTCGTACCCCCGCATGCAGTTGTGGCACGGCACCAACGACACCACGCTGAGCTACCACAACTTCGGCGAAGAGATCAAACAGTGGACCAACCTGAACGGCGTCAGCCAGACGCCGGTGTCCACCGACTCGCCGTCGGCCGGCTGGACCCGCACCCGATACGGCAACGGCTCCACCCAGCCCCCGGTCGAGGGCATCAGCGTCTCCGGTCAGGGGCATACGCTGCCGCTGAACGGAATGGTCCAGTGGGCGATCAGCTTCCTCGGCCTGAACGCCAACCCGCCCACCCAGCCCCCCGTGACCCCCACCGTCACCCCGACCGTGACCCCCACGGTGACCCCGACGGTCACGCCCACGGTGACCCCCACCGTGACCC
>JBIQJI010000105.1:4297-14947 GCA_044507605.1 Actinomycetales bacterium | reverse complement strand
GCGTGGGATTCGAACCCACGAGACCGGTCACCCGGCCTAGCGGTTTTCAAGACCGCCGCCATCGTCCACTAGGCGAGCTCTCCTTGGTGCTGGGGCACCAAGGAGCACTTTAGTGGGCTGCGGCGGGTTGGTGCGACCGGGTTGGGCGGGGGTGGTCAGGGGTCGGGGGTGGCGAAGCCGTCGCCTACGGCTGCGGCCAGTTGGAGGTAGGCGTCTCGGGTTTCTGGTTGGAGGCGGTCGAGGTCGATTTCGGCGCCTTCTTCCAGGTGGGGGTCGTAGGGGACGCGGACGACTTCGCGGCAGCGGGCCGCGAAGTGGGCTTCGAGGCGGTCGAGGTCGATGGTGGACTTGGAGCGGGGGCGGACGCTGCACAGGACGACCGTGGCGGACTCGACGAGGGAGTTGTAGTTGTGGGCTTCCAGCCAGTCGAGGGTGGCCGAGGCGGCGCGGGCGCCGTCGACCGATGGGGAGCTGACCAGGACCAGTTGGTCGGCCAGGCCGAGGACGCCGGACATCGCCGAGTGGAGGAGGCCGGTGCCGCAGTCGGTGATGCAGATGGAGTAGAAGTTCTCCAGGATCTGGGCGATCGACTGGTAGTCCGAGGCGCTGAAGGCCTCCGAGATGGAGGGGTCGCGGTCGGAGGCGAGGATCTCCAGGCGGGACGGCGCCTGGGAGGTGAACGCCCGGATGTCGACGTAGCGCTGGATCTGCTTGCGTTCGTTGAGCAGGTCGCGGACGGTGGCCGAGGTTTCCAGGACCACCTTGTCCGACAGGGTGCCTCTGTCGGGGTTGGCGTCGACGGCGATCACGCGGTCGCCTCGGATCTGGCCGAGGGTCGCGCCGAGGCCCACGGTGGTCGTGGTCTTGCCGACGCCGCCTTTCAGGCTGAGTACGGCGACCCGGTGATGGCCGGAGGCCACGGGGGTGCGGGCCCGGGCGAGGAGTTCGAGGCGGCGGCGGACCTCGGGGGGTTCGCCGGGCTTGATCCAGCCCGCGGACGCCTTGTAGACGAGCCGGCGCCAGCCCTTGGACGGGGCGTTGCGGCGGCCCTTGAGCAGGGTCATCGGGTCGAGGCTGTCGGCCGTCGGCTTGGCCGACGCGGAGGGCCGGGGTGGGGGGCCGAAGTCGGGTGCCGGGCGCCTGCGGGAGTGCTGGGCGCGGGGTGCCGCCGGGCGGTCCGTCTGTTCCGGGGTGGGGTGGGCGGCGCGGGATCTGCGGTCGGTGGCCGGGCGTTCGGGCGTGCGGGGCGGGTCGGCGGTGTGCCCGGGCGTGTAGGGCTTGGGTTCCTGCAGGGTGCCGGAGGCGTACGAGGTGGGGCTGGCGAGGGACTCCGGCGTGTACGGCGAGGGGTCGTCCGCCGGCTCGGAGCCGAGGGGGCGGCCCCCTGCCGCCTGGTCTCGGTCGTGCCGGGTGGGCGACTGGACGTCGTACGGGCTGGACGGAGGGTCCTGGGTGAAGTGACTGGTCGGGATCGGCGACTCGGAGCCGAAAGCGCCCGCGGGTGCGTGCCGGTCGGCGGATGGGTCGGAGCCGAAGGGCGTTGCGGGTGTGGCCGGCTGCGGCGGGAAGCCGCCGGGGTCGGTCGGGGTGTCGGACCTCGACCCGAAGGGGGTCGAGGAGGTTGCGGAGGAGGCGCGTTCGGAGCGGAACAGGTTCGGGTCGGTCAGGGGGTCGACTCGCCGGGGGGTGGCCGCCGTTGGGCGGGCGGCGCTGGTGGTGGAGCCGGACGCGGGATCGGTGCCGTACGGGGAGGCCGGGCCGTGCTCGGGGGCGAATGCCGAGGTGGAGGTGAGGGGGGACGACGGTGCGCCGCCCGAGGCGGGATGAGGGCTTTGCCCGGGGTCGTGGGTGCCGCCCTTGTCGTGGGTGGTGTCGCGATTGCGGACGAGGCCGTGGTCGCGGGTGGTGTCGAGGTCGCCGAGGAGGCCCGGCGGCGGGTCGAGGTCCTGGGTGCGGCCGCCATCGTAGGGGGAGGCGGGCTGCCGGGTGGGGTCCTGGGCGAGGGGTGTGGGGGCGACCGGGCTTTGGTCGGTGTCGCTCGTCCGGGCGGAGTCCAGTGCGGTGCCGCTGGATGGGGTGCTCGGTGCGGTGTCCGGGGTGGGCGTGGGGGCGCCGGTACGGTCGTGGGACGGGTCGGAGCCGGGTTCGGGGGCCGCGGCGTCGGCCGGGGGCCGGGCGGTGCCGGAATCGGTCGGGGACGTGGGGCGGCCCGGGTCGGTTCGGGGCCGGGCGGGGTCCGAGTCCGCCTGGGGTTCGGAGGGACCGGAGCCGGTCGGTGCCTTGGTGGGGGTGGGGTCGGTCGCGGGCGTGGGGTCGGAGTCGGGCTGGTCGGCCGGCTTGGCGTCCCGCGTGGAATCTTTGTCGCGTTTGCGGAGCTTGCGGGGTATGCGGGCCGTGGTGTCGCGGTCGGGTGGTTCGTCGCCGGCCATGAAGGCGGCGAAGCGGGCCTGTTCGGCGTCGTCGTCCGGTTCGCCGGGCGAATCCGGCTTGTCCGAGGCCACCGGGGCTGCCGGAGCCGCCGGGGTGGGTCGTACGGCGGGCTCCAGCCAGCCGCGCAGAGGCTCCTCGGATGCGGTCGCCGATGGGACCTCGGCCCTCTTGTCGAAGGCGCCCAGGGAACGGCCGGGCGGGAGGGTGCCGAACGAGTGCGGGCCGGTGTCGCCGGAGGCGGAGACGGAGGCGGAGACGGAGGCGGCAGCTGAACCGGTGTCGGTGTCGGCGGGCGCGCCGCCGTCTTTCGGCGGGCGGTCGCCGGTGGGCTGGGCAGGTGTGTGGGCGGGCTGCTGCGGGTCGGCGAAGGGGCCTCGGGTGAAGGCGTCGCCGAAGTCGGGGTGGGGCAGGGGGGCGAGCAGGGAGTCGGCCAGGTAGAGGGTGTCGGGGCCTGTGGCGTCGCCGGGCGTGGCGGGATGTGAGGGTCCGGTCGCCGGTGCCGGCTCGGTCGGCTTCGCCATGGCCGGTTTCGCCGTTGGCGAAAGCAGCGAACCGGCGGGCGGCTCACTCGTGTGCTCCGGCGTGTCGTGGACGGGTGGCGTGGCCGTGGGCGTACGGCTGAGCGTGAACGGGGGGTGCTCGATCTTCATGGTGTCGGCGGAGCCGCTCCCGTCGGCGGGCGCGCCCCCGTACACCGACCCGACGGCGGCCCGGAACATGGGCGGCGGTGTCGGGCCGGGCTCCGACGGCACGGCCAGCCAGGGGTCCTTGGGGTACGGCGACACGCCCGCGGCGTCGTCCGCTGCAGCGGATACGGCGGCGGGGATCTCTGTCTCCTCGTTCTCTTTGATCGCGTCGAGCCAGGCAAGCTGCTCTTCCAGCGAGTGAGGATCCTCGCGATCGTGTCTTGCCACCGTAGTCTCCCCCTCGGGATGTGCTATTGGGGTAGCAAATACCAGAAGATTAGCGCCCCCCATTACCCGCAATACGAGCAACTTGCGAGATGGCCCGCCGGATAACGTGGGAAGCATGCATGCAATCGTTATCGCGGAACCTGGCGGGCCCGAGGTGCTGACCTGGCAGGAGGTGCCTGATCCGGTGCCCGCCTCCGGGGAGGTCGTCATCGACGTCACCGCGTCGGCGGTCAACCGGGCGGACGTGTTGCAGCGTCGGGGCTACTACAACCCGCCTCCGGGCGCGACGAAGGTGCCGGGGCTGGAGTGCTCCGGGGTCGTGTCCGAGGTGGGCGAGAACGTCGAGGGGGTCGAGGTCGGGCAGGAGGTGTGCGCGCTGCTGGCCGGCGGCGGGTACGCCGAGCGGGTGGCGGTGCCGTGGCAGCAGGTGATGCCGGTGCCGGCGGGGGTGTCGCTGGTCGAGGCGGCCGCGCTGCCGGAGGCGGCGTGCACGGTGTGGTCCATGGTGTTCATGGCGGCCCGGCTGCGCCGCGGCGAGACGCTGCTGGTGCACGGCGGGGCGAGCGGCATCGGCACGATGGCCATTCAGCTCGCGAAGGCGCACGGGGCGAAGGTCGTCGTGACGGCCGGGTCGCCGGAGAAGCTGGAGCGGTGCCTTGCCCTGGGCGCGGACGAGGCCATCAACTACCGCGAGGAGGACTTCTCGACGAAGGTCAAGGCCGATGTGATCCTCGACATCATCGGGGCCAAATATCTGGCCCAGAACGTCGAGACGCTGAACATCGGCGGCCGATTGATCATGATCGGCATGCAGGGCGGCACGCGCGGCGAGCTGCATATCGGCATGCTGCTCAGCAAGCGCGCCTCGATCCACGCGGCAGGGCTGCGGGCGCGGCCGGTGGAAGAGAAGGGGGTCATCGTGCGCAGCGTCGTGGAGAATGTGTGGCCGCTCATCGAGGCCGGTGCCGTTCGGCCGGTGATCTACGGCCGGGTGCCGATCGATGAGGCCGCATGGGCGCACCGAATGCTTGATTCTGGTGACCACGTAGGAAAAATTTTGCTGGCCAGGTGAGCTAGGTTGAGTCGTATGAATGCTGCTGAGGAGAACACCCCTCAGATCGTGGTCGTCGGCCCTGATGGCCTAGCGGTCGAGAGGGACAAAGGTGAGCAGGAGGAGCGGGCCGTCACCGATCTCGTGGAGCAGCCCGCCAAGGTCATGCGCATCGGCAGCATGATCCGGCAGCTTCTCGAGGAGGTCCGGGCGGCGCCGCTCGACGAGGCGAGCCGCAAGCGGCTGAAGGAGATCCACGAGAGTTCCATCAGGGAGCTTGAGGACGGTCTCGCGCCCGAGCTCGTGGAGGAGCTGGAACGGCTGTCGCTGCCCCTGACCGAGAGCAACGGCGAGGCGCCGAGCGAGGCGGAGCTGCGTGTGGCGCACGCCCAGCTGGTGGGCTGGCTCGAGGGTCTTTTCCACGGCATCCAGACCACGCTGTTCGCGCAGCAGATGGCGGCGCGGGCGCAGCTGGAGCAGATGCGGCGGGCGCTGCCCGGTGTCGCGTCAATGCCCGGAGCCGAGGAGCAGCAGAAGCAGCATCCGCGGGCTTCCGGCCCCTACCTTTAGCCATCTGCCCTTTAGCCATCTGCCCTTTAGCCATCTGCGCCGGCCGGGGGCCGTCCACGCAGGCTCCCGGCCGGTCGGGACGGCGGGGCCTGGGCTCAGTACAGCGTCTCGAGCACCTGGGCGACGCCGTCGTGGTCGTTGGCCGCCGTCAGGTGATCGACGGCGGCCAGCACGTCGGGATGGGCGTTGGCGACGGCGTACGACGTGCCTGCCCAGGCGAGCATGGGCAGGTCGTTCGGCATGTCGCCGAACGCCACGACTTCGGCGGGCGCGATGTCGTGCTGAGCGGCCAGCACGGCGAGGGCGCTCGCCTTGGTGACGCCGGCGGCGCTCATCTCGATGAGGGCCTGGCCGCTGGAGTGGGTGGCGATCACCAGATCGCCTACGACGTGTTGCACGCGCCTGTGCAACACGTCGGGGTCCATGGTCGGGTGCCGGGCGAGGAGTTTCGCGCAGGGCCGAGAGGCGAGGGCGGCCGACACGACCTGCGTGCCGGCCGGCTTGCCGGTGTCGGCGCTGCTGAGCCGGTACCCCTCCTCGTAGGAGAACCCGCCTTCGTACTCCACCGAGAACACCAGGTCGGGCAGCTGCGCGCGCAGCAGGGCGACGACCTCACGCAGCACCTGCACCTCGATGAGGTGGGACTCGACGATGCGTTCGGTGTGCAGGTCGTAGACGAGCGCGCCGTTGGCGCAGATGGCCAGGCCGCGGTGGCCGACGGCGGCGCTGACGTTGCGCATCCAGCGGGGCGGCCGTCCGGTGACGAAGACGAGGGCCGCTCCGGAGTTCTCCACACGGGCGAAGGCGGCGGCGGTGCGCGCGGAGATGGTTCCGTCGGAGCGGAGCGCGGTGCCGTCGAGGTCTGTGGCGACGAGTCGTGGGCTGCCCATAGCAAGGTCCAGTCTGCCCTGTTTTGTCGGTTCAGCAGAGACCGCCGAGCGGGCGGATCCGGCCTGGGCAACGCGGGAGCGGGACTGTGACGATCCGCATCGTGGGAATCTGTTCAGGACGGGAACACAGGATCGGCCTGATGGTGTTAGATGAGGTGGCGTTGTATTAGCTGTTCCCGATGTGTAAACCAGCTTGACTGATCCACCCGGGTAGCTGTGCGACACAGTGGGGTTCGCAAGGTGCAAATCCCAAGGTTATTTGTGTTAGGGAGAGCTTGGATGCCCCAGCAGGGTAACGTCAAGTGGTTCAACTCGGAGAAGGGCTACGGCTTCATCGCCCCCGATGGCGGGGCCCCCGATGTCTTCGTGCACTTCTCCGAGATCGTCGGCAACGGCTACCGTAGCCTTGAGGACGGCCAGCGGGTCGAGTTCGAGGTCACGCAGGGCCAGAAGGGCCCGCAGGCCTCGCAGGTCCGGCCGCTCAGCCACTGACATCACAGAAGGCGGGGTTCGCTATTGGCGAGCCCCGCCTATCGTGTCACAACGAACCTTTACAGACTTTTTGTTCGTTTTGCTGTCACGCGGTGTTTACTTGACCGGTTCCAACACGTCAAGTCCGACGTACGGCCGCAACGCCTTGGGCACCACGACCGACCCATCCGCCTGCTGATGATTCTCCAGGATCGCGACGATCCAACGCGTCGTGGCGAGCGTGCCATTCAAGGTCGCCACCGGCTGCGGCCTGCCATTATCGTCGCGATAGCGCACCCGCAGCCGCCGGGCCTGAAAGTCGGTGCAGTTGGACGTCGAGGTGAGCTCGCGGTAGCGGCCCTGAGTCGGCACCCAGGCCTCGGTGTCGTACTTGCGCGCCGCCGACGCCCCGAGATCACCTGCCGCCACGTCGATGACCCGGTACGGCAGCTCGACCTTCGCCAGCATCTCCTTCTGCCACGCGAGCAGCCGCAGATGCTCCTCGTGGGCGTCCGCAGGCCGGCAGAACGAGAACATCTCGACCTTGTCGAACTGGTGCACCCGCAGAATGCCCCGGGTGTCCTTGCCGTACGACCCGGCCTCACGGCGGAAACACGACGACCACCCGGCGTAACGCAGCGGCAGCGCGTCGGCGTCGAGGATCTCCTCGGCGTGATAGCCGGCCAGCGGCACCTCCGAAGTGCCGACCAGATACAGGTCGTCGGCCTCCAGGCGGTAGACCTCCTTGGCGTGCGCGCCGAGGAACCCCGTGCCGCCCATCGTCTCGGGCTTCACCAGCACCGGCGTGATCATGGGCGTGAAGCCGTTCTCGATGGCCTGCTGCATCGCCATGTTCATCAGCCCGAGCTGCAGCCGCGCCCCGACGCCCTTCAGGTAGAAGAACCGCGCGCCCGACACCTTCGCGCCGCGCTCGGTGTCGATGGCGCCGAGCAGCTCGCCCAGCTCAAGGTGATCCTTGGGCTCGAAGTCGAAGACCGGCTTCTCACCGATCTCCTCGATCACCACGAAGTCGTCTTCGCCGCCGGGCGGCGTGCCCTCCTCGACGATGTTGGGCACCGACATGATCAGCTCGTCCAGCTCGGCCGCCAGCGCCGCCGCCTCGGCCTCGGCGTCCTTGACCTGCTTGGCCAGCTGCTTGGCCCGCCCGGGCCGCGCCTCGCGCTCCTGCGCCGACGCCCGCGCCACGGACTTGCCCACGGGCTTCTGCTCGGCGGGCAGCGACTCGAAAGAGGGCAGCGCGCCGCGACGGCGCTCGTCGAGCTCGAGCAGCCTGTCGACGACCGAGTCGTCCTCGCCACGGGCACGCTGCGACGCCCGGAGCCGGTCGGGATCCTCACGAAGAGTACGCAGGTCGATCACAGTCCAAAAGGCTACCGGTGCCGGGCGGGCGCTCGTACCCAATAACGGCCGCGCTCCGGCCGCGCCGGGCGGTCCACGGCCCGTAGCGGGCGGGCCGACGCCCGAGCCGGGCGCGGCCGATCGGGCGTACGCTCCGGGGTGACGTCGGATCCGAAGCCGTCGGACCCGATGGCTTCGGATCAGGTGTCGTCGGAGGCGGTGCCGTCAGACCAGGCCGGACCGCATGCGGCTCAGCCAGTCGGCCGCCTCGGCGAACTCCGCGTCGGACATGCCGTGCTTGATCAGCGGCGGCACCCCGTCGGCGCGCGGATAACTGCCGAGGAAACGCACGTCGGCGCAGATGCGGTGCAGACCCGAAAGGGCGTCGCCCACGCGGGCCTCGGCGATGTGGCCCTCACAGTCGAAGTGGAAGAAGTAGCGGCCGATGCCGTCGCCGGTGGGGCGCGACTCGATGCGCGTCAGGTTGACGCCGCGCACGGAGAACTCGCTCAGCATCTCCAGCAGGGCGCCCGGATGGTCGTCCTGCAGGAACGCCACCAGCGAAGTGCGGTCGGCGCCCGTGGGCTCGGGCAACGTCCCGGGACGGGCGACCCGGACGAACCGGGTCACGGTGTCGGTGCGGTCACCGATGTTCGAGAGCAGCTCGGTCAGCCCGTAATGCTCCCCCGCGATGCGGGCGCTGATCGCCGCGTCGTACGCCGAGCCCGGCTCGGCCACCTCGCGCGCCGCACCGGCCGTGGACGACGCGGCGACCACCACGGCATCGGGCAGCTCACGGGCCAGGAACTCGCGGCACTGGGTGATGGCCGCCGGATGGGAGATCACCCGCTTGATCTCGCCCATGCCGGTGCCCTCGCGGACCAGCAGAGAGAACTCGACGGGAAGCAGCAGCTCGCCGGTGATCACCAGTGGGCCGCCCCACGCGAACTCGTCGAGGGTCACGGTGATCGCGCCCTCCATGGAGTTCTCCAGCGGCACCACCGCGGCGTCGGCCTCGCCATCGCGCGCGGCCTGCATCGCGGCCGAGATGTTGGCGCCCGGCAGGCCCACCGCCGTCGGCTCGAAGATGCGCATCGCGGCCTCGGCGAAGGTGCCCTCAGGCCCCAGATATGCCATGGTCAACGGCCTGGAGGGGCCGGACCGCCGATCTGCCGGAATGCCGGGGCCTTCCCCGGTGGACGCGCTGGACATGAGCACAGGTTATCCGGCCCGACCCTATGTCCTTGCGCGACATTACCGATTCGTCACTCCCCGCCCAGGCGGTAACGGATCCCGGCCCGCCGCGACGGCGTACTGGGCCCGCCCGTCCTCGGGCGGCTCGGCCCGGACCCGGCGGGGAAGCCACACCCCCAGCAGCCAGACCAGTATGAGCGCTCCCAGGCCGAAGGCGTCCTGGACCACCCGCCCGAGCACCGGGCTGAGCACCGGGATCTCCGCCGCCCGCAAAGACACCCCCCACCACGGGATCGGCAGCACGTAGTAGAGCCAGACGGCGCCGGCCACGGCGAGGCGCACGCGGTCGCGGCCCGCGCCCACCAGCGCGCCGAGCACCACGACAAGCCAGGCCAGATGGTGGATCCAGGCGACCGGCGACAGCAGCACCGCCATCAGGCCGGTGAGCGCCAACCCCGTCATCGCGTCACCGGCCACGAACGCGCGGCGGGCCCAGCGGAAGCCGTACCAGGCGACGACCGCCACCAGCCCCAGCCACAGCACGGTCGTGAGCGCGTCGGGCAGGTACAGGCGCAGCAGCATGCCCCGCATCGACTGGTTGGTGGTGCCCGTATTGGCCCCCAGGCGGTCGGAGTCGAGCAGCGCCGAGAACCAGAAAGCGGCGGCGTCCTTCGGGATGATCGCGAACGGCAGGAGGGTGAGCAGCGCGGCCGTGAACGCCGCCATGCCGAAGGTCTGGCGCTGCTCCCGGGAGGCGTCGCGACCGAACCCCGTGATGAGAAGATAGATCAGGAAGACGCCGGGAGTGAGCTTGATCGCGGTCGCGAGGCCGATCAGCATCCCCCTCGGCCACCATGGTCGCCGGGCGACACAGTCGACCAGGCACAACATCACCAGCAGCACGTCCACCTGGCCGAACCGCACCTGATCGCGCACCGGCATGAGGTAGGCGCAGGCGGCGGCCAGCACGCCGAACGCCACCGGCGCGCAGACCGCGAACATCCCTCCCCTCGCCGCTCCCCTGACGGCCAGCGCCTCCAGGAGCCGCCGGAAGGCGCACCAGACGGCGACGGCCAGGGCGACGAAGATGCCGGCCGTCCACACCCATTGCGCCGTCTGCCACGTCATCGCCGCCAGCGGCATCGCCAGCAGCGCCGCGATCGGCGGATAAGTGAACGGCAGCAACTGCGGAGCCGGCGTGATCATGTCGTAGACGGGCAGCCCGGCAAGGATGCTCTGCCCGCCGGACCGGTAGACGTCGAGGTCGACCAGCCGCTGGTCATCGGGGTTCGTCAGCCAGTGCGCGACCAGCGGCGCCACCGCGAGCACCATGATGAGCAGCGGCGGCACCCATGTCCACGCGGGCCGTCTCACCTCGGGCAGCTGGGCGGTCGTCACGCTTCGGCAGGCTACCTTGGGTCAGGGGCACGACGGGCGGGTCCAGGCCGCCGTGTCAGGGGGTTGTACGAGAGTCGCGGGTGACCATCCACAGCTTTTCTCGATCCGGCGGGGTTATCCACAGCCGACCCTCCACGTGGCGCCGACCCGGCCGCGAGACCTCCATCATGGGCGGGACACGACGACCGAAGCGGAGATCCAGGTGACCTCTTCTCGCCATCAAGGTCCTCGCCATCGAGGCGACGGCCATGAGCCGAGCGGCCGACATGGCGCCAGCGAAGCCCGCCCCCGCTCCCACCCGGCCGGCTCACACGCGGTCGGCTCACACGCGGTCGGCTCACACGCGGTCGGCTCACACGCGGTCGGCTCACAC
>JBIQJI010000105.1:0-4197 GCA_044507605.1 Actinomycetales bacterium | reverse complement strand
GCGGTCGGCCGATCGCGGACGCTCCGGCCGGGCTGGAGCGCTGCGGCCCACGTGGCCGAGCGAACCAGTGCGCGGCGGCCCCGCCGGTCCCGGCGCGCCCGCGACGGCGACGTCGTGCGCATAACCCGATGCCGCGCGGACAGGCCGCTCGCCGAGGCCCTCGGTGCAGCCGCCCCGTTCATCCTGCTGGTCGAGGCGACGTGGGCCCTGGTCGGGATGACGTGGGCAAAGGCGCTCCGTCCGGGTCGAGTCGAGAAGAGGTCAGGCCGGGGCGGGTTTCGGTCACGCCTCCGGCTGCTCGTGGTGCCTGCGCTCGCGGCGCTGGCCATGCTGGCTGCTCCGAGCTGGGGAACGAGCGCCGCGGCGGCGGCGGCTGCGGCGGGGGTGCCGTTCTCCCCGCGAGCCCCCGAGGCCGAGGCTCGCGCGGTGCCGTCTGAGGCGGTGCCGTCTCAGACGGTGCCGTCGTCTCGGGTGGTCGTCGTCGGGGTGCCGGGGCTGCGCTGGGCCGACGTCGATAAGAACCGCACGCCCCATCTATGGCGGCTGGTGGGCCAGGGGGCGGCCGGGTCCATGTCGACGCGCACGGTGCCGCCGCCCGATTCCGGCATCTCCTGTCCGGTCGGCGGCTGGCTCACGGTCTCCGCAGGCCAGCGGGCGGGGTCCGGCGACGACTTTTGTGTGCTTCCACCCGTCCCTGAGACGGCCGCTGACGGCTCGGCGACCGTTCCCGGGTGGAGTGACCTGGCCCGCTTCAATTCGACCGGCTCGTACGGCGCACGCATCGGCCTGCTCGCCCAGACGATCGGCGACGCAGGGGGAAAGGTCGCGGCGATCGGCCCGGGTGCGGCACTCGCCGCCGCCGACACGTCGGGAAACGTGATGAGATACGCCGAGACCCCCGACCAACTCGATGATCCCTCCGCATACGACCTCATCATCGCCGAGGCCGACGCTCTTTCCCGGGCCTGGTTGGGCGGCGACATGGCGAGTTCGGCTGCCCACGTCCCCGCTTCCCTGAGCGACGCGCAACGGCGGAGGGCGGTCGAGGCCGCCGACTCCGAAGTCGGGCGCATACTGCGCATCACCCCCCGCGGGGCGACCGTTCTGGTCGCCGGTCTCTCCGACGTGTCCACGACCGCGCACCTCCATGTGGCCATCGCCGCACAGATCCCCACGCAGTTGGGCGTTGGCCGTGCTGGGGCGGTCGGTGGCGTGGAGGCATCGACGCGTTGGGCCGGGACTCTCACATCCTCGGCTACACGGCAGGACGCTTTGGTGACGATCACCGATCTGGCCGCGACCGTGTTCGCGTTGCTGGACGTTCCCTCGCCTGAGGGCACCGTGGGGCGGGCGTGGACGAGCGAGGGCGGCGGAGCGGCGGGCAGCGGGGCCACGTCGAGCACACACGCGGTTTCGCCACCGACGTCGACCTCGGCCTTGCCCTCGACCGGCAGCGCAGCATCGGCACCGACCGCGAGCGGGGCGTCGGCTCCGACCGAGAACGGCACGCCGGCTCCGGACAAGAACGGGGCGTCGGCTCCGGACGCGAGTGCTAAGTCAGGGCCGGCCACGGCGGGCACGGGCGAGACGCCCGGCACCGCTGTGGCGGCGGGCGGTGTTCCGGACTCGGTGATCAGGGAACGGGTCGCGGAGCTGGCCGATGCCGATGTGGCGAGTCAGGTGTTGCGGGAGGTGCGAGCGCCGTTCTTCGCGCTGTTCGTGGCCCTGCAGGTCCTTTTCTACGGGGTGGCTACGCTCGCCATTCGGAGGCGTCCCGGCAGGGAGCGCGTGTTCGCGGCCATGCGGGCCGTCGGGGTGGTGAGCGGCGGGGTCGCGGTGTCGACGTTCCTCGCGCAGCTCGTGCCATGGTGGAGCCTGCCGCACCCGATGGCCTGGCTGGTCGTCACGATTCTGGGTTTCGCCGGCGCGATCGCCGCCCTCGCCTTCGCCGGGCCCTGGCGACGCGACGTGCTCGGCCCGCTGACGGTGGTCGCGGGCGTCACGTCGCTCGCGCTGCTGATCGACGTGGCCACGGGCTCCCGGCTCCAGGTCAACGCCGTGACGGGGTACGAGCCGGTCACCGGTGGCCGCTTCTACGGCTTCAGCAACATCGCGTTCGCGATCTACGCCACGGGCACGATCCTCGCGCTGGCGGGCGTGGCCCGATTCCTGATCAGGCGGGGGTGGCGGGTCGCCGCGGCCGTGGTCTGCCTCGGATACGGCACGCTCGCGATCATCGCCGACGGGTGGCCCGCCTGGGGTGCCGACTTCGGCGGGGTGCCGGCGTTCGTGCTCGGCTTCGCCGTTTTCGCGCTGATGCTGTCGGGCAGGCGGGTGTCGGCGGCAAGGCTGGCCCTCTTCGCCGCAGCGGGCGGCGTGCTGGTCGCGGCGATCGCGGTCGGCGACTGGATGCGTCCGGCGAGCGGGCGCACCCATCTGGGCGCCTTCGTGCAGCAGGTGATCGACGGCGAGGCGTTCACCGTGGTGGGCCGCAAGTTCGGCGCGATGCTCGGCATCACGGTCGGCAACTGGCAGCTCACCCTTCTGTCGTTCGTCGCGCTGGCGTTCCTGTTCTTGGTGCTCGCCCGCCCCACCAGGTGGGGCGCACCGATCCTGAGCCGCGCCTACGCGCAGGCCCCGGCACTGCGCGCGGCCCTGTTCGGCGTGCTGACCTGCGCCCTGGCCGGTTTTCTGCTCAACGACTCGGGCATCGCCATCCCGGCGATGGCGCTGACCGTCGTGGCGCCCCTGACCTTGGCCTCCTGCGTGACCGCCGCCCGGGGCACCGGATCCGCTGCACCGGCCGGGCCCGCCACATCGGCCGAGCCCACCGCGCACGGGTCGACCTGACCGCAGTCCTCCCGATCGTCCATCGTCCCTTGGTGCCCGGCCCCGGGCCGGGCAGTTCAGGGCGAGCGCCTGGAGGCGTGCCAGGCCCACCAGGCCAGGGCCGCCGTCAACACCAGCAGGGCCCACGGCACGATCTGGGCCCTGACGACGTTCACGAGCCAGTCGAGGTCGGGTGGGCGGCCCGCCTCGCGGGCCGGCAGGTAGGCCAGGGACAGCAGCGACAGCCGGGCCGCCAGGAAGCCGTCCAGGGGCGTGGCGGGGAGCAGGGCCAGCAGCGCGAAGGCCAGGCCGTCGTACCACGGCAGGGCGTACGGGGCGGCGAACAGCCAGGCGGTCACGACGATCGCGGATACCCCGGCGGCGGCCAGATCCGGCGTGCGGGCGCGCCCGGAAATCGCGAAGGTGGCGCGAAGGGCATGAGAGGGAGCGTCCTCGTGCCCTGTCGGACAGGCTGCGGCCGACTGCTCCGAAGCCGCACCGGCCCGGTCTGCGTGTATCGCGGCGCCTGTCCCCGCCAGGGCTGACGTTTCGCCGGGCCCGTCGGTGTTCGTCAGCGGGTGCCCCTGCCTCTCGCCCGACACCTCGCCCGGACCATCCGTGTTCGTCGCCGGGGTCGGCGTGAGTGGGGTGTTGGCGGGCGGGGGCGGGTCGGTGCCGGGTGTGGGTCGGGGGGTGGCGTAGGGGGCGTGTAGGGCTCTGGTGAGGAGCCAGGCTAGGGCGAGGAGCAGGAGCAGGGAGCCGGCCTGGATCCAGGAGCGGTAGCCGCCGGAGCCCAGGGCGGTCTGGAGCCAGGTTCGGACCAGGGACCAGGGGGTGGCCAGGGAGATGGACTTGGTGGCCTGGGAGACGCGGTCGAAGGCGTGGGGGCCGGCCAGGGCGTAGGCGGTGGCGGCGGTGGCCAGGGCGGTGCCCGCGACGAGGGCGAGTTTGCGGGGGGTTCGCCGCAGGGCCCAGGCCGGGCCGAGCGCCACGAGCCCGGCGTTGATTTTGATCGCGACGGTGAGGCTCAGCAGAACGCCGGTTCCGGGCCATTGGACGAGCGGATGCCGGCGGCTTGGGCGCCGGAAGCGGGCCGGGGTCTGCTGGTGGGCGGGGGCGCTGGGCTCGGGCTCGGGGGCCGGTCGGCGGGCCAGGGCTCCGCCGTCGTCCGGCGGCATCGGCAGGGCCGTGGTCGCCGCGCGGGAGTCAGCTGCGGGCGGCATCTTCGGCGGCACCGATGCGGTTAGCGAAGACCGCCGGAGAGCCGCGCTCAGCGCCGCTAGGGGGCGGTGCCAGGAGGAGGGCTCGGAGGGCGGCGACGGGTGGGCGGGCAGGGTGTCGTACCCGTCGGGCGGCAGTCCGCGGGCC
>JBIQJI010000104.1:0-14988 GCA_044507605.1 Actinomycetales bacterium | reverse complement strand
GCAGTCGGGGGGGGGGGGGGGGTGGCTGTTGATGGTGCGGGGGGTTCTGCGGCGGCGTGTGGTCGGGACTATCCGGCCAGGTTCGCTCGGCCGGCTCCTGCTCGGCCGGCTACTTGGCCTGCAGGGTGGTGGTGATGTCGGCGACGAAGGCGTCGACGCTTTCCGGGGTGGTTGCGAAGGAGGTCATCCAGCGGACGGTGCCGGTGGGCTCGTGCCAGGTGTGGAAGGTGTAGCGGGTGCGGAGGTGCTCGATCGCGGCGTGGGGGAGGGCGGCGAAGACGGCGTTGGACTGGACCGGCCAGCGGATCGTGAGGCCGGGGAGGTCGCGGACGCCGCCGGCCAGGCGGGCGGCCATCGCGTTGGCGTGGGCGGCGTTCCGGTGCCACAGGTCGTCGGTGAACAGGGCCGAGAGCTGGGCCGAGATGAAACGCATCTTGGACGCCTGCTGCAGGGTCTGGCAGCGAAGGAACGGCATTTTCTCGGCGAGGCCGGGGGTGAGCACGACGACGGCCTCCGCGAACAGGGCGCCGTTCTTCGTGCCTCCGAAGCTGAGAACGTCGACCCCGGCGTCGGTCGTGAACTCCCGCAGCGGGCAGCCCAGGTGGGCGGCCGCGTTGGCGATGCGGGCGCCGTCCATGTGCAACAGCAGGCCGTGGTCGTGGGCGCGTTCGGCGAGGGCGGCGACCTCGGCGGGGGTGTAGCAGGTGCCGACCTCGGTCACCTGGGAGATGGACACGACGCGGGGCTGCACGGAGTGGAAGCTACCCGGCCGCGGGATGCGCATGGTGATGTCGTCGGGGGTGAGTTTGCCGTCGGACGTGGGGGCGAGGATCAGCTTGGCGCCCGTGAGCCGTTCGGTGGCCCCGGCCTCGTTGGTGGCGATGTGGGCGCTGTCGGGGCAGATGACCGCGTCGTAGCGGTCGGCGAGCATGAGGGACAGGCTCAGCACGTTGGCCCCGGTGCCGCTCAGCACGGCGAAGCCGGCCGCCTCGTCGCCGAACCGTTCCTTGACCAGTTCCTCGAAGTCGCGGGTCCACGGGTCGGCGCCGTATGCGTGCGCGGTGCCCGTGTTGGCGGCGGTGACGGCCGCCAACACGGCGGGGTGTGCTCCCGCGTGGTTGTCGCTGGCGAAATCGGTGCTGAGGTCGATCATGCGGACAGGCTACGCCCGCGGGCGACGGCGCTCTCCAGGAGCCGCCCGCAGAGCTCGCCGAGGTCCTGCCCCGCGGCCTCGGCGGCCAGCGGGAACAGCGAGGTCTCGGTCATGCCCGGTGCCACGTTGACTTCCAGGAAGTGGGGGTCGCCTCCGGCGTCGACGATGATGTCGGTGCGGGAGATGTCGCGCAGCCCGAGCGCGGTGTGCGCGGTGACGGCCATCTCGGCGCAGGCCCGCGCCGCCTCCGGCCGGAGCCGGGCGGGGGCGAAGAATTCGGTGTGGCCGGCGGTGTAGCGGGCGGCGTAGTCGTAGACGCCTTCGTCGGGCACGATTTCGACCGGGGGCAGGGCGACGGGCCCTTCGCCGAGGTCCACGACCGACACGGCGACCTCGCTGCCTTCGATGTACCGCTCGATGAGCGCGGTGTCGCCGTAGGCGAAGCAGCCGACCATCGCCGAGGGCAGCTCGTCGGCCTTACGCACGATCGAGGCGCCGAGGGCCGAGCCGCCGCGCGACGGCTTGACGAACAGCGGCAGCCCGAGCCGGTCGACGATGCGCGCGAGCACCGCCGACGCGCCGAGGTCGTGGAAGGTCTCCTTGGGCAGGGTCACCGAGTCGGGTGTGCGCAGCCCGACCGATCGGACGACGGACTTCGCGGTCGGCTTGTCGAAGGCGACCCGGCACGCGTCGGGCCCGGCGCCGACGTACGGCAGCGACAGCAGCTCCAGGATCGTGCGGATCGCGCCGTCTTCGCCGCTGCCGCCGTGCAGGGTCACGAACACGGCGTCGGGCGGGTCGGCGAGCACGGACGGCACCAGGCTCGCGTCGGTGTCCCTGATCTCGACGTCGACGCCTTTGGCGCGAAGCACCTCGGCCACCCGGCTCCCGGAGCGCAGGCTGACCTCCCGCTCGTACGACAGTCCGCCTGCGAGTACCAACACATGCCCGAGTTCACGCATCGGGAGGAGCCTTTCTGCTGTCTGTGACCGGTGGCCGACGCCTCGCTCGCCCACGATAAAGCGTCGGCCTGGTTGTGTCCGGCGAATACAGTCGGGCATGATCCGCCGGACACGACCCAGGGTCTCAGGCTAGATCAGGGCCCGGGGTGTCGACACCCCGGCGGTGCTTCGCCCAACCGGTGCCGAACATGTCGTGGACCTGGAGCTCCTGCTCGATCACGTCGGCGAGCCGGCGCACCCCCTCGCGGATGCGGTCGGGCTGCGGGTAGCAGAACGACAGCCGCATCTGGCGGGTGCCCTGCCCGTCGGAGTAGAAGCCGGTGCCGGGCACGAACGCGACCCGGGAGGCGACGGCGCGCGGCAGCAGGGCCTTGGAGTCGAGGCCTTCGGGCATCGTCATCCACACGAAGAACCCGCCGCCGGGGCGGGTCCACTCGCACCCGGCCGGCATCAGCGCGTCGAGCGCCGAGAGCATGGCGTCGCGCCGCTCACGGTAGAGCTCGCGGAACGACTTGATCTGCTCGCGCCACGGCTGGGTCTCCAGGTAGCGTCCCACGGCGAGCTGGGTGAACGTGGAATGCGACAGCACCGCCGACTCCATCGCCAGCACGAGTTTGTCGCGTACGGCGTGCGGGGCGAGCGCCCAGCCGACCCGGAATCCGGGGGCGAGCGTCTTGGAGAACGAGCCGAGGTAGACGACCCCGTCGGGGTCGTCGGCGCGTAGCGCCCGCATCGGCTCGGCGTCGAAGCCGAGCAGGCCGTATGGGTTGTCCTCGACGACGAGCACGCCGGCCCGGTTGCAGATCTCCAGCACCTGTCGCCGGCGGTCGGCGTTCAACGTGACGCCGGCGGGGTTCTGGAAGTTGGGCACGGTGTAGAGGAACTTGACCCGGCGGCCGGCCCGGGCCGCGGCCTCGATGGCCTCGGCCAGCGCCTCGGGCACCAGGCCCTGGTCGTCCATGGCGACGTGCACCACGGTCGCCTGGTAGGCGGCGAACGTGCCGAGGGCGCCGACGTACGACGGGCCTTCGGCGAGCACGACGTCGCCGGGGTCGATGAAGATGCGGGTGATGAGGTCCAGCGCCTGCTGGGAGCCGACGGTGACGACGACGTCGTCGGCGCCCGCCTCGATGCCCTCCAGCCGCATCACCTCGCAGATCTGCTGCCGCAGCTGCGGGTCGCCCTGGGCGGAGGAGTACTGCAGCGCGACCGGGCCGCGCCGCGCCACGAGGTCGGCGACCAGCTCGCCGACGACGTCGAGGGGGAGCGCCGTGACGTACGGCATGCCGCCGGCGAGCGAGACCACCTCGGGCCTCGACGCGACGGCGAACAGAGCTCGGACTTCGGAGGCGACCATCCCGGTAGCTCGCGCGGCGTACCGATCGACGTAGGCGTCAATGCGCGACCCGTGGGCCGCGGCCATCTGACCGTGTTGCGCGTGTGCGTGAGTCGCCTCTTCCGTCACGGTCCACCTCCTGGTTTGTACCGGTCACATCAGCGTACGGCAGTGCCGAACGGGCTCACGGGACGGGGCTGGCCCCCGCGTGAGCGGACCGACGCGCGAGTGCGCGCCGGTGCGGCCTTCTGCTGAACGTACTCGGCTACCATGCCACGGGGAGACGCCGTATTCGCGCGGTTTTCCGCCATGACTCGCGTTCGTCTCGCCGGATTGGGGGTCTAAGGGGTGTCGCGCAGGCTGGTCAACATCACTTTGGACAATCTTGACGATCTCCCACGCCGTTGTCGTAAATGCGTGTTCTGGGAGCTCGATCCGGTCAACGGCGAGCGGGCCCAGGAGAGCGGCGATCCGGGCCTGGAGAAAGAGGCGTGGATTTCCTCGGCGCTGCTGGAATGGGGGAGCTGCGGCAAGATCGCCTATGTTGACGGCGTGCCTGCGGGATTCGTGCTCTATGCGCCGCCGCTGTACGTCCCCCGCTCGGTGGCATTCCCCACCTCGCCGGTCAGCTCCGACGCGGTGCTGCTGATGACCGCCCACATCATCCCCGAGTTCGCCGGCGGCGGCCTCGGCCGCATGCTGGTGCAGGGCGTCGCCAAAGACCTCACCCGGCGCGGAGTCAAGGCGATCGAGGCATTCGGCGACCTCAAGTGGGAGGAGCCGAGTTGCGTGCTCCCCGCCGACTACCTGCTCGCCGTCGGTTTCAAGACCATACGCCCACATCTGCGCTACCCCCGGCTGCGCCTGGAGTTGAAGAGCGCCATCTCCTGGCGTGAGGATGTCGAGGTGGCCCTGGAACGACTTCTCGGGTCCATGACCCCGGAACGTGCCCTTCGGCCCATCTGAGGGGATTTGAGGGCCTTGTGGGGCCATTGTGGCGTTGCTCGCCGTGGTTCCTCGGCACCGAAAGCCTGCCGCACCGTCTACCCGCCGTATCGGCGCCCAAGTCGGCTTGCGCAAGAACATGAGCAAGCCCGACTTGGACAAGAACATACGCAACGGGTGGCGCTCAGGGCGCGCTGACGCGATTCGCGCAGCGCACTTTCGGCCGGTGCAGATTCGCAGCCATGCCGGCGGAGGACTCTTGGGCAGCCGTCCTGCGGAAGGCTCTTGGATAGGGCTCCGGCGTCAGAGACGCCGTCGAGTTCGCGGGTTGCACGCACTTGGGCCGGCGCCCGGGGATCTGGGTTCGTGGGTTGACCGGCCAGGGCGGCGTTCCAGGGCCGGGCTCGGCGAGACCGGGGTCTGGGTGGAGCTGGGGCTGAGTGGGCGGTGGGGTGCTTGGGGGTGTGGTGGCCGAGCGGGTGTGGTGGCCGAGGGCGGACATGACGAAAGCCCTCCGCTGTGGTGGGCGGAGGGCTCCCGGGTGGTTGCTGTCAGAGGACGCCTTCGAGTTCGCGGAGCAGCATGGACTTCGGCCTGGCGCCGAGGATCTGCTTCACGACCTGTCCGTCCTTGTAGACGTTCAGGGTCGGGATCTGGAGAACGCCGTAGTTCTGCGTGGTCTTCGGGTTCTCGTCCACGTTGAGCTTGACGATCGTCAGCTTGTCGGCGTTTTCGCTCGCTATCTCCTCCAGGATCGGCGAGACCTGGCGGCAGGGACCGCACCATTCCGCCCAGAAGTCCACCAGGACGGGCTTGTCGCTCTTGAGGACATCGGCCTCGAAGGTGGCGTCGGTCACCGGCTTGATGGCACCCACGGTCATCTCTCCCTTGTCGTTCGATCTAGTTGTCGCGCTCGGCGAGCCAGCGCTCGGCGTCCAGCGCTGCCGCACATCCGGTGCCGGCGGCGGTGATGGCCTGCCGATAAATGTGGTCGACGACGTCTCCGCAGGCGTAGACGCCGTCGATGTTGGTCTGGGTGGTCGGGGACTTCACCAGGATGTATCCCTCGTCGTCGAGGTCGAGCTGGCCCTTGACCAGGTCGGAGCGGGGGTCGTGCCCGATGGCGATGAACAGGCCGGTGACGGCGAGGTCGGTTTCGGCTCCGGTCTTGTTGTTGCGCAGGCGTACGCCGCTGACCTTGTCTTCGCCGTGGATTTCGACGACTTCGCTGTCCCAGACGAACTTGATCTTCTCGTTGGCGAACGCGCGGTCCTGCATGATCTTGCTGGCGCGCAGTTCGTCGCGCCGGTGCACGACCGTGACGGAGTTGGCGAACCTGGTGAGGAACGTGGCCTCTTCCATTGCCGTGTCGCCGCCGCCCACGACCGCGATGTCCTGGCCGCGGAAGAAGAACCCGTCGCAGGTGGCGCACCAGGAGACGCCGTGGCCGGAGAGCCGCTTCTCGTTGGGCAGCCCCAGCTCACGGTAGCCCGAGCCCGTCGCGATGATCACGGCCTTGGCCTGGTGGCTTTCGGTGGCGGTGCGCACGACCTTGGGGTCGGCCTTCAGATCGACCGACACGACGTCGTCGGCGACCAGCTCGGCACCGAACCGTTCGGCCTGCTTGCGCAGGTTGTCCATGAGGTCGGGGCCGAGGATGCCGTCGGGGAAGCCGGGAAAGTTCTCCACATCGGTGGTGTTCATGAGCGCGCCACCAGCGGTGACGGAGCCTTCGAAGACCAGCGGCTTGAGGTCTGCCCGCGCTGAGTAGATGGCCGCGGTGTAGCCGGCGGGGCCCGACCCGACGATGATGACATTCCGGACGTCGCTCACGCTCTCGCCTTTCCCGTGTCTGCTGCAGTGGCGTCAACAGATCCTAGGCATCGGACATTCCCGGTGGGGTAAAGCGGCCGGGAATGTGGAAGTGCCCCCCGCGACAGGGCGCGGAGGGCACTCACGGTTCGTCGGGACGGGCTCGGTGCGGGTCAGTTCCAGGTGGCCAGTCCCGGCTTGCGCATGTTCTTGCAGTCGGGGTTGACGACCCGGACCTCCACCGAGTTGGCGGCCTTGTCGTGCCAGAACACCATGATCGCCGCCTCGCTGCCGTTGTAGTAGGCCTTGTCGACGCCGATGGGCTTGCTGCCCACCTTCTTGACGATGGACCGGATGCAGCGGTTGAGCTTGGGGTCGGAGTCGGTGCCGCCGAGGCCGGGCTGGGCCCCGAAGTAGCGGACGAGGGGGCCGTCGAGCTCGGCGTCGGCGTAGATGTAGCCGCTCGATCCCACGGGGTACGACGCGGTGTCGGCACCCTGGCCGGAGGCGGCGTGCGACGCGGCCGAGGTGGGCGTCTGCGTCGTGGCGCCCGTCGTCGCGGACTCGGCCAGCACGGACGTCCGGGGGGAGCCGCCGTCGTTCAGCAGGCCGGTGGCGAGGCCCACCCCGCCGAGGACGGTGGCGGCGGCGGCCACCGCCGAGATGGACGTGATCCAGCGGCGCCGGCCGGAGCGTCCGGCCCGGGGCCGCGGGCGGTCGACGGACCCGTCGTCTCGGACCACGCCGAGCGCCGGGGCCGGGTCGTCGCTGAGGACCTCGAGCGGAGGCATCTCCCGGAGCGGAACCTCCTCGATGGGGCTCTCGGTCTCCCATGGCGTGTCGCGCATGATGCGGTCCCAGTCCGGCGCTGCCGGAGCGGTCGTGGCGGCCCGTTCGGCTTCGGCCGCCAGGGCCTGGTCGACCCGGAGCGCGACGCCCATCGGCATCACCGGGACCGGCATGGCCGCGAGCACCTCGCGGACGGCGGCGAGGTCCGCGAGCCGTTCCCCACAGGCGTCGCAGATGGCCAGATGTCCCCTGACCTCGCGCGCCGTGGCGTCGTCGAGGAGACCCTCCGCAAGCTCGGCGAGGATCTCCGGGTCGTAGTGCGTGTCACCCGTCACGAAGTTGTGCTCCCTTCGCGGATGAGACGCGACTTAGGTCTGATCGGTTCCGCAAATGCGAAAGAATCGGGGCGAGTTTGGCGCGGCCCCGTGCGCACCTGCTCTTGACCGTCCCGCCTGGTACGTGGAGCACGGCCGCCGCGTCGTCGACGGAGTAGCCCATCATGTCGACGAGGACGAGCGCGGCCCGCTGGTCGGCGGGGAGCAGCTTCAGCGCCGCGGTGACCTCCATGGAGACCTCGCGGTCGCCGGTGTGGTCGGGCAGCGGCGTGTCGCGCTCCGCGGCCTCGATGAGTTCGTCGTCGGCGACGGGACGCACGGACTTGCGCCGCATGCGGTCGAGGCAGGCGTTGACGACGATTCGGTGCAGCCACGTCGTGACGGCGGCCTCGCCGCGAAAGGTCTCGGCCTTGCGGTAGGCGGAGACGAAGGCGTCCTGCACGGCGTCGGCGGCCTCGTCGGCGTCGCCGAGCGTGCGCAGCGCGACGGCCCACATGCGGTCGCGGTGACGGCGGACGATCTCGCTGAACGCCTGCGGATCTCCGCCGATATGTCTATGGAGGAGGTCGGCGTCGGACAACGCGGACCGCGCGATGTTCCCCGCCGTTGGTGGGTTGTTTGGTTGAGGGTTCACAAGGCGTGTCCTGCTATGCCGATCCGGGAGAGTGCACAACTACGTCATAGATGGTGCCACGAAACTGCCCTTCAAATGTGGGAAGCCGTGTAAACCAGATCAAAACGTAGCGTCCGGTCGGGCTCTTGTCCGGTGTCAGCGTCACCGACCCGGTGGCTCCGCTCTTGCTCGCGACGGTCTTCAGGCTCGACAGTTTGGCGGAGTCGCCGACCTTCAGCTCCAGCGACGAGCCCTTGGTGTCGCGCAGCGACACGACGACGTCGGCCACCTGCACCTTCTTGCCCATGTCGAGCAGCAGGCCGACCCCCTTTTTCAGGTTGCCGAACTCCGCGCTGTTGTAGGAGTCGGTGTGCCACTCGCTCGACGGCTTGCCGTCGATGGCGTGGGAGGCGATCTCCTGGTGCTCCTCCCCGTCGCCCGACGGGTCGAAGCCCTTCGCCTTCTTCGGCTTGACGGTTTCGAGCTTGCTCGGCGCGGTCGTCGGCGGGGCCACGCTCGCCTGGGCCTGTGGCAGGGTGTCGGAGCCGCCGAGGTTGCGGCCGATCGTCCACGCGCCGAGCCCCACCGCGGCCATGACGATCACTATCACGCCGATCACCAGCAGCCGCCCGACGGGTCGTGGGGCGGCGGGCGGGTAGACGTACGGCGGCATCGTCGAGCCCACGGCGTCGAGCGGCTCGGACGGCGGGCCGGGCGGCCCGTTGAGGGCCGGCGGCGGCACCGGCAGCGGGGCCGGGCGGGGCACGTCGGCCAGCGCCTCGGCCACGGCGGCGGGCGACGTCAGGGGCGGCTGGCCGCGCCGCGGCTCCTGGAACAGGGCCCGGCAGGTGATCGCGTCGAGCAGGCCGGACACACCCGCGCGCACCTGGCGCGGCGTGCAGGGCCGGTCGTCGTCGAAGGGCGCGGGGGGCAGCGCGGACGTGCCGGGCTCGCCGGGCCAGTGGGCGGTGAGCGCGGCGTAGAGCAGCCGGCCGAGGCCCTCGGCGTCGTCGCGGGCGGGGTCGTCGCTGGTGGCGCTGGCGAGCGCGGCGTCGACGGCGAGGCCGATCACCTTCACCGTGCCGCCGCCGGTCCAGACGAGCCGTTCGGGGGTCAGCAGCAGGTGGGCGAGACCGGCCTCGTGGGCGTGCGCCAGCGCCTCGGCGGCCTCCGCCACCAGCGCGGCCGCCCGGTCGGAGTCGATGGGGCCGCCCGCGAGGAGGTCGACGAGGGTCTCGCCGGTGACCCACTCGGTCACGACGTACGCGGTGTCGCCTTCGTCGGCGGCGTCGAAGACCTGGGTGAGGCGCGAGTCGGTGAGACGGCTGGCCGCCCGGGCAGCGGTGACGATCTCGGCGACCCGGTCGAAGTCGGGAGAGAAGGTGTAGACGGCCACAGGACGGGCCAGGATCTCGTCCACGGCCTTCCACAGGGTCGCGCCACCGGACTCATGGACGCGCTCTTCGAGCAGGAATCGGTCGGCGAGCCGGGTGCCGGGCTCCACGGCGGGCATGCTCATGCGTCCCCCTCACCCAGCGACCGCATGGTGGATACGCCCACGCCCTCCTGCTTCCCACTTGTCGTAAGCGAAATGTTCAGGACCTGATTTCCGACCCTGGCGCACCATCGTAGTCTGCGGTCCGTCACCCCCGCCTTCGATACGAAACGTAGACGTGCGAACGGGGCGTATGGGTTACCCGGCCGGGTTACCCGGCCTGACCGCTCGGCCGCCTCACCACCATGCCGACGATCGACCGCACCTCGGGGATGCGCAGGTAGTGCGCGAGGGCCAGGTAGACGAGCCCGCCGAGCCCGCCGCCCACCACCAGCATGACGACCGAGCTGAACACGGTCATACCGAAAATGCCGTCTGTCGCCCACAGCGCGGCCAGCGAGACGGCCGCGCTCGGCACCGACGCGACGTACATCTGCCACAGGCCGGACGCGACCTGGCGCCCGCCCAGGCCGCCGACGCGACGGCTCGCCAGGGTCCACGCGACCACGCTGCCCACGACGTACGCGCAGGCGAACGCGAACGCCAGCCCCATCACGACGTAGCCGGGCGGCAGCACGAAGTACAGCACCAGGCTGATCGTGGCGTTCACCGCCACGTTGCCGGCGCTGATCAGGGCGGGTGTGCGGGTGTCGCCGAAGCTGTAGAAGACGCGCAGCAGCAGCTGGTACATCGAGTACGGCACCAGCGCCAGCCCGAAGACCTGCATGACGTTGCCGATGTACACGGCGTCCTGCACCGTGTTGGCGCCGTGCGCGAAGATCAGCACGGTGGCCGCCGGGCTGAGCACCATCAGCAGCACGCTCGCCGGCACGATCACCGAGAAGACCAGCCGGACGCCCGAGGAGAACTCGGCGCGCGCCGACGCGAAGTCGCCCTGGGCGACGAACCGGCTCATCCGGGGCAGCAGCGCCGTGATCACCGACACGGCGATGATGCCGTAGGGCAGCTGGAACAGCTGGTAGGCGAAGTTGTACGGCGTCCACCCGGCGCCGTACTCCACGCCGGCCTCGGCGGCCTGCGCCCCGGCACCGGTGGACAGGTTCGTGGTGATCGCCATCTGCACCTGGTTGACGCCCACGAACACCAGGGTCCACACGCCGAGCCGGCCGAGCTCGCCGAGCCCGCTGTCGCGCAGCCCGAGGCGGAACCGGTACCGGAACCCCGCCCGGTGCAGCGCGATGGCCAGCGCCGCCGACTGGATCACGATGCCGCTCATGGTGCCGAGGCCGAGCAGCGCGAGCGCGCCGGAGGAGACACGCGTCGCGTCGTCGCCGCCGTGGACGATGAACAGGTACGCCAGCCCCACGCCGATGATCACGAGGTTGTTCAGCACCGGCGCCCACATGGGCGCGGCGAACCGGTCGCGGGTGTTGAGGATGGCGCCGGCGATGGCGCCCATGCCGAAGAACGCGATCTGCGGCAGGATGTAGCGCGCGAGGGTGATCGCCGCCTCCGTGCCCGCCTGCGGCAGATCGCTGGTGTAGAGCTCGATCAGCGGCCGGGCGAAGATCACCCCGAGGGCGGCGGCGGCCGCCAGCACCACCGTGGTGAGCGTCAGCAGCCGCTGCTCGTACGCCCGCCCCCCGTCGGGGTCGCGCTGCTGGGCCCGCACGATGCTCGGCACGACCACGCTGCTCAGCAGCCCGCCGAGCAGCAGGTCGAACAGCATGTACGGGATCGTGTTGGCCACGTTGTAGGCGTCGCCGAGCACCGAGGTGCCGATGGCGGCGGCCAGCACCGCCGTGCGTAAGAACCCCGTGATGCGCGACACCATGGTGCCGCTCGCCATCACGGCACCGGCCCGGAGCACCCGGTTCATGCCGACTCCTTCCGGGTGCCGCGCCGAGGGCGGCTACGACGCAGAATACGCATGATCACAGCGGCCAGCATGACGGTCAGCGCGCCGCCGACGATCACGAGGGCGATACCGGTGTACCCCGTGGCCTGCACGATCAGATCCGTGGGAGGCCCGTACGGCACGCCGTCCCTGGTGGTGAGCTGCACCCGCACCGTGGCCTCGACGCCGCCCTGGGCGGTCATGGGCACCTGGATCGTCTGGTTGTTGCCCGGCCTGATGAAGATCGGGGCCACGAGCGCGCCGGAGTCGTCGTCGGTGATGATCTGCAGCAGTTTCGGCGTGCGCGAGGTGATGCGGACGGCCAGGTTGACCTCCTTGGCCGTGCCGTTGTGCACGCTGATCGCCACGCTGCCGTTGGCGCCGGCGAGCACCCGGGGCGTGTCGGCGCCGGTGATGGAGATGTCGTCGATGCGGTCGACGACGGCGGCGCGCACCTGCCGCACCCGCCTGCCGGCCTCGGCGCCGTGGCCGCGCCAGGCCGACGATTCGAGGCGGAGCAGCGCCGCCGCGAACTGCCCGGTGTCGGCGCCGGTGACCTGGGAGGTGAGCGTCGCCTGCTGCTCCAGGTCGCGGACCCCGGTCAGGTACTTCTTGCTCAGCTCGGCCTGCCGCTGGTCGGCGCTGTAGACCAGGTCGGCCACCCGGGGCGCGTGGGCGGCCGGCTTCTTGATCGAGTCGAGGGTGGCGGGGCGCAGCCACGGCAGGGTCGAGGTCAGGTGCAGCAGGTGGGCCACGGCGTCGGGGTCGGGGTCCCAGCGCCGGGGCGGCGCGGCCACCACGGTCGTGCGGGGGGTGGTCGCGGCGATCAGCGCGGTCTCGGCGAGGAACCGCTGGGTGGCGACGGCCGAGCCGCCGTCCTTGGCGGTCATCTCGTCGACGAGCCCGCTCAGCACCGGGTCGGCGGCCAGCACGGTCATCGTGCCGCCGAGGGCGTCGATGGGCGTCGCCGTGGCGGGCGTCTTGGCGGCCGTGCCGATGCCCGTAGTGTCCGTGCTGCCCGTACTGTCGGTGGTGCCGGTGGTGCCCGTGGCGGCGGCGGTGGCGCCGGCCGGCAGGTTGGCCGCGCTCAGCAGCACGGTGTGCACGCCGCTGATGGACAGCTCGTCCAGCGCGTCGCGGTCCAGCACGCCTTCGGCGGGCCAGTTGATGGTGGCGGGGGCCTCTTTGCCGAGCAGCGACGGGGTGACCTGCTGGGCCTTGGCGATGGCCGCCGCGGCGGCGCCGTCGATGCCGTTGTGGACGAGGGCGGCGATGTCGGGGTCGGCGTACGGGGTCGCCACCACCGGCGCGTCGGCGAGCGCGGTCTGCAGGTTGCGCAGCCAGTCGGCGGCCGAGGGGTCGGCCGGGCGTCGCTCGGTGTCGTCGCCGGGGTCGACGCGGCCGGCCGCGGCCTCCTCAGCCGCGAGCTTCTTGTCTGGTTTATCCGACTTTTCGGGCTTTTCGGGCTTGGGCGGGCCGCTGGCCCTGAGCGTGTAGGGCTTGGTCGTCTGCTGCACGTCGTCGAGCAGCGCCGGATCGACGAACCACGTCACGCCCTTGGCCCCCGACTGCGCGATCTCCAGCAGCCGGGCGAGCCGCCCATCGCCGGTGAGCGAGGCACGCAGCCCGTCGTCCATGAACGTCGCGTCGTCGGCCCGATGCGGTCGGTCGATGATCGGCAGCACGAGCGCCAGCTTGGCCCGCTGCATCTTCTGCCCGGCCGGCACGTACGGCAGGAAGGTGCGCTGCACGGCGATCGGCTGCCCGCCGTACGGGGCGAGGACCTCGATCGTCAAGGGGTAGATCCCGGCCTGCGACATCTTGAGCTCGCGCGGCGTCAGCAGCAGCTCGAACGGCACCCGCCCCGACGGGTCGATCTGCGGCAGCCGCATCACGATGCGCCAGCTCAGGTCGTAGCCCTCCTGCCCGGCGAGGTAGGCGCCGAGGTCGGACCGCCGCGCGAGGGGGTGGGAGGAGTAGCGGATGCGGAGCGGCAGCCCCGCGTAGGGTGTGGACCCGCCGTTGGTCACCGCGCCGGTGACCTTGAGCTGCGTGTCGGGCGCGCGCAGGACCTGCGGGGCGATGTCGTCGATGCCCACCTGCACCACGTCGCGCGCCACGCGGGCTGCCTGACTCGGCGCCGCGGCGGCCAGCCCAAGGGCCAGCAGCACTGCGGTCAGCGTGGAGAACAGGGCGGCTGTGCGGATCACGTGCCGGCCAGGGGTGAGGTACGGCGCACGTTCAGAATGCTATCGGTCGGTCAACACGGCACGGGTCTTCGCGGAGCCCGCACGTCCTCTTTCATGCCCGCCGCCGCGGCGCGGGAGGCGCGCGCAACTCGACGGCCTTCCCGGCCACCAGCGCGAACAGGTCGTGCGCGGCCATCAGCAGCGCGGTGCACCGCTCCCCGGTGGGGCTGTAGACGGGGTCGCGGGGCCGCAGCGAGTCGATCACGCGTTGGTCGAGCAGCACGGTGAGCTCTTCGGGCAGCAGCAGCGGGCACACCAGGTCGGCGGCGTAGTCGGTGGCGGCGTTGACCAGATGGGCCGGCGCGGGCCGTACGTCACGGGCGCCGAGGATCGTGGCGACGACCGGGGGCTCGGCGGCGTCGGCCACTGAGCCGATCAGGGCGACCGGCTCGCCGCCGAACGGGTAGGTTGCTGCGAAGACCGTCACACGGAGACAGTTCTCCGGGGAGACGCCAAGAACCTCAGGGAGGTCGTCGGCGACAGAGAGCGATCGAGGAAGACGTAGAATCTCGTGATGGACCTGGTGGGCGAGGAGCCAGCGGTGGATCGCGAGGGCGTCTTTCATCTCTCGAAGCTCCCTTGCCTCATCCTCCCGGGTACCTGTTCCGTAACCGAAGGACTTACCCAGCCTTGTCCGTTTCCAATCTCAGCGCCGCCCAGCAGCGGGCCGTATCCGACCTGTTCCGTCGCATCGCCCCCGTCGCCGACGAGCTCGGGCGGCTGTTCGCCGCGAGCGGCCATGAGCTCGCCCTGGTCGGCGGCTCGGTGCGGGACGTCTTCCTCGGCCGCATCGGCCATGATCTCGACCTGACCACCGACGCCCGCCCCGAGCGGGTGCTGGACATCGTCCGGCCCTGGGCCGACTCGATCTGGACGATAGGCATCGACTTCGGCACGGTCGGTGTCCGCAAAGGCGACTGGCAGCTGGAGATCACCACCTATCGCAGCGAGTCGTACGATCCGAAGTCGCGCAAGCCCGACGTCATGTACGGCGACACGCTCGAAGGCGACCTGGAGCGGCGCGACTTCGCCGTCAACGCGATGGCCGTGCGCCTGCCGGGCCACGAGTTCGTCGACCCCCACGGCGGTCTCGCCGACCTGTCCGACAAGGTCCTGCGCACCCCCGGCCCGGCCGAGCGGTCCTTCGCCGACGACCCGCTGCGCATGCTGCGCGCCACCAGGTTCGCCTCGCAGCTCGGGTTCACGGTCGACCCCGCCGCGCTCAAGGCGATGCGCGCCATGGCCGAACGCATCGAAATCGTCTCGGCCGAGCGCATCCGCGACGAACTGGACAAGCTGATCTGCGGCACGCACCCCCGGCAAGGGCTCGCCCTGCTCGTCGACACCGGGCTCGCGGCGCACGTCCTGCCCGAGCTGCCCAGGCTGCGGCTGGAGATCGACGAGCACCACCGGCACAAGGACGTCTACGAGCACACCCTGA
>JBIQJI010000103.1:0-15143 GCA_044507605.1 Actinomycetales bacterium | reverse complement strand
CCGGGCCTGCACACGATCCGCCGCCGGCATGCGCCGTGCCGGCGGCGGGACCACAACGGCACCGGCAGGAGCGCAGGCCAGGGGGCGCGCGGCCGGCCGATCCGCTGAACGGGGGCCCGGCTCCAGGCCGGCGGCGGTGGCGAGGAGCCGCTCGCCGGGCCTGCCATTGGGCGGAGTGAATACTCACTTCCCTGTTGACGGAGTGAGTATTCACTCCGTACGGTGGGCGGCATGACACAGACACAGACACCGCGCCGGCGCCGCGCGCCGGGAATGAGCCCGGAGCAGCGCCGCGCCATGATCGTGCAGGCCGCGCTGCCCCTGGTCGCCGAGCACGGCACCGCCGTCACCACCCAGCAGGTCGCCCGCGCCGCCGGCATCGGCGAAGCGACGATCTTCCGCGTCTTCGCCGACAAGGACGAGCTGCTGGCCGCCTGCATGGCCGAGGCCGCCGACCCGGCGGGCCTGCTCCGCGAACTGGCCTGCATCTCCCTGGAGGAGCCGCTGGCCGCGCGGCTCATCGAGGCCCTGGACGCGATGCGGGCCCACCTGGTGCGGATGGGCGCCGTGGCCGGCGCCCTGATGGCCTCCGGGCACCGCACCGAGCGCCCCGGCCCCCAGGGCGGCCGCTCCACCGGCCGCGCCGAGTCCACGGCCATGATCCGCGACGCGCTGTGCGACCTGCTGGAGCCCGACCGCGACGCGCTCCGCCTCCCCGCCGAATTCGTCGCCGAGACCTTCCTGTCCCTCGGCCTGGCCGCGGGCCGGGCAGGCGACCGTATCGGCCACGCGGAGCTGGTCGACCTGTTCCTGCACGGCGCCCTGGCCGCCGGCGGCGGCGCCTGACCGCGGCGGCGGGCACGTCGTCGCGGCCCCCGTGGCCTGGATCGCCGCCTGGATCGCCGGCCTGCCGGCCCTGGCCGCCGGCGTCGTCATGCCCGCCCCGCGCGTCGTCCCCGGCGGCGGCCCGTGTCCCGGGGAACGCGAACCCCGGCCCGCCGCCCGGCGGGCGCGCGGCGCGGGAGTGTGCGCCGGGGCGGGCTCGGCGGCGGGGCGGCCGGCCGGTCAGCCGGGGCGGCGCAGGGTGCGGCGCACGGCCAGGCCGCCGAGCGTCAGCGACGCGAGGGTCAGAATCCCCGCCTCGGTCCACTGGAAACGCCAGAACCTGGACGGCGGATGGTAGTACACCGCGGCCCGGTAGCCCCGGCCGAACAGGCACGCCCGCCACGCCTCGGCGTTCTTGTCGCTCCGCCCGGCGTCCGTCAGGCGCGGGCAGCCGCTGCCGGCCGGGTCGGCGACCTCCCGTCCCGACGGCTCCACCCAGGCGGCGCGCACCAGCCGGGCGTCGGGGTCGGGCGGCAGCACGGTGCCCGACAGCTCGGCACGCACCGGCTCGGCGTAGAAGTCGCTCAGCCGGAACAGGGCGAACATCGTCACCGCCACGCCGGCCACGACCAGCGCCATCGCGGGCAGCGTGCGCCGGAACAGGGCTCCGGCCAGCGTGCCCAGCGCGAACGCGTACAGCCACCACGCCGCCGGATCCACCCCGACCATGTTGAACACGCCGATGTTGCCGAACGTGGCGCCGGCCGCCGTCCCGAACACCGGTCGCCACAGGCTCACCATGATCGACAGCAGCAGGCCGCCCGCCGCCACCGCCCCGCCCAGAACCGACAGCTTGACCACCAGCCACCGCCACACGGGCACCGACTGGGTGAAGGCCAGGCGGTGCGTGCCGCGCTCGTACTCCCGGCCGAGCAGCGGCGCGCCCCAGAACGCCCCGATCAGCGCCGGGGCCACCAGCGGCATCCAGCCGAACACCGTGTAGACCGCGTCGTAGCGGTGCCGCAGCGCCGCCGCCAGGTCCGCGCACGCCGCGGCGGGCCCCGGGCAGCCGGGCGGGGCGTGCCCGGCCACGTACCGGCTCGCCTCCACCGCCGAGCCCAGCAGCAGCGCCCCCAGCAGCGCGAGGAAGGCCGCCGTCACGAGGATCTGCGCCCGGTGCTGGCGCCACGTCACCCAGATCACGCGCCCACCCCCGCCGGTTTGGGCAGCGCCGCCGCTCCGGGGCTGCACAGGTAGGCCATGACGAGCTCGTCCAGCCCGGGGCGCCGCACCCGCCAGCGGGGGTCGAGCGGGGGCGCGCCCCTGATCAGCATGCGGGCCTGCCTGCCCGTGCGGCTCGCGCTCACCACCTGCGCCCCCGCCGCATGCGCGTCGCCCGGGCCGGTGAGCACGTGATGCCCGGCGAGCAGTTCCTCGGTGTCGCCGCTGACCTGGAGCCGGCCCTCGTTCAGCACGATCAGCCAGTCGCACGTCTCCTCCAGGTCGGAGACGATGTGCGAGGACAGCAGCACGGTCAGCTCCCGCCCGGCCGTCTCCGCCATGATCGTGCTCATCACGTCGTGGCGGGCGAGGGGGTCGAGGTTCGCCAGCGGCTCGTCCAGCACGAGCAGGTCGGGCCGGCCGGCCAGTGCCAGCGTGACCGCCACCTGCGCCTGCTGCCCGCCCGACAGCGCGCCCACCTTCCGCTCCAGCGGGATGCCGAGCCCGGCGAGACGGCGGGCGGCGGCGTCGCCGTCCCAGCGGGTGTTCATGCGGCGGCCGAAGGTGAGCATGTCGGCGACGGTGAAGCCCTCGTACAGCGGCTTGTCCTGCGCCACGAACGCCGCCCGGCCGGTGACGCGCACGTCTCCCCGCGTGGGCCGCAGCAGGCCGACGGCGGTGTGCATGAGCGTGGTCTTGCCCGCACCGTTGGGCCCGACGAGGGCCGCCACGCGTCCGGCGGGCACCGACAGCGAGCAGTCGCGCAACACCCACGTGCGGCGGCGGCGCACCCCGAGCCCGGTCGCCTCCAATGCCGGGCTCATGCCACGTCCTCTTTCGCGGCGTCGGCCAGGACCGCGCCGAACAACGCCCGCAGATCCTCCTGATCGAGCCCGGCCGCCCGCGCCTCGCGCACCCACGCCTCCAGATCGCGCCGCAGCCGTGTGTGCTCGGCGAGCGTCGGGCCGGCGATGCCCCGCCGGACGAACGTCCCCATTCCCGGCCGCCCCTCGACCAGCCCTTCGCGCTCCAGCTCCCGGTACGCCTTCAGCACGGTGTTGGGGTTGATGGCCAGGCTCTCGACCACCTCGCGGGCCGTGGGCAGCTGGTCGCCAGGGCGCAGCGTGCCGAGCCGGAGCGCCTGTCTGACCTGGTGGACGAGCTGCAGGTAGGTCGAGACCCCCGAGCCGCGATCCAGGTTGAACTCGATCACCCGAATTCCGCCTTTCACTATTTGAATAGGGAAAGAGTGTAATGCCGGATGGTTCGCCGTCAACCGGGCGGGCCGGAAATCCGGTGATCGCCGGGCACGCCGGACGGCCGCGGCGTGGGCCGCCTTCCCGGCCGGGGGCCACGGGCGCTGCGGGGCGGGGCGGTTCGCGGGCGTCGTAGGCGGGGTGCGGGGTGTCAGAGGCGGCGGGCCCGCAGGTAGGCGTCGAGGTCGGCGGCGCCCTTGAGCATGGCGCGGCCACGGGCGGTCAGGCGGGCCCGCCAGCCGGCCAGGGTCGACTCCAGCGGGGCGACGCCGCCGGCGGAGCGGACCTGGGCGATCAGCGGGGCGATCTGTTCCAGCAGGTAGCCGCCCCGCCTGAGCTGATGGGCCAGCCGGGCGTCGCGTACGTCGGCCGCGCTGTAGACGCGGTAGCCGGTCCGCGGGTCGCGGCGGGGCCGGACCAGCCCGGCGCGCTCCCATTTGCGCAAGGTGGCGGGGCGCAGGCCGAGCCGCCGGGCCAGCGGGCCGATGAGCGTGTCGCCGCGTTCCTGCGGCACCGGCGTCAGGTCGCCGAGCGCGGCCTCGACGGCCTGCAGGGTGCGCCGGTCGCCGAGGAGCTGGTCGTGGCTTTCGTCGATGAGCCGCAGCGCGTCGTCGACGGCGCCCCGGTTGACCGCCTGCATGATCGACGTGGCCGTCCGGTGGCCGTGCCCGGGCACCAGGGACAGGAACGCGCGCAGGGCCTGCGCGTGCAGCGGCGTGTAGGTGCGGTAGCCGTGAACGGTGCGCGCGGCGGCGGGCAGGATGCCGGCCTGCTCGTAGTTCCTGATCGCCTGCGTGGACAGGCCGTGCTCGCGCGCCAGGTCCACCGGCCTCATCGGCGTGTCACCGGTTGAAGGTCCATGTGCGGGTCCCTCGCGACAGGGGGCGGGTGTTCCAGCGAAACCTTACACGGCCGGACCGATGTCGCCGTCCAATGCGATCCGGTCGCGGACGTCGCCCGGCGCCCCGGCGCGGCGGGTGTCTCGCCGCCGCCGCGGGCCCCTCGGAACCCGCCGGGCGGCGCCCCGCCCGCCGCCCGGCGGGCGGACCCCCAGGGTGCCCTCGGGCCCGCTCGCCTGGGGGCCCGCCCGAGGGACACGGCGGCGGACCCGGCAGACGATGAGGACACCTGGAGGGAAAAGTCGGAAAGGACGACGATGAGCACGATCACCCCGACCGCGGCGGGCACCCGTTCCACCTTCTTCACCGACCCGCGGATGAACTCGATGACCCGGGCGATGCTCGGCCGGGTGCACACCGGCGCGGCCGACACCGGTGAGACGCTGACGACGATCGACCGCGTCACCGACGGCGACTACGACTCGTGGGCACGCGAATGGGAGGCGACGGCCGGCCGCGTCGCCGCGATCGGCGACGACTGCGTGCGGCGGGGCCACCGGGTGAGCGGCCGCAACGCCCTGCTGCGCGCCGCCACCTACTACGCGGCGTGCGTCGTGGTGGCCGACGGATGCGAGGAGCCCGAGGCCCAGCTGGCGCGGACGTTCGCCGCGTACCGCCGGTGCTGGGAGCGGTACCTCGGCCTGCTGGACGCCCCGCCCGAGCCGCTCGACATCCCCTACGAGGGCACCACGATGCCCGGCTGGTTCTTCCCCGCCCCCGGCGACGGCCCCAAGCCCACGCTGGTGGCGGTCAACGGCGCCGACGGCGTGCTCAGCTACCTGTGGCCCGGCCACGGCTCGGAGGCGGCGGCGCGCGGCTACAACGTCGTGCTGTTCGACGGGCCCGGCCAGCAGCGCATGCTGTTCGAGCGGGGCATCCCGTTCCGGCCCGACTGGGAGCACGTCCTCGGGCGGTGGTCGACGCGGCGCTGCGCCGCCCCGACGTCGACCCGCGGCGGCTGGCCCTCTACGCCGTCAGCCAGGGCGGCTACTGGGGGCCGCGCGCCCTGGCGTTCGAGCACCGCTTCGCCGCCGCCGTGATCGACGGCGGGGTGGTGGACGTGCCCGCGGCCTGGAACGCCCTCCTGCCCCCCGAGCTGGAGAAGATGCTCGACGAGGGGGAACGCGAGCGGTTCAACGCCGCGATGGACCGCGCCCCCGCCGGCACCGAGCGGATCCTGGCCTGGCGGGCCAAGCCGTACGGCTGCCCGACCCTGTTCGACACCTACCGCGAGGTCCGGCGCTACCGCATCACGCCGGAGCTGGCCGCGCGGATCACGACGCCGGTGCTGATCGCCGACCCCGACGGCGAGCAGTACTTCGCCGGCCAGCCGGGGCGCCTGTACGACATGCTGACGTGCGAGAAGCGGCTCGTCCGCTTCACCACGGCCGAAGGGGCCGCCGGGCACTGCCAGCCGATGGCCCGGGCCCTGGCCGCCCAGCGGTTCTTCGACTTCCTCGACGACCACGTCGGGCTCACCGGCTCCTGACCGGCCGGCGGGCGGCGCAGGCCGCCGTAGTATCGGCGGGGCGGCGCACACGCTGAGCGGGAGAGCCGAGGTGGATGTCGAGCTGGTGGGGCGGCGGCGGCAGCTGAGCGACGTCGCCGGCGCGCTCGCCGAGGCGGCCGCCGGCCGGCCGCGGGTCGTGTCCATCGAGGGCGACGGCGGCGCCGGCAAGACGGCGCTGGCCAGGCGGTCGCTCGCCGGCCTCGCCGCCGGGCACCGTGTCGTCGCGCTGGCCGGTGACGAGCTGACCGCGGCGGTCCCGTTCGCCGCGCTGGGGCCGCTGGCCGAGGTCCCGCCCGAGACCACGGTCGTCGACGCGGCGCGCCTGGTGATCGGCCGGATGGCGGAGCTGGCCGACGACGGGCCGCTGGTGGTGCTCGTCGACGACCTGCACTGGGCGGACCTGGCCTCGCGCCAGGCCCTGGCCATCGCCGCCGCCAGGCTCGAGCACGAGGCGGTGGCGATCGTCGTCACCGCGCGGCCGGAGCACAGCGGCGTCGACGACGGCTGGGCCAGGCTGCGCGACGACCCGCGCCGCTGCCTGCGGGTCCGCGTCGGCGGGCTCACCGCCGGCGACGTCGCCGAGCTGGCCGCGCGGCGCGGCGTGCGGCTGACGCAGGCCGCGCCGCGGCGGCTCACCGAGCACACCGGCGGCAACGCGCTGTACGTCACGACCCTGCTCGACGACGTGCCGCCGGAGGTGCTCGGCCGCCCGGGCGAGACGCTGCCGGTGCCGGCCGGGCTGTCGGCGGTGGTCGCCGCGAAGTTCGCCGGGGTGGATCCCGGCCCGGCGGCGCTGCTGGCCGCCCTCGCCGTGCTCGCCCGGCCGGTGACGCTGCCGCAGGCCGCCGAGGTGGCCGGCGTCGACGACCCGGCGGAGGCGCTCGGCGGGGCGCTGGCGACCCGCTGGGTGGAACGCGGCGCCGGCGGGGCCGGCCCGGACGCGGGACCGGCGCGGCTCGGTTTCGTGCATCCGCTGATCCGCCAGGCCGTCTACGACCATCTGCCGCCGGCCGGGCGGCGCCGCCTGCACCTGGCCGCGGCGCGCATCGGCGATCGCCGCGCCGAGCTGGCCCACCGTGTCGCGGCGGCCGACCGCGTCGACGAGGCGCTGGCGGCCGAACTGGAGGCCGAGGCCCGGTCGGCGTCCGGGCACGACGGCGCGGGGGCCGCGCGGCTGCTGCGCTGGGCCGCCGACCTGACGCCCGAGCGCGCGGCGCGCGAGCGGCGGCTGCTGGCCGCCGCCCGGCTGGCCGCCGGCTCCGACGATCCGGCGCTGGGCGAGCTGCTGCCGGCGGTCACCGCCTGCGCCGACGGACCGGCGCGCGACCTGGTGCTGGGCGAGGCAGCCTGGCGGGCCGGCGACCAGGGCGAGACGATCTACCGGCTGCGGCGCGCCGCGTCCGCCGGCGACGATTTGATCGCCGTCGAGGCGCTGGTCCGCCTGGCGGACGTGTTCGTCGTCCTCAACCACGGGCAGGACGCGATCGACGCGGCGGCGGCGGCGGCGCTGGCCCGCGAGCCGGCCGGCGAGCGGCTGCGGCTGCGGGCCTGGGCCGGTCGTGCCCTCGGCGTCGCCTCGCGCGACGGCGCCGTCGCCGGGCTGGCGGTGCTGCGCGGCCTGCTTCCGGCCCGCCCGGCCGAGTGCGCGCCCGCGCAGAACGGGCTGCTGGCGATCCGCGGGCTGCTCGGCTGGTTCGCGCTGCGGCCGACGGCGGCGCTCGACGACCTCACCGTGGTGCTGTCGCGGCCGGCGGCGAGCCTGGAGCGGCGCCGGCGGGCGCATCTGGACGTGGCGCGCTGCCAGTTCGTGATCGGCCGCTGGGACGAGGCGACGGTGCACGCCCGGCTGGCCCTGGAGCTGTCCGGCGGCGAACGCGAGCACGACGCCGGCATCGCCCACCAGGTGCTGGCCGGCGTCGCGGCGGCGCGGGGCGACTGGCACGCGGCGGCCGTCCACCTCGACGCGTCGCGGCACATCGCCGCGACGTCCGGCACGCCGGGGCCCGCCCTGGCCGCCCGCCTGGCCGGCTTCGCCGTGGCCCAGGCCCGCGGCGCGCACGCCGAGGTGGCGGCTCTGGTGCCCACGGCCGACGCCACCACTCCCCCGATGCTGTCGACGCTGTCGGTGTACCACCCGGCCGCGGCGGCGCACGTCGACGCCGGCGAGTTCGACCTGGCCGGGCGGCTCGCCGACCGGCTCGCCGCCGACGGCGAGCTGCGCCGGGTCGACGTCGCGGCGCAGGTGGCCGAGCTGCGCGGCCGCATCGCCGCCGGACGGGGGGATCCGGAGGCCGCCGAGCGGCACTTCGCCGACGCCGTCGACGCGATCACCGCCGACACGCCCGTCCTCATCGCCGCCGGCATCCATCTGGCCCGCGGCCGGCTGCGCCGCGCGCGGGGGCGGCGGCACGACGCCATCGTCGCGCTCGGCGAGGCCCGCACGATCTACGAGGGGCTCGGCGCCCGCCCCTACCTGGAACGGGTCGACGCCGAGCTGGTGGAGGCGGGCCTGGCCCGCCCGGCGCGCCGCCGCGACCGCTCGCCGCTGGACCTCACGCCCCGGGAGCGTGACGTCGTCACGCTCGCCCTGCGCGGCCGGCTGAACAGGGAGATCGCCGCCGAGCTGTTCGTCAGCGAGAAGGCCGTCGAGTACCACCTGCGCAACGCCTACGGCAAGCTCGGCGTGAGCTCCCGGCGCGAGCTGCGGGCCAGGTTCGCCGACGCGGGCTCCCCCGAGTAAGAGGCCGGCGAGGGACGCCGGTGCGGGATGCCGTGACGTCCTGGCGGCACGGCCGGCCCGGGCCGGTCACGGTGAGCACGCCGTCACGGTGTACCCGGCCGCGCCCTCGCGAACGCCGGGTCGCACAGCAACGGCGCCGGACCCCCGATTTCCGGCGAGTGCCACGGGGCCCGAGGGGACGCACCCCGGGTGACATCATTCGACGCCAATATGACGTCCCTACTGGCTTGACGTGACGTCGCTATGGCGTCATAGTGGTGGCATGAATCTGCTGCCGTACGTGGAGAACCTGCGCCGCGAGCTCGCCGTCGCCGCCGAGGCGGGCGGCCCGGACGCCCGCGCGCTGGCCGAGCGCCTCACCGGCGTCCTGGAATCGGCCGCCAGGCTCACCCTGCTGGAGGCGCTGTCGGCGGCGGCCGACGAGATCACCCGTGATCTCGCGCCGGGCTCGGTCGACGTACGGCTGCGCGGCGGCGACCCGTCGTTCGTGGTGACGCCGCCACAGCCCGCGCCGCCCCCGGCGGGCTCGCCGGGCGGCGAGGCGCAGACCGCGCGGGAGACCCCAGGCGAGGCCGCGCCGGCGCCCGCCGACGAGGGCGGCACCGCGCGGCTGACCCTGCGGCTCCCCGAGCACCTCAAGGCGCGCGTGGAGGAGGCGGCCGGCCGGCAGGGGGTCTCGGTCAACGCCTGGCTGGTCCGCGCCGTCGCCGCCGCGTTCGAACCCGGCACGGGCGGCGCCCCCGCCGGCCCGCCGCGGCGGCCCCAGAGCGGGCGCGGCTACACCGGCTGGGTGCGCTGACACCGCCCCACGCCCCACCACCCGTCACCACTCGTCGCCCGGCCCCGCGGCCGGGACATGCGCCGGCCCCGCGATCGGGGCCGGCAGGAGGGCTCCGCCATGCCTGCTTTCGACACCCCCGAACCGATCACCGCCGACATCCAGATCCACGTCGGCCAGATCCGCATCCACGCGAGCGACCGCGCCGACACCGTGGTCGAGGTGCGCCCCAGCGACCCGTCCGCCGAGGCGCACGTGCAGGCCGCCGAACGGATCGTCGTCGAGTTCTCCGGCGGGCGGCTGCTGGTCAAGGACCCCAGGTCCAAGGCCCTGGTGTACCTGCTGCCGAGCCGCGGCTCCATCGAGGTGACCATCGGCCTGCCGGCCGGGTCCCGCGTCGAGGCCCGGGCCGTGGTCGCCGGCGACGTCATCGCCACCGGCCGGCTCGGCCCCGCCGTCCTGCACAGCCCGTACGGCGACCTGACCCTGGAGGAGACCGGCCCGCTGGAGGCCAGGGCGGCCAACGGCGCCGTCACCGTCGAGCGGGTGACCGGGCCCGCCGAGGCCACCACCTCCACCGGGACGATCCGCATCGGCGCCATCGACGGCCCCGGCACGATGAAGGCCTCCACCGGCTCCATCGCCCTCGGCGAGGCGACCGGCGACCTGCAGCTGAAGACCGGCGTCGGCGACATCACCGTCGACCGTGTGGTGGCCGGCCTCACCGCCACCTCGGCGCACGGCCGGATCCGCGTCGGCGCGGCGGTGAGCGGCGCCCTGCACCTGGAGAACGGCTCCGGCAAGGTCGGCATCGGCATCCCCGAGGGCACGGCCGCCTGGCTGGACCTGCACAGCAAGAACGGCGTGGTGCGCAACACCCTGGACGCCGCCGACGGCCCCGAGACCACCGACAGGGTCGTGGAGGTGCACGCCCACACCAACTGGGGCGACATCGACATCCACCGGTCCTGACCCCGAGCACCCCCGAGGAGACCCCTGATGAGCGACGCGATCACCGCCGAAGGGCTGGTCAAGAGATACGGCGAGGTCACCGCCCTGGACGAGCTGAGCTTCGCCGTCCCGGCCGGGACGGTGCTCGCCCTGCTCGGCCCGAACGGCGCCGGGAAGACCACCACCGTGCGGGTCCTGACCACACTGGTGCGCCCCGACCGCGGCCGCGCCACCGTCGCCGGGTACGACATCGCCCGCGACGCCGCGCGGCTGCGCGCCCGCATCGGGCTGTCGGGCCAGTACGCCGCCGTCGACGAGCACCTCACCGGCGCCGAGAACCTGGAGATGATCGGCCGCCTCTACCACCTGGGCGTCAGGCGCAGCCGGGCCCGCGCCCGCGAGCTGCTCGAACGCTTCGACCTCACCGGCGCCGCCGACCGTCCCGTGAAGGGCTACTCCGGCGGCATGCGGCGCCGCATCGACCTGGCCTGCGCGCTGGTCGCCGACCCGCCCGTGCTGTTCCTCGACGAACCCACCACCGGCCTGGACCCCCGCGCCCGCGCCGCGCTGTGGGACGCCATCCGCGAGCTCGTCGCGGGCGGCGGCACGCTGCTGCTGACCACCCAGTACATGGAGGAGGCCGACCGCCTCGCCGACCGGATCCTGGTGGTCGACCACGGCCGCGCCATCGCCCGCGGCACCCCCGACGAGCTCAAGGACCGGGCCGGCGGCAGCCGGATCGAGCTGACCGTGACCGACGCCGCCGAGCTGGAGACCGCACGGCGGATCCTCGGCCAGGCGGCCGCCGGCCCCCTGCGGACCGTGCCGGAATCGCTCCAGATCACCCTGTCGGTCACCGGCGGGGCCGCCGACGGCGGCGCGGAGGCGCTGCGTCACGTGCTGGGCAGCCTCGCCGGCACCGGGGTCCGGGTGCGCGACGCCGGGCTGCGGCGGCCCACCCTCGACGACGTCTACCTCACTTTGACCGGGCACCAGGCGTCCGCCGCCGGCCCGCACGCCCAGGAGGCCGACCGATGAACGCGCTCACCATGCCCATCGTCGACGGCTGGACCATCGCCAAGCGCAACACCCTGAAGATCAGGCGGTCGCCGGACCTGCTCGGCGGCGTCGTCATGCTGCCGATCGTGCTCGTGCTGCTGTTCGCCTACGTCTTCGGCAGCGTCATCGACGTGCCGGGAATGTCGTACCGGGAGTTCCTGCTGCCCGGCATCTTCGTCCAGGCCGTGATCACGGGCGCCCAGATCACCGGCTACACCCTGACCCTCGATCTGCGGAAGGGCATCTTCGACCGGTTCCGGTCGCTGCCCATGGCGCCGTCCGCGGTGCTGATCGGCCAGACCGTCGGCGACGTGCTGATGAACCTCGCCGGCCTGGTCGTCATGGCGACGATGGGGCTGATCGTCGGCTGGCGGGTGCACACCTCGCCCGCCGAGGCCGTCCTCGGCTTCGGGCTGCTGCTGCTGTTCGCCTACGCGTTCTCCTGGCTCACCGCGACCGTCGCGCTGGCCCTGCGCACCCCCGAGAACTTCAACAACGTCGCCACCATGATCTCCTTTCCGCTGATGTTCGTCTCCAACGCCTTCCTGGACAGCGCCGCGCTGCCCACGCCGCTGCGCGTCGCCGCCGAGTGGAACCCGGTGTCCGCCTTCACCCAGGCGGCGCGCGACCTGTTCGGCAACACCAGCGCCGCCATGGGCGCCTCGGCCGCCTGGCCCGTCCGGCACGCCGTCCCGGCGTCGCTGCTGTGGATCGGCGTCGCCCTGGTCGTGTTCGTCCCCCTGGCGACCCGCCTCTACCAGCGGGCGGTCAGCTCCTGACGGCAGGCACGGCTGACGGCCGGCGCCGCCGCTCAGCCGCGCCTGCCGTAAAGGCAGAGGGCGAGGGGCGCGCACACCGCGGCGATGACGGCGGTCGCGATCAGCGCCCAGGAGATCGACCCGCCGGCGCCGCCGGCGCCGTTCATCAGGCCCCTGGCGGCGGTGGCGACGTGGCTGAGCGGGTTGACGTCGACGAAGGCCCGCAGCCAGCCGGGCATGGTGCCGGGCCGGACGAAAACGGTGCTGGCGAACGACAGCGGCATCAGCACCACGTTGGCGACGCTGATGACGACCGCCGGGTCGGGCACGAGCAGCGCGACCACCGCCCACAGCAGCGACAGGGCGATCCCGAAGGCGACGATCAGGGCCACCGCGGCGAGCACGCCCGGCGCGCCGCCCCGCGGCCGATAGCCCATCGCCAGGCCCAGGCCCAGCACGATGCCGGACGCGAACACGTAGCGGGCGGCGTCGCTGAGCAGGCCGCCGAGGACGAAGGCGCCGCGCCACACCGCCAGGGAACGGAAGCGGTCGAAGGCCCCGGTCGTCACGTCCTGGGCGAGCCGGGCGCCGCCGTACATGGTGACGATGGCGATGCTCATGCTCAGCGTGCCCGGCAGCAGGTACGTCAGGTAGACGCCGGGCGAGCCGCTGATGGCGCCGCCGAACAGGTAGGTGAACAGCACGGTGAACAGGATCGGGATGGCGGCCGAGTCGACGAGCTGCTTGGGGTCGTGCTTGATCTTGAGCAGGGCCCGCCGGCCGAACGTCGCCGAGGCGGCGAGGGCCCCGGCGCGGCCGCGCGGCGGGCTCGCGGCGAGCAGCGCGTCGATCCGGCGGGCCTGCGCGTCGGAGGGGCGTGTGAGGGCGGCGGCCGGGGTGCTCATGGAGTCACGTCCTTCCGGTGCTTCTGCTGTGTGTGGTGCTTCTGGCCGGTGCGGTGGTCCGCACGGTCCGCGTGGCCGTCGCGAAGCCGCGGGCCGGTCCCGGTCCCGGTCCCGGTGTCGGGGCCGGTGTCGGGGCCGGGACCGGTGGCGGCCGGGCGGCCGGTCAGGGCGAGGAAGGCCTCGTCCAGGCTGGGCTGGCCGAGGGCGACTTCGGCGACGCCCACCCGCGACTCGGCGAGCAGGGTCAGGGCGTGCCCGGCCAGCCGGCCGGCGTCGGCCTCCTCGGCCGGGGCGGTGAGCAGCATGGTCAGGGCGAGCGGGTCGGTTTCGGGACGGACCGTCCCGTGCAGGGCCGCGGCCAGGACCTGCTGTGCTCGCGGGCGCTGCTCGCCGTCGCGGAGCCGGACGCGCAGGGTGCCCGCCCCGACCCGGCACTTGAGCTGGGCGCTGGTGCCCTGGGCCACGACACGGCCGTGGTCGATGACCGCGATCCGCCCGGCGAGCCGGTCGGCCTCTTCCAGGTACTGGGTGGTGAGCAGCACCGTGGTGCCGGCGGCGGCGATCCGGCGGACCAGCTCCCACACCTGGCCGCGGCTGCGCGGGTCGAGCCCGCTGGTGGGCTCGGCCAGGAACAGCAGGTCGGGGGTCACGATCAGGCCGGCCGCGATGTCCAGCCGGCGGCGCATGCCGCCCGAGTAGCCGCCCACCCGGCGACCGGCCGCGCCGGTCAGCTCGAAGGCGGCCAGCAGCTCCTCGGCCCGCCGCCGGCAGGCGGCGCGGGACAGCCCGTGCAGGCGGCCGAGCACCGTCAGGTTCTCGTATCCGGTCAGGTCCTCGTCCAGGGTGGCGAACTGGCCGGTCACGGCCACCCGGGCCCGGATCGCGTCCCGCTCACCGACGACGTCGTGGCCGAGGACGCGGGCGGTGCCCGCGTCGGGCCGGGTCAGCGTGGCCAGCACGCGGATGGTGGTGGTCTTGCCCGCCCCGTTGAGGCCGAGGAACCCGAACACCTCACCGCGCCGGACCGTGAGGTCGATGCCGTCCAGGGCCCGTTTCCCGCCGTAGGCCTTGACCAGGCCGTGCGCTTCGATCGCCGGGGGTTCCGCTCCCCCGCTTTTCTTTGACATGCTGTAAGACTTATTTATCTCTTACGTCTTGTCAAGGTTTCAGGTGGGGCGATATGTTCGCTGCGATGGCCGACACACGTGACACCGCCGCCCGGCCCCGCGCCAAACGCGCCAAACGCTCCGACGCCCGGCGCAACATCGACTCCGTCCTCAACGCCGCCCGCGTCCTGCTCGGCGAACGACCCGACGCGAGCATGGAGGAGATCGCCACCGCCGCCGGCCTCACCCGCCAGACCGTCTACGCGCACTTCCCCTCACGCGACGCCCTCATGGCCGCCCTCATCGAGGCCGCGGCGGCCGAATACGTCGCCCTGCTCGACGCAGCGGGCCTGGAGACCGCCCCGCCCTCCGACGCGCTGGCCGGGTTCCTCGACGCCGGCTGGCGATTCCTGCGCCGCTACCCCCTGCTGCTCGACCCCGCCGCGACCCGCGGCCACCGGCCCGCCGGCAACGACCCGCACGACGTCGTGCCGCCGCGCCTGGAACGGCTCATCCGGCGCGGCCAGGCCACAGGCGACTTCGACCGCGTGCTCCCGGCGCCCTGGCTCGCCGCCGCCGTCATCGGCCTCCAGCACGTCGCCGCGGCCGAGGTCGCCGACGGAAACCTCACCCCCGCCCAGGCCGCGGCCCTGTGCCGGGAAAGCGCGCTGCGCCTGTGCACCGGCCGCGGCCGTGCGGGCGAGCAGAACGCCTAGCGCCACACCCGGCGAGCCGCCGGCATCCGGTCAGTGCAGGCCGGCCCACAGCTCCCGCTCGGCGCCGCCGGGATCCCGGGCCACGGTGATCTTCTCGTCGATCAGTGCCGTGGCCCGGTCGGGCAGGTCGTACCGGGGCCAGCCCGGGTCGCCGCCGGCGACGAACCGCACCCACGCGCCGTGGGCCGTGCCGGCGACGGCCTGCGGCGGATCGTCGCCGACCAGGGTGCGGACCGACCCCTCGCCGAGCAGGTCGAACACGTACGGGAGCTCCACCGCGTGGGCGGCGCCGAGCCGCCCGCCGAAGCCCGGCGACTCGTGGTCGAACCGGTACAGCCAGGTGCCGGCCGCGCCGGGGCGGGCGTCGAGGCGGGCCTCGGCGACCCGGGTCACCGGGATCCGCATGAAGCAGTCGGTGG
>JBIQJI010000155.1:0-2295 GCA_044507605.1 Actinomycetales bacterium | reverse complement strand
ATGGGCGGCTCGTCGCTGGCCCCCGAGGTCATCTGCGCGACCGCCGACGTGCCGCTGACGGTCCTCGACACCACCGACCCGGGCCAGGTGCGGCGCGCCCTCGCCGACCGGCTCGACCGCACCCTGCTGGTGGTGTCGAGCAAGAGCGGCACCACCGTCGAGACCGACAGCCAGCTGCGCGTGTACGAGCAGGCGTTCCGTGACGCCGGGCTGGACCCCGCCGAGCGCATCGTGGTGGTGACCGACCCGGGCTCGCCGCTGGAGCGGGCCGCCATCGAGGCCGGCTACCAGGTGATCCTGGCCGACCCGAACGTCGGGGGCCGCTACAGCGCCCTCAGCGCCTTCGGCCTGGTGCCGAGCGCGCTGGCCGGCGCCGACGTCGAGCATCTGCTCGACGACGCCGAGGACATCCGGCCCCGGCTCTCCCAGAACGAGCACAATCCCGGCCTGACCCTGGGCGCCGCGATCGGCGCGCAGGCGATGGCCGGGCGCGACAAGCTGATCATCGATGACGCCCTGTCGGAGATCACCGGCCTGCCCGACTGGATCGAGCAGCTGATCGCCGAGTCCACGGGCAAGCAGGGCCGGGGCGTGCTGCCGGTCGTGGGCGCCGACCCCGCCGAGAACGACGACGAGTTCGTGCTCGGCATCGGTTCGGCCGGCGATGCCCGCCCGATCGGCGATGTCCGGGTCGAGGGCCCGCTGGGCGGGCAGTTCCTGGTGTGGGAGTACGCCACCGCGATCGCCGGCCGCGTCATCGGCATCGACCCCTTCGACCAGCCGGGAGTGGCCGAGGCCAAGGACAACACCGCGAGGCTCCTCGCCGAGGCCGGCGACGGGCCGCTGCCGACGGGCACGCCGATCCTCACCGACGGCCCGGTCGAGGTGTACGGCGAGTTCCCCGGCTCCGGCCGGGTCAAGGACCTCGCCGGCGTGCTGACCGCGCTGCTGCGCGCGATCCCCGACCGGGGCTACCTCGCCGTGATGGCCTACCTGGACCGCTGGTCGGTCTTCGACACGCCGCCTGCGCGGCCCGACGCCTCGCTCGCCGAGCTGACCGAGGCGTGGCGCGCGCACGACCCCGCGACGCTGCGCGGGCTGCTCGCGGTGCGCACGCACCGGCCGGTGACGTTCGGCTGGGGGCCGCGGCTGCTGCACTCGACCGGGCAGTACCACAAGGGCGGGCCGCAGAACGGCGTGTTCCTTCAGGTCACCGGGGCCGTCGACGACGACGTGCCGGTGCCCGGCAAGCCCTACACTCTGGGCCGGCTGCAGCTCGCTCAGGCACTCGGCGACCTGCGGGCGCTGGCCGGCAGGGGCCGGCCCGCCGCACGTCTGCACCTGACCGACCGTGCCGCCGGCATCATCCATCTGCTGGACGTCGCCGGGGAGTTGTGATGACCGAACCATCCCCCAATGAAGAGACCGGGAAGACCGAGACCGGCGAGGCGATGCCCGCCGAGAAGGTGCTGCGCGAGCCCGCCACGGAGCCCGAGGCGGTCGCGACCGCCGCCGCGTCGATCTCGTCGAGTCTGGAGGCCGCGGCGGCCAACCCGCTGCGCGACATCAAGGACAAGCGGATTCCGCGCGTCGCCGGGCCGAGCGTGCTGGTGCTGTTCGGCGTGACGGGCGACCTCGCCAAGCGCAAGCTGCTGCCGGCGATCTACGACCTGGGCAACCGGGGACTGCTGCCGCCGGGGTTCTCGCTGGTCGGTTTCGCCCGCCGCGACTGGTCGCATCAGGACTTCGCGAAGGTCACCCACGACGCGGTGAAGGAGTACGCTCGCACGCCGTTCCGCGAGGAGGTATGGAACCAGCTGCGCGAGGGCATCCACTTCGTGCAGGGCGAGTTCGCCGACGACGGCGCGTTCGACACGCTGGCGATGGCGCTCAAGGAGATCGACGAGACGCGCGGCACGGGCGGCAACTACGCCTTCTACCTGTCGGTGCCGCCGAGGTTCTTCCCCAAGGTGATCGAGCAGCTCAAGCGGACGAACCTGGCGCACGCGCCCGAGGGCTCGTGGCGGCGCGTGGTGATCGAGAAGCCGTTCGGGCACGACCTGAAGTCGGCCCGGGAGCTCAACGCGATCACCGACGCGGTGTTCCCGCCGTCGTCGGTGTTCCGCATCGACCACTACCTGGGCAAGGAGACCGTCCAGAACATCCTGGCGCTGCGCTTCGCCAACAACCTGTTCGAGCCGCTGTGGAACCGCGAGTTCATCGACCACGTGCAGATCACGATGGCCGAGGACATCGGCATCGGCGGCCGGGCCGGCTACTACGACGGCATCGGCG
>JBIQJI010000154.1:0-2327 GCA_044507605.1 Actinomycetales bacterium | reverse complement strand
GGAATCCCGTCGCGGCGACCGCGATATCGGCCGACAGGACTCGCGGGCCGTCCGGAGTCTGGCCGTTGACCTGGACGGATCCGGCTTCACCGTCCGGGGTGGCGACGCCGGTGATGGTGAAGCCGCGGACCAGGTCGATCTCACCGTTGTCCACGGCCGCCTTCAGGCGGGTGCCGAGCGCGCCTCGTGCGGGGAGGCCGTCGGCGTCGCCGCCGCCGTAGAGCCGGGCCACCGATGCGCCACGCACGGCCCAGGTGATGCGGGTGCCGGGCTCGTTCTCGGCGAGTTCGGCCAGGGCGAGGAGGGTGTTGGCGGCCGAGTGCCCCATCCCGACCACCAGGGTGCGGCGGCCCGCGAAGCGGGACCGGTCACGGCCCAGCACGTCCGGCAGCGGGCCCGTGATGCGGGCGGCTGCCTGCTCCTCGCCGGGCGCGGGCAGGCCGGAGTGGCCCAGCGGGTTGCTGCGGCCCCAGGTGCCGGACGCGTCGATGACCGCGCGAGCGGCGATGTCGTCCACGGCTCCGTCCGGGCCCACTGCGCGGACCAGCAGCGGACGCTCCTCGCGGCCGACCGTGCGGGTCACGTCCACGCCGTGGCGGGTCACGGCCACTACGCGGGTGCCGGTGCGGATCCGTCCGGCCAGCGCGGGGACCTTGGCGAGCGGTGCCAGGTAGTCGCGGAGGAGTTCGGCGCCGGTCGGCAGGGCCTCCGGGTCGGGCAGACGCCACCCGGTCGGCTCCAGAAGCCGCCGGGCGGCGGCGTCGGTGTCGTACCGCCACGGCGAGAACAACCGCACATGCCCCCACTCCGAGACCGCCGCGCCCACCTCTCCCCCGGCCTCCAGCACGAGGAAGTCCTGGTCGCGTTCGGCCAGATGAGCGGCGGCGGCCAGCCCGACCGGTCCGGCGCCGATCACCACGACCGGCAGCCCGTCGAGCGGCCCCTGCTCGACGCAGCCGCAGCCGGCGTCGGTCTTGGCCTGCTGGACGGTGGCACCGGGGTCTACGGCCTGCTCGGCGCCGGTGCAGCACGCGCTGACACCGCAGCAGCTGCTTGCGCTGGCGGGGGCGTCCGGGGAGGCTGCTGGCTCCGGTCGTCCGGTTTCGTCGTTCACGATGACTCCTTTGTCGGTTCGGTCATGGGTGTCGGGCGCCGGGGAATGTTGTCAGAGGCGGGTGCGGTAGGCGGCGGTCGTCACGCGGTCGATGTGTGCGGCGGAGCGGCATGCGGGCGTGCAGACCTGGCCGCAGGTCTCGCAGAAGGACACGGCCTTGACGCGGCGGGCGGTGATCCGGGCGAGCAGCGTCTTCATCTCCGACTCCTTGCTTAGATACTTGTCTAATCAGGCGCCAGTTTGCATTACTGGATAGATGGATGTCAAATTAGATGCATGTCTAAGAAGCTGGAGCTTGAGAACGTGACCGACCCCGCCTGCTGCGCACCGTTGAGCGGTCCCGCATTGAGCGAGGCGGAGGCCGCTGAACTGGCCAAGGTGTTCAAGGCGCTGTCCGACCCGGTGCGGTTGCGTCTGCTGAACATGATCGCCTCGGTGGACGGGGGCGAGGCATGCGTGTGCGACCTGACCGGCGCGTTCGAACTCACCGCGCCGACCATCTCTCACCACCTGAAGGTGCTGCGCCAGGCCGGGCTGATCGAGGGGGAGCGGCGCGGCACGTGGGTGTACTACCGGGTGGTGCCGGACAGGCTGACCCGCCTGTCGGGTCTGTTCGCCCTGCCGGCTCTCGTCCCGGCCTGATTCCACACACCGTCCCGCTCCGGAGGCGGTCATCGGGTCGATGTCAGCGCGCCATCAGGGGTGCGGGTCTGCTTGGCCAGCCGAGTGAGGACGTGCCGGGCGTCGGCGGCGACTCCGCGCAGGGTGGCCGAGGCGAAGGAGCGCTGCCATTCCAGCCCGACGAATCCCAGGCCCGGATGGGTGGCCGAGACGCCGCCCCGATGGCGGGGCTGCCCGTCGTCGTCGAGTGCGCCCAGCGGGGCGAGATACTCCACGCCCGGCCGGAACCCGGTGGCCAGCAGCACCACGTCGACGTGTTCGCGGGTCCCGTCGCTCCAGAGGACCTGGTCGCCGTCCAGGCGGGTGAACATCGGGCGGCGGTCGGGGTTGCCGGTGGCGATGGCATCGCGGTAGGTGCCGGTGTCGAACACCGGGGTGCCCTTGCCGCCGGTCAGCAGCGGGCGCGCCCACCCTGCGGCGTCCAGTCCGGTGCGCTGCAACCAGATGTGCATGTCGACCCCCAGCACGCGCTGGGGGATGAAGCGGAGCGGGCGCCGGGTCGCCAGCGTGACGTCGGCGACCGCGGCCAACT
>JBIQJI010000153.1:0-2415 GCA_044507605.1 Actinomycetales bacterium | reverse complement strand
TGTAACCGCCGAAAAACAAGTGGACACACCGCCGGAATAAAACTGTTACAGGTGCGCCGCCCCTTCCGCTGCTCCGGCCTCCTGCTCTTTGCGGCCACGAGTCCGCCAGGAGGGTCCCTTGAGGTAGAACACCTGCCGGTGGTGGAGCAGGCGGTCGATGAGGGCTGTCGCCAAGGACACATCCTGGACGATAGTCCCCCATTCGGTCAGACTCTTGTTGGAGGTGATGATGGTCGGCCGCTGTTCGTAGCGGCTGGCGATAAGCTCGTAGAGCGCCGGGCCGAACCCGGGCGTTGTGGGCAGATAGCCGAGTTCATCAAGCACGAGCACGTCGCAGGCGAGGAGCGGCTTGAGCACCCGTTGCCGGCCGACCGCAGTCGTCGTCCGGCCGAGTTGGTGGACCAGGGTCTGGGCGGTGATGAAGCGGGCGCTGTAGCCGAGCTGGACGTGTTTGCTGGCGATTGGCATCGCCAGCATCGTCTTGCCGAGCCCCGGCGGGCCGACAAGCGTCAGCGTCGTGGCCTGCTCGACGAAGGTCGGATCCAGGTAGCGCAGGATGACCTGCCGCTTGAGCTCGGGGCGGAAGCGGAAGTCGAACTGCTCGATGCTGGCGGCGAAGGGGAACTCCGCCTCGCGCAGGCGCCGCTGGACCGCCACGCTCGTGCGAGCAGCCAGCTCCTCTTCGAGCAAGCCCGCCAGGAAGTCGGCGTAGCTGAGCTCCTCCTGGGCAGCCCGCTCGAGCCAGGCCGGCAGGACGGCTGCCGCCTGGTCGAGGTGGAGCTGGGCGAGTAAGGGTTCCAGGTGCGCCGTCATGGCTGCACCTCCCTCCCTGGACCCAGGCCTCGTAGTCACTGAGGGGCCGGTCGACCGCGGCCTGCGGCGGCAGGTCCGGCAGCAGCAGGATCGGCGGGAGGGCCGGCGGCACCGGCGGGGCCAGCAGCAGCGCCAGGGCGTCGGCGTCGTAGGTGCCAGCCGCCGTGGCTTCGGCCATCGCGGCCAAGAGCGCCGCGGCCCCGTACTGGTCGTAGAGGGCGGCGATGGCGAGCAATTCCGGCTGCAAGCGGTCCCGCTGGCGGCGGGAGAGCGCGCCGAGGAAGGTCGGGGCCGGCTCGCCGAGGTCCAGGAGCACGTCGCGGTAGAGCATGGCCTGGGCGCGGCGCTTGTGCGGGAAGAGCGCGGCAAAGTGGGCCGGGTTGATGACGCGCCGGTGGGCACCATCGGGCGCGCGTGGATGATCGGCCAGGAGCGTGACATTGCGCCAGATCCGGACGCGGTCCCGGTGGAGCCGGACCGTCACCGGGGCGCCGACATGGGCGACCGGGGCCGAGTAGCGGTTGCCGTTGACCGCCACGAGCGCTTCGCGGGTGACCGGGGCGCTGGCGAGCAGGCCGAAATCGTGCGCCGTTGTCGGCAGCGGACCACCCTGGGCCGCTTCGGCCGCCAACCGCCTGACCGGCGGCTCATCAGTGGCATCGGAGGCGCGGATGTTACTCCGCGCGAGCCAGTTTGCGCACTGGACCGCGAGATCGGCGTCGTCGGCAAAACGCCGGCCGGCCAGGAAGTTGCCCTTGACCCACTTGACCAGCGACTCGACGCTCCCCTTTTGGTTGGCGGCACCGGGATCGCACGCCTGGGGGTGGAAGCCCATCTCCCCGGCGAGTTGCAGCAAAGCAGGTGTCCAACAGGGCTGCCTGGCTGCGTCCCGCCCACTCGTGACCGTCTTCATGTTGTCGAAGACGAGCACCCACGGTACCCAGTCGAGTGTCACGAAGCAGTCAACGAGGCCCCGGAAGAGGGTTTCCTGACGCATGTCGGTCGCAAAGCGCACCCAGCTCCAGCGACTGTACTTGAGACGGCAGACCAAAAAGTAGCGGGTCGCGGGCGGTTGCTGGGTGAAGGGGAAACGGCGCACCTCACCCCAGTCGACTTGGAGGTACTCCCCCGGCAAGCCCTCGAAGCGGATCGGGACCTGCGCTGCGGCGGCCCGCTGTGCGAGCTCCTGGCGGATGCGAAGCACCCGGTCGCCGAAGACGCTGCGGCTGCCGGTATACGGGTGATCCGGATCCTCCCGGGCCAATTCGAGCATCCGCACCGCCGTCAGCCCCTCGGTGATCCACTGCTCGATCTGGTCCTGAAACGGATCGACCTGCGAACGACGGTGCCGCTTAGCCGGTTGCCGCGTCACCGGCTCGTGGAGGACCCGGGCAACCGTCGTCGGGCTCCGACCCAACTCGGCCGCAATCTGCCGGATGCTCTTCCCCCGCTTGGCCATCAGGTGTATTGCGCTGCGTTCCATCTGCCGTAACATCCTCTCCCCCCATCACTCGATGGGGTTCTACGACGGCAGCGGCAGCCTGTACCATTTTTATCCCGGCTTTTCGCTCTCCAGTGTCCAGTTCTTCATCGGAGGTTACA
>JBIQJI010000102.1:0-16278 GCA_044507605.1 Actinomycetales bacterium | reverse complement strand
CACCAGCCCCACCCGGCCGGGGGTGGTGATGTCGGCCGGGATGATGCCCGCGTTGGACGCGCCGGGGGAGGCGATGCCGGGGCAGTTGGGGCCGATGATGCGGGTCTTGTTGCCCTTGGCGACGTTGTGGGCCCAGAACTCGGTGGTGTCGTGCACCGGGACGCCCTCGGTGATGATCACCAGGAGCGGGATCTCGGCGTCGATGGCCTCGATGGCGGCGGCCTTGGTGTGCGCCGGCGGCACGAACGCCACGGACACGTCGGCGCCGGTGCGGTCCATCGCCTCGGCCACGGTGCCGAACACCGGCAGCGAGGTACCGTCGAAGTCCACGCTCTGCCCGGCCTTGCGGGCGTTGACGCCGCCGACGACCCTGGCGCCGGCCTTGAGCATGCGGCGGGTGTGCTTGGAGCCCTCCGAGCCGGTCATGCCCTGAACGATGATCTTGCTGTTCTCGGTCAGCCAGATTGCCATCATGCACCTGCCGCGGCGAGCTCGGCGGCCCGCTGGGCCGCATCGTCCATGGTGTCGACCAGCTCGACGCCGGGCAGCCCCGCGTCGGCCAGGATCTTCCGCCCGAGGGCGGCGTTGTTGCCGTCCAGCCGGACGACGAGGGGGTGGGTCACGGCGTCGCCGCGCGAGGCGAGCAGATCGAACGCCGACACGATGCCGTTGGCGACCGCGTCACACGAGGTGATGCCGCCGAAGACGTTCACGAACACCGACTTCACGCTGGGGTCCGACAGCACGATCTCCAGCCCGTTGGCCATGACCTCGGCCGACGCGCCGCCGCCGATGTCGAGGAAGTTGGCCGGCTTCTGCCCGCCGTAGTTCTCGCCGGCGTACGCCACCACGTCGAGCGTGGACATGACCAGGCCGGCGCCGTTGCCGATGATGCCGACCGAGCCGTCGAGCTTGACGTAGTTGAGGTGCTTCTCCTTGGCCTTGGTCTCCAGGGGGTCGGCGCTGGCGACGTCGGCGTACGCCGCGTGCTCGGGCTGCCGGAACGCCGCGTTGTCGTCGAGGGTGACCTTGCCGTCGAGGGCCTTCACCTGGCCGTCGACGCTGAGGATCATGGGGTTGACTTCGACCAGCGAGGCGTCCTCGTCGACGAACACGGCCCAGAGCTTCTCGATGAGCTCGGCCGCGCCGTCGATCGCCGCCGCGGGCAGCCCGCCGGCCTCGGCGATCTGCCGGGCCTTGACCCGGTCGACGCCGGTGAGCGGGCTCACCGGCACCCTGGCCACCTTTTCGGGCGCGGTGTGCGCGACCTCTTCGATGTCCATGCCGCCGGAGGCCGAGCAGATCGCCAGGAAGGTGCGGTTGGCGCGGTCGAGCAGGAAGGAGAAGTAGTACTCCTCCGCGATCTCGCTCGCCTCCTCGATCAGGACCTTGTGGACCGTGTGGCCCTTGATGTCCATCCCGAGGATCTCCGTCGCCTTCTGGTACGCGTCGGCCGCGTCGTCGGCGAGCTTCACACCGCCGGCCTTGCCCCGGCCGCCGGTCTTGACCTGGGCCTTGACGACGACCCTTCCGGTCAGTTCCGCGGCCAGTGCACGCGCCTCGTCCGCGGTGTGCGCGACTTTGCCGCGCGGCACCGGGATACCGTACTCCGCGAAGAGCTCCTTCGCTTGATGTTCGAACAGGTCCACGAGGGTCCGTCCTTGCTTATCCGGCTGCGTCTTCTTTGACTGTTGTGAGCGCTGAGCCAGGCATGGCCTGTTCTCTGATCTGCCGAACGCCTGGCGGTTTTTCGCCAGAGAGCCTAGTCCTCATGCGACGCACCGCACGCCATGGGGTCCCGCTTGACTGCGGATCCGACGCCCTCGTAGGCACCGTGGCCCGGCTCACACCGTCGCGGGCACCGCCGAGCGCACCCACTCCACGATCTCGTCGGTCGTCGCGCCGGGCGTGAAGATCTTGGCCACGCCCATGCGTTCGAGTTCCGGCAGGTCGGCCTCCGGGATGATGCCGCCGCCGAACACCACGATGTCGTCGGCGTCGCGCTCGCGCAGCAGCTCCAGCACCCGCGCGAACAGCGTCATGTGGGCCCCGGACAGGATCGACAGCCCGATGGCCGCGACGTCCTCCTGAATGGCCGCGTCGACGATCTGCTCCGGCGTCTGGTGCAGCCCGGTGTAGACGACCTCCATGCCGGCGTCGCGCAACGCCCGCGCCACGATCTTCGCTCCCCGGTCATGCCCGTCCAGCCCGGCCTTGGCCACAACGACCCGAATCCTGCCACTCATGGCGACCTCCCACCCACATCACACCACACGCCTGCCGGGGCGGCATGCGAGCGTGCGACGCCGGTGCCGTGTGGTGCCGTGTGATGCCGTGTGGTGCCGTCAGAGCTTCTCCAGGGGCGCGTAGGCCAGCAGCAGGGTCTTCTCCCCCGCCGACCCGAAATCGATCTTCACTTTGGTCTTCTCGGCCGCGCCCTCGACGGTGATGACGGTGCCCAGGCCGAACTTGTCGTGGGTGACGCGGTCGCCCGGGCTCAGGCTGGGCAGGGCCCGGCCGCCGGACTTCTTCGGCGCCGCCGCCGGCGCCCTGCGCGTGGCGGCGCCCCAGGCCGACTTGTTCGGGTCGGTGCGCCAGTCGATCAGCTCGGCGGGCATCTCGCCGAGGAACCGCGAGGCGGGGTTGAACGACGGCGAGCCCCACGAGCTGCGCACGGCCGCGCGGGAGACGTACAGGCGGCGCCGGGCCCGGGTGATGCCGACGTACGCGAGCCGCCGCTCCTCCTCCAGCTCCTTGGGCTCGCCGAGCGACCGCATGTGCGGGAAGACGCCGTCTTCCAGGCCCGTGAGGAACACCACGGGGAACTCCAGCCCCTTGGCGGTGTGCAGGGTCATCAGCGTGACGACCCCCTGACCGTCGTCGCCGGGGGCGCGCTCGCCGGGCGGGACGACCCCGCCGGACCCACCGGGCAGCTGATCGGCGTCGGCGACCAGGGAGACCTGTTCGAGGAAGTCGACCAGCGTGCCCTCGGGGTTCGCCTCCTCGAACTCCTGCGCGACCGAGATGAGCTCGTTGAGGTTCTCCAGCCGGCTTTCGTCCTGCGGGTCGTCGGAGTGCTCCAGCTCGGCGCGGTAGCCGGTGCGCACCAGCACCTCCTCGGCCAGCTCGGAGATCGCCAGCTCCTTGCCGCGCAGGTCGTCGAGCAGGGCGACGAACTCGTTGACGGCGTTGAGCGAGCGGGTCGCGAGCCCCGGCACCTCGGGCGCGCGCCGCAGCCCCTCCCAGAACGGCACGCGCTCGCGCGCGGCGAACGCCTCGACCATGGCCTCGGCCCGGTCGCCGATGCCGCGCCTCGGGACGTTCAGGATGCGCCGCAGCGAGACGGTGTCGCTGGGGTTGGCGAGCACCCGCAGGTACGCGAGCAGGTCGCGGACCTCCTTGCGCTCGTAGAAGCGCACCCCGCCGACCACCTTGTACGGCAGCCCGGTGCGGATGAAGACCTCCTCGAAGACACGGGACGCCGCGTTGGTGCGGTAGAAGACGGCGACGTCGCCCGGCTTGACGCCTTCGTCGTCGGTGAGCCGGTCGACCTCCTGCGCCACGAACATCGCTTCGTCGTGCTCGTTGTCGGCGACGAACCCCACGATCTTGGGCCCGGCGCCCTGGTCGGACCACAGGTTCTTGGGCTTGCGGCCGGCGTTGCGGGAGATGACGGCGTTGGCGGCGTTGAGGATGGTCTGGGTGGACCGGTAGTTCTGCTCCAGCAGGATGGTGCGCGCGTTGGGGTAGTCGCGCTCGAACTCCAGGATGTTGCGGATCGACGCGCCGCGGAACGCGTAGATCGACTGGTCGGCGTCGCCCACCACGCACAGCTCCGCAGGCGGCACGTGCCCGCCCTGCTCGTCGCCGGGCCCCTCCGGGCCGTCGTGCGGAGGGCGCACCGGCTCGCCGTCGGCAGTGCGCGGCTCGGGGGTGCCGACCAGCTCCCTGACCAGGACGTACTGCGCGTGGTTGGTGTCCTGGTACTCGTCGACGAGCACGTGCCGGAACCTGCGCCGATAGTGCTCGGCCACCTCGGGGAACAGCTGGAAGAGCGTGACGGTCAGCATGATGAGATCGTCGAAGTCCATCGCGCCGGCCTCGGTCAGCCGCCGCTGGTAGGCGGCGTAGGCCTCGGCGAGGGTGCGCTCCAGGTGGGTGCCGGCCTGGTTCGCCGCCGTCTCGTAGTCGACCAGTTCGTTCTTCATCGCGCTGACCTGGGCCGAGAACGACCGCGGCGGGTAGCGCCTCGGGTCGAGGTCGAGCTCGCGGCACACCAGCGCCATCAGGCGCTGCGAATCGGCCTGGTCGTAGATGGAGAAGCTGCTGGTGAACCCCAGCCGCTTGGCCTCGCGGCGCAGGATCCGCACGCACGCGCTGTGGAACGTCATCACCCACATGGCCCGGGAGCGCGGGCCGACGAGCGCGTCGACGCGGTCTTTCATCTCCCGGGCGGCCTTGTTGGTGAAGGTGATCGCGAGGATCTCGCCGGGATGGACGCCGCGCTCGGCGAGCAGGTAGGCGATGCGGTGGGTGAGCACACGGGTCTTGCCCGACCCCGCGCCGGCGACGATCAGCAGCGGGCCGCCCTGGTGGACGACGGCCTCGCGCTGCTGCGGATTGAGTCCGTCGAGCAGGGGATGGGCGGCGGCGGTCGGTCGGGTAAGCACGTTCCCTAGCGTATTGCCGAGCGCCGACGGAATGCCTCCGCTCTCCCCGCGGCTCCGGGATCCGGTGCCGATCGTCTATTTTGTCGGTAGAGGAGGCAGCGTGCTGGACGACAGTGAAGTCCGCAAGGTCCTTGTCGTGATGGCCCATCCCGACGATGTCGACTTCTCGGCGGCGGGAACGATCGCGACCTTCACCGACAAGGGCATCGAGGTGGTCTACTGCATCGTCACCGACGGTGACGCCGGCGGGTTCGACCGGGCGGTCGACAGCGGCGGCATGGCCGCGCTGCGGCGGGCCGAGCAGACCGACGCCGCGGCCTGCGTGGGGGTGAGCGACATCCGGTTCCTCGGCTACTCCGACGGCACCGTGGAGCCCACCATCGGGCTGCGCCGCGACATCGCCCGCGTGATCCGGCAGGTGCGGCCCGACCGTGTGATCACCTCGTCCCCCGAGCGCAACTACGCCCGCATCCACCCGAGCCACCCCGATCATCGCGCCGTCGGCTCGGCCACCCTCGACGCGGTCTACCCCGACGCCCGCAACCCGTACGCCTTCCCCGAGCTGCTCGCCGACGAGGGCCTGGAGGCGTGGACCGTGCGCGAGGTGTGGCTGAGCGGGCAGCAGCAGCGCGACCACTACGTCGACGTGACCGACACCGTGGACCGCAAGATCGCCGCGCTGCGGGCGCACAAGTCCCAGACCTCCCACGACGACGACCTGGAGCGGTTCGTCAAGGGCTTCCTCGGCGCCAACGCCGAGGCGGCCGGGCTGCCTCCCGGCCGTTACGCCGAGGCCTTCCAGGTGGTCCCCACCGCGTGACCGTCGCCCCGCGCGATCCGGCGCCTGGTGCCGGTCGCGGTCAGCAGGCCACCACGCCCTGCTCGTAGCCGGTGCGGAACGCCTCCTGACGCTGCGGTCCGGTGCCGTGCGCGTCGGGGCGCCACCAGGCGTCGGTCGGGTCGCCGGCCGCCTGCAGGTTGTCGAGCAGTTCCTCCTCGTCGCCCTGCTCGGCCTGCAGCCGGCCCGCCTGCACCAGCCAGCCGATGACCCCGCCGGCGTAGCAGTCGGCCTGGAGCTCGCGCTCCTTGTTCAGCCGGAAGTCCGCGGTGAGCTGGTCCTGCACGGCGTGGCCCAGCTCGTGCGGAATGATCACGTAGACCGCGCCGTCGCCGATCTTGTCGTACAGGCCCTTCAGCCAGGCCTGGTCGAACGCCACGAAATGCCCGATCGGGCAGTAGAACGCGTTGTCCGGCGCCGCCGGCTGGTCGCCGCAGGCGGGCCCGTTGCTCCCGACGTAGGGGATGAACCGGTCGATGGGCCGGTACGACCGCCCGTCCGCCTCGAACTGCTGCTGCCAGTACTTCTCGGTGAGCGAGCGGGCCAGCACGACGTCTTCGGTGAAATCGTCGCCCGCGAGGGTCGTGGACACCTGGGCGAGCGGGTCGGCCTTCGCCGCCGCCTCCGCCGCGGCCCGCCGGGCGGAGCCGCCGTCGATGATGCCCATGTCCTCGAGCGGCGTGAGCGGCGAGCAGCCCACGACCATCCCGGCCATCAACACGATCACCAGCGGGACGAGTTCACGACGTTTCACCCCTGAATCGTGACCGATCCGGGATATGACCGTCGGGATAATTACTACTTTTGCTGGTGAAAGGGGCAGAGGTCGCGCGGCTCAGACCAGTCGGCGCGCCGTCGCCCACCGCGACAGCTCATGCCGGTTGGACAACTGCAGCTTGCGCAGCACCGACGAGACATGGGTCTCCACGGTCTTCACCGAGATGAACAGCTCCTTGGCGATCTCCTTGTAGGCGTAGCCGCGGGCGATCAGCCGCAGCACCTCGCGCTCGCGCTGGGTGAGCGAGTCGAGCTCGGGATCGATCGCCGGGGCCTCGGTCGAGGCGAAGGCGTCCAGCACGAACCCCGCCAGCCTGGGCGAGAACACCGCGTCGCCGTCGGCCACCCGAATGATCGCGTCGGTCAGCTCGGTGCCGCTGATGGTCTTGGTGACGTACCCGCGCGCGCCGCCCCTGATCACCCCGATGACGTCCTCGGCGGCGTCGGAGACCGACAGCGCCAGGAACCGCACCTGCGAGCCCTGCCCGAGGACCCTGCGCAGCACCTCCTGACCGCCGCCGCCCGGCATGTGCACGTCGAGCAGCACCACATCGGGCGCCAGGGCGTCGATCGCCCGCACCGCCGAGTCGACGTCCTCGGCCTCCCCGACGACCTCGATCTGCGGGCCCAGCTCGGCGCGCACGCCCGAGCGGAACAGCCGGTGGTCGTCCACGATCAGCACCTTGACGGTCATGAGATCCCCCTCGCCTGCCCCGGCGTCACTGCTTGTCCCGCTTCATACTGAGCATGACCTCGGTGCCTTCTCCCGGCGCGGTCTTCACGCGGGCCGTGCCACCGTTGCGCTCCATCCGGCCGATGATCGACTCGCGGATGCCCATGCGGTCGGCCGGCACGGCGTCGAGATCGAAGCCCTTGCCGCGGTCGCGTACGAACACGGTGACCTCATCCGTCTCCACCTCCGCGTAGACCGACACCACGGGAGCACCAGCATATTTCGCCGCATTGACCATTGCCTGCCGAGCCGCCTGCAACATGGCCCCGAGCCGGGGATTCAGCTCACAGTCGCCGACACAGACGATCTCCAGCGGCACCCCGTGCTCGTCCTCGACCTCGGCGGCCGCACGGCGCACCGCGGCCGCCATGGTGGCGTCGGCGTCGGCCTTCGGCTGGTAGAGCCAGTTGCGCAGCTCGCGCTCCTGCGATCGGGCCAGCCTCGCCACCTCGCGCGGATCATGGGCGTTGCGCTGGATCAGGGTCAAGGTGTGCAGCACCGAGTCGTGCACGTGCGCCGCCACCTCGGCGCGCTCCTCCTGCCGGATGCGCTCCCGCCGCTCGTTCTGCAGCTCGCGCATCAGCACCGTGATCCACGGCGCCGCGATGACCAGAATGCCGCCGACGACCACACCGGTGAACGCCAGCCCCGACCGGGCCCGCGCCAGCTCGCCGCTCGCCGCGAGGAACCCCGCCGCGCCGACGAACACCAGCAGCAGCCCGAACCCGGTGCGCACCCAGGTGCGGCGCACCTGCCGCACCGCGCCGCTCATCCAGCGCAGCCGCCGGGCGCTGTCGGCCTGCTGCCAGAGCACCAGCGCGCCGATGCCGACCACGGCGATGCCCCACGTGCCGGCCCCGCCGGCGGAGGCCCCGGTGAGCAGCATGAAGGCCAGCAACGCCAGCCCCACCGCGCCGTACGCGGCGATCTGGCCCCAGTCGCGCTCGGGCTTGTGATGCTTCGGCGACTCACCGGGCGTGAACATCCACAGGGCGGCGTACGCGACGACGCCCACGCCGTTGAGCACGGTGAGCAGCAGGAAGCCCAGCCGCAGCACCACGGGATCGAGCCGCAGCTGGGCGGCGGCGCCCTGCGCCACCCCCGCGACAAGGCGGCCTTCCTGGGGGCGGCTGAGCCGGGGATACGGCCGGCGCTCGTTCGGTTTCTCAGACATCTCTCTCGCATCGTCACACGTCGCGGCGTGCTCGCACATCAGGGCAGTTCCCTGATCGGAGTCGGGGACGACTCAGGGGTCTCCCCGATGCGACGACCGCGCGGGGACGAGCACGATAGGAACATGAGCACGACATCGCCAGAGGCGGGCCCCCGGCCCGAGCCCGAGACCCCGCGCCGGACCATCCAGCGTAGCGAGGAGGGGCGCATGCTCGCGGGCGTGTGCGCCGGGCTCGGCCGGCACACCGGGATGGACCCGGTGCTGTTCCGCGTCGGCTTCGCCGTGCTCGTCATCGGATCCGGCATCGGCATCTTCCTGTACATCGCCGCGTTCCTGCTGATGCGCTGCCCCGACGGCCGGCCCGGGCACATCGAGCAGTGGACCAGGCGGTCCTTCGACGCGCAGACCGTGCTGGCCCTGCTGGCGGCGGTCTTCGCGTTCGGCCTGATCATCAACCTGGCCTCGGGCGGCATCAGCGTCGGCACGATCGCCGTCGCCACCCTGCTCGCGATCGCGCTGCTCACCGCGCACAGCCGCGGCGTCGACCTGCTCTCCCTGGTCAAGACCCTGCCCGAGCACGTCATGGGCCGCCGGGGCCGTCTCGGCACGCCCACCCCCGGCTTCGAGCCGCGCCTGTACGACACCCGCCGCCCCGGCGAGCCCCTGCACGACACCCCTCCGCGCCCCGCAGGCGCACACGACGACGTCCCGCCCGAGAAGCCCCGGTACGGCGAGCCCCGGCACGACGAGCCCCCGTACGACGAGCCGCGGTACGACCGCGCCCCGCAGGACGGTCCCCAGCGCGCGGACCCCGTACCCGGCGCCGCCCCTTACGCGGGGGCCCCGCAGGCCGCGGCCCCGCACGAGAGCGCCCTGCACGAGAGCGCCTCGCCAGAGGGCACGACCGACGAGTCCGAGCACGACGGGTCCCCGCGCGACGTGTCGTCGCACGATGACACCCGGCGCGAGGCGTCCTTGCCCGATGCTTCGCGTGAGGAGCCCTCGACCGGCGCGCCCGCCGCCTCCGGCCCCGCGTGGGATCTGCCCACGGGCCTGGAGCACGACGGGCGGCCACCGGCCGGCGAGCATCCCGCCGCCTCACCCGCCGACGAACGCCCCTCCGACGAACGCCCTGCCGCCGCACCCGCGCCGGAACGCCCCGGCACCGCGCGCCCGGCCGCGGCGTCCCCTGGCCCCACGTCGGTCACCGCACGCTTCACCGCACCGCCCGCCGAGGGCGACGCGGCGAGCACACCGTTCGCCACGCCGCTCCCGGGGGAAGACCCCGCCACCGCACGCCTCGTCCCACCGGCCCCCCAGCAGGACCCGGCGAACGCGCAGCCGGCCGCACCGGCCCCCGAAGGCGACCCCGCCACCGCACGCTTCGCCACGCCGCCCACCGAGAAGGATCCGGCGAACGCGCAGCCCGCCGCACCGCTCCCCGGCGAAGACCCCGCCACCGCACGCCTCGCCTCACCGGCCCCCCAGCAGGACCCGGCGAACGCGTCGGCCGCACCTGCCTCCGAGGACGACCCGGCCACCGCACGGTTCGGCACGCAGGCCGCCGAGGCTTCGGCTCCGGCGTCCGAGGCCGCCGCGCCCTACGATCCCCCCGCCGGGCACGCCGGGCACGCCGGCGCTCCGGCCTCGGATGCGTGGGAGCCGCAGGCCCCCGGCGGCGCGGAGCCGGCCGACGGGCGGGGCGGATACCGCCGGCTCGCGGACCTCGCGAGCGAGGCGCGGGCCCAGGCGTTCCCCGGCTCTACCACCGGTGCGACCGCCGCCGGGTTCGCGTCGGGTGAGCCGTTCGCACCGCACGGCCCCTACGACCGGCCCGCCGCCTACGGCGGGGATCCCTACCTGGACCGGCCCTACGACCTCGCCGAGCATCGGCCGGCGCCCGCGGTGGCCGCCCCGCGGCGCAGGCGGTCGTTCATCGGGCTGGTGACCATGCTTCTCGCCTTGATCATTGGAGGAATCATGGTGGCAGCCCATCCGGGCGCTACTGCTCAGTCGAGCCTGACTCTCGCGGGCGGCGCGGCGCTCATCACGATCGGCGGCGGCCTGCTGGTCGCGGCGTGGTTCGGCCGCGGCGCCGGTCTGGTGGCCGCCGGCACGCTGGTCAGCCTGGCGCTGGTGGCGACCACGGCGTTCAACGGCCTGCCGACGAACGTGGGCAGTTTCGTGTGGGCGCCGGTGTCCGCCGCCCAGATCGACCATGACTACTCGGTGAGCATCGGTGACGGCAAGCTGGACCTGAGCGACACCGAGGTCGCTCCCGGCTCGCACACCACCATCAACGCGTCGGTCTCGCTGGGCGAGCTGAAGGTGATCGTGCCGCCGACGGCCCGGGTCGACGTCTACGCGCACAGCAGGCTCGGCGACGTCAAGATCGACCATTCGACGCGCAGCGGGCCCAACGTGCGCTTCCACAAGGTCCTCTCGCCCGAGGTGGAGGGCAAGGGCGAGCCGCCCACCTTCGAGCTGCATCTCAAGGCCAACGTCGGCGATGTGGAGGTGCACCGTGCGGGGTGACGACCTGCGTGCGCCCGCCGCTTCGGCCGCTTCACGGCCGGTCGCCGACGGGCCGCGCCCGAAGGCCCGGCTGCGTCACGGCACGGACTGGCTGGCGCTGCTGAGCGGCCTGCTGTTCATCGGCATCGGCATCCGGTACCTCGACCCGGACCGGCCCGATCCGCTGGTGATCGTGCCGATTCTGCTCGTGGGCCTCGGTTTCGCCGGCTTCGTGGCGATCATCGCGAAGGCGGTCCGCAGGCGGTAGCCGACCCGGGGGGCGTCTTCGCGGGGGCGGAGCGGGCGCAGGTCGACCGGCCACGTGGGGGTTGACCTGGGCGAAAAGCGGAATACCTTGTCATCTAACCAAGCACTCGTTTTCCGACTTTTCCTGGTGCGCCCGCGATGCAACAGCCGCGCCTTACCGTCCCAGCCACCACGATCCCGAGCCGGGCCCCGCCTCGCCTCGCATGCGTCCATGCCTTCCATCACCCGCCTGGAGCCTCACATCTGGAGAGGACGTATGCCTCAGATCACCGTCACCGTCGACGGCATTCTGTACGAGGTGGATGTCGAGCCGCGGCTCCTCCTCGTTCACCTGCTCCGCGACCGCCTCGGGAAAACCGGCACCCCGATCGGCTGCGATACCAGCAACTGCGGCGCCTGCACGGTCCACCTCGACGGCAGGAGCGTGAAAAGCTGCTCCGTGCTCGCCGTCCAGGCCGACGGCAGTGAGATCGTCACCATCGAGGGGTTGGCCGCGAACGGCGATTGGCATCCGATGCAGCGCGCCTTCCATGAGGAGCACGGCCTTCAGTGCGGCTATTGCACTCCAGGCATGATCATGGCGTCGATCGACCTCGTCAACGAGAACCCCGACCCTTCCGAGGAGGCCATCCGGGCCGGGCTTGAGGGCAACCTGTGCCGGTGCACGGGCTACTGCACGATCGTCCGTGCGGTGCGCCGGGGCGCGGCGGAGATGCGCGGGCAGGAGGTGGCGTCGTCATGACGACGGAGGTCGGTGCCGAGGTCGGCAGGGCGCGCAGGCGCAAGGAGGACACCAGGCTGGTCACCGGGCGCACCATGTGGACCGACAACATCCAGCTGCCCGGCATGCTGTACGTGGCGTTCCTGCGCAGCCCGATGGCGCACGCCCGCATCACCCGCGTCGACGTGTCACCTGCGCTGTCGCGGCCCGGTGTGGTCGCGGCCTTCAGCGGGCGCGACCTGGCCGGCGAGCAGGGCAGCCTGCCGTGCGCCTGGCCGGTCAGCGAGGACGTCGTCATCCCCGAGCATCCGCCGATCGCGGTGGAGGAGGTCCGGTACGTCGGCGAGGCGGTCGCGGTCGTGGTGGCCACCGACCGCTACAAGGCGGCCGACGCCCTGGAGGCCATCGAGGTCGACTACGATCCGCTGCCCGCCGTGGTCGACCTGCGCGAGGCGCTGGAGCCGGGCTCCCCGCGGGTGCACGAGGCAGGCAACCAGGCGTTCACGTGGAAGTTCAGCGGCGGTGACATCGACGCGGCGTTCCGCGACGCGCCGGTGGTCGTCGAGCGCACGTTCGTGCAGCAGCGGCTGATTCCGACCGCCATGGAGCCGCGGGCCGTCGTGGCCCAGACCGACGGCGACTCGTTCACGCTGCATTCGGCCACCCAGATCCCGCACATTCTGCGTGTCATGCTGGCCATGACGACCGGCATCCCCGAGCACAAGCTGCGCGTGGTCGCGCCCGACGTGGGCGGCGGTTTCGGCTCGAAGCTGCAGGTGACCGCCGAGGAGGTCGTCTGCCTGCTGCTGACGCGCCGGCTCGGCAAGCCGGTGAAGTGGACCGAGTCGCGCTCGGAGGGCAACCTGACCGTGCACCACGGCCGCGCCCAGATCCAGCACATCGAGGTGGCCGCCGAGCGTGACGGCCGGCTGCGCGGGCTGCGGGTGCGCCTGCTGGCCGACATGGGCGCCTACCTGATGCTGGTGACGCCGGGCGTGCCGCTGCTCGGGGCGTTCATGTACAACGGCATCTACAAGATGGACGCCTACGACTTCGGCTGCACCGGGGTGTTCACCACCAAGATGCCGACCGACGCCTACCGGGGCGCGGGCCGGCCGGAGGCCACCTTCGCCATCGAGCGGATCATGGACGAGCTGGCCGCCGAGCTGTCGATGGACCCGATCGAGCTGCGGCGCCGCAACTGGATCCGGCACGAGGAGTTCCCGTACACCACGATCGCCGGGCTGACCTACGACACGGGCAACTACGAGGCGGCCACCGAGCGGGCGCTCGCCCTGTTCGGCTACGACAAGCTGCGGGCCGAGCAGGCCGACCGGCGTGACCGCGGCGACCCGGTGCAGCTCGGCATCGGCGTGTCGACCTTCACCGAGATGTGCGGCCTGGCGCCCAGCCGGGTGCTCGGCTCGCTGTCGTACGGCGCGGGCGGCTGGGAGCACGCGAGCGTGCGCATGCTGCCGACCGGCAAGGTCGAGGTGGTCACAGGCAGCAGCCCGCACGGGCAGGGCCACGAGACGGCGTGGAGCCAGATCGTCGCCGACGCGCTCGGCGTGCCGTTCGAGGACGTGTCGGTCGTGCACGGCGACACCGCCGTGTCGCACAAGGGCATGGACACCTACGGCTCGCGGTCGCTCGTCGTCGGCGGCATGGCCGTGGTGCAGGCCTGCGAGAAGGTGAAGGAGAAGGCCAAGCAGGTCGCGGCGCACCTGATGGAGGCCTCGCCCGACGACCTGGAGTTCAGCGGCGGCGCGTTCCGGGTGCGCGGCACCGACGCGGCGCGCACGATCCAGGAGGTGGCCCTCGCGACGTTCGCGGCCCACGACCTGCCCGAGGGCTTCGAGCCCCGGCTCGACGCCGACGCGACGTTCGACCCGGAGAACTTCTCCTTCCCGCACGGCACCCACCTGTGCGCGGTCGAGATCGACACCCGCACCGGCGCCACCTCGATCAGATCGTACGTCGCGGTCGACGACGTCGGCGCGGTCGTCAACCCGCTGATCGTGGAGGGCCAGGTGCACGGCGGCATCGCGCAGGGCATCGCGCAGGCGCTGTTCGAGGAGGCCGTGTACGACGCCGACGGCAACCTGCTCACCACCACGATGGCCGACTACCTGCTCCCGTCGGCGGCCGATCTGCCGGAGTTCGTCACCGACCGCACCGAGACGCCCGCCACCAGCAACCCGCTGGGCGTCAAGGGCGTCGGCGAGGCCGGCACGATCGCCTCGACTCCGGCGGTGGTCAACGCGATCGTCGACGCGCTGCGGCCGTTCGGCGTCCGCGACGTACAGATGCCGTGCACGCCCGAACGGGTGTGGCGCGCGCTCGCGACGGCGGAAGGAGACCCGGCATGATCCCGGCGACGTTCGACTACGTCCGGCCGGCCTCCCTCGACGAGGCCGTCGACGCCCTCGCCGGCGAGGACCGCAAGGTGCTGGCCGGCGGGCAGTCGCTGCTGCCGCTGCTGCGGCTGCGGCTCGCCTACCCGGCGGCGCTCATCGACGTGGGGCGGATCGACGAGCTGAAAGGCATCCGCGACGAGGACGACCACGTGTTCATCGGCGCCATGACCACGCACTACGACGTGGTCAACTCGCCGCTGGTGAACGCCGAATGCCCGCTGGTGGCGCTCGCCACGGCCACGGTGGCCGACCCGGCCGTACGGCACCGGGGCACCATCGGCGGGTCGCTGGCGCACGCCGACCCGGCCGGCGACCTGCCGGCGGTGGCCCTCGCGCTCGGCATGGAGCTCGTGGCCCGCTCCTCGGCGGGCGAGCGGGTCATCCCGGCCGCCGACTTCTTCCGCGACTATCTGGAGTCGGCCCTCGATCCCGGGGAGATCCTCGTCGGCGTGCGCGTGCCCAAGCTGGGCGAAGGCTGGGGCTACCACTACGAGAAGTTCCACCGCACCGCACAGGCCTGGGCCATCGTGGGCGTCGCGGCCGCCGTACGCCGCTCGAACGGCACCATCGAGGAGGCGCGCGTCGGGCTGACGAACATGGGGCCCACCCCGGTCCGGGCGAGCCTGGTCGAGCAGGCGGCGCGCGGCCTGCGGGCCGACGACTCCGAGGCCATCAGGCAGGCCGCCGAGCACGCCGCCGAAGGCACCGACCCGCCCGCGGACCTGCACGCCCGGCCCGACTACCGTGAGCATCTGGCCCGGGTGCTCACCCATCGCGCCCTGCTGGCAGCGGCCGGCTAGGCGCCGGTCGTCTCGCGATCGTGCACGGGTCCGCGCAGAATCGGAATCCGTGCACGATCGCGGCACTTCGGGTAGTGGATCGCCATAATGGTGATCCGCGCACGTGACGGGAGTGAACAGTCCATGGCGATGCAGTTCGAGCACGAATTCACGATTCCGGTGCCGGTGGAGCAGGCCTGGCCGGTGCTCCTCGACGTCGAGCGGATCGCCCCCTGCCTCCCGGGCGCCTCGCTGGACAGCGTGGAAGGTGACACGTTCACCGGGCGGATGAAGGTCAAGGTGGGGCCCATCACGGTCACCTACCAGGGCAAGGCGAGCTTCGAAGAGGTCGACAAGGACGCCCACCGGGTCAAGCTGAAGGCGGCGGGCAAGGAGGCGCGCGGCTCGGGCACGGCGAACGCCACCGTGACGGCCGGGCTGACCGAGCAGGGCGACTCGACGAAGGTGACGGTCACGACGACGTTCAACGTCACCGGCCGCCCGGCGCAGTTCGGCCGCGGTGTCATGGCCGACGTCGGCTCCCGCCTCATCGACCGGTTCGCCACCAACCTCGCGGACCTGCTGACCGACGGCGGCGCGGCCGAGCCGGCCGCCGCGGAGCAGGCGACCGCCGGGCCCGCGCAGGCCCCGGCCGCCGAGCCCGCGGCCGAGACGGCGGGCGAGCGGCCGGCCGAAAGCGCCGAGCCGGCGGCCGAACGGCGACTGGCCGCGGTGCCGTCCGAGACACGGCCCCACGGCACCACCCGCGCCTCGCGGAGCGCCGACGAGGAGGCCCTGGACCTGCTGGAGATCGCCGGCCTGCCGCTGGTGAAGCGGCTGGCGCCCGTGCTCGGCGGGTTCGCCCTGCTGACGGTGGCGTTCGTGGTGGTGCGCAGGCTGCTGCGCCGCCGCTGACGCCCGGCGCGGACCTCAGCGCAGGCCGGCGAACAGGTCGTCTTCCCGCTCGGGGCCGCCGACGCGGCTGTAGTGGCGGGTGAACGCCTCGAACGACATCGCGCCGCGCTGCACCTCGGGCGGCAGACGCAGCAGGAAGATCGTGTCGCCCTGGCTGGCGTGGGCCTGGAGGGCCTTGAGCTTGCGCTCGGCGTGACCGGAGACGTCGACCACGGTGGTGACCAGTTCGTCGGGCGTGCCGAAGTCGGGCGGCATCTCCCAGTCGGCGGCGGCCTCGGGCGCGAGCTCGCGCATGCGCTCGAACATCGCGGCCATGCGGGCGCGGGGCATCGCCGTGAAGTAGAACTTGCGGGGGATGCCACTGGCCGTCGCGGCCGCGACGGCCACCCGGTGCGCCTGAATGTGGTCGGGGTGGCCGGAGCCGCCGTTGTCGTCGTAGGTCACGACCACGTCGGGGCGGTAGCGCTCCATGA
>JBIQJI010000020.1:0-79971 GCA_044507605.1 Actinomycetales bacterium | reverse complement strand
AACAAGCCCGCCACCCGAGAAGAATCACCGCCCCGCTTCCAGGGCAACCCCTCGAACTTACCAGAGGCCTGACGGCCGGGCAAACCTCGATGGGGCTGCGATGTCAGACGGGACGCCGACATACGATCGAACGCGACCATACGCCACTCTTCGAGTGTTGGATGGATGGCGTCCGGCGATGCCGACTCCCAAAGGTTAGCAGCTTCCGGCACGTCGTTCGCACATCCCCCATCTTCGGCGGCCCGCACCGGGGGGTCGTGGGAGGAGGTGACGAGCTCACCTGTGGATATCTGCCGTGGCGGGCCTCGGCGGCCATAGACTCGGCGAGATGAGCAGCGATTTCCCTCCCGTGGCGAAGAAGGTCCCGAGCGAGCGGACGCACCACGGCGACACGGTGGTCGACGACTACGCCTGGCTCGCCGACAAGGACGATCCGGCGACGGTGGCCTACCTGGAGGCCGAGAACGCCCATACCAAAAAGGCGACCGCTCATCTCGAGAGCCTTCAGGAGACCCTGTTCCAGGAGATCAAGGGGCGCACGCAGGAGACCGACCTGTCCGTGCCGACCCGCAAGCACGGCTGGTGGTACTACGGCCGCACCGAGGAGGGCAAGCAGTACGGCATCCAGTGCCGGGTGGCCGCGACCGGGGAGACTCCTCCGCAGCCGAAGCCCGGTGAGGCGTTGCCCGGCGAGGAGGTCCTGCTCGACGGCAACGAGCTGGCGGGCGACAGCCCGTTCTTCTCCATGGGCACCTCCGCGGTGAGCCCGAGGGGCGATCGGCTTGCCTACTCCGTGGACTTCAAGGGCGATGAGCGGTTCACCCTGCGGTTCAAGGACCTGGTGACGGGTGAGGTGCTGCCGGACGAGATTCCGGGGGTGTTCTACGGCGGCACCTGGTCGGCCGACGGCACGGCGTTCTTCTATCTGACGATCGACGAGGCGTGGCGGCCCTATCGGGTGCACCGGCACGTGCTGGGCACCCCGACCGACGACGACGTGCTCGTCTACGAGGAGACCGACGAGCGCTTCTGGGTCGGCATCGGCATGACCCGCAGCGAGCGCTATCTGGTGCTGAGCTCCGGCAGCAAGATCACGAGCGAGGTTCGCGTGCTCGACGCGAACGACCCGACCGGCGAGTTCAGGGTGATCGCGCCCCGGCGCACCGGGGTGGAGTACGGCATCGACCACGCCGGCGACCACTTCCTCATCCTGCACAACGACGGCGCGCGGAACTTCGAGGTGGCGACGGCTCCGGTGGACGACCCGTCGACCTGGACGCCGCTGATCCCGCACCGCGACGACACGCGCCTTCTCGACGTCGACGCGTTCTCCGACCACCTGGTCGTGCATTTCCGCCGCAACGGGCTGACCGGCGTGCGGATCTATCCGTACAGCCCGGCCGACGGGTACGGCGAGCCGCACGAGATCGCCTTCCCCGAGCCGATCTACACGGTCGAGCCGGGTGGCAACCCGGAGTTCGAGACGGGCCGGCTGCGGCTGGGGTACGTGTCGATGGTGACGCCGCCCTCGACGTACGACTACGACCTGGCCACCCGCGAGCTGATCCTGTTGAAGCGGCGTCCGGTGCTCGGCGGGTACGAGCCGGCGGACTACGAGCAGTTCCGCGAGTGGGCCACCGCGCCCGACGGCACCAAGGTGCCGATCTCCATCGTGGTGCGCAAGGGCACGCGACGCCCGGCGCCGACGGTCCTCTACGGATACGGCAGCTATGAGGCGTCGATCGACCCGTCGTTCTCGGTGGCCCGGCTGAGCCTGCTCGACCGGGGGTTCGTGTTCGCGATCGCGCATGTCCGGGGCGGTGGCGAGATGGGGCGGGGCTGGTACGAGGACGGCAAACTGGTCCGGAAGAAGAACACGTTCACCGATTTCGTGGCCTGCGCGCGGCATCTGAAGGCCGAGGGGTGGGCGAGCAAGGTGATCGCGCGCGGCGGGTCGGCCGGCGGGTTGCTGATGGGGGCGGCCGTCAACCTGGCCCCGGAGGAGTTCGCGGGTGTGGTGGCGGAGGTGCCGTTCGTCGACGCCCTGAACACGATCCTCGACCCGTCGCTGCCGCTCACGGTCATCGAATGGGACGAGTGGGGCGATCCGCTGCACAACCCCGACGTGTACGCCTACATGAAGTCCTACTCGCCGTACGAGAACGTGGACGGCAGGGTCTATCCCCGGATCCTCGCCATCACCAGTCTCAACGACACGCGGGTGATGTATCACGAGCCGGCCAAGTGGATCGCGCGGCTGCGCGCCACGGCCAAGGGCGGGCCGTTCCTGCTGAAGACCGAGATGGGCGCCGGGCACGGCGGCCGGAGCGGCCGGTACGACGCGTGGCGGGAGGAGGCGTTCACGCTGGCCTGGATCGTGGACGTCGCCGGGAAGGCCGATTGACGGCGCACTGATCGACATACTGATCGACGCGTGGTCGGCGCGCTGATCGGCCTGCCCGCCGATCTGGCCGGCGGCCGACCCACCGGCCGCGCGCCGGCCGGTCCGCGGCACCTGGTCGGCCGTGTTGCCGCCGGGATCGGACATGCTCCTCAGGGCCTGCAGGTGGGGCTCTGAGGAGCCCGGCGGCGTGGCGGTGGCTCTGCTCGGCCGTGGGTGACGAATGGAGCCTGGGTGACGTGTGGAAAGATGCCGGGCCGGATGGGAAGGGCTGGGGCTTTTACAGGGCGTCGTGGCGCTGGAGCCAGGTGAACGACCCCCAGCCGGGCAGGACGGGAAGCCAGAACGTCAGCAGCCGGTAGAGCAGGACGGCGGAGGTGGCGACGGTGCCGGGCAGGCCGGCGACCGTGAGGCCGAGCGACAGCGACGCCTCGACCGCGCCGAGGCCGCCGGGGGTGGGGGCGGCCGAGCCGATGGCGTTGCCGGCGAGGTACACCACGGCGATGGCCGCGAAGCTGAGGTCTCCGCCGAAGGCCAGCACGCAGCAGTTGAGGCAGCCGATGAACGTCAGCGTCACCATCAGCGTGCCGATCGTCCCCTGGGCGATCTTGCGGGGGGACTGCAGGACGTCGAGCAGGCGCGGGATCACCCCGGCGAACAGCCCGCGGAGGCGTTTCGTGATGAGCCGGCGCAGCGGGGCGATGGCCAGCACGATGAGGATCACCACGGCGCCCGCCAGCAGCGCGATGACGAGGCCGCGTGACGGGGTCAGCGACGGCGCGGCCTCGGTGCCGGTCACGTAGGCGAAGAACAGCAGCAGCATGATGTGGAAGGTCAGCACGACGACCTGGGACGCGCCGACGCTCGCCACCGCCGCCCCCGGGCGGATGCCGCGTTTCTGGAGGAAGCGGGTGTTGATGGCGACGGCGCCGACGGCGGCCGGCGCGACCAGCTTGACGAAGGACCCGGCGAACTGGGCGAGCACCGCACGGCCGAACGGCAGCCGCTCGGGCACGAACCCCACCAGCGCCAGCGCGGCGGCGACGTAGCTGAGCCCGGCGGCGCCCAGCGCGACGGCCGCCCAGCCCCACTCGGCGGTGCCGAGGAGCTGCCCGATGCTGACCCGGCTGAGCTGCGACAGCAGGACGTACGCGGCGGCGGCGCTCGCGATGATCGTGACCAGGGTGCGGGGCCGGAACCGCTCCAGCCGCACTTCTTGGACCGCGATCTGCGGCTTGAGCGACACGATCTCCGCGCGGAGCGCGGGCAGCAGCTCCTTGGTCCTGCCGACCGCGGCGCGGGTGCCGCGGGCGAGCGCGATGCGCTGCAGGAGCGGCAGCGCCCCGCCGACGGCGTCGGCGCCGAGCACCGCCGCCGCCGACGCGACCGAGCGCTGCGGCCCGACCCGCAGGCCGAGGTAGGCGAGCAGCTGGGCGATGTCGAGCCGCAGCACCAGGTCGCCGGCGGCGATCTCACCGGTGCGCACGTCCTGCAGCAGGATGTCGCCGTTGGCGGCGATGTGGATGCTTTCGCCGGTGAGGTGGCGGTGGGCGAGCCGGTGACTGTGCAGCAGGTGCACCTGCTCCCAGATGCGGGTGAGCACGTCGTCGTCGAGCTCGGAGTCGGGGACGTCTTCGAGCGGCCGGCTTTCGACGTGCTCGTACGCGAGCAGCGCGGCGTCGGTGCCCACTTCGGCGGTGCCGACGAGGCGGGGCACGCCCGCGCCGGCGGCCTGCGTGGCGTACGCCATGAGGGCTTCGCGTTCCAGCTCGGCCCGCAGGGAGCGGATGGCGCGGCGGTGGGTTTCGGTGCTGAGCCGGATGCGCCGCCACAGGCGGTAGAGCATGCCGGCGACCTGGCGGTCGCGGTCGAGCATGGTCACGTCGAGATGGTCGCCGTCGCGCAGGTTGACGAGGTAGCGACGGCTGCCCATCACGTCGTCTTCGATGCGGCGCGCCCCGGTGACGGGGAAGCCGAGTCGGCGCAGCACGGCCATGGCGGCGCTGCCGGGCGGGCGGGTGTTGGGGCTGCCGATGCCGTACAGGGTGGCGTAGCCGACGGCCATGCCGACGAGGATCGTGACGGTGACCCCGAGTGCGGTGGCGGCGGCGCCGGTGAACAGCGCGAACACGTCGATGGCTATCGCGGTCCACATCATGGCGCGCCAGGTCTGCCGCCGGTTGATGCGCACGGCCGTGATGTAGGCGATGACGGAGGTGAGCAGCGTGTTGAGCGGCTCGACACTGCTGCGGCCGCCGGTGAACAGCTGGTAGAGGTCGCCCGGCGCGGACGCGACGAGCCATTCGCCGACGCCGAAGGAGACGAGCAGGCCGGCGATGGCGGCGATGAGTCCTTCGGCGACGCGGAGCCCGTCGCGGTGGAAGACGCGTTCGATGGCGAAACCCGTGGGCACGGCGAGCACCGCCGCGCCGCCGATGAATCCGGCGGTGCCGGTGAGGAAGCCGGGGGCGCGGGAGGTGCCTTCGGTGACGTCGGCCTCCAGGCCGTTCAGGGTCTGCTTGGCGATCATCGCCAGCAGGATGACGCCGGCCAGGGACAGCAGGGTGGCGAAGAAGCGGAGCGCGTCGGAGGGTCTGCGCAGCCGCTGCGGCAGCAGCGGCTCGACGACCAGCACGGCGTCGGATTCGGGGTGCGGCCGTTCGTCCGGCTGCCCGCCGCCGTGCCCCGGCTCGCTGCCGCCCGGCCCCGCGCCATCGGTACCGCCATGGTCGCCTGCGTCCTGCGCGCCGTCCTCCGCGCTGTCGTCTGCGTGGTGGTCGCCTGCGTTGTTGGCTGCGTTGTTGGCTGCGTTGTCGCCTGAGCTGTCGCCTGAGCCGTCATCTGTGCTGTCATCGGCACCGCTATCGGCGCGACGATCAGCTCCGCCATCAGCGCCGCCGGCGGTCGCGTCGCCGTCGTCTGCCGGTCGACCGGCCTGCGGACCATCTGATGCCACGTCAGGTTCCTGGTGTTCGTCTCCGCGGGCGTCGTCGTGCCGGACGGGCGCCGCTCGGCCGTGGCCGGCGGCCTTGGCGCGGGCCGAGAGGTGCTCGGCCCGGTCGGTGCCCGATGCGGCGGGGCCCGACCCGTGCTCTCCCCCGTTTTCGGGTCGGCCGCCGGCCGGTCGTGTGTTCTCGGGCTGCGTCTCATCGGCGAAGGGCGGCGCGCCCTCCTCCATACGATGATCCGCTTTGCTTCCCTTGATTTCCGTCACCGCCAGCAATCATGCCTTCCGGAAAGATCAGCTGGATTCCCCGCCGCGCCTGGTAGTGGATCAGACCGGATGGGCGGTTCACAAGCTTTCCGTCGAGCTTTCGTCTCCCCCGTGGCACGCCCTCCCGGCGTCCGTCGTCTCCCTACCGTCGCGCACAATCAATGGCATGCACATCTCTCTGGCCGCCGACAGTCTCGATGGTGTCGCCTCTCAGGTCGTCGACGAGATCAACCGGCGCGGCCATACGGTGACACTCTACGGAGCCCTCACGGAAAATGGCCGATCCGATTGGGCGTGGTGCTGCTCGGCGGCGGCGCGAGACGTGGCCGAAGGCCGCGCCGACCAGGCGATCGTCTGCTGCTGGACCGGCACGGGCGCGTCGATCGCGGCGAACAAGGTGCCGGGTGTGCGGGCCGCGCTCTGCGTCGACGCCGCGACCGCCTCGGGGGCCCGCAAGTGGAACGACGCGAACGTCCTCGCGCTCAGCCTGCGGCTCACTTCGCCGCAGATCCTGCTGGAGATCTTGGACGCGTGGTTCGACGGACGGGTGAGCACCGACGCGTCGGACGCCGCCAATATCGCGCACGTGACCGAACTCGAAACGATCACCACGGCCGCCTCCGGAGAAGCCGGCTGAGTGCCATTTCGGTCGCCGATTATCGTTGCCATATGGCGCAACCGACATCCCGGCCCTCCTCCGCACGGTCCGGCACCCACCCCGTCATCGAACACGTTGCCGGGGCCTGCCCGCTGGACTGTCCGGACGGCTGTGGATGGCTGGTGACCGTCCAGGACGGTGAGGCGGTCCAGATGCGCGGCAATCCGGACCATCCGTACACGCGCGGGGCCCTGTGCGTGAAGGTCAACCGGTACCTGGAGCACGTCCGCTCGCCCGACCGCATCCTGTATCCGCTGCGCAGGGTGGGCCGCAAGGGCGAGGGACGGTTCGAGCGGATCGGCTGGGACGAGGCGCTCACCGAGATATCCACAAGGCTGCGGGCCATCATCGACGAGTACGGCGGCGAGGCCATCTGGCCGTACCAGGGCACCGGGACCCTCGGCTACCTGCAGGGCGAAGGGGGCGTCGCGGGACGCCGGCTGTGGAACGTGCTGGGAGCGTCCCGGCACGACGTCAACATCTGCACCCGGTCGGGCGGCATCGGCATGACGCTCACCGTCGGCACCCCGGCGGGGCTGGACGGCGAGTCGTTCGCCCTGGCGAAGCTGATCCTGCTGTGGGGGGCCAACACGCTGACCAGCGGGCACCACCAGTGGAAGTTCGTCCAGCGGGCGAAGCGGAACGGCGCGCACGTCGTGGTCATCGACCCGATCAGGACCAGGACCGCCGACCAGGCCGACGAGCACCTGCCGATCCGGCCGGGCACCGACGGCGCCCTGGCCCTCGGGCTCATGTACATGGTGCTGGAGGAGGGCTGCGAGGACCGCGAGTTCCTGGACCGGCACACCGTCGGCTGGGCCGAGTTCGAGCCCGAGATCAGGAAGTATCCGCCGGCGAGGGTGGCGGAGATCACCGGGCTCCCCGAGGAGACGATCCGTGCCCTCGGGGTGCGGATCGCGCACACCAGGCCCACGGCCATTCAGGCCATGATGGGCGTCCAGCGGCACGCGGGAGGCGGTGCGGCGCTGCGGCTGATGGCCTGCATCCCCGGCGTCACCGGCGACTGGCTGCTTCCCGGCGGCGGGGTCGCCTACAGCACGGCCGATCATGTCCCCTTCGTCCCCGACACCCGCGACGACCTGCTGCCGCATCCGGTGCGCACCCTGTACATGACCCGGCTCGCCGACGGTCTCGGCGTGCCGGGCGGCCACGACGCCGAGCCGGTGCCGGGCCCGCCGGTGAAGTGCCTGTGGGTCTACGGCGCCAACCCGATGGCCAGCGTCTCCGACCAGAACCGCATCCGCCAGGGTCTGCTCCGCGACGACCTGTTCACCGTCGTCATGGAGCAGGTCCACACCGACACGGTCGACTACGCCGACATCGTGCTGCCCGCGACCACCCAGATCGAGCACACCGACCTGAACTCCGGCTACGGGCACCTCTACCTGCAGTGGAACGAGCCCGCGGTCGAGCCGCCGGGCGAATGCCTGTCGACGACGGAGACGTTCCGCCGTCTCGCGGCGCACATGGGCCTGACCGAGCCGTCCCTGTACGACTCCGACCTGGAGCTGGCCGAGCAGCTCCTCGCGTCCGATCATCCGGCCCTGACCGGCATCACGCTGGAGCGGCTGCGCAAGGAGGGCTGGGTCCGGCTCTCCCTGCCCGAGCCGTTCACGCCGTTCGCGCACGGTTTTCCCACGCCGTCGGGAAAACTGGAGTTCGTCTCCGACCGCGCCGAGCAGATGGGGCTCGGCCGGGTGCCGCACTACGTGCCGTCGCGGACCGCCGACCGCGCGCGGCGACGGTCCGAGGCGTACCCTCTCGCGCTGATCACGCCGGCCTCGCACATGTTCCTCAACAGCACGTTCGGGGCGAACCCGGAGCTGCGGCGCCGAGCGAAGGGGCCGCGGGTGCTGATCAACGCCGCCGACGCGGCCGAGCGAGGCATCACCGACGGGTGCCGGGTGCGGGTGTTCAACGGCAACGGCGAGATCATCGCCGACGCCGAGGTCACCGACCGGGTGCGGCCCGGTGTCGTGGCGTCGGCCAAGGGCCACTGGCCCAAGCTCTCCCCCGGCGGCACCGCCGTCAACGCCCTGGTCGACGAACGCGACTCCGACATGGGCCGGGGCGGGGTGTTCCACGACAACACGGTTCAGGTGGAGGCATGCCGCTGACCGACGCACCGGCGTCCACCGTGCGGGGCGGTCCGCCGGCGTCGATTCGTCGGCGTCGGGTCGTCGGCTCGGTGTGCCTTCGCGTCAGGGTGCCGGCGGGGTCCACCACAGGGTGACCCAGGGCGTGCGCTTGGGCGGCCAGACGCCGAGGTCACGGGCCACCTGGGCCACCTCGGGCATCCGCGCCGGGTCGAGACACAGGCGGCGGCAGGCCGACGCCGCCAGCTCGTCGACCGTCCGATAGTGATCGTCGGGGGCCAGGTGGCGGCGCTCCCGTACGTCGTGGCCGAGGGCGCGGGCGATCGCGGCGGCGTCCTCCCAGGTGGGCGTGGCCGGTCGGGTCAGGCCGTGGAAGTGCAGCCACAGCGGATTCAGCCGGCTCGTCGGGTGCCGCTCGGGCAGCTCCACGACCACGCGATGCCGCGCGTGCGCGGTCAGCGCGGTGAAGAAGGCCGCCAGGTCGGGCACGTTGTAGACGACGTGCGCGCTGACCGCCACGTCGGCCACCGGGGTGCGCCCGGCGACGTCAGGCCATCGGCCCTCGATGGCCCGCACGGGAACGCCGAGCTCGGCGGCCCGGCCGGTCAGCGCCTCCAGCATCGCCGGGGACTCGTCGACGGCGATCAGTTCGGCAGGCCGCAACGGCAGGCTGGCCGCCCCGGCGCCGCACCCCACGTCGAGCACCGATCCGCCGTCGGGCAGTGCCTCGCGCGCGATCTCCAGGGTCGGCCCCGTGGGCTCGGCCACCATGCTCTCGGTGCGCTGCCGGAACCGCCCGACGACATGCCCCCACGGATCGACCGGCGCCGCCGCGATGATCTCCTCCGGAATCGCCCACTCACCGAGCAGCACACGCCAGCGCTCGTCCAGCTCACCGAGGTCCACCCCAGAATCCTACGGGCGTGTGCGGGGCTTTGCGTGTGGTGAGAGTGGCCATGTCCCTATCCCTTCGCCCTCGCGATGATAGTACGCATGGTCGCCGACAGGACACGCAACGTTAAGAACGAATGGGGCCACGAGGGCGCCCGGCGCGCGCGGCAGAACGCCGCTGGACGAGCATCGGCACCTCCGCGCCCGGCGGTCGGATCGGCGGTCAGATCGTCATGGGTACGGTGTGCCGGGGCAGGGCCGAGATGTCGACCGGGCAGATGCCGGGGGTCGCCACTTCGATGATCTCGCCGGCCATGTCGCCGTAGGCGCCGCGCCAGGCGATGGCGCCTTTCACCACGACGGCCGAGGCGGTGCGGACGTCGACGCCTACCGACGAGAGCTGTTCGGCGTGGAACGGCGGCACAGCGGTCTCGGTGACGACGAGGGTGTTGCCGGCGACGGACAGCACGGCGGTGGTGCCCATGCTGAAGGTGCGGCCGGTCATGTAGTAGCCGCCGACGCGGTAGCGGCCGTCGGTGATGCGCTCGACGCGGCCGCGTACGTGTACGGGGGCGCCGTGCCTGGAGTCGGTCTTGCCGCCGACGCGGGCGTCGATGTCGGCGCCCTCGCCGAGGCGCGCGGCCTCCAGGGCCACTTCGCGGTCGGCGATCGTGACGACCGCGCCGGTGGCCCCGGCGGCGAGGAGCTCGTGGAGCAGGGCGGTGCCGTCGCCGGGGCTGCCGCCGCCGACGTTGTCGGCGACGTCGGCGAGGAACACCGGCCGCCGGGTGGACGCCATGGCACGGGCCACGGCGGTGGCAGGGTCGTCGCGGGCCAGGGCGAAGTCGGCGGCGTGCGCCCAGATGTCGGCGACGGTCTCTTCCAGGACGGCCGCAGCGGCGGCCTCGTGGGCCGCGTCGTGCACGGCGAGGACGCTCATGCCGGCCCGGTCGACGTCGCTGTAGGCGAACCCGCCGACGACGCTGATGCGGGCGAGGCCGGCGGCCCGGGCGCGTTCGGCGGCGGCGCGCTGGAGGCGGCGCATGGGGTCGGCGCCGGTCGCCTGGGCCAGCGGGCAGACCAGCAGGGGGAGTTTGCGCACCTTCGTGCGTAGTTCGGGGCCGTCGAGGGAGCGGCGCAGCAGCGCGGCGACCTCGCCGCCGCGCTCGCGCATGTCGACGTGCGGGTAGGTGTCGTAGCTGACCAGTACGTCGCAGTCGGCGACGAGCCGGGGCGAGGGGTTGGCATGCAGGTCCAGTACGGCGCCCACGGGGATGTTCCCGGCGGCAGCGCGGATCTCGGCGAGGACGGCCGCTTCGACGTCGGGGAGGCCGTCGGCCACCATGGCGCCGTGCAGGTTGAGCAGCACGCCGTCGAGGGGACCGGCCGCGCGCAGGCCGTCGGCGACGTGGCCCAGGATGCGCTCCATGGCGGCGGATTCGATGGTGCCGGAGGGCCAGGCGCCTGCGGAGAAGATCGGCACGAGGTCGAGGTCGGCCGAGTCGTAGAAGCCGCCGATCACGGTGCCGGTGCCGGCGTTGTGCGCCGCCAGCGCGTCGCCGGAGAGCAGTTCGAACGCCGCGAAGTCGGCCAGGCCGGTGGGCCGGGCCGCGTAGGTGTTGGTCTCGTGCCAGACGCCGACGACGCCGACGCGCCGGGTCATGCCGGACCGCCTTCCGCGAGGGCGGCTTCGAACCGTCGCAGGGTGGTGTCGAGCTCGGCGTCGCCGTGCGCGGCCGACACGAACCAGATGCCGCGCCGCATCACCCACAGGCCGTGCGTCACGAGGCGGCCGGTCAGGTTCTCGTAGCCGGCGAGGTCGAACGCGCGCAGGCTCCGCGCGCAGGTGACGGTGGGCTTGGCGTCGTGTCCGGGGTCGAGGGAGGCGAAGAACGCCGACGGCAGGCCGTGCAGGTGGAGCGGTACGTCGTGTGTCTTCGCCACGTCGGCGAGGCCCGTCATCAGCCTGGTGCCGTAGTCGGCGACCCGGTCGTACGGAGGGTCCTCGGCCAGCAGCCGCTGGGTGGCGGCGACGGCGGCCGCGGCCATGACGGAGCCGTTGAAGGTGCCGGAGTGGTTGACGCGGCCGGTGCCGAAGGCGTCCATCAGGTCGGCCCGGCCGGCCACGGCGGCCACGGGCCAGCCGCCGCCGATGGCCTTGCCGTAGATGGCGAGGTCGGGGGTGACACCGTACAGTTCGACGGCGCCGCCGCGGGCCACGCGGAAGCCGGTGATGACCTCGTCGAAGATCAGGATGACGCCGTGCCGGTCGCACAGCTCGCGGACGCGCCGCAGGTAGCCCGGCAGCGGCTCGATGCCGCCGGTGTTGACCATGACGGGTTCCATGATGACGGCGCAGATGTCGTCGCCGTGCTCGCGCAGCAGCGTGTCCAGGGCGTCCGTGTCGTTCCAGTCGAGGATGTACGAGTCGTCCAGGTACTGCGCCAGCTGACCCTCGCTCGCCTGGCGGGCGTTCTCGGGGCCGATCAGCACGTTGTCGAGCCAGCCGTGGTAGTGGCCGTCGAACCGGACGAACCGCTTGCGGCCGGTCATGGCGCGGGAGAGGCGCAGCGCTGCCTGGACGCATTCGGTGCCGGTCAGCCCGAGCCGGACGCGCTCGGCCCAGCCGAGGGCCGACAGGACGAGTTCGGCGGCCTCGACCTCCAGGGCGTGGGAGGCGCCGAAGAGCATGCCTTTCGCGCAGGCCGCCGCGACGGCGGAGTTGACGCGTTCGCAGGCGTGCCCGAGGAAGTGCGGCCCCTGCCCGAGGACGTAGTCGATGTAGTCGTGACCGTCCGCGTCCCATAGGGTCGCGCCCTTGGCGCGGTCGAAGAACACGGGTGGGGCGGCGAGCCGGACGTTGGAGTTGACGGCTCCGGGGATGGCCGCCAGGGCGCGTTCGCGCAGCCGCCTCGACTCGGGTCCGGGGATGTCGGCGTCCATGGGAACGCTCCTTTCGTGTCGGCAGAGCGGAGGGTGCGGAGGGTCAGAGGAGGCCGTTGAAGAGGCGTGCGCCGTTGTCCCACTGGACGCCGGCGAGGGTGCTCGGCGGCAGTCCGAGGTCCTGGTAGAGGCCGAGCACGAACGCCGGGTTGAGCAGCGGCGAGTCCGACCCGAACAGCACGCGCTCGGGGTCGACGGCGTGGACCAGGTCGCGCGCGTCACGGATGTCGGCCTTGCTGCTGGCCAGCTCGATGTGGACGTTGGGGGTGCCGTTGACGATCGCGGCACTGGTGGGCTGCGGCCGGTGGTAGCCGGCGTGGGCGATGATGATCGGCAGCTTCGGCCGCTTGCGGGCGATGGCCAGCAGCGCGTCCTCCCAGCCGTCGCCCACGTTATGGATCTTGACGGGCCGGCCGTAGTCGGCGAGGACGTCGAAGAGGCGGTCCATGCTGGGCGACGTGGTCGGCACGCCGGAGCCCTCGGCGTGCACCTTGACGCCGACGATGCCGGGCGCGTCGCCCCACTTTTTGATGTGCTCGGCGGCGAGCGCGGGGTCGCCGGGGTGGGCGACCAGGTAGCCGAGCTGGTCGGAGTCGGAGGCGCAGGCGGCCACGGTCTGCGCGTTTCCGTACTCCAGGTCGCCCATGATCGCGGGTATGGACGACGCCACCTGCCTGCGGATGCCGAACCTGGCCAGCTCGCCGAGCAGCGGCCGGCCCGGCTGGTCGGGCACTTCCCAGGGGGCGGGGAAGAAGTGGCCGTGCACGTCGAACAGCCGCGGCGGGATCGGCACGCGCACCCGGGTGGTGGGCACCGGGCCGATGCCGAAGAGCCGGGTCGCGTTGCCGGCGAGGATCGCGTGCTTGGCGGCCGTGGAGATGTCGGCCTGGAGCACGGCGTACAGCGGGGACAGCGGGGTGCGGACAGTGGCCCCGGAGCCGTAGAGGACGCGCTCGTGGCCGGCCACCCGCGTCATGACCTCGATCGCCTGGTAGCTGCCGAGGCTGCTCGTCTCGACGTGCAGGTGCTCGTACCGGTCGAGCGCGGGCAGCACCTCGGAGAAGTCGGGGTACCGGGCCTCGACCAGGACGACCGGGGTGCGGCTCGCGGCGGTCAGCTCGCCGACGCGGGACGCGTCGCCGGGCAGCCGGTGCGGCACGAGCAGGGGCAGCCCGGTGCGTTCGACGGCCCGCAGCAGGCGGCGGGCCGCCTCGGTGTTCCGCTCCCAGCCGGTGTACTCGACCCAGACGGCCCTGGCCCCGGCTTTGACGGCGGCGTCCAGCTCGCCGGGCAGGGCGTCGCCGTGCAGGGGCGACGCGACCACCACGGCCGACAGCCGGTCCTCGTGCCCGAGGCCGAGCACCGACCGGTTGCCCAGCTCGCGAGAGACCCGCACGGCGGTCGAGCTGCGCACCAGCGAGTGCCCGATGCCGGTACGGAGCTGCTGCGCCAGGACGTCGGTCGCGTCGGTGGACCGCTCGGCCGGGACGTCCGGTCCGATGACCACGTTGACGTCGATGATGCCGGTGTCGAGCTCGGTCACCGGTCCCGTGCCGGTGTCGTTACTGGTCATGCCCCGCATCCCCTGTTGCTCGGAAGGTCGTTCGAAGTGGTGTGCACGTCACTGGATCTGGGGCTGGTACATCGGCTCGTCGGCGGAGGTGCGTCCGGCGAGGAAGCCGAAGTCGGCACCCTTGTCGGCCTGTTCCACGTGCTGCTGGTAGAGCCAGGTGAAGCCGCGCTCGCGGCGGGTGGCCGGGGGCCGCCAGCGTCGCCTGCGCTCGGCCAGTTCCGCCTCGCTCACGTGCAGGGTGAGGGTGCGGGCGGGGACGTCGAGTTCGATCTCGTCGCCGTCCTCCACCAGGGCGAGGGGCCCGCCGACGGCGCTCTCCGGGGAGACGTGCAGCACGCAGGTGCCGAACGACGTGCCGCTCATCCGGGCGTCGGAGATGCGCACCATATCGGTCACGCCTTGCTTGGCGAGTTTGAGCGGGATCGGCATCATGCCCCATTCGGGCATGCCGGGGCCGCCCACCGGACCGCTGTTGCGCAGCACGAGCACCGAGCCGGCGTCCACGTCGAGGCCGGGGTCGTGGACGCGCCGCGCGAGGTCGGCCTTGTCGTGGAACACCACGGCCCGGCCGCGGTGCCTGCGCAGCTCGGGCGACATGGCGGCGTGTTTGATGACGGCGCCATCAGGGCACAGGTTGCCGCGCAGGACGGCGATGCCGCCCTCGTCCTGGATGGGGTTCGCGCGGGACCTGATGGTCGCCGGGTCCAGGCTTTCGGCGTCCGCGCATTCCTCGCGCAGAGAGCGGCCGGTCACGGTGATGGGGGCGGGGTCGATGAGGTCGCCCAGGGCGTGGATCACGGCGGGCAGGCCGCCGGCGTAGAAGAAGTCCTCCATCTGGCGGGTGCCGACGGGCAGCACGTCGGCGAGCACCGGGGTGCGCCGCGAGATCCGGTCGAAGTCGTCAAGGGTGATGTCGACGCCCGCGCGGCGCGCGATCGCCGTGATGTGGATGATGGCGTTGGTGCTGCCGCCGACCGCCATGAGCGCGGTGATGGCGTTCTCGAACGCCGCCCGGGTCAGGATGCGTCCGGGCGCCAGCCCTTCGTCGACCATGCCCACGATGCGGTGGCCGGTGGCTTCGGCAAGCTGGAGCCGGCGCGAGTCGACGGCCGGGATCGCGGCGTTGCCCGGCAGGGTGAGGCCCAGTGCCTCGGCCACGATCGCCATGGTGGACGCCGAGCCCATCACCCCGCAGTGGCCGGCGGAGCGGCCGATGCAGCCCTCGATGTCCCGCCAGGTGCGGTCGTCCATGGCGCCGGTGCGGTGCTCGACGTCCGCCTTCCACAGCCCGCTCGGCCCGCCGAGCTCGCGGGTGCCGCGGATGCTGCGGAGCATCGGCCCGCTGGTCACGACGACGCCCGGAACGTCGGTGCTGGCGAGGCCGAGGATCATGCCCGGGGTCGTCTTGTCGCAGCCCGACAGCAGGACCACGCCGTCGAAGGGGTAGGCGCGGATGCTCTCCTCGACCTCCATCGCCATCAGGTTGCGGTAGAGCATGGTCGTCGGCTTCATCAGCGTCTCGCCGAGCGACATCACCGGAAGCTCCAGGGGGAAGCCGCCGGCGCGCCGCACGCCCCGTTTCACGTGCTCGGCGACGTCGCGCAGGTTCACGTTGCACGGAGTGGTGTCGGCCCAGGAGTTGATGACGCCGATGACGGGTCTGCCGTCGAACATGGCCACGGCGTGCCCTTGCGAACGCAGCCAGGCCCGGCCGGCGCTCGCGTTGAGCCCGTCGCCCTGGAACCACTTGCGGCTGCGGTACGCCGGCCGGTCGCCGTTGACCGATCCGTTGTCTGACTGGCCCATGCCGCCTCTCCGATCTTTCGAAAGCGAAACCGCTGTGCCCGGCTCAGCCGGCGGCCCCGGCACCCACCTCGTCGAGGGTGACGGGACGGCCCGAGCGGTACGACCGCTCGATGGCCTCGAGCAGCCGGGTGACCTCGACCGAGTGCTCAAGGGGGATGATCTGCTCGGCGTCGCCGGCGACCACGTCGAAGAAATGCCGCACCGCGGAGGCGGCCGGGCCGATGCCGCGCCCGCCGATGCGCGCGCCGCCGGTGCGGGGGTAGAGCATGCGCTCGGGCGTGGCGACCTCCAGCTGTTCGACCTTGCGGTCGATGTGGACGTGCCGCTCGGTCGTGAGCACCTCCACGAACGACTCCACGACGGTCGGGTAGCCGAGGGGCACCGCCCACGAGGACTCGAACGTCGCGACGGCGCCGTCGGCGAACCGCACCTGGGCCTGCACGGCGTCGGGCGTGTCGATGCCGCGCCCCACCAGGACGCGGCGGACCGCCGTCGCGTACACCTCGACGGGCGCCGCGTCGAGGTACCAGGTGACCAGGTCCACGTCGTGGGAGGACAGGAACCACGAGGGGGACGAGCGGTCCGCCCACGAGATCATCTCGGTGGGCACGTGCAGGGTGTCGTTCTTGCGCGCGTACGCCATGATCGGCCGCCCGGCGTCGGGCCGGGCGAGCTCCTGCTTGGCCTGCCAGTACGCCGGCAGCCAGCGCTGGTTGAACAGCGTCATGGCGTGCACCCCGGCGGAGCGTACGGCGGCCAGGACCGCCTCGGCGTCGGCGGCCGAGGTGGCGAGCGGCTTTTCGATGAGCACGTGCCGGCCCGCCTCGGCGGCGGCGACGCTCGGCTCCCGGTGCGCGAAGTCGGGTGTCGCGACGATCACGATGCCGACCGAGTCGTCGGCGAGCAGCTCGCCGACGGACCCGTGCACCGGGGCCGGGCCGAACGCGTCGAGCCCTTCCGGGTCGCGCCGCCGGCTCACCCAGCCGGCGAGCCGGACCCGCGGGTCCTCGGCCACGACCGCGGCGTGCGCCTTGGCCATGATGCCGGTGCCGACGATCCCCACCCCAATGGCGTCCATGGTTCCTCTCCAGGTTGTTCGTGTCGGTGCGGGCGCACGGGTCAGCCCGCGGCGGCCGGGCCGTCGGGGGCCGCCGCCATGACTCCGGGCAGCGACGACACGAGCGTGCGCGTGTACTCGTGTGCGGGTGCCGCGAACACTTCGGCGGTGAGCCCGTTTTCGACGAAGCGGCCGTCCTTCATCACGTAGACCCGGTGGGCGAGGTAGCGCACGACGCCGAGGTCGTGGGTGATGAACACGACCGCGATGTCGCGTTCCGCCTGGATCTTGCGCAGCAGGTTGAGCAGGCTGGCCGCGATGGACTGGTCGAGCGACGAGGTCGGCTCGTCGGCGACCAGCACCTTGGGCTCGGCGGCGAGCGCACGGGCGATCGACACCCGCTGCCGCTGCCCGCCCGACAGCGACCGGGTCTTCATGACGCTCTGCGCCGGTGAGATGCCGACCGAGCCGAGCAGGTCCCGCGCCCGCGCCCGCGCGTCGGCGCGGCCGAGGCCCTGGCAGACGTGGACCGCCTCGGCGACGGCGTCTAGGGGCCGCTGCCGGGGGTTCAGCGACGTGTAGGAGTCCTGGAAGATCATCTGTACGGCCGCGGCGTCGGCCCGTGCGCGGCGGCCGCGCAGCGGCCGTACCGGCCGGCCGCGCACTTCGACGCGCCCGGCCGCCGCTTCGACCAGGCCGACGATGGCGCGGGCGATCGTCGACTTGCCGCTGCCGGACTCGCCGACGATGCCCACGGTCTCTCCCGGGGCGACGACGAGGTCGACGCCGCGGACGGCATGCACGTCGCCTCGCGCGGTGGCGAAGGTGACGTGCAGACCCTCCACCGTGACGGCCGGCTCGTCGATCGGCGCGCCGGTGTGCGCGTCGATGGGCGCGTCGATGGGCCGTGGGGCGTGCTCGTTCGGCTCGGTCACGTCCACTCCTCGGTCCTGATGCAGGCCGACGACCGGTCGCCGAAGGCGCGCATCCGCGGCTGAGCGCCTTCGTGGCAGGCGTCGATGGAGACGGGGCAGCGGGGCCGGAAGCGGCAGCCGGTCGGCCAGTTCCCCGCCGTCGGCGGCTCGCCCGGGATGGTGACCAGGTCGGTGCCCGGCTCCGCCTCGTCGACGCGCGACGTCATCAGGGCCTTGGTGTACGGGTGCAGGGCGCCCGACCTGACGGCGGCGGTGGGGCCGATCTCGATGACCGCGCCCGCGTACATCGTCATGATCTGGTCGCAGACGGTCTCGATGACGCCGAGGTCGTGCGAGGTGAGCAGCACCGCCATGCCGAGGTCGCGGCGCAGCTCGGCGATCAGCCGCAAGATGCCGGCCTGCACGGTGACGTCGAGCGCGGTGGTGGGCTCGTCCAGGATGAGCAGCTGGGGGCGCTGGGCCAGCGCGGCGGCGATGACGACCCGCTGGCGCATGCCGCCGGACAGCTGCCCGGCCGTCTCGGAGATCACCTGCTCGGCTCTCGGGATGTGCACCAGGTCGAGCAGCTCCAGCACCCGGGCGCGGTCGTCGGCGCCGCCCCTGCGCCGGCCCTTCGACACGGCTTCGAGGAGCTGGACGCCGATGGGCAGGATCGGGTTGAGCCCGGCCATCGAGCTCTGCGGGACGTACCCGATCTCGGTGCCGCGGATGGTCCGCCACGCCTTCTCGGGCAGGCCCACCAGTTCGCGGCCCTGCCAGCGGATCGAGCCGCGGGTGACGCGGCCGCCGTACCGGGGCAGGGTGCCGATCAGGGCGCGGCTCAGCATGCTCTTGCCCGAGCCCGACTCGCCCACCACGCCGAGCGCGGCGTTGGCCGGCACGCTGAACGTGGCGCTGTCGATGACGGGCAGGTCGCCGCCCCGCCGCCTGATCGCCACGGCGACGTCGGTGACGGAGAGCAGCTCGGCGGGCGAGGCCCCGGCGGCCGTGCCGCCGCGTGGCGGTGCGGTGCTCGCGTCGCTACGCATAGCGGGTCATCCTCTCGTAGCCGTCGGCGATCAACTGGATGCTGAGGGCGGCGAGCGCGAGCACCGCGCCCGGGAAGACCGAGATCCACCATGCCTGGCCGAGGAAGATGCGCCCCTCGGAGATCATGGCCCCCAGCTCGGCGGTCGGCGGGCGGACTCCGGCGCCGAGGAACGACAGCGAGGCGATGGTCAAGATCACGATGACCAGCTCGCTCAGCGCGAACGCGAAGCTCTCGCCGTAGACGTTCGGGAAGATGTGCCGGAACATCACCCGCATGCGGCCGTAGCCGAGCAGCCGGGCCGCGTTGACGAAGTCCGAGTCGGCGATCACCGCCGTGCGGGTGCGCGCGACCCGCGCGTACCGGGCCCACCCGGTCAGGATGATGGCCAGCAGCACGCCGGTCGGGCTGGGCCCGATCACCGCGACGACGCCGAGGGCCAGCACGATGAACGGGAAGGCGTTGATGCTGTCGACGACCAGGGTCAGGAACCCGCTCACCTTCGACCGCCCGGCGGCGCCCATGACGGCGCCGAGCAGTGTGCCGAGCACGAGGGAGACACCGACGGCCGCGACCGACAGGGCCATGTCGAGCCGCGCGGCGGTGAACGCGCGGACCATGATGTCCCTGCCGAGGTTGTCGGTGCCGAACAGGTTCTGCGCCGACGGGCCCTGCATGGGCTGCGAGGTGCCGTTGAGCGGATCGAAGGGGCTCAGGATCGGCACGAGCACGCTGGCGAGCACGATCAGCACGAGCAGCGCCACGCCCACGGCGAACGTCGCGTCGGCGTTCCTCAGCCGCGCGGCCCACGTCATTCGGCACCACCTGCCCTCGGGTCGAGATACTTGATCAGCAGCTCCGACAGGGTGGTGATGAGCACCACGATGACTCCGAACAGCAGCAGGATCCCCTGGACGGTCGGGTAGTCGCGGGTGGTCACGGCCTGCACCAGCCGGGTGCCGATGCCGGGCATGCCGAACACCATCTCGATCATGACCGAGGCGCCGAGCAGCTGACCGGTGATGTAGCCCAGCAGCGCGATGGTCGGCGCGATCGACGGCCGCACCAGATAGTGCCAGTGGAATCTGGGCCGCGAGACGCCGCGCACGATGGCCGCCTCGATGAACTCCTCATCGAGGGTGCGCATCACCGACGACCGGAAGACCCGGGCCAGGATGGGCACGAGCTGGGCGCAGATGACCAGCGCCGGAAGCCACACGTACGCCAGGGCGCCGGGGAACGACGCCTCGAACCCCGCGACCGGGGCGACGCCCCACCTGATGGCGAACAGCAGCAGCGCCAGCAGGCCGAGGAAGAACCCGGGCGTCGCGAGCGACAGCGACGCGACCACCCGGAACACCTTGCTGAACGGGCCGTTCGGCACGAGCGCGAGCCGCAGCCCGACCGGCACCGAGATGATCAGCGCGAGGACGGCGGTCATCAGCACCAGGGACAGGGTGGGCGCGATGGAGTCGCCGATGATCGCGGTGACGGGGGTGCCGCTCGTGATCGAGGTGCCGAGGTCGCCGCGCACCGCGTCGCCGAGGAACCGGCCGTACTGGACCAGGACGTTGCCGTCGAGGCCCAGCTTGGCCCGCATCTCGGCGACGGCGGCGGGGGTGGCCTGGTCGCCGAGGATCGTGAGCACAGGGTCGCCGGGGGCGAACCGCAGCACGGAGAAGGCCACCGTCGCCACGATGAAGCCGACGGCGACGCCCCGCGCCACGATCCGCACCACCCGGTTGCGGCGCAGGACGCCCAACGGGCCGCCGGGCCGGGTCACGGCACGGCCGGCCGGTGCGCCCACGGCCCCTTCCTCGGGGCTCGTGAGCACACCCCGCGCGCCGGCGGTCTCGTGGGATCGGTCGTTGCTTCCGGTCACAGGTCCCCGGCCCGCACTCCGCGCTTGGCCTCGGCCACGGTCTGGAACTCGATCTTCTGGTCGTTCGCGATCTGCGGGACGAAGATCTTGTCAGGAACCCTGCTGCCGTTGAGCTGGACGCGCTCGGTGATCGGGATGACGTGCATGGCGTCCATCCAGATCTTCTGCGCCTCGGTGTACGCGGCGCGCCGCTTCGCCGGGTCCTGCTCGGTCGCGGTCTCGCGCAGCACGTCGGCGGCCTCCGCCGGCGGCTTCCAGCCGGTGGCCGCCACCCAGAAGTCGCCCTTGGCGAGCATCTGCGACAGGGTCGCCTGGTGGTGCCCGCCGCCGCCGGTGAAGAACAGCTCGTAATTGCGCTTGGTGATCGAGCTGTAGTGCTGGCCCTCGTCGACAGGGGTCACCTTGGCCTTGATGCCGATCTGCGCCAGGTCGTTGGCGACGATGACCGCGGCGTCCTGCCAGCCGCCCCGGCTGTTGCTCACCTTGAGGTCGGCGCTGAAGCCGTTGGCGTACCCCGCCTCCTGCATCAGCTGACGCGCCTTGGCGAGGTCCTGCGCGCCGTCCTCCGGCAGCAGATGCCGCTCGCACAGCTCACCGCAGTCGAACATCGGCGAAGTCGACGCCGGCTGCAGCCCGAAGAACGCCTTCTGCGAGATCGCCTTGCGGTCGATGGCGTACGACATGGCCTGGCGCACCCGCTTGTCGGCGAGCGGGCCGCCCTTGGTCTCGTTCGCGACCAGGTAGTTGGTGCCGCCGACACCCGCCTTGGAGATCTTCACCTCTTTCGGGAAGGAGCTCATGCTCGACAGCGGCAGGTCGATGGCCGCGTCGAGCTGGCCGCTGGTGAGCTGGAGGATGCGGGAGTTGGCGTCCGGTGAGGAGACGAGCTGCACCTTCTTCACCATCATCGGGCCCTTGGGGTAGTTCGGGTTCTCCGTGGCGGTGAACACGTCGGCGCCCGGAGTCCAGCCCTTGTCGACCATGTACGGGCCGCCGCTCACCGGGTGCCGCCAGTAGTCCGGGTCGGACTCGATGAGCTTCTTCGGGTGGAGTTGCAGGGCGCGCTCGGCGAACCAGGACAACAGGTCCGGGTCGGGGCCCTTGAGGTGCACGATCGCCGTGACGTCGTCGACGACCTCGATCGACTTGATGGTGGCGACGAACGCCGCGCCGGTGCCCTTGAGGTTGCGCTCGTATGCGTACTGGAGGTCCTCGGCGACGATCGGGGTGCCGTCGGAGTACTTCAGCCCGGGCCGGAACTTCACGGTGGCCGACAGGCCGTCCTCGGCCACGTCGATGCTCTGCGCCAGGTCGAGGACCGGCTTGCGGTCCGCGTTGAAGCGGGTCAGCTGACCCGAGGTGAGGTAGATGCCGTTCATGGACGCGGCGTCTCCCGCCACGGAGCCGTCGAGGGTGACGACCGGTCCCGGCACGCCGACCCTGACCTGGTCGAGCGGCTGGGTGGCGGAGCCCGCCGAGGACGTGTCACCGCCGGTGGACGTGTCCGACCCCTGGCAGGCCGACAGGGCGAGCGCCGTCACGAGCGCGCCCACCACGCATATCACTGACCTTATTGTTGATCTCGCCATTGTGCCGTCCTCATTTCTGCCGGAAGTCCCCGATCCGAATTCCCCCACCTTGTGATCGGCGTGCCGGGCGTGGTCACCGCGCCCTCGCCTGCTTGTAGAAGTCGGCGGCATAGCCGCGTTTCGGTGCCATGCGGGCGGTAAGGTCCGCACGGCGTTCGACCACGCCGGAAAGGACGTCGTCGATGCGCGCCATCGCGTCGGATGGGATCTCGGCGTTCCACCCGGCGACGGTCTCCCGGAGCTGACCTGGCCGCGACGCCCCCACTATCGCCGCGGCCACGTTCTGGTTCTTCAGCACCCATGCCAGGGCGAGCTGGGCGAGGCTGAGCCCGAGTTCGGCCGCGATCGGCCGCAGGTCCTGTACGCGGCGCAGCACCTCCGGTCGCATGAAGCCCGCCAGCAGTGGCTCGCCGGACGCCGTCGCCCCGGCCCCCCGCGACCCTTCCGGCGGCGCCGCGTCCGGGAGGTACTTGCCGGTGAGCACGCCCTGCGCCAGCGGCGACCAGACGATCTGGGAGATGCCGAGTTCGGCGCAGGCCGGTATCACCTCGGCCTCGATCACCCGCCACAGCAGGGAGTACTGCGGCTGGTTCGACACCAGTTGCACGCCGAAGCGACGGGCGAGGGCGGCGCCCCGCCGGATCTGGTCGGCGGTCCACTCGCTCACGCCGATGTAGCGGGCCTTGCCCATGCGCACCACGTCGGCCAGCGCCCGCATGGTCTCCTCGAGCGGCGTGTCGGGGTCGAAGCGGTGGGCCTGGTAGACGTCGACGTAGTCGGTGCGCAGCCGCCGCAGCGATCCGTCGATGCCCTCCATGATGTGCTTGCGCGACAGCCCCGAGTCGTTCGGGCCGCGTGGGCCGATGGGGTTGTAGACCTTGGTGAGGATCTCCAGGCCGGCGCGGCGCTCGTTCTTCAGCAGGTCGCCGAGCAGCGACTCGGCCGCGGTGTTGGCGTAAGCGTCGGCGGTATCGAACGTGGTGATGCCCAGATCGAGTGCCTCGCGCACGCAGACCGCCGCCGTGTCCCGGTCGCCGCCGGTGCCCTGGGTCAGCCAGTTTCCGTAGACGACGCGGGAGATCATCAGCCCGGAGGCGCCGAGTCGTACGTGCTCCATGGTCACCGCCCGTTCTCCGCGGCCGGGGCGTAGCCGAGACCCGGTCCGGTGGGTGTCCGCAGCGTTCCGGCGCGGGCCGCGGCGAACACGCCGGGGGCGGTGTCGTCGCCGTCGACCATCAGCGGCCCGACCAGGTCGCCGGGCACCGAGTCGTCCGGCAGGCCGGCGGCGAGGTGCAGCCCGGCCAGGGTCGCCACGCCCAGCTCGGGCATGCTGCCGACCTTCACGGCGAGCCCGGCGGCCTCGGCCAGCGCCGCCACCTGCCGGGCCCGGTACAGGCCCCCCACCTTGAGGATCTTGATGTTGACGATGTCGGCGGCGCCGGCCTCGATCACGGCGAGCGCGTCGTGGATCGACCGCACGCTCTCGTCGGCCATGACCCGCATGCGCAGGCGGCCCCGCAGCTCCGCGAGCCCGCGCAGGTCCCAGCGCGGCAGCGGCTGCTCGACCATGCTCAGCCCGGCGTCGTCCATCAGCGCCAAGGTCCGCGGGGCGTCCTGCCGGGTGTAGCCCTCATTGGCGTCGAGCGACGTCGCCACGTCCGGCGGCAGTTTCGCACGCAGCGCCCGCACCAGCCGCACGTCCCGCTCGGGGTCGACGCCGCCCTTCACCTTGATGTGGCGAAAACCCCGGGCCGCGTACTCGGCCGCCTCGGCCACCACCTCGTCCACGTCGCCCAGGCCGACCACCCACGCGATCGGCACCGAGGCGCGGGCCGCGCCGCCCAGCAGAGCGTGCACCGGCAGGCCGGCCGCGGCCGCCACCAGGTCGTGCAGCGCGATGTCGATGGCCGCCTTCGCCAGATGCTGCCCCCGCACCGCCCGGTCCATGATCGCGTGGGCGCCGGCGATGCCGTGCAGCTCACGGCCGGTCAGCGCCGGCGCCAGCACGTCCGTCACGGCGCTCCGGACGCCGTCGAGGGTCTCCCCCGTGTACGCCGTCATGGGCGACGCCTCGCCGAGGCCGCGCCGGTCGCCCGCGACCACCTCGACGAGCAGGCTCGTCAGCTCCTCGCTGCTCCCGCTGCTGATGCCGAACGGGCGGACGTACGGCCGCGAGATCACCCGTGTCGTGACCGCGTCGACGACGAGCCCGGTGGCGCCCGCCGCCGTCATGTCCGCGGCTCCGCCCAGGAGGGGTCGGCGAACACCCGGTCGACCGCGGCCAGCGCCCTGTCGATGTCGTCATCGTCGTGGGCCGTCGACAGGAACCACAGGCCGCGCCCCACCATGTTGACGCCCCGCTCCAGCAGCGCCGCGTGGAAGGCGCGGGCGCGCGCGGCGTCCACCTCGGCGAAGTCGCGATAGTCCCTGATCTCGGCGCGGTCCGTGTGGTACGTCTGCACGACCGGCCCCGGCCCGCTGGTGAGCACGTCCACCCCGGCGGCTGCCGCGCGCTCGGCGATGCCGTCCGCCAGGCGGCGCCCGCGCTCGCGCAGCGGGGCGTACATCGCGTCGCCGCCCTCGCGGATCATGCCGAGGGCCGCCGCCGCTGCCGCCATCACCACCGGGTTGGCGTTGAACGTGCCGGCGTGCGCGACCCGGCCCTCCGCGATCGGCCGCATGACCTCCTCGGTGCCGGCGATGCACGACAGCGGCAGGCCGCCCGCGATGGCCTTGCCGAACACCGCGAGGTCGGGGACGACGCCGAACCACTCCTGCGCGCCGCCGGGCGCGAGACGGAAACCGGTGATGACCTCGTCGAAGATCAGCACGATGCCATCGCGCCGGGTGCGTTCCCGCACGCCCCGCAGGAACTCCATGTCGGGGTCGATGCAGCCGCTGTTGCACAGCAGCGGCTCCATGACCACGGCGGCGACCTGGTCCTCGTGGTCGTCGAGGATGCGTTCCAGGGCCGCCAGGTCGTTCCACGGCGCGATGATCAGACCATCGGCCGCCGAGGGAAGCTGGCCGAGCGAGCCGGGCACGGCGCGCGGCCGTTCCCTCGGGCCCGCGTCCGCGACGGCGGGGTGCACGCTGAACGACGCCGCGTCGTACCAGCCGTGGTAGTGCCCCTCGAACTTCACCACCTTGGGCCGTCCCGTCAGGCCGCGCGCGAGCCGCCACGCGGCCTGCACCGCCTCGGAGCCGACGCTGTTGAACCGCACCAGCTCGGCGCACGGCACCAGCTCGCACACCAGCTCGGCGACCTCGACCTCCAGCGCGTGCTGCGCCGAGTAGGTCTGGCCGCGGGACAACTGCCGGGTCACGGCGTCGACGATGCGGGGATGCGAGTGGCCGAACAGCAGCGGGCCCTGGCCGAGGACGAAGTCGACGTACTCGTTGCCGTCGACGTCCCACAGGCGCGAGCCCTTCGCGCGGTCGACGTAGAGCGGCGGCGCGGCGGTCGTGCTGCGGCGGATGTCGCTCGACACGCCGCCGGCGATCACCTTGCACGCGGCCTCGTACAGCCGTGCCGACTCCTTCAGCGTGCGCACGTCGCCTCCTGCTCCGTGGATGTCGTGCCGTGCTCCCGCCCGGCGGCCGGGGCCGGCGTCTCTGGTACCGGGGTCGCCGCGGTGCCGTGCTCGAACCAGCCGGCCAGGTTGTCGACCACGAGCCGGCACATCGCCCGCCGGGTGTCCTCCGTGGCCGAACCGACGTGCGGCAGCAGCACGGCGTTCGGCAGGTCCAGCAGGTCGGCGGAGACCGGCGGTGCGCTCTCGTACACGTCGAGGCCGGCGCCGAGGATGGTCCCCGAGCGCAGCGCGGCCACCAGCGCCGCCTCGTCGATCACGGACCCGCGGGCCACGTTGACGACGATGCCTCGGCCGCCCAGCCGCCGCAGCACCTCGGCGTCGACCAGGTGCCTCGTCTCCGGCCCGCCCGGCGCCGCGACCACCAGGGTGTCGGCCCGATCGGCAAGCTCGGCGAGGGTGGCGCAGTAGCGGAACGGCACGTCCGTGCGCGGCCGGCGGTTGTGGTAGCAGACCTCCATGCCGAACGGCACGGCCCGGCGCGCGATCGCCTCGCCGATGCGGCCCAGGCCGAGGACGCCGAGGGTGCGGCCCCGCACCGTGGTCGGCGCGAGCCGGTACGCCCTCTCGCTCCACCGCCCGGCGCGCAGGTGGCGCTCGGCCTGCGGCAGCTCGCGCACGACCATCAGCAGCAGGCCCAGCGCCGTGTCGGCGACGTCGTCGGTCAGCACGCCGGGGGTGTTCGTCACCACGACCCCGCGCCGCGCCGCCTCGGCCACGTCCACGCAGTCGTAGCCGACCCCGTTCACCGCGACGATCTCCAGGTGCGGCAGGCGGTCCATGAGCGCGGCGTCGACCCGGCCCCCGGCGGTCGCGACGCCCCGCACCAGCGGGCCGCGTGCGCGCAGCTCGGCGTCGGTGAGCTCCCAGCGCCGGATCACGTCGAACCGCCCCGCGCCGTCGCGCGCCACCGCCTCCGTCGCCGGGTCGGTCAGCAAGACGATCGGCCGTGCCATCCGCGTTCCGTTTCCGCTCATGTCGCGCGAGCCCATCAGGCCTCGGGTCCGGCCACGAACCGGTGCCGCATCTCGCCGATCCCCTCGATGTGGGTGACCAGCTCGTCGCCTGGGGCGATGAAGCGCTGCGGGTCACGGCCGTGGCCCACCCCCGCCGGGGTGCCGGTGAAGATCAGGTCGCCGGGGAAGAGCGGCAGCACATGGGACAGCCGACTGAGGAGGTGCGGCACATCGTGGATGAGGTCGCTCGTCCGCGCGAGCTGCACCTGCTCGCCGTTGAGCCGGCAGCCCAGTTCCAGGTCGTCCGGATCGTCGAACTCGTCCGGCGTGACCAGCCAGGGGCCGGTGGGGGCGAAGCCGGGGTAGGACTTCGCCAGGCTGAACTGGGGTGCCTCGCCTCGGGTCTGGGAGACCCGCTCCGACAGGTCCTGGCCGATGGTCAGCCCGGCCACGTTCTCCCAGGCGTCCTCCGGGCGCACCCGCTCGGTGCGGCGGCCGACCACCACGACCAGCTCCACCTCCCAGTCGGTGTTCCCGCCGGCGGGCAGGGCGATCTCGCCGTACGGGGCGGTGAAGCTGGCGAGGAACTTGGTGAAGACCGGCAGCTCGTCGGGCACCTGGAAGCCCGACTCGGCCGCGTGGTCACGGTAGTTCAACCCGATCGCGAAGACCTGCCTCGGCCGCGGCGCGGGCGGTCCCAGCTCGGTAGAGTCGAACGACCTGGCCTCGGGCAGGTCGGCGGCACGCGCCCAGTCACGAAAGGCGTCCCAGTGCTCGTACACAGCCTGCGGATCGGGCCCGAACCGGCCCCGGCTCGCCTTCTCCACATCAACCGCTCCGGCGTCATCGATCAACGACAGGCGACCGGCGACGTTCGCAACTCGCACGCACCGCTCCCGCAGGTAGATAGTTCGTCAGTTAATTTGATATATTGAATATGCGGTAGAGGATGGCATTTTGTCCGTTGCTAGCGGGCGTGTCAAGGGGCTGCTGTAGGATCACGCGGTCGAGGAGGTAGCGCATGCCCGGGGCACGAGTGCACGACTCGCCGCTCGCTCACGTCGCCGCCGAACGCATCGCAGGTCTGGCGCAGGAGCATGAGCCCGGGGCCCGCCTCGGCACCAAGGGCGAGCTTCGTCAGGCCATCGGAGTGAGCGTGGGCACGTTCAACGAGGCCCTGCGGCTGCTCCAGTCGAGAGGCATCGTCTCCGTGCGCACCGGCCCCGGCGGCGGCGTCTTCGCCGCGGCCCAGTCACCGATGGTCCGGCTCGGCAACTCCGTGCTCGCGCTCGACACCGACGAGACGTCGGTCGCCGACGCCATCCGCATCCGCAACGCCCTCGACCCGCTGCTCGTCGACGACGCGGTGCATCACTCCTCGGCATCCGACATCGAGGACATGCGCGAGCCCCTGCGCATCATGGCCGCCGCCGTCAAGACCCTCGACTCGACCGCGTTCACCCGGGCCAACTGGGACCTGCACGCGAAAATCGCCTCGATCAGCCCCAGCCGGATCCTGCAATCGTTCTACTCCAGCCTGCTGGAGATCATCCAGTCCCACACCCTGCTCGTGGTCCCCACCAGCGACAAACACCCGCATTACATGGCCGAGCGCTACGCACTACACGCCGCCCTGGTCGACGCGATAGAGGCGCGCGCCGCCGACCGCGCCCAGGCCCTCATTCACAGCCACAACACCAGCGCCGTCGACGGCGAAAAAGCCGACCACACGCATTCGAACGCGAACGCCTGAGGCCGGCGGTCATTACTGGAAAACGCCGTTTCGCACGTTCGTCAGGAACCGCTGCCATTCGGCGCGCGGCAGGATCAGGACCGGGCCGTCGGTGTTCTTGGAGTCTCGGACGGCCACGACGCCCCGCAGGTTGAACGCCACCTCAACGCACTGACCAGTGTCGGAAGATCGATGTGATTTGCGCCACTGAGCCCTGCTCAGATCCATTGATCGACCGCTTCCTTGATGATCTTGATTGACATGGGCTGGGGATACGCCTCCGCCCGGATTGCGTCGTATCGGGCGAGGACGGGCTCGATGATGCTTCGATCATCTATTGTCCGCGAATATGGCTGACATTCCATATGTACCCGGTATGGCGCGCCTCGTACCTCTGCGATGGTGAATCCGGCGAGAAGACCGGGTACTGCTTCGGCGTCGTAAGGAACGATCTGAATCGTTACACAAGGACGCTTGGCGATCTCCAGCAGGTGCTCTAGCTGCTGACGCATCACCTGCGGGTCACCGATGCGCCGCCGCAGGACGCCTTCGTCGATCAGGCTCAAAATGGAAGGTGGGTCGGGTTTGGTCAGGATCGCCTTTCGCTGAAGCCGGCCCTCTACCCGTTGCTCCACCTCGTCATCCGTTACTCCAGGGCTCCTCTGGAAGATGCGCCTGGCGTATGCCTCGGTCTGGAATATCCCGGGAATCAGCAGCGGGTCCCAGCTGCGCAGCCCTGTCGCGCGCTGCTCTTCGACCGCCCAATCCAGAAGGTAGGAAGGCAGCGGTGGAGGAGGAGGCCAGGCGTCCAGGTGGAGCCGGGTGAGGGTGCCGTCGAGGTGGAAGATCTGGTCGCAGAGTTCGGCGAAACCCGGGGGTGGGACCCTGCGCATGGTCTCGATCATGCCGATCATGCTGCCGGAGAAGCCGACGCGGCGGCCGAGGTGGGACTGGGTCATGTTGGCCGCGATGCGGTGGCGGCGCAGTTCGTAGGAGAAGCGGGCCTGGGCCGACTGATCTGGATTGATGTTGATCATTCTGGACATATGATCTTCTCGCTGACGTTGTCGGGGGGCTCTTCGATGCACAACCACCACACGGGGACTGTGTTCGCCAGTGTGACCGATCAAGCACCTAGAGTAATTGATTGTGCACACCATGGTGAAGCGAATTTCTCAACTCGTGATCGCACGGACGCTCGGCGTAATCGGCCAGGCGGCTGGATCCGTGCGGTCTGGAACCCCGCGACCCCCTGGAGAATGCTCGATGCCAGGTCCCTCTGCAGGTCCCGCAGCAGGTGCGTCCGGTCATCCCCACGGACTGGAGCTGCCGGCACATGCGAGCGCGGCGGCGCTCGCCCGCGGCCATGTGCGCAAAGTGCTGACGGAGTGGGGACGGGAGGATCTGACCGACAGCGCCGAGCTCGTGATCAGCGAGCTGGTGGCCAACGCCGTCAAGGCGACCCCCATCGACGCGCTCGCCGACGACGGCACCACCGAGATCGTCTGGATGCACCTCTACCGGTCGGGTGCGGGCGTCGTGCTGGAGGTCTGGGACTGTAGCCGCACGCCGCCGGTCAAGCGGAGCGCCGGGCTGGACGACGAGTGCGGGCGCGGCCTGCAGATCGTCGACATCCTCGCCAAGGAGTGGGGCTACCGGTGGCCCCGCATCGGCGGCAAGATCGTCTGGTGCACGCTGATCTGACCGTCAGCGGGCGCGCCGGCGCAGCGCCTCCAGGTCGTGGATGGTGACGCGGCGGCGGCCGGTCTCGATGAGGCCGCGGGCACGGAGGCTGCGCAGTGCCTTGCTCACGGCCTCCCGGGAGGCGCCGGTCCAGCCGGCCAGCTCGTCCTGCGACAGCGGGAGGGCGACGCGCACGCCCGTGCTCGTGGGCTCGCCGTAGCGTTCGGCCAGCTCCACGAGGCGGGTGGCGACGCGGCCGGTGGTGTCGAAGGCGCCGTACTCGATGCGTTTGCGGTCGGCGTCGCGCAGGCGGCCGGTGATGAGGCGGAGCAGGAGGACGGCGACGCGGCCGTGTGCGTTGAGGAAGCCGGAGAAGTCGGCGACGACCAGGCCCTCCAAGGGCTCCAGCGCGGTGACCGTGCCCGAGCGGGGTTCGCCGTCGATGGCCGACATGTCGCCCAGGAGGGCGCCGGGGCCGCGTACGGCGAGCACGACCTCGGTGCCCGCGGCGGTGTACGACGACACCTTGGCCCGGCCGGAGGTGAGGACCAGCACCCAGTCGGAGGTGTCGCCCTCGCGGAACACCGTGGCACCGCGCGGCCAGCGCCGCACCCGCGCCCCGGCGCGCAGGTCGGCGATCTCCTCGGGGGTCAGCATCGCCAGGAACTCTCCGGGCTCCCCGCGTGACGGTGCCGGCATCGGGCCCTCCTCGGCGGTCGAGCGTCGCCCTCATTGTGGGGGATGCGAGGCGTCGCCATCAGGGCCCGCGATGTCACGATTCGGCGATGTGGGCGGCGCAGGCGGGCCGGTCAGGTGGTGTGCAGGCCGTGCAGGACGTACGCCTCCACGGGCCGTTCCTTGCCTTTCAGGATCTGGGGGCCGAGAGGGGTGACCTCGGCGGGGGCGGCCAGCAGGTCGTAGGTGGTGGCGCCGATCACGACCGTGCCGGGGGCGGCCAGGCTCTGGAGGCGGGCGGCGACGTTGACGGCGTCGCCCATGGCGTTGAAGCCGCGCAGCTCGGGGCTGCCGATGTTGCCGACCAGGGCCGGGCCGGTGTTGACCCCGACGCGGAACCTCGGCCAGGCGGTGCCGGCAAGCGCCCCCGCGGCCTGCTCGGCGGCCACCTGGGCGGAGACGTCGGCGGCGGCCGCCTGCATCTCCAGGGCGGCGCGGGCGGCGGCGGCCGCGTGGCCGGGATGGCGGGCCGGGGCGTTGAACAGGGCGAGCAGGGCGTCGCCGACGAACTGCACGATGGTGCCGCCGTTGCGCAGAATGCACGGCACGGCGGCCGTGTGGTAGCGGTTCAGCATCTCGACGATCTCGCCCGGGGTCACCCGCTCCGAGAACGTGGTGAACCCCTGCAGGTCGGCGAACAGCGCCGTCAGCTCGATCAGGGAGCCGCCGAGCGCGGCCTGGCCGGGATCGGCGAGCAGCGACGCGGCGACGTCGGGCGACATGTACTGGCGGAACAGGGTCTCCAGCTCGCGGTACAGCCGGGCGTTCTCCAGCGAGATCGACAGCTGGCCGGCGAGGGTCGCGGCCAGCGCGTCGGCCTGGGGCAGCGGGCCCGCCGGCACCTCCAGCACGCCGGCGAGGTTGCCCTTGACGGTGAGCGGGTGCACGATCAGGTCGCCCTGCCGGAACGGCTCGCCGCGCTTCAGCGTCTCCACGTCGTACGCCGCCCGCAGGCCGTGCCGCCCGGCGTACAGCTCGCCCCCGGACATGGTGCCGACCCGCACGTCGCCGAACGCCGCCCGCACCCGCTCCAGCGCGGCCCCCAGCAGCTCCTCCTCGCCCAGGCCGACCCGGGCCCGGGTGCCGAGGTCGACGAGGGCGGCGAGCCGTTCCGACACTTCGCGTTCGCCCGCCAGGGCGGCCCCGGCGCGGTCGAGCACGGCGGCCTGCGCCTCGGTGAGCCGGAACCGGTGCGACAGCCGCAGCGCGATCGGCACGTCCGACTCGGCGCGGCGGCGCAGATGCCCGACGAGCTCCTCCAGCGCCTCGTCGTACTGGGCCTGGAGGCGGCGCACCGTGGCCGAGAGCGCGATCGAGTCGAACAGCCCGCCGGTGCCGCCTTCGCGGCGGAACTGGATGTAGGCGCTGTAGGCGACGAACCCGAACGCGAGCGTCAGGAGCAGGTGCCACTCCCACCACGACAGCAGCCAGTCGCGCTGGTAGACGCCGGCGAACATGGCCTCGGCGAGCAGGGCGTAGGCCGTGATCAGGCTGATCAGCATCGCGGCCGGGCGCCGGCGGTGCAGCCGGAACATCAGCGCCGCCGCCGCGACGTACAGCGCCAGGCCGAGCAGGGCGAACCAGCCGAGCCCGGCGCCTCGCGGCGCGGGCTCGCTCAGCGGTGTCAGGCCGGGCACCAGGGACGCCACGCCCCACCCGGCCAGGAACACGAACAGGCCGGTGCGCAGCCACCTCCTGCCGTTGAGCACGGCCCGGGCGGCGCGGTCGGTCAGCGGCAGCGCCGACGCGAACGCGAACACGGCGGCGACGGTGAGCCCCACCGGCTGGGCGAGGTCGAACCCGGCGGTGCGCGCGCCGAGCAGGATCTGCGGGGTGGCCAGGCCGTGCAGGAGGAAGAAGCCGGCGCTGCCGATGAACACCATGGACACCAGCAGCAGGCGCGCGTCGGCGCGGCGGGCCGACGCGCCGCTGATGAGGGCGCCGAGCGCGACGTTCACCCCTGCGACGCCGACGATCAGCCAGAAGTGGCTCGGGTTGTGCTGCCACCTGATGTTGGTCTCCGGCCGGGCGAGCAGCAGCCACAGCCCCAGCAGGGGCACCGCCAGGTGGATCACCCACACGACGGCGCGAACGGGGTGCGTGGCCGGCGGCAGGTACGGCCGCGCCGCCGCCTGCGCGGGGCCCTCGGCCGCTGGGTCGTACGACGACACGATGGCCCTCCATCGAACGGTCCGCCCCGGCCACGTCACTCGCCGGGCGGTCGCGATTATCCCCTCCCGCGCCGCCGGGAAGTAGGTAAAAAGAACGGCCCGGGCGTGGAATCCGCAGGGGGGCGGGAGGGCGCCGCACGCGCCGGACAGGCGGGCGCCGGGTGGGCGGCAGGCCGTCGCCCGCAGGGCACCGCCGGGCGATGCCGCCGCGGGCGGGCGCGGGTCAGCCGAGGGCGGCCGGCAGGGTGCCTTCGTACGCGGTGCGCAGCTCGGCCACCGGGATCTCCAGCGCGTCGCGCACGATCAGGGACGTGCCGCCGGTCTCGCCGAGGCCGCGGAACGGCACATCGCTCCGGTAGCACAGCGCGGCCAGCTCGTCGCAGTGGTCCTGCCGCACGGCGAGCAGCACGCGGCTCGGCGACTCGCTGAACAGCTGGACGAACGGGTCGTCGCCGGCCGTGACCTCGCAGCCGATGCCCCGCGCGAGGCACGACTCGGCGAGGGCGACGGCGAGGCCGCCGTCGGACAGGTCGTGGGAGCCCGCGAGCCAGCCGTTCGCGGCGGCCGTGACCAGGACGTCGGCGAGGGCCCGCTCGGCCTCGAGGTCGACCTGCGGCGGCAGGCCGCCGAGGTGGCCGTGGGCGACGTGCGCCCACGCGGAGCCGCCGAACTCCGCCGTGGTCTCGCCGAGCAGCACGACGCGCAGCCCGGGCTCGGTGAAGCCGGACGGGACCCGGCGGGCGACGTCGTCGAGCACGCCGAGCACGCCGATGACCGGTGTCGGGTGGATCGCGACCGTGCCGGTCTGGTTGTAGAACGAGACGTTGCCGCCGGTCACGGGCACGCCGAGGGCGCGGCAGGCGTCGGCGAGGCCGCGCACCGCCTCGGCGAACTGCCACATCACCTCGGGGTCCTCGGGGGAGCCGAAGTTGAGGCAGTTGGTGACGGCGAGCGGCCGGGCGCCGGTGACGGCGACGTTGCGGTAGGCCTCGGCGAGGGCCAGCTGGGCGCCGGCGTACGGGTCGAGCTTGGCGTAGCGGCCGTTGCCGTCGGTGGCGAGGGCGATGCCCCTGGTGGTCTCGCCGGCGCCGGGCATCAGCTCGCCGATGCGCAGCACCCCGGCGTCGGCCGGCATGGCGAGCACGGTGTTGCCCCGCACGTACCGGTCGTACTGGGAGGTCACCCACTCCTTCGACGCGATGTCGGGCGCGGCGAGCACGTCGAGCAGGGTGCGCCGCAGGTCGCCGGGCCGGGCGAGCCGGTCGGGGCCGTCGGCGTTGAGGGCGGCCTGGCCGGCGGGCTCGCGCAGCGGCCGGTCGTACACCGGGCCTTCGTTGGCGGCGGTGCGGGGCGGCATGTCGACGATCGTCTCGCCGTGCCAGGTCATCACCAGCCGCCCGCCTCGCGCGGCCTCCTCCGGGGTGACGTCGGTGACCTCGCCGATCACGGTCGCCGGCACGTCCCACTTCTCGCAGATCGCCATGAACGCGGGCACGTCGCCTGGGGCGACGACGGCCATCATGCGTTCCTGCGACTCGCTCATCAGGATCTCTTCGGGCCGCAGCGACGGGTCGCGCAGCGGCACGAGGTCGAGCGCCACCCGCATGCCGCCGGTGCCGTTGGCGGCCAGCTCGGTGGTCGCGCACGACACGCCGGCGGCGCCGAGGTCCTGGATGCCGACGACCACGTCGGCGGCGAACAGCTCCAGGCAGCACTCGATGAGCAGCTTCTCCATGAACGGGTCGCCGACCTGCACGGCCGGCCGCTTGGCGTGCGACTCCTCCTCGAACGTCGCCGACGCCAGCACCGAGGCGCCCCCGATGCCGTCGGGGCCGGTGCGGGCGCCGAACAGCACGACCTTGTTGCCGGGCCCGGGGGCGGCGGCCAGTTTGATCTGGTCCTTGCGCAGCAGGCCGACGCACAGCGCGTTGACGAGCGGGTTGCCGTTGTAGCAGGAGTCGAACGCCACCTCGCCGCCGATGTTGGGCAGGCCGAGGCAGTTGCCGTAGAAGCCGATGCCCTCGACCACGCCCGACAGCACACGGCGGGTGTCGGGGGCGTCGAGGGCGCCGAACCGCAGGGAGTCCATGACGGCGATCGGGCGGGCCCCCATCGACATGATGTCGCGGACGATGCCGCCGACGCCGGTGGCCGCGCCCTGGTGAGGCTCGACGTACGACGGGTGGTTGTGCGACTCGATCTTGAACGTGGCGGCCCAGCCGTCGCCGATGTCGACGACGCCGGCGTTCTCGCCCATGCCCACCAGCAGCGCCTCGGACTTGGGGGCCTTGCCGGCGAACTGCCGCAGATGCACCTTCGACGACTTGTAGGAGCAGTGCTCGCTCCACATCACGCTGTAGATGGCCAGCTCGGCCGAGGTCGGGCGACGGCCCAGGATCTCGACCACGCGGGCGTACTCGTCGTCCTTCATGCCGAGCTCGGCGTACGGCTGCGGGATGCCGGGGGTCTGCTCGGCGTGGCGTACGGAGTCGACGTCGGTCATGCGTTCACCAGCTGCTTGAGGATGGAGGTGAAGAAGTGGCGGCCGTCGACGCCGGGGGCGCCGGTGAGCTCCTCGACGGCGTGCTCGGGATGCGGCATGAGGCCCACGATCGTGCCGGTCTCGTTGGTGATGCCCGCGATGTCGTGCAGCGAGCCGTTGGGGTTGCCGATGTACCGGAAGACCACCTGGCCGGCCGCCTCCAGGGCGGCGAGGGTGGCCTCGTCGGCGACGTAGCGGCCCTCGCCGTGCTTGATGGGCAGCAGGACCTCCTGGCCGGGGGCGAAGTCGCGGGTCCACGCCGTCTCGACGTTCTCGACGACGACGCGCTGGTCTCGGCAGATGTAGTGCAGGCCGGCGTTCCTGGTCAGCGCGCCGGGCAGCAGGTGCGCCTCGCAGAGGATCTGGAAGCCGTTGCAGGTGCCGAGCACCGGCAGCCCGGCCCGCGCCGCCGGGATCAGCTCGTCCATCAGGGGGGAGAACCGGGCGATCGCCCCGCAGCGCAGATAGTCGCCATGCGCGAACCCGCCGGGCAGGAAGACGGCGTCGACCCCCTTGAGGTCGCGCTCGCCGTGCCACAGCGGCACGGCCGTCGCCCCGGAGAGCCGCACGGCTCGGGCGGCGTCCTGATCGTCGAGAGTGCCTGGAAACGTGACCACGCCCACCCGGGCATCACTCATCGCGTAGTCCCCTCCAAGAGGTCGCCGCCGGTACGTCTCAGGTTATCCGGTCGCTCGCGATGCCCTCTGCGGGGTCGCCCGGTGACGCCACCAGGCGCGACGTGGCTCAGACTCCGGCGAGCTCGCGCTCGCGGCAGGCGGGCGCGCCCTCGTCCCAGCACAGGCCTTTGCGCAGCATCACGGTCGTGCCGTGCCCGGGGTCGATGTGGAAGGCCAGCTCGTCGACGACCGACTTCATGATGAGGATGCCGCGGCCGTTCTCGGTGTCGCCGGCGGGGTACTGCTCGGGCACGCGGACCAGCCCGTGGCCGCGGTCGATGATGCGAAGCTCACAGTGGTCGTCGCCGATGGTGGCCGTCACCTCGTAGCGGCCGGCGGGGCCTCCGTGCCGCACGGCGTTGGCGCACGCCTCGGACACCGCGAGGAGGATGTCGGACACGCAGTCCTCGATCACCCCGATAGAGCGCAGGGCGTCGCCCACCACCCTGCGTACCATCGGAATGCCGATCGCATCCCGTGGCAGTGCCAACGAGAACTCAATATCCACCGGACCCCTCCCGGCCCCGAACATCACCCTCCGTAGGTTTCCCCGCAGCTACCGGCCTAATCGCGAAATCCGACAGTTGTTATTCGGTCGCGGGGGAGGTGCGGCCATTGGCTGAGGTCACCGGAGGATGCGCGACCGGGCCTGCGCAATTGTTATGGGGCAAAAGCGCCGGTGTCAGTCGGCCACCCGCACCGAGTAGTCCTCGATGACGGTATTGGCCAGCAGGGTCTCGGCCATTTTGCGGACGTCCGCAAGCGCCGCGTCGTCGGCCGGGCCGTCGAGCTCGATCTCGAACCGCTTGCCCTGCCGCACCTGCGCGACACCGGAGAAGCCGAGCCGGGGCAGCGCACGGGCGATCGCCTGCCCCTGCGGGTCGAGAATTTCCGGCTTGAGCATGACGTCGACGATCACGCGCGCCACGGGTTCCTCCTGGTACGGCCGCTGGTCCTGCCCCCCAGCCTAAGGCCGGCCGCGCGGCGGCCACGCGCGGGTACCCCCGCCGGCGGGCGAATACCACTACCTACGGTGCCGTAACCTACGCTACCGTAGCCTTCGGCCAGGAGACGGGACCACGAGGATCGCGCAGGGGTGACAGAGGCGATGCGGGGGCCGGGTGTGGGCGAGGGCGCACCGGGAACGGGAAGAGCATGGACATCGTAACGACGGACGCCGCAACTCTTGCGGTGCTCGTACCTGTTTCTGTAACGATGTCCCTGAACGGGCTCGTTCCCCCACCCACCGGAGCGCGCACGTGGCAGGCCGGCCCGACCCAGGTGGCGATCCCACCGGCCTGGCCCCGAACACACAGGAGTGGCACGTGACAGCAGAGGCCCTTCGCGGTGCCGACGCACCCCCCGAACTCGTCCAACTGCTCACCCCCGAAGGCGAGCGCGTCGAACACCCCGACTACGACATCGACCTGACCCCCGAGGAGATTCGCGGCCTGTACCGCGACCTGGTCCTGGTCCGCCGCGTCGACCTGGAGGCCGTGGCGCTCCAGCGGCAGGGCGAACTCGGCATCTGGGCGTCGCTCCTGGGCCAGGAGGCCGCCCAGATCGGTTCCGGCCGGGCCCTGACCGACGCCGACATGGCGTTCCCCACCTACCGGGAGCACGGGGTGGCGTGGTGCCGGGGCGTCGACCCGGTGAAACTGCTCGGCCTGTTCCGGGGGGTCAGCCACGGCGGCTGGAACCCCGCCGAGCACAACTTCCACCTTTACACCATCGTCATAGGCAGCCAGACGCTGCACGCCGTCGGCTACGCGATGGGCGTGCAACGCGACGGCGCCGAGGCCGCCACCATCGTCTACTTCGGCGACGGCGCCACCTCCCAAGGCGACGTCAACGAGGCGTTCATCTGGGCGTCGGTCACCAACGCCCCCGTCGTCTTCTTCTGCCAGAACAATCAGTGGGCCATTTCCGAGCCGCTGGAGAAGCAGTCGCGCATTCCGCTGTACCACCGCGCCTCCGGCTTCGGGTTCCCGGGCATCCGGGTCGACGGCAACGACGTGTTCGCCTGCCTCGCGGTCACCCGCAAGGCGCTGCGCGACGCCCGTGAGGGCCAGGGCCCCACGATGATCGAGGCGTTCACCTACCGCATGGGCGCCCACACCACCTCCGACGACCCCACCCGCTACCGGCTGGCGGGCGAACTGGAGGCATGGAAGCTCAAGGACCCGATCGAGCGGGTGAAGGCGTACCTGTTCAAGAACCAGCTCGCCGACCAGGCGTTCTTCGAGAGCATCGAGCTGGAGGCCGACGAACTCGGCAAGGACGTGCGCAGACGCTGCCTGGAGATGCCCGACCCCGGGCCCCTGGAGATCTTCGAGCACGTGTACGCCGAGCCGCACGCCCTGCTCCGCGAAGAGCGCGAGCAGTACGCCGCCTACCTTGCGACGTTCGAAGGAGGCGCGTGACCATGACCACGGCGAGCATCACGCCCGCGGGGCGTTCCGCACGCGGCGCCACCAAGCTGCCCCTCGCGCGGGCCATCAACGAGGGCCTGCGCAAGGCCATGGAGGACGACCCGAAGGTCCTCGTCATGGGTGAGGACGTCGGCAAGCTCGGCGGCGTGTTCCGCGTCACCGACGGGCTGCAGAAGGACTTCGGCGAGGACCGCGTCATCGACACCCCGCTCGCCGAGTCGGGCATCGTCGGCACCGCGATCGGGCTCGCGCTGCGCGGCTACCGGCCGGTGTGCGAGATCCAGTTCGACGGGTTCGTGTTCCCCGCCGCCGACCAGATCATCAGCCAGCTCGCGAAGATGCCGATGCGCTCGCTCGGCACGCTGAAGCTGCCCGTGGTCGTGCGCATCCCGTGCGGCGGCGGCATCGGCGCGGTCGAGCACCACAGCGAGTCGCCCGAGGCGCACTTCACCCACACCGGCGGGCTGCGGGTCGTCGCCTGCTCCAACCCCGCCGACGCCTACATGATGATCCTGCAGGCCATCCGCTGCGACGATCCGGTGATCTTCTTCGAGCCGAAGCGGCGCTACTGGGAGAAGGCCGTCGTCGACCTCGGCGCCGAGCCCGACCTGCCGCTCGACCGGGGCCGCGTCGCCCGGCGGGGCGACGACGTCACGCTGCTGGCGTACGGGCCGATGGTGCGGACCTGCCTGGAGGCCGCCGCCGCGGCCGAGGAAGAAGGCCGGTCGCTGGAGGTCATCGACCTGCGGTCGCTGTCGCCCCTCGACACCGGGCTCGTCTTCGAGTCGGTGCGGCGCACCGGACGCTGCGTCGTCGTCCACGAGGCCCCCGTCTACAACGGGTTCGGCGCCGAGCTGGCCGCACGCATCACCGAGCACTGCTTCTACCACCTGGAGGCCCCGGTGCTGCGCGTCGGCGGCTTCTCCACGCCCTACCCGCCGTCACGGCTGGAGGACCACTACCTGCCCGACCTGGACCGTGTGCTCGACGCGGTCGACCGCACCTTCGCCTTCTGAGGGAGAGGCCGTGCTTCGTGAGTTCAAGCTTCCCGACGTCGGCGAGGGCCTGACCGACGCCGAAATCGTCAAATGGCACGTCTCCCCGGGCGACACGGTCAAGGTCAACCAGACGATCGTCGACATCGAGACCGCCAAGGCCGTCGTCGAGCTGCCCTGCCCGTACGACGGCGTCGTCTCCGCCCTGCTGGCCGCCGAGGGCGACACGGTCGACGTGGGCACCCCCATCATCAGCGTCGAGACCGAGCCCCAGGAGACCACGCGCACCGGCACCACCGGCGCCACGCCCGGCGCTCCCCCGGAGCCGCGGCCGCCCGCCCAGGGCATCGCCCGGCAGATCCCCTCGCCTCCCGCGGAAGGGTCCGTGGAGCCCGGCCTGCACGGCGGGCCCGCGCCCGGGCCCAAGGAGGAGCGGCAGCCGGTCCTGGTGGGGTACGGCGTCCGGATGGGCGCGACCAAACGCCGCCCCCGCAGGCCCGGGGCCGGCCCGGCGCCCGCCGCCGGGCAGCCCTCTCGTCCACCGGCCGGGGCGGGGCCGGCGACACGGCAGCGGGCGGCGGTGCTCGCCAAGCCGCCGGTGCGCAAGCTGGCCAAGGATCTCGGGGTCGACCTCGCCGGGCTGACCGGCAGCGGGCCGCACGGCACGATCACCCGTGACGACGTGCAGGCGGCGGCCGCGACCGTGCCCGGGCCGCGGCGGACCGCCGAACCCGCCGAGGCGCCGGGGCCGCAGGAACGCATCCCGGTGAAGGGGGTGCGCAAGGCGACGGCGGCGGCGATGGTCGCGTCGGCGTTCACCGCGCCGCACGTCACCGAGTTCCTCCAGGTCGACGTGACCGGCACCATGGACGCCGTCAAGCGGCTGCGGGAGCTGCCCGACTTCGCCGGCGTGAAGGTGTCGCCGCTGCTGCTGGTGGCACGGGCCCTGCTCATCGCCGCGCGGCGCCATCCGATGATCAACTCGTCGTGGGACGACGACGCGATCGTGGTGAAACGGCACGTGAACCTGGGCATCGCGGCGGCCACCGAGCGCGGCCTCATCGTCCCCAACATCAAGGACGCGCACACCCTGACGCTCCCGGAGCTGGCGAAGGCCCTGACCGAGCTGACCGACCGGGCCAGGGCGGGCCGCACGCAGCCGGCCGAAATGTCCGGAGGCACCATCACCATCACCAACGTGGGCGTCTTCGGCGTCGACGCCGGCACCCCGATCCTGAACCCCGGCGAGGCGGCGATCCTGGCCTTCGGCCAGATCCGCGACCTGCCGTGGGTCGTCGACGGCGCGGTCGTGCCCCGCAAGGTCTGCACCCTGTCGCTCGGCTTCGACCACCGCATCATCGACGGCGAGCTCGGCTCCAACGTCCTCAGGGACATCGGCGCCATGCTCACCGACCCCCTGCAGATGCTCGCCTGGACCTGACCGCGCCCTCGGCCCGTCCACAGGGTGTGGACGGGCCGACCGGCGCCCGGACCGGGGGCCGTATCTTGGCAGTCGACTCGATCCGTATCAGCGATGAGGTGAGCCGATGCTGCGGCATGTGGTGATGATGAAGTGGACCGCCGAGGCGACCGACGAGCAGAAGGCCAGGGTCCCGGCCGAGCTGAGCACGCTGCCGGGCGCGATCCCCGAGCTCAAGCGCTATGAGTTCGGCCCCGACGCCGGCATCAGCGAGGGCAACTTCGACTTCGCCGTGGTCGCCGACTTCGACAACGCCGACGACTACGCCGTCTACCGCGACCACCCGGCCCACCGGAAGATCATCCACGACCACATCGTCCCGATCCTCGCCACCCGGGCGGCCGTGCAGTACCGGCTCTGACCCCTCGCGGCCGATCAGCGCACGACGCCCGGCGCGGGTGCGGGCCCGGCAGGCGCCCGCCCGGCAGGCGCCCGCCCGAGGGCCCGCTCCAGCGCGATGCGGGTGAGCCAGGCGAGGGCGCCGGTGAACAGCGGCGGCCACACGATCGGCGCGACGGTGTAGCCGACCAGCACCACGAGCGGGCCCCACACACGGTGCACGATCTGGTGGGGCACGCCGGGCGGACGGACCCCGGCGAGCCGCGCCAGATCGGCCGACGCGAAGCCCACCAGCGCCGCGATGGTGGTCGGCAGGCCGTACTTGACGCTCTCGAAGCCGGCGAACGCCGCCAGCAGGAGCGCCAGCACGGCCCAGCCGGTCCTGCGCACCGCACCGGCGAGGTGCGGGAAGCTCGGTGTCATTCAGAAGGCCTCTTCGGGGATGTCCATCAGGTCGAGGGTCGTGGCGGTGAGCACCTGGCGCTCGGCGGTGAGGTGCGGGAGCACGGTCTGGGCGAAGAACGCCGCGGCGGCGATCTTGCCGGTGTAGAAGGCGGTGTCCTTGTCGGCGAGCGGGGCGGCAGGGTCCGTGCGGGTGGCAGGGTCCGCGGCGCCCTCGCCCGACGCGGAGCGTTCGAGGGCCGTCAGCGCGACCTCGGCCTGGCGCAGGAGCAGCCAGCCGATGATCAGGTCGCCGAGGCAGAGCAGGAAGCGGGTGGTGTTCAGGCCGACACGGTAGATCTCCCTGGCCTCGTCGAGGGAGCCGATGGCCCAGCCGGCCATGGTGTCGGCCATGGCGGTGACGTCGTCGGCGGCGGTGGCGAGCAGGCCGCGCTCCACCTTCAGGCGGCCGTTGCCGGCGTCGGAGGCCGCGAACTCCTTGATCTCGCCGAGCAGAGACCGCAGCGCGGCGCCCTGGTCGCGCAGGACCTTGCGGAAGAACAGGTCGAGCCCCTGGATGGCGGTGGTGCCCTCGTACAGCGAGTCGATCTTGGAGTCGCGGATGTACTGCTCGATCGGGTAGTCCTGCAGGAAGCCCGAGCCGCCGAGCGTCTGCAGGGAGCGGGCCAGCAGCTCGTACGACCGCTCCGAGCCCACCCCCTTGACGACGGGCAGCAGCAGGTCGTTCCTGGCCGCCGCGTCAGGGTCGTCGCGGCCCTCGGCCTCGGCGAGCTGGAGGGCGTCCTGGCAGGTGGCGGTGTAGAGCACCAGGGCGCGCATGCCCTCGGCGTACGCCTTCTGCAGCATGAGCTCGCGGCGCACGTCGGGGTGGTGGGTGATGGTGACGCGCGGCGCGGTCTTGTCGGCGGCCTGGGTCAGGTCGGGGCCCTGCACCCGCGACTTGGCGTAGTCGAGCGCGTTGAGGTAGCCGGTGGACAGGGTGGCGATGGCCTTGGTGCCGACCATCATGCGGGCGTCCTCGATGATCTGGAACATCTGCCGGATGCCGTCGTGGACCCCGCCGACGAGATAGCCGATGGCGGGGTGCCGCTCGCCGAACGTCAGCTCGCAGGTCGTGGAGACCTTCAGCCCCATCTTCTTCTCGACGTTGGTGACGTAGACGCCGTTGCGCTCGCCGAGCTCGCCGGTCTCCAGGTCGACGAGGAACTTCGGCACCAGGAACATCGACAGCCCCTTGGTGCCGGGCCGTGCGCCCTCGGGGCGGGCGAGGACGAGGTGGAAGATGTTCTCGGCCATGTCGTGCTCGGCGCTGGTGATGAACCGCTTGACGCCCTCGATGTGCCAGGTGCCGTCGGGCTGCTCGATCGCCCGGGTGCGGCCGGCGCCCACGTCGGAGCCGGCGTCGGGCTCGGTGAGCACCATGGTGGCGCCCCACTCGCGTTCGACGGCGAGCGTGGCGAACCTCTTCTGCTCCTCGGTGCCCAGCGTGTACAGCAGCCGGGCGAAGCTGTGGCTGGAGGCGTACATCCACACGGCGGGATTGGCGCCGAGCACGAGCTCGGCGAGGGCCCAGGCGAGGCTGCGCGGCGCCGGGGTGCCGCCGAGCTCGGGCGGCAGCTCCAGCCGCCACCACTCGGCGTCGAGCCAGGCGCGGTAGGACTTTTTGAAGCTGTCGGGCATGGTGACGCTGTGGGTGGCGGGGTCGAACACCGGCGGGTTGCGGTCGGAGTCGGCGAACGACTCGGCGATGGGCCCGGTGACGAGGCGGTTCACCTCGGCGATGATGCCGCGCGCGGTCTGCTCGTCGATGTCGGCGAACGGCCCGGCGCCGAGAACGTCGCCGCGGCCCAGCACGTCGAAGAGGGTGAACTCGATGTCGCGAACGTTGCTCTTGTAGTGGCCCATGGCGCTACTCCTCGAACCCTGTGGTGCGGTGTCCGTGCTACCTACTGGTGAGTAACCCTAGGAGTATGCTACCCGTTGGTAACAAAACCGAACAGCCTTGGCGAGGAGAACGGCCGAGGCGAACAGTCGACGGCCGCCCACCGGGCATCGGGAAGAGCCGGTAGGCGGCCGTGGCGTCACCAGGGGGCGAAACCCCCTTTGTGACTTTGCTGGTGTTGTGCTTGGCTGAACGAATGATCGAGATTCAGGCCGTGACCGTTGATTGCGCCGAGCCGTACCGGCTGGCGCAGTGGTGGAGCCAGGCCACCGGGTGGCCGATCGACGACGCCGAGCCCGGCGACGACGAGGTGGCGCTGGTGCAGCCGGGCCTGCCCGCCCTGCTGTTCATCAAGGTGCCCGAAGGCAAGACCGTCAAGAACCGGGTGCACCTCGACGTGAACGGCACCGATGGGCGCACCCGGGACGAAGAGGTGGAGCGGCTGCTCGCGCTCGGGGCCCGGCCGTACGAGGACCATCGCAACCCTGACGGCACCGGGTGGGTGACCCTGCTCGACCCCGAGGGCAACGAGTTCTGCGTCTGCCGCAGCCCCGCCGAGCGGGCCGCCGCCGGCCACTGAGCCGGCCCGCCGTCAGCGGGCCGAGGCGGCGCGCCCACGGTTCATCATCGTGAGGAACCCGGCGACCACATACACCATGAGGCCGCCCCACAGGGCGTCCCACGCCGCCCCGAACACTCCCTCATGGTCGAAGATGAGCTGCACGGGGTACATCAGGACGGCCGCACCGGCCGCAGGGTAGAGCGCGAACCGCCACGGGTGCCGCAGCGACCAGGCTCGCGCCTGCCGGGTCACCCGGTCGCCCTTGTCGGGCCGCGCGACCGCGCCGATCGCGGCGATCAGTGTGAACAGGCCGATGCCGAGGTTGAGCGCCCAGGTGGGGTCGGCCGGGCCGGGCAGCACGACCCCCATCGTGTAGCTCGCCGCGGCGGCCACGCCACCGGTCACGGCCGCGGCCTTCCACGGCGCCCCCCGCAGGGCCGCGCCGGCGACGGACATCTCTTCGCGTCGAGTCAGTTCGTTCATGCCTCAACAGTGCCTCCCCGGCGCCCTCCGGGCATCGGGGAACAACCCTGGTCATCCCCCGGCGCCCCGGCTCGCGCTCTCAGGGTCGGCGGAGCCGGCGTCGGCGAGGCGAACGGCGCGAGGGCGGGGTGCCGGAGACATCTGCCGGAGACGGTCAACGGATGGCGTTCTCACCGCAAAGGGGGCGGGCGCACCGTGATCGGACCTAACGCCTAATCACAGAATTTCTCCAGACGGGCCGTGCCCGTGGTCCCGTGACGGGGATCACGGGCACATTCGGCTATGGGTCCGTCATTTCGGCAGCCGGGCCCTGGCCCGGCTGTTCCGGCACGTGGCCATCCATTGCTCATATATCGGAGGTCACGTGACATTCCGTACTATTCTGCCCGCCGCAGCGGCCGCAGTGCTCCTGTCCGCCCTGGCCCCGGCCCTGCTTCCGGCCACGGCATCGGCGCTGGGCGCGGCCAACGCGACCGCCGCGACGGGCAGCCACCGGCCGCCGCCGGGGATCGGCTCGCTCATCGCAAAAGCGGATAAGCAAGGCCCTTTGCGCGTAATAGTAGAAACGACCGATATGGCCAGTAGGTCGGATTTGCGCCACGTCCTCGACCACGCTCGGGCCAAATACCAGGTACGCACCGAATTCAAGAAGTTTCCCTTCCTCGTGATGCAGGCGGACAGCACCACGCTGAAGATGCTGAGCTCCGCCCGCGGCGTCGTCCGCGTCTCCGAAGACACCCTCGACCGGCCCGTGGGAGGCCGGTCACACCACGACTGGCGGCGCGGTGACCACCACGGTCACCGCGCCGCCCCCCTCGGCGCCACCGCCCCCGCCACCCGCCAGGACCCCGGTGACTCGATGCGGCTGATCGGGGCCGACAAGGTGCACGCGCTCGGCGGCACCGGGGCACATCAGGCCGTCGTCATCCTCGACACGGGGATCGACCGGCGCCACCCCTACCTCGCCGGGCGGGTCGTCGCGGAGGCCTGCTACTCCAACCCCGACGGCGCCGCCGGGCGGTCGCTGTGCCCCAACGGGCGGAGCAGCCAGACCGGCACCGGCGCCGCCGACTCGACGACGCCCGCCTGCCGCACGCCCAGAGAGAACCTGTGCGCCCACGGCACCCACGTCGCCGGCATCGCCGCCGGCAGGCACGTCACCGGCTCGCCCCCCGACGGGGTGGCGCCCGGGGCCGACATCATCGCGGTCCAGGTGTTCACCCGGCAGAACTCCGCCGCGCTCTGCGGCGACAGGGCGCCGTGCGTGCTGTCGTACCTGTCCGACCAGCTGCTCGGCCTGCAGAAGGCGCTGGAGCTGTCCGAACAGTACGACATCGCCGCCGTCAACATGAGCCTCGGCTCCGACCAGCCCGAGACGACGCCCTGCGACACCGACATGCGCAAGGTCGCCATCGACGCCCTGCTCAACCGCCACGTCGCCACCGTCGTCGCCGCCGGCAACGAAAGCTCCACCGGCAGCGGGGTGCCCGGCTGCATCTCCAGCGCCGTCACCGTGGGGGCCACCGACGACCACGACGCCCTCGCGTCCTTCACCAACCGCGGCCCCCTGATCGACCTGTACGCCCCCGGCGTCGACGTCACCTCGTCGGTGCCCGGCGGCGACTACCTGGAGCTCAGCGGCACCTCCATGTCCACGCCGCACGTCACCGGGGCGTTCGCCGTGCTGCGCCAGGCCGAACCCGACGCCACGGTCGCCGACCTCCTCGGCGTCATGGACCGCACCGGGGAACCCGTCGCCGAGTCCCCCGGGGGCCGGCCCATCAGCGGGGCCGGCGGCGACACGGCCGCCCAGCGCGCCGAGACCGCGCCCCGCATCGACCTGTACGCCGCCTGGCAGGCCCTGCACGCGAAGACCTGACCGAACCCCCGCCCGGGGGACAATGGGCGGGTGCCGAGACGCCGACTGGACCCCGAACAGGTACGCTCCGCCCTGGACGCGCAGCTCGCGGAGCTCGGCGAGCCGCCCTACGACGGCCCCGACTCCGCCGTGTTCGACGCCTGCGTGAGCACGGTGCTCCGCGTCTACGAGCGCGGGCTGCGCCCCGAGAAGCAGGCGGCACGCGCCGCGGTGCGCCACCTCCTCGACCGCCTGGCGGCACAGGCGCCCGGCCGCACGGTCGAGGTGCGCGTGCCGCCGTACGCCGCCGTGCAGGCCATCGCCGGGCCCCGCCACACCAGGGGCACGCCCCCGAACGTCGTCGAGGTCGACGCCCGCACCTGGCTGGAACTCGCCACCGGCCGCCTCACCTGGAGCGACGCCATGACGGCCGGTCGCATCAGCGCCAGCGGCACCCGCGCCGACCTGTCGGCCCACCTCCCGATCACAGAGCCAGGCCGGGTGGCGTAATCAGGCCGGTGGTGTGGTCAGGCCGGTGGTGTGGTCAGGCGTTGGTCGTGGGCTGGACGCCGAGTTCGCGTTCCAGGCAGCGCTGCTTGGCGCTCTGGGTGGGGTAGCGCCGGTCGTCGAAGCAGTCGCCGGCGTTGCTGTTGGCGAACCAGGCCCATGCGGCGGCGGCGATCAGCAGTGCGAGCGCGCTCAGCACGATGCCGGCGATGGCGCGGCCCTTGCCGCCGCCACGGACCAGGGCGAGGATGCCGAGCACCAGCCCGACGATCGCCGTGATCACGCCGATGCCGCACACCACCAGCAGGAACAGGCTGACGATGCCGAGCACCAGCGCGGCCGTCGCCAGCCCGCCGCCGCGCTTGGGCGGCTGCCACCCACCGGGAGGGGGCGGGTAAGCGCCGTAGCCGCCACCCCCGTAGCCTCCCTCACCGTAGCCACCCGGCCCTTCGCCATAGCCGCCGGGCCTTGCCCCGTACCCGCCGGGCCCTTCGCCGTACCCGCCGGGCCCTTCGCCTTGGCCGCCGGTTTCGCGGTCCCTCGGGCCGTGTTGCGGGCCGCTCCCCTCGTGACCGGTCTGGCCGTACGCATCCCTACGGGGCTCTCCGGGGCCGCGGTCCTCGGCGGGGTCGTCCGGGCCGTCCCATCCGTACGGCCGATTCGGGTCGCCAGGTGTGGTCACGGTCACTCCAGGGTCGACGGTAAATACCCCCACCCTCCCGTGGCAGCCGGCGCAAACCGGCGGGGACACGGCAAAGCGGAGGCCACCATCGGGCCAGGATTCGGCATGTTGTGTGTGCCGTGTACCGGTCCCGGGGTTCCGAGCAGCCGAGTGGCCAAATTAGACTCGTCAACGTGCTTAAGGGCGACGGCCGGCTGGGCCATGACCTTGACCCCCTCGACCACGGCCCGAAGGACGCCTGCGGCGTCTTCGGTGTGTGGGCGCCCGGGGAGGAAGTCTCCAAACTCACCTACTACGGTCTGTACGCGTTGCAGCACCGCGGCCAGGAGTCCGCGGGCATCGCGGTGAGCGAAGGCAACAGGATCCTCGTTTACAAGGACATGGGCCTGGTGCCGCAGGTGTTCGACGAATCGATCCTCGGCACCCTGCGGGGCCATCTGGCCATCGGCCACTGCCGCTACTCCACCACGGGGTCGAGCGTGTGGGAGAACGCCCAGCCCACACTGAGCTGCACCGATTCGGCGGGGCTGGCGCTGGCCCACAACGGCAACCTGATCAACACTCCGCAGCTGGCCGCGCGGCTGGAGCCGGGCACCATCAAGGCGACCACCGACACCGAGGTGCTCACCAATCTGCTGGCGCAGGATCACGACCGGTCGGTCGAGGACGCCGCGGTGGAGCTGCTGCCGCAGGTGAAGGGCGCCTACTGCCTGGTCTTCATGGACGAGACCACCCTGTACGCCGCCCGCGACCCGCAGGGGGTGCGCCCGCTGGTGCTGGGCCGGCTGGAGCGCGGCTGGGTGGTGGCCTCCGAGACGGCGGCGCTGGACATCGTGGGCGCGACGTTCGTGCGCGAGGTCGAGCCGGGCGAGCTGCTGGTCATCGACGAGGGCGGGGTGCGGTCGCGCCGGTTCGCGCTCGCCGAGCCGAAGGGCTGCCTGTTCGAGTACGTCTATCTCGCCCGCCCCGACACGACCATCGCGGGGCGCGGCGTGCAGGTCACCCGGGTCGAGGTGGGCCGCAGGCTGGCCCGTGAGCATCCGGTGGAGGCCGACCTGGTGATTCCGACGCCCGAGTCGGGCACCCCGGCCGCGATCGGCTATGCCGAGGAGAGCGGCATCCCGTACGGCCAGGGCCTGGTGAAGAACTCCTACGTGGGCCGCACGTTCATCCAGCCGTCGCAGACGATCCGGCAGCTCGGCATCCGGCTCAAGCTGAATCCGCTGCGCGAGGTCGTGGCCGGCAAGCGGCTGGTCGTCGTCGACGACTCGATCGTGCGCGGCAACACCCAGCGGGCCATTGTGCGCATGCTGCGCGAGGCGGGCGCCACGGAGGTGCATGTGCGCATCTCGTCGCCGCCGGTGGCCTGGCCGTGCTTCTACGGCATCGATTTCGCCACCCGGGCGGAGCTGATCGCGGGTTCGCTGAGCGTCGAGGAGATCCGCCGGTCGCTCGGTGCCGACTCGCTCGGCTACATCTCGCTGGAGGGCCTCACCGAGGCGACCACGCTGCCGGCCGATCGGCTGTGCATGGCCTGCTTCACCGGGTCGTATCCCATTCCGATCGACGAAGACAACGTGGGCAAGTACGTCCTGGAGGCCACGGGCGGCCAGTGATCCGCCTGCGCTATCAGTGATCCACCGGCCCCACCTGTGGCCCTACCAGTGAAGGACACGCGCGAGTGAACGACGCCTCCGGCAGCCCCGGCTCTTCTCCGGCCTCCTCCTATGCGGCGGCGGGGGTCGACATCGAGGCGGGCGAACGTGCCGTCGAGTTGATGAAGGCGCGTGTGGCCAGGTCGCGGCGGCCCGAGGTGGTCGACGACGTGAGCGGCTTCGCCGGGCTGTTCGACGCGTCGGCGCTGCGGGGGTACGAGCGGCCGCTGCTGGCCACGTCGACGGACGGCGTCGGCACCAAGGTCATGATCGCCCAGGCGATGGACCGGCACGACACGATCGGCATCGACCTGGTGGCGATGGTGGTCGACGACCTGGTGGTGTGCGGGGCCGAGCCGCTGTTCATGACCGACTACATCGCGTGCGGCAAGGTGGTGCCCGAGCGCATCGCCGCGATCGTCGGCGGGGTCGCGGAGGGCTGCCGCAGGGCGGGGTGCGCGCTGGTGGGCGGCGAGACGGCCGAGCATCCGGGCGCGATGGGGCCCGGCGAGTACGACCTGGCGGGCGCCGGCACGGGCGTCGTGGAGGCGGCGCGGCTGCTCGGCCCGCATCGGGTGCGGCCGGGCGACGTGGTGATCGGGCTGGCGTCGTCCGGGGTGCACTCCAACGGCTACTCGCTGGTGCGGCACGTGATGCGGCTGGCCGGGCTGTCGCTGGACGCGGAGCCGCCCGAGCTCGGCCGCACGCTGGGCGAGGAGCTGCTGGAGCCGACCCGCATCTACGCTCTCGACTGTCTGGCGCTGATGGACGCGGTGGAGGTGCACGCGTTCGCGCACATCACGGGCGGTGGCCTGGCGGCGAACCTGGCGCGTTCGCTGCCGCCCACGGCCGACGCCGTGCTCGACCGCTCGTCGTGGACTCCGCCGCCGGTGTTCGAGGTGCTCGCCGGGCACGGCCGGGTGCCGCAGGAGGAGATGGACCGCACGTTCAACCTGGGGGTCGGCATGTGCGCCGTGGTCGCGGCCGACGCCGCCGACGCGGCCCTGGCCGCGCTGACGGCGCGGAACGTGCCCGCCTGGCGGCTGGGCGAGATCGTCTCCGGCCAGGGCGTGGCGAGATACGGTGCCTGACCCATGGGAGTACGCGCCGTGGCCCGGCCCGCGGGCGCGTGTGCCGGGGCCCGGCCCTCGGCTGCCGTGGCCCGGCATGCGGCCGGGTGTGCGATGCGGGCACGCGGGCATCGGCGCAGCGCCGACCGGCCGGTCGGCCCGCCGCGGCTGCCCGGGCCGGGTCAGCGCACGCAACACAGGCACCCGGCGCGCGATGCCCGCCGGGTGCCCGATCTGTCAATCAGTGGATTCGCCTAACGGCGGTCGGAGCGACCGGCGTCGCGGGCGTCCTCGCTGCCGTAGTGGTCCGCGGAATCGGCGTACCGATCGGCCAGCTCATCGTAGGAGTTCACGTCGTCGTCACTGTGGGTGGAATCATCGTGGCCAACCCCCACCAGCTCCTCGCGAAGACGCTCAAGGTCAGTGCCGCCGCTGTTGTACTTCAGCTGACGGGCAACCTTCACCTGCTTGGCCTTGGCTCGGCCGCGCCCCATTGGCTCGACCCCCTCATGCGGGGTCGTGGCCGACCCCTCGTCGCTAACGCACCACGTGCTGACGCCACCTGACTTCCGGCATCAGCATCATCGTTCAGCTATTACCGTACCTGTTTTGCGCGCCGCTCGGTACGCCGTATGGGTGACGGCGGTCACCTCGGCAGCCAAATGCCCCGAAGTCTGCCGACTTCGGACATTCTCTCTTCTGCCAGCCTATCTGCTGCGACGGCGGGAGGGACGCCCTCCTCGTCGGCGATTTGGAAGATCTTCCGCGTCGTGTCGAAGATCCGTGTCGCCTTGGCGCGGGCGCGCTCCATGTCGAAGCCTTCGATCTCGTCGGCCACCTGGATGACGCCGCCGGCGTTGACGACGTAGTCGGGGGCGTAGAGGATGCCGCGCTCGGCGAGCTGCTTGTCCACCCCGGGATGGGCGAGCTGGTTGTTGGCCCCGCCGCAGACGATTTTCGCTTTGAGCTGAGCGACGGTCGTGTCGTCGAGGGTGCCGCCGAGCGCGCAGGGGGCGAGCACGTCGATGTCGGCGGCGACGAGCGCCGCCGAGTCGGGCACCACCTCGACGCCGGGGTGCCGCTCGCGCACCCGGGCGACGGCGCGCTCGTCCACGTCGCAGATCACCACGTGCGCGCCGTCGTCGAGCAGGTGGTCGACGAGCCGGTGGCCGACCTTGCCGACGCCCTCCACGCCGACCCGCCTGCCGCGCAGCGTGGGCGTGCCGTAGACCTGCTCGGCCGCCGCCCGCATGCCCTGGAACACGCCGAACGCCGTCAGGATCGAGGAGTCGCCGGCGCCGCCGTGGGCCTGGGTGCGGCCGGTGACGAACCGGCATTCGCGGGCGACGACGTCCATGTCGGGGCTGTAGGTGCCCACGTCGCAGGCCGTGTAGTAGCGGCCGCCGAGCGACTGCACGAAGCGGCCGTACGCCCGCAGCAGGGCCTCGCTCTTGTCCGTGGCGGGATCGCCGATGATCACCGCTTTGCCGCCGCCGTGGTCGAGCCCGGCGAGGGCGTTCTTGTACGCCATGGCCCTGGAGAGGTCGAGCACGTCGGCGAGGGCGCGTTGCTCGTCGGCGTAGGGGTAGAACCTTGTACCCCCGAGGCTAGGTCCGAGTGCCGTGTTGTGGATGGCGATGATCGCGCGCAGGCCGCTGCGCTCGTCCGTGCAGAAGACGACCTGCTCATGGGTGCGGGGCACGCCCTGGTCGGCGTCCGCCCTGTGACGATCAGTCACGGTAGTGACTCCCGGTTGTCCCGTTCCACCGCTCCGTTGCGATGGACTTGCCTCTACATTAGCCCGAATCGGGCGTATTGATCATGATGTGGCGAACTGCCCGAAACCGGTAGGAGGCAAACGGGCCCCGGTCGTGGCACGATTCGTCTTGTGCTGCCCTACGCCGTGCTTCCCTACGCCGCCTACCTCCGCGTCTACGAGCCGCTGGTCGCGTTCACCGAGCGGGATCGCAAGATCTGGGCGACGTACGCCGACTCGCGCGACCGGCCGCGGCGGGCGCGGGCGCTGGAGGCCGAGCACGGGGAGGCGGTGCGGCGGCTGCTCGGCGTGCCGCCGCTGCCGGTGCCCGATCGCGAGAGCCACAACGCCTACCTGCGGCGCGTCGACGACGTGCTGTACGTCTGCCCCTGGCAGAGCAGGCTGCGGTCGTGGCTGGCGTTCTCGCGGTTCAGGGGCGGCACCCCGCCCAAGCTGGCCAACAGGTTCGTGCCGATGGCCATCGGCGACCAGACCGCGGACGATTTCGACCGTTACAAGCGCTCCGTCGGCTCCGCCGGGCTGCGCACCTACATCCGCACCACCACGTGGCACGTGCCCACGGCGTGGTTCGTTCCGTTCGACCCGGCCGAGCGGTGGCTGGTGCTGGGCCGGCGGGAGGAGGAGCCGGAGACGGCCCCCGAGACCGCCGAGCCGGCCGTGCCGACCACCACGGCGCCCGCCCGCAACCTGCTTTACGTCACCTCCATGGCGCAGGCGCGGCGGCGGGTGGCCCGCGCGCTGCAGGTGATCCGCCGGCACGTCGGCGAGGTCGGCACGCTGGCGCAGGTGGAGGAGGTCGGCCGCTGGCTGGAGGAGTTCCACCCGCACTCGCTGGTGGAACTCGACTACGGCGGCCTGGTGCATCTCATGGACGACGAGACGCTGCGTAACGACCAGTCGGTGGCCGAGCTGGCCGCGGCCCTGACGGGTTTGGACACCGGTCAGGAAGAACTTGCCTTCGCGATGTATCAGCGGGTGATCCTCCGCTGGAAGTCAATACAGACCCTCGAAACGGCCAACTAGTCGTCAAATCGCCCGGCCGACCTGCAAGAAAAGGTCAGCTGAAGGCTGGTCTCACTTCTACGAACTGAGTAGTTTGCCGTTTTCACTGCGATACCACGAATCGTGTCGCTAGAATCACCGAGCGTGACTTCAACACGTGGACGAGGTGTTGTGCCCAGAGGGCTCGCCAATCGCTCTGCGTGGCTGTATGGTCACATCGGGTGATGCCGCACATGATCCCGAAAACCGCACGTACAGGGGTCATGGGGGGACATCCGTGACAAGCGCCACCAAAAGTCGCAAAGGGACCGTTTCGCCGGTCCACACGGAGGAGAGGCCGCACTAATGTCAGCTCGTACACCCGAGGCCGAGCCATTGCTCACCCCGGCAGAGGTCGCAACCATGTTCCGCGTCGACCCCAAGACCGTGACCCGGTGGGCCAAGGCGGGCAAGTTGACGTCCATCCGCACCCTCGGTGGTCACCGGCGCTACCGGGAGACCGAGGTCCGGGCCCTGCTCGCGGGCATCCCGCAGCAGCGCTCGGAGTGACCCTGCAGGGTCCACCACAGACCTAGGGGGGACATCGGCGCGCCGGAAATCCACGCGGGGGCTGGTACCCAAGGTGACCGACGACGGCGCGTCGCGGGGGTGGTGCCGCCCGCCCGGCATCACCCCGCATTTCCGCGCGAGGCCCGCCCGTTGCCGCCGGTCGCGCCGGCAGCCGCTTGACACGGGTGCGCGGCACACCGGGCACGCCACAGGAATCGGTGCCGAGGAGCGGCTCCGTGCACTCCGCCCCCGGTGCGCGCCCATACGCATCGATCACAGCCGTACCCTTCGCGCCATTGGATCGTTGGTCTGACAGGTGCACATCCACAAATCGTGGGGGAGACGTGGGGAGAACCATGTCAGGACCGTTCGTACAGACCACTGCCCGAAATGATCTTGACCCGAACGGACCCGAGGCGGAGCCCGGGCTGCCGGACGGTTTCGGGCCACCGCCGCGGCCCCGGCCGACCATCCGGAACGTCGCGGAACGCGCCGGCGTCTCCAAGTCGCTGGTCTCCTTGGTGCTTCGCGGCTCACCCCATGTCAGCGAGCATCGCCGCGAGGCCGTGCTGCAGGCGGCCCGCGAACTCGGCTACCGGCCCAACGCGGTCGCGCGCAGCCTCGTCGAGGGCCGCACGCACCTCGTCGGCGCGCTCGTCGCCGATCTGCACAACCCGTTCTACGCGGAGTTCCTCGACGGCCTGCAGGAGAGCCTGCACGGCGACGGGCTGCGGCTGCTGATCGGCAGCGGGCGGTTCGACCCGGCGTTCGAGGACGAAGCCGTCGAGGCGTTCCTGGAGCTGCGCGTCGACGGGCTGGTGCTGCTCGGCGTCGCGCCCAGCAGCGAAGCGCTGGCCGAGGCCGCCGCCTACACGCCGACCGTCGTGGTGGGCGAACGCGACGTCGAGCTCGACGGGGTCGACATCGTCGTGGGCGACGACGCCCTCGGCGCCCGGCTCGCCGTCGACCACCTCGTGCAGCTCGGCCACCGCCGCATCGCGCACATCGAGGGCGACAAGTCCTCGGCGGCCCGGTTCCGCTGCGACGGGTACCTGGTCGCGATGCGCCGCCACGCGCTCGCGCCGTACATCATGGTCGAGCACGGCGACTCCACCGAGGAGGGCGGGCACGCCGCCGCCCTCGCCCTGCTGCGCCGCGAGCCCCGGCCCACGGCCATCTTCGCCGCCAGCGACATCGTGGCCCTCGGGGCGCTCACGGCGGCCGCCGAGCTCGGCCTGCGGGTGCCGGAGGACCTGAGCGTGATCGGCTACGACAACACGCACCTGGCCGCCGCCAACCCCATCTCGCTGACCAGCATCGACCAGCCGCGCCGCGCCATGGGCCGCTCCGCCGCCGCGCTGCTCAGCGACCGCATCGGCGAGCCGACCAAAATGGCCCGATTGCGGCAGGTCACGCCGAGCCTCATCGTGCGGCACAGCACCGGGCCGACCGCCTAGACCGTGCCGCCGTCACGTGGGACCGTGCCACAGCCCACGCCACCACACGGTGGCAGATCACGCCGCAGACAGTGCCGAGCACGCGCGGGTCACGGGATCGGCCCGGTAACCCCAGCCACCGGCCCAGGATCGGCCAATCCTGGGTCAAGCCGGCGGGGGTCCGGGGCGGGCCGGTGTAACTCTGGCCGTGACCAGAGCGCGAGCACGAACCGGGGGTAGACATGCGTGATCCAGAGCTGGTTTCCTGCGCCCAGCGCGCCGCCAGCGAACTCGAACGGGCCTGGGCGACGTGGCGCACCATGCGGGCCCACGGCGACAGGGGCGGCGACGAGACCGGCGTCGAGTCCGTGGCGAGCTACGTCGCCCACTCCATCGACCACCCGTGGGGACGGCCGCGGGTCGTGCTCGGCCTCGACGCCGAGGACGCCCACGAACTCGCCGCGCTGCTGTCGACGCAGGAGCGCGGCGGAGAGCGGCCTGCGGCCGTGCCCCACCGCTGACCCCTGTTCCGCTCCCCCGATCCGGGGTACGGACGCAGCGATACCGGGCCGCGAGAGCGGGCCGGCCGGGCTCGATCGCGGGGTTACGGCACGGCCATCGGCCGGGCACGCGTAAGTTGGGGCATCGAGCAGGGCAAGCCGCGACTCAAGTCAGGGGGTAGCCGTGAGCGAGCCGAAGCCGAACCCGTCCGGGCGGCGCCGGGCCGGGGCGCTCACCGTGTCACTCGCGGCGCTGTGCGGCCTCGGGGCCGCCGCCTGCGGCCCCTCCGACCTTTCGCCCGGCTCCGCCTCCGCGCAGTCGCGGCCGGCATCAGGGGCGGGCGCGGCGGCGACCGGCGAGCCGGCCCGGCCGGCCGGCGCCGCCACCGCCAAGGCCCGCGCCGCGGAAAAACCGCGGGCAGCCGAAAAGCCGCAGGCCGCCCGCGAGCCGCTGGCCGGCAAGACCATCGTGATCGACCCGGGGCACAACGGCGGCAACTACCACCACCCCGAGATCATCAACAAGCAGGTCGACGTCCTGACCAAGCGCAAGGCCTGCGACACCACGGGCACCTCCACCACGTCGGGTTACACCGAGGCGGCGTTCACCTGGGACGTCTCGCGGCGGCTCGCGAAACTGCTGAAGGCCGAGGGCGCCACCGTCAAGCTCACGCGGTCCGGCAACGACGGCGTGGGGCCGTGCATCACCAAGCGGGCCGCGATCGGCAACCGCGCCCACGCCGACGCCGCGATCTCCATCCACGCCGACGGCGCCCCGCCCCGCGACCGCGGATTCCACGTCATCGTGCCCAAGAAGATCAACGGGCCGGTCGACCCCGTCGTGCGCAAATCGGAGAAACTGGGCATCGCGATCCGCAACGCCTACCACGCGGGCACCCGGCTGCCCTACTCCACCTACATCGGGCACAACGGGCTCGACCACCGCAACGACCTCGGCGGGCTGAACCTCTCCACCGTGCCCAAGGTGTTCCTCGAGGCCGGCAACATGCGCAACCCGCAGGAGGCCGCCAAGTTCGAAAAGGCCGCGTTCCGCCAGCGCATCGCCGAATCCCTCGCCAAAGGGTTCCGCGACTACTTCACCTAGCCGGACGCGGCTGACGGCGCGTCGCACCCAGGAGGTCGTACCGATCGACGACAGTGCAGGACTCACGCAGGGGGCCGGAGGCATGCTGCTGCCCCGGCCCCGGCTGGCGCACGAGGCTCCGGGCCGGGCCGAAATCGGGCCGGGCGTCACGATCTCGGGGCCCGACGAGCTGACCCGGCCCGCGCGGGTCGCCCTCGCCGTGCTCGACCCCCGCCCGGTGGGCCCGGCGGGCGACGGGACCATCCGCGTCGAGCCCGCCCCCGAGCTGGGCGCCGAGGCGTACGAACTGGAGATCTCCCCCGGTGACGCCGGCGGCGCGATCCGCGTACGGGCGGGCGACACGGCGGGGGCGTGCTACGCGGCGCAGACCCTGCGGCAGCTGCTGCCGCCCGAGGCGTTCCGGGCGGCCGTGCCGGCGGGGGTCCGCTGGAGCGTGCCGTGCGGGCGGGTGGCCGACGCGCCGCGGTTCGCGTGGCGGGGCGTGCTGGTCGACGTGGCGCGGCACTTCCTGCCCAAACGCGAGGTGCTGCGCATGATCGACCTGCTCGCCGCGCACAAGCTGAACCGGCTGCACCTGCATCTCGCCGACGACCAGGGCTGGCGGGTCGAAAGCCGTGCCTACCCCCTGCTGCACGAGCTGGCCTCGCACCGGCCGCGCACGATCACGAGCCGCTTCGGTGAGGAGACGACCTTCGACGAGGTGCCCCACGGCGGCTACTACACGCTCGCCGACCTCACCGAGATCGCCGCCTACGCCCGCGACCGGGCCGTCACGGTCGTGCCGGAGATCGACGTGCCGGGGCACGCCTCGGCCATCCTGGCGGCCTACCCCGGCTTCGGGGCCGACCCCGGTGAGCCGCACAACGTGCTCGACCGCTGGGGCATCTCCCCCGCGATCCTCGCGCCGCTGCCGGCCACCATCGGGTTCCTCGGCACCGTGTTCGACGAGATCCTCGACGCGCTCGGCCCCGGCACACCGTACTTCCACATCGGCGGCGACGAATGCGTCCTCGACGCCTGGGCCGCCTCGGCGAAGATCACCGCCCATCAGCGCTTCCTCGGGCTGCGCACCCCGGGCGAGCTGCACGCGTGGTTCCTGCGCACGCTCGCCGACCGCATCGCCGCCCGGACCACCGAACCGGCCCACGTGCGGGCCGTCGTGTGGGACGAGGCGTTCGTCAGCGGCGGCGGCGACGGGCTGCGCGACGACACGATCATCATGGCGTGGCGCGGCATGGGGGTCGCCCGCCGGGCCGCCGCCGCCGGGTACGAGGTGGTGGCCGCGCCGGTGTTCCCGCTGTACTTCGACTACGCCGAGGCGGCGTCGGCCGACGAGCCGCTCGGCATCGGCGACGCCATCACCGTCGCCGACGTCGCCGGGTTCGACCCCGCCCCCTCATCCTGGACCGAGCAGGAGACCGCCCGCGTCATCGGGGCCCAATGTCAGCTGTGGAGCGAACGCATACCCGACGGGCGGATCCTCGACTACCGCGCCTGGCCGCGCGCCTGCGCCCTGGCCGAGGTGGCCTGGGCCGGGCCGCCCGACGTACGCGAGTTCCTCACCCGGCTCGGCGCCCGCCACCTGCCCCGCCTCGACGCCTTCGGCGTGGAGTACCGCCCGCTCGCCGGGCCGCACCCCTGGCAGCGGGGCGGGCGCGGCCACCGGGCGCACCGCCCCGGCCTGCTCGACGTCGACCTGGTGATGCGGCACCTGGAACAGCTCACCCACGCGCCCGACTCCACCCGGCCGAACGTGTGACGGCTCAGGCGCTCTGCCGCGCGGTGCGGCCGATGATCTCGGTGATGGAGGAGCAGCCGTGGCGGCGCAGGCGGCGGGACAGGCCACGATGCACCCGCCAGGCCCACAGCGGCCCCTCGTAGATCATGGCGGTGTAGCCCTGCACCAGGGTGGCGCCGGCCAGCAGCCGCTCCCACACGTCGTCGAGGTCCTCCACGCCGCCCACCGAGACCAGGGCGATGCGGTCGCCCACCCGGTCGCGCAGACGGCGCAGCACGGCCAGCGACCGGGCCTTGAGCGGGCGGCCCGACAGGCCGCCGGCCTCCCTGCTCGGCACGCCCCGCCGGTCGATGGTGGTGTTGGTGGCGATGATGCCGTCCAGGCCGAGATCGAGCGCGAGATCGGCCACCGCGTCGATGTCGTCATCGGCCAGATCGGGGGCGATCTTGACGAGGAGCGGAGCGCGGCGGGGCTGGGCGTCGACGACGTCCTTGACGGCGCTCAGCAGAGGCCGCAGCCGGTCGATGGCCTGCAGGTCACGCAGGCCCGGCGTGTTGGGCGAGCTGACGTTGACCACCAGATAGTCGGCCGACGGGGCGAGCTGCCGGGCCGAGGCGACATAGTCGCCGATCGCCTCGGACTCGGGCACCACCTTGGTCTTGCCGATGTTCACCCCGACCACGACCGGCACCGCGCGCGGCCGGCGCAGCCGCCGCGCCACCGTCGCCGCGCCGTCGTTGTTGAAGCCCATGCGGTTGATGAGCGCCCCCTGCCGCGGCAGCCGGAACAGGCGCGGGCGCGCGTTGCCCGGCTGCGCGTGGGCGGTGACCGTGCCCACCTCGACGTGGCCGAACCCGAACGCCGCCAGCGCCTCGAAACACACGGCGTTCTTGTCGAACCCCGCGGCCAGCCCGAACGGCGAGGGAAAGTGCACGCCGAACGCCGTGACCCGCAGCGCCTCGTCACGCGGCGCCAGGCAGCGGTGCAGCAACCGCTTGGCCAGCGGTCGCGCCGAGATCGCCCGCAGCCCCCGGAGCGTGGCGTGATGCGCGGCTTCCGCGTCGACATGCCGCAGGACCTGGGTGAACAAGAGTCGGTACATCATCGATCAGCGTAGCGCCCCCCGCCGTCGGGCAGCCCGTTCGCCTTGGCGATCTCGCCCAGGCGAAACGCGCTCGGCTTGGGGGTACGGCGGAAGGTCGTGCGATCGACCTCGACCAGACCGAAGGTGGGGCCGTAGCCGAACGTCCACTCGAAGTTGTCGAACAGGCTCCAATGCAGGTAGCCGCGCACGTCCACCCCGTCGGCGACGGCGGCCCCCAGCGCGCGCACGGCCCGGTCCAGATAGGCGACCCGACGCCGGTCGTCGCCCGTGGCGATGCCGTTCTCCGTCACCACGATCGGCGTGCCGGCCTCGACGACCCGCCACGCGTGCCGCACCGCGCCGCCAATGGCCTCCGGGTAGAACTCCGTCCCGAGCTGCGTGGTCTCGGCGCCCTCGGGCACGGGCAGCGCCCCGTCCGGCCCGATCAGCTCCCTCGTGTACGGCTGCACGCCGACGAAGTCGTCGCCCCTGGCCGCCTCCAGAAAGGCGTCCTGCCTGGGCCGCGCCCACTCGGCCACGGCGGCCTCGGCCGCCTCGGCGTCCGCTCCGCCGACGGGCTGGTAGTCGGTGACCGACACCGTCCACCCGGTTAGCAGCCCGGGCACCGAACCGAGCACCTCGCGGGCCCGCCGGTGCGCGGCCACCATCGCCCGGGTCATGTCCTCACTGGGGACGCCGAAGGCGGGGGCGCCGGCGAGCAGCGGCTCCATCATCGCGGCATAGTTCGGCTCGTTGATCGTGCAGACCCATTCGACGCCCTCGGCGAGCACGGGGAGCACCGCCTCGGCGTACCGGGCGAACCGGTCGGCCGCGGAGGACGCGGCCCACCACCCGGCGTGCCGGAACCAGCGCGGCACCGTGATGTGCTGCAGCGTGACCATCGGCGTCACACCCCGCTCGCGGCAGCCGGCCACGACCCGCCGGTAGTGGTCGATCGCCGCCCGCGAGAACTCCCCCTCCTCCGGCTCGATCCGCCCCCACTCCAGGCTGAACCGGTAGGTGTTCAGGCCGAGCCCCGCGAGCAGGTCCAAGTCCTCCGGCCACCGGTGGTAGCCGTCACAGGCGTCGCCGCTCGGCTCGGCGAACACGCTCCCCGGCGCGTGTTCGAGCTCCCAGAAGTCGCTGGCGACGTTGCCGCCCTCGATCTGGTACGCGGCCGTCGCCGCCCCCCACAGGAACCCCTCCGGGAATCCGCCGGTGCCGTCCCCACTGCCCGCGTTCATTGGCGATCACTCCTTCGTCACTGTCGAAGGGTCATCGCCCGGCGGCCGGATTTCCTTACATCCCATCCCGCACCCACGTCTCCCCCATGGCGTCCGCCCCAAAGGCGGCCGGCCGGTCGGAGTGAGCTCGACGAAGGTCGGATGATCTGCCGGCCCTCCGCACTGAGCTGCTTCATGTCGATCGGCCGGGTGCGGGCCTTGCGCGCCATGCCCGGCCGAACCGGTCAGGAATGGAGAAGCGCCCGGCCCGGCCCCCCTCATAGCGTTGCCGTTGAGCGAACAACCCCGACGGCACAACGGAGACGAACCCATGAAAGCGCACGTCAGCTCCATCCTCCTCGGCGTCCGGGACATGGACCGGGCCAAGCGGTTCTACACCGAAGGCCTCGGCTGGAAGATCCAGAACGACTACGGCGTCTCGGTGTTCTTCGAGTCCGATGGAGCCACCCCGGTCGGCTTCTACGGCCGCGACGGCCTCGCCGCCCAGGTCGGCACCAGCCCGGAAGGCAGCGGCTTCAGCGGCCTGGTCCTCACCTACGTCGTCCGCAGCGAAAACCGAGTCGACGAAATCCTCGCCGAGGCCGAAAAGGCCGGCGCCACCGTCCTCAAGCCCGCCGGCCCCCTCCCCTGGGGCGGCTACGGCGGCTCCTTCGCCGACCCCGACGGCTACATCTGGAACCTCGGCTACAGCGCCCAGGGCGAAAACCAGCCCTACGCCGAATGACCGCCGCGACGGCCCCCAGCAGTGCGGCCCGGCACGCCCAGGGCCGACCACACCGCCCAGACCCCGCGAGCGGCGCCCTCTGCACCACATGACCGCACAACCGGCACCCGCCCGCCACCACCGCGCATGGTCCGACGTCGACCCCAGGCCATCTCGACGCCGGACCATGCGCGGTGCGCCGCGGCCCCGCAGACATCCGACCTCGCGCGATCACGCACCGCCCGCCTGATTCGCCCTACCTTCGCCTTCATCGAGTCGAGCCACGTGCCGTAACGGCGGCTTCGACGTCGAGCAGCGCCCAGACCCTGCGGCCACGCTCGTCCCCATCGACTCCCCAGCACGTGGTCAGCTCTGATACCAGGTACAGCCCGCGACCGCTCAGCCCTTGGTCGTCCGCCTGCCGCACATGAGGCCAGAGCGGGCCGCCTTCGTCCATCACCGTGACGAGGAGCAGGTCACCGCCCGTCTGCAGGGTCACCTGGAACCGCCCGCCCAGTCCCCCACTGTGGCTGTGGCGGACGGCGTTCGTCGCGAGTTCGGTGACGACCAGTCGCGCGCTGTCGACATCGGGGCCCTCGCCTAGGTGGGTGGTGACGAAGCGCCGCGCTTCGCGGATCTCGCTCGGCTTTCCCGGAAAGTTCCGATGCCACTTTTGGTGGTATTCGCCACTTGCAGTCGGTAAGAGCATGGCGCTGCAACCTCGCGTTCGTGCAGTTCAGGACACGTGCAGAAGCCGATCGATACTTAAAGTACCGGCACGCTACTCTGAGTACAAGCGACTTTCGATACTTGCATCGCACAATAAGTACTGGTCTCGTAGTGGGGTAACGATCGGCGCACGGCGTCCAGGGAGGGTGCCCCATGTTCGGACTGATGGTCCGGTTCACCTGCAAGGACGAACCGAGCGCGACCGCCTTCGACCGTCTCGTCAGCGAGACGATCGACCGGATACGCGCGCAGGAACCCGGCACTCTCGTCTACGTTTCGCACCGTGTCGACGGACAGCCGCTCCAACGGATCTTCTACGAGCTCTACCGCGACCGCGCCGCCTTCGACGCCCACGAGCAGACCCCGCACACGAAGCGATTCCTCGCGGCCCGTGCCGAACTGCTCGCCGCGGTCGAAGTCGATCGGCTCCAGGTGATCGACGCGAAGGGCATCGACCCGTGAGCACCGAATACCAGCGCGCCCTGGGACGGCGCATCGCCCGGGAACGCAGGCGGCGCGGCCTGTCACAAGCCGAACTGGCCCGCATGATCGACCGATCCGTCGCATGGGTCTCCCAAGTGGAGCGCGGCGTACGGAAGGTCGACCGCATGTCCGTACTGGAGACGGTCGCCGACACCCTCGGCGTCCCGCTGCCGGAACTGGCCGCGGAAGCACCCGTGGTCGCCGCCGCCACCGAGGAGGCCCCCGGCTCGGCGGAGCTACGGCTCGTCCTGTCGGGAGCCCACGCCCTGCGGGCCATGCTGCACCCCACCCCGGCCCCCGCGATCGACGAGATCAAGCCCCGGGTGGCACAGGCCTGGCGGCTCACCCACGCAAGCCGCTACGTCGAACTGACCGAACTGCTCCGCGACCTGATCCCCACCCTGGAGGCCGCTGCGCGTTCCGCACCCGAGGACCGGCGACCGGAACTCTTCGAGCTGACGGCGGCCACGTACCAGGCATGCTCGGCGGCCCTGGCCAAGATGGGGCAGCCCGACGTCGCGTGGATCGCGGCCGATCGCGCGGTCGCTGCCGCCGAGCGGGCAGGCGACCCGCTCCTGATGGCCGCAGGCGCCTTCCGCCTCGGCTTCGTCTTCCTCTGCGGCCGCCACTTCGACCAGACCGAGGAGACCGCCCGCACCGCCGCCGAAGCACTGCATCCCCTGACCGACCACGCCGAGGCGATGTCCCTGCGAGGCGCCCTCACCTTGCAGCGAGCCGTGGCCGCCGCCCGGCTCAACCGGCCCGAAGAGGCGTACGACCACCTGGCCCACGCCCGCGCGATAGCCGAACGGCTCGGCGAGGGCAGAAACGACCACCACACCGAGTTCGGCCCCGCCAACGTCACCCTGCACGAGGTCGCCGTGGCGGTCGAACTCGGCGACGCCGGCCACGCCCTCCGCGCAGCGGCGAACGTGGACACCTCGGCCCTCTCCCCCGAACGCCGGGCACGACTCCAGATCGACCTCGCCCGCGCACACACCCAGCGACGGCACGTCCCCGAAGCCACCACCGCCCTCCTGGAGGCCGAGGCCACCACCCCCGAACAGGTCCGCGCCCACCACCTCACCCGCCAACTGGTCTCCGACCTCCTGACCATGCAGGACCCACCCTCACCCGAACTGCGCGCGCTGGCCGACCGGCTGGGCTTGGCGTGAAACCGGCAGGCGCGGCTCCTCACCAGCGAACGAGGCGATAGCGCAACCGCCCGGCGTCGTGGCCGGCCGTTGCGCAGGAGCGGAAACTGCCCCTTCATGGCGAGCCTGCCGGAAACGCTCATGGTCAGCACCGGCGTGCCATCGAGTGTCACAGGCTCGTCGCCGAAAGATCCCGGTGAGAACAGCCGGTCGGACCACCGCCCCAACGGCTGACTGAACGACCCGTCCGCCCACCGATCGAAGTAGGCGGTGCTGAAAAGCACATCGCCCAAAGTGAACTCGCAGGCCTCCTCCGGTGGAGTCGCCAAAGCCGTAGCGCCTGCCTCAACAAGCACCGCCTTCGACCGCTCGGCGTGAACCCGCTCGACCCAGAACTCCACATCGCCGTGCTCACGCGTAACCCGCCCGATCCTCGCATCAAGCCCCCGCCCCCGAACAGCCACGCCGGAACCCCGGCCGCCCGCAGGACACCGGCAACCGTGCGAATGACACGCAGCCGGCCTTCGGCCTTGTCGTCCGTGACGCGATCCTGACACGCGGGGCAGACAGCACGCCCCTGCCGCTCGCTGGTGATGCCACCCCCTCCTCATCGCCCCCGAGGGATCGTCGAGCGGGCCGCTTCACTTCCCGTATGGCGAAGCTCTCCACCCGTTCGCCTCGTCTTCGCACCGGAAAGCCATTCCAGAGATTCACGCGTGCAGCGGAATCCACAGTCTGAGCCCGAACAGACCAGAACGACCGCTGGCCCCGGCACGGGCGGGCGTTTCGATGAAACGACGGGAACGTTGCCGCCGCCGAACGATAAAAACCCCGAACGACGATTCGTTCAGGGTTTCCCGGCTGGTCTGATGATGTGGTCAGGGGCGGGGTCGAACCGCCGACCTTCCGCTTTTCAGGCGGACGCTCGTACCAACTGAGCTACCTGACCTTGGTGGTGGGATTCACCTACCTGAGCGGTCCTGACGGGATTTGAACCCGCGACCTCCACCTTGACAGGGTGGCGAGCACTCCTAGCTGCTCTACAGGACCTCGTTGTGAAGCTTCGGTTCCGGCTCGCCTAGCCTACCAGTTGCCCGGTAGGTGTTGGCTCACCTTGTGCCCCCAACGGGATTCGAACCCGTGCCGCCGCCTTGAAAGGGCGGTGTCCTAGGCCGCTAGACGATGGGGGCTCGGAGCTTGCGCTCCAATCCATGACGTCTTCCGTCGGGGACCCCTGAAGCATAGGGGACGTTGGCCCCTGGTGCCAAAGCGGTTTGCCGCCGGGAGTGTGTCTAGGAGTCGGCGGAGGCCTCCTTCTGTGAGCGCTTGGGCGTCTTCGACGGTGATGGCGCTGGTGACAGCGTCGGGGTCACCGAGGACGACGGCTTGGGCGTCGGAGACGGGGCCTGAGCCGGCTCTGCGACGATTGTACGGTCCGGGTCGGGTTCGAGGTGACGCTGGATCTGGACGGACTGTTCGCCGAGGCCGCCGAGGGTGATGTCGTCCCAGGCCTGGAGGCGGTGGTCGGTCTTGCTGAAGTACAGGACGGAGGCCTGGATCGGGGTGGGCTTGTCGTGTTCGAGGCCGCGCAGGCCGGCGCCGCCGGTGGAGCCCTGGATCATCACCCGGGTGCCTGTGCGTTCGAGTTCGGTGGCCCGGCTGTGGGTGTGGCCGGTGAGGGCCAGGGCGACGGAGCCGGAGAAGCCGCGGGCCATGGGCGGCTCGTGCACGGCGACCACGTCGATGGGGGTGCGTTGCGGGGCCGTCGTCGAGCGGGTGCGCGGCCACTCGGGCGGGGCGATCTTGGCGGCGTATTCGCGGCCGATCTGGGTCAGCTGCTCGTTGGAGACGATGGGCACGGTCTTGTCGGGGGTGAACTGGGGGTCGCCGACGCCGTAGATGCGCAGGCCTTTCACGGTGACGGATTCGCCGTCGAGCACGATGGCGTTCTTCTGCTTGCCGATCGCCTTCTGGGTGACCGCGGAGTCGTGGTTGCCGCGTACGTAGACGTAGGGCACGCCGAGGCGGCCGATCTCCTTGACGAACTCGTTCTCGGCCTTGGTGCCGTGGTCGGTGATGTCTCCGGTGTCGATGACCAGGTCGATTTTGAACTGCTCGTTGAGGCTGCGGATGACGTTCCAGGCGACCGGGTTGAGGTGGATGTCGGAGACGTGCAGGACGCGGATGGTCGTGGGGTCGGGGGAGTACACCGGCAGGGTGGAGCCGGCCTGGTAGAGCTGGGAGATGTTCGTGACGAGCTTGCTCAGCTGGCCGCTGTACTCCGAGAAGTGCGTCACGATCGACTGGGCGCTGCCGATGAGCGAGGGCACGCCGGTGAGCAAACCCGTGTAGCGGGGCTCGTTGATCGCCTTGGGGTTGACCGATGTGGCCACGAGGGCGCCGACGACGGTCAGGCCGAGCAGGCCGGTGAGGCCGCTGGCCAGGGCGCGGCGCCAGCTGTGGAAGACGAGCAGGCCGGTGACGGCGGCGCCGGCCACGGCGGCGAGCACGCTGCGCATGATGAGCACGCGCAGGGCGTCTTCGAGGTCCCGCTGGATGGTTTCGGGCAGCCGGTCGGCCCAGCGGGGATTGTCCATGATCTCTTTGGCGAGTTCGGGGTGGACGCCGTCGAAGGACACCGTGAGCCGTACGGGGCCGTCGTGGGTGTTGAAGCCGAGGGTGCCGAGCGGCCGGATGTCGATCACCGTGTCGCCGCTCGCCGAGGGGCGCAGGCTCAGGCTGAAGTCGGCGGGGCCGATGGAGGTGTGCACCGTGGCGCCGAGCCCGATGCCGAGCCAGGCGCCGGCCACGGCCACGACGATGACGGCCAGGGTGGCGGTGGTGCGTCGTACCGCCGTGTGCCGGATCAGGCGGCGGAGACGGGCCCGGAGGCGGGACTGCCGCAGAGCCTGCAGCGTGCCCAGATGGTCAAGGCGCTGTAAGCGCTGCGCCAGGTTCGTGATCAATGTGCCGTTCATCCACCGTCTGCCTACCCGCTTTGGTCGCCGATGCGCGTTCTGTTTCAGCGATGACTCGCAGGATATGCCGGGCCGCGCGGCCCGTTGTCGCGTGTGCGTGGCGCATCTGGCCTGGTAGCCCGCTGGGAGCGGGCGATTCGCCCGCATATAGCGATTTCGCATCGTGGCGTGGCGGGTGGGACGATGGTGGGGTGATCGAGGTCGCGCGGGACAGGTTCGAGGAGCTCGTCGGTGAGGCCCTCGACACGATCCCCGAGGAGCTCGCCCGGGTGATGAGCAACGTGGTCGTCCTGGTGGTGGACGATCCGCCGGAGCCGGGGCTGCTCGGGCTGTACACCGGGATCCCGCTGACCGAGCGGGGCGACTGGTACGCGGGCGTGCTGCCGGACCGCATCGAGATCTACCGCAACCCCATCTGTGAGATCTGTCACACCGAGGACGAGGTGGTGACAGAGGTGCAGATCACAGTGGTCCACGAGATAGCCCACCACTTCGGGATCAGCGACGAACGGCTGCACGAACTCGGGTGGTAGAGGGGTGTGGCCGCTTGGTCAGGGCCGTTTTGGGGGAATAGATCCCGCGTCGAAGGTGACGGATTGGATCTGGTTGGCTGCATCAGGTTGCGAATCACGTTCGCAACGGGCACCGTAGGTTACGTTACGAACACGGTTTGTCAGGGGCGGCCCTGCGAGTCAACCGGAGTCACATGGCCACCGGACCCAGCCGGCTACCCGGCAGATCCCGCAGATCCGGGGCGCCAGGCGAGCCTGGAAGGCATCGCCGTCCCCCGGAGACGCAGGCGACCTATGGCGAGGTCATCGCCATAGGCGAGTTTCGCGGGCTGTGGCTCGCGCAGGGCATGTCGCTGCTCGGCGACCAGCTCGCGCAGATCGCCCTCGGCGTGCTGGTCTACCAGCGCACCCAGTCGCCGCTCGCGACGGCCGGGGTCTACGCGCTGACGTACCTGCCGCCGATCGTGGGCGGCCCGCTGCTCGCCGGGCTGGCCGACCGCTCTCCCCGCCGACGCATGATGATCCTGTGCGATCTGGTGCGCGCGATGCTGGTCGCCGTCATGGCCGTCCCCGGCCTGCCGCTGCCCGGCATGTGCGCGCTGCTCTTCCTGGCGATCGTGCTGAGCACGCCGTTCTCGGCGGCCCGGGCGGCGCTGCTGCCCGACGTGCTGCACGGCGACCGGTACGTCATCGGCTCCGCCCTGCAGAACATGACCAACCAGGCCGTCCAGATGCTCGGCTTCGCTCTGGGCGGCGTGGCGATCCTCAGCCTCGGGCCCTACCGCGGGCTCGCCCTCGACTCGGCGACCTTCCTCGGCTCGGCGCTGGTGCTCGTGGCGACGGTGCGGCCCCGGCCCGCCCCCGTGACCGAGCCGGGGCCGCGCACCTCCATGTGGCGGAACATGATCCTCGGCGCGCGCCTGATCTTCGGTGACCGGCGGCTGCGGATCCTGATCCTGTTCGCCTGGCTGTGCGGCTTCTATGTGCTGACGGAGGGCATCGCGGTCCCGTACGCGGCGATGCTGAGCGACGACGAGGACATGCTGCCGGTGATGAGCGGCCTGCTGATGGCCGCGATGCCGACCGGGACGGTGGTCGGCGCGTTCGTGTTCGGCAGGTTCGTGTCGCCTTCGGGACGGCTGCGCAGCATGGGGTGGATGGCCATGCTGAGCTGCGCGCCGCTGATCGGGTGCGCGATGCGGCCGCCGTTCGTCGTGGTGCTCGCGCTGTGGCTGCTGTCAGGGGTAGGCGGGGCGTACCAGCTCGCGGCGAACGCGGCGTTCGTGCAGTGCGTGCCGCCGGCGCGGCGCGGTCAGGCGTTCGGGCTCGTGCAGTCGGGGCTGCTCGCCGTTCAAGGGCTGGGCATCCTGCTCGGCGGGGCGGCGGCGGAACGGCTCGGCGCCGAGCCGGTGATCGCGCTGTCGGGGGCGGCCGGGCTGTCGCTCGCGGCGATCCTCGCCACGGCGTGGACCGAGTCGCGCATGGACGTCATCGCCCGGGTGCGCGCCCGGGCCACGTGACCGCCCCCAGAGGCCCGTTCCGGGCCCTTCTCAGGCACGGGGCCGCTCGTCGCTGTGCGGGGCCTCGTACGGCTCCCGCGTGGCGCCGGGCCAGCCGTGCGACTCGCGCTTCTTGGCGATCAGGTCCTGGACGATCGACGTCTCCCTGCCCTCTTCGGGCACCAGCAGCCAGGCGACGGCGTAGATGCCGAAGCCCAGCCCGCCGAAGAAGCTGGCGACGGCGAGGCCGACGCGCAGGATGGTGGGGTCGATGCCGGTGTACTCTCCGATGCCGGAGCAGACCCCGGCGATGATCCGGCCGTTGTGGGTGCGCTGCAGTCGCTTGCTCTGTCCGCTGTATTCGGTCATGTCTCCAGACTGCCCTGTCGCAGACCCCGAGCACATAGGGATTGTCCCCGGCATCACCCTGGCCTCGCCCTGACTTCGGGGGCCTCCCGACCCTCACTCACAAAACGGGGCAGGTGATCACGGATCGCCATCTATCACCGATGACGCCCGGATTGATCGCCCGCTGTGGCACAATCGCGCAGGTGCTCTTCACGGCCGACCTGCACATCCACTCCAAGTACTCCCGCGCCTGCAGCAAAGACTGCGACCTGGAACACCTCACCTGGTGGGCGCGGCGCAAAGGAATCACCCTCGTCGGCACGGGCGACTTCACCCACCCCGCGTGGTTCGACCACCTCCGCGACTGCCTCGTCCCCGCCGAGCCCGGCCTGTTCCGACTGCGCGACGACCTCGACCGCGACATTTCCCGCACCCTGCCGCCCGTCCTCGCCGCGAACCCGGTGCGGTTCATGCTCTCGGTCGAAATCTCCACGATCTACAAACGCGCCGACCGCACCCGCAAAGTGCACCACCTGGTGTATGTGCCGAGCTTCGACGCCGCCGCCGAGTTCAACCGCAGACTCGGCCGCATCGGCAACCTCGGCTCCGACGGGCGGCCCATCCTCGGCCTCGACTCCCGCGACCTGCTGGAAATCACCCTGGGCTGCGGCGACGGCGCCTACCTGGTGCCCGCCCACGTCTGGACGCCCTGGTTCGCGGTCTTCGGCTCCAAATCGGGATTCGACGCCATCGAAGAGTGCTACGTCGACCTCGCCGACCACATCTTCGCCCTGGAGACCGGGCTGTCCAGCGACCCCGAGATGAACTGGCGCATCTCCGGCCTCGACCGCTACCGGCTGGTCAGCAACTCCGACGCCCACTCCCCGCCCATGCTCGGCCGCGAGGCCACCCTGTTCGACACCGACCTCGACTACTTCGCCGTACGGCGGGCACTCGAAACCGGCACCGGGCACGCCGGAACCTTGGAGTTCTTCCCCGAGGAAGGCAAGTACCACGTCGACGGGCACCGCAAGTGCGGCGTACGGCTCACGCCGCAGCAGACCCGCGAACACGGCGGACTGTGCCCCGCATGCGGCAAGCCGCCGACGATCGGCGTGCTCAGCAGGATCGAGGACCTCGCCGACCGCCCCGAAGGGAAACGCCCCGACGGCGCCGCCGGCTTCCACAGCCTCGTGCCCCTGCCCGAGATCATGAGCGAGATCCTCGGCGTCGGCCCCAAAAGCAAGCGGGTCGGCGCCGAAATCGACCGCCTCACCGCCGCCCTCGGCGCCGAACTGGCCATCCTGCGCGACGTCCCCATCGACGACATCGACGCCCGGTCCCCGCTCCTCGCCGAAGCGGTACGCCGGCTGCGGCGCGGCCAGGTGATCCGCGAGGCCGGCTACGACGGCGAGTACGGCGTCATCCGCCTCTTCGAACCCGGCGAGCTGAACGCGCCGGGGCCCGGGCTCGTCGCGGACGCCCTGTTCGACGCCCCGCCGGTCGAAACGCGCCGGAAGAAGACCGCGCCGGCGAAGCAGTCCGCAGGCGGAGACCGCCCGACCGCGACGCCGCAGGAGGCGCGCGGCTCGTCCCGCACGGCCACCTCGACGTCGACCACGACCGTGACCGCGGCCGCGGCCGCGGCGGGCCCGGAGCAGGCCGCCGCCGCTGCGCCATCGGCCGGCAGGTCGCTGCTCGACGGCCTGGACCCCGACCAGCGGGCCGCCGCCGAGATCTCCGGAGGGCCGCTGCTGATCATCGCGGGACCCGGCACCGGCAAAACCCGCACCCTGACCCACCGCATCGCCCACCTGGTGGCCGAACGGGACGTCCCGCCCGAACAGTGCCTGGCCATCACGTTCACCCGCCGGGCCGCCGCCGAAATGGCCGAGCGGCTGGCCGACCTGGTGCCCGCGCACGCTCCCCGGCTGACCATCGCCACCTTCCACTCCCTCGGGGTGCGCCTGCTCCGCGAGTTACACGACCGGGCCGGGCTGAGCGCCGGCTTCGGCATCGCCGACCAGGCCCTGCAGCTCGCGATCGCGGCCGAACTCGCCGGAACCGAGAAGGAGGCCCGCCGCCTCCTCACCGACCTGTCCGCACACCGCCGAGCCGCGGTTCCGTCCGCCGCACACGACGGTGCCGTCGGCTCGGCCACGCCCGGCCGTGCCGGCAGTTCGTCCGCGCTCGCCGCCGACAGCGGACCGGCCGAACCTGAGACGGCCACGCACCCGTCGCCGGAACTCGCCGCGTTCGCCGAACGCTACGTCAAGGAGCTGCGGCAACGCGACCTCGTCGACTTCGACGACCTCATCACGCTGCCGGTGGCCCTGCTCGCGGCCGACCCGGAACTCGCGGCGGCGTACCAGGACCGCTACCGGTGGATCTGCGTCGACGAGTACCAGGACGTCGACGCGCAGCAGTACCACCTGCTGCGCCTGCTCACCCGGCCCGGAAGCGACATCACCGCGATCGGCGACCCCGACCAGGCGATCTACCGGTTCCGGGGCGCCGACGTGGGGTTCTTTCTGCGCTTCCAGGAGGACTTCCCCGACGCCCGCACGGTGCGGCTCGGCCGCAACTACCGATCCAGCGCCACCATCCTGACCGCCGCGACCCGGCTGATCGCCCCGGCGACCCTTGTCCCCGACCGGGAGCTGCGCCCCATGGGCGACCACGGCGACGCCCGGATCGTGCTGCACGAGGCCGCCTCGGAGGTGGCCGAGGCGTCGTTCGTCGCCCGCTCCATCGACGAGCTGCTCGGCGGATCGTCGTTCCACTCCCTCGACAGCGGCCGGGTCGTGGGCGAGGGCACCGGCGGTCTCGGTTTCTCCGACTTCGCCGTCCTCTACCGCACCGACCGGCAGTCCCGCGCGATCATGGCCGCGCTGACCCGTTCAGGCGTGCCGTTCCAGAAGCGCTCCCACGACCGCCTCGCCGACCGCCCCGGCGTGGCACCGCTCGTCGCCGAGCTGGCGTACGCCACGGGCGATGACCTCAAGACGCGGCTGACCCGAGCGGCCGCGACCCTGGTCGACCGCCTCCCGGCGAGCCTGTCCACCGACGACCGCCGCGACGAACAGGCCGAAATCCACTCGGCCGTCGAACTGCTCACCCCGCTCGCCGTCCAATGCGGCAGCGACCTGGACAGATTCCACACCGAACTGTCCTTGGGCATCGAGGTCGACACCCTGGACCCACGCGCCGACCGCGTCACCCTGCTCACCCTGCACGCCGCCAAGGGCCTGGAGTTCCCCGTCGTCTTCATCACCGGCTGCGAAGACGGCCTGCTCCCCTTCCGCCACCCGGGCGAGCCCCCGGACGAGGAGGCCGTACGCGAGGAACGCCGCCTCCTGTTCGTCGGCATGACCCGCGCCCAGCGTCACCTGTTCCTCACCCACGCGGCCGAACGCACCCGCCGCGGAACCCCCCTGAAGGCGTCCCCGTCCCCGTTCCTCACCGACATACCCGCGGCCCTCTACGATCCCCTCGCCCCCGCATCCCGCCGCCGCAAACCCAGGGACACCCAACTCCGGCTGCTGTGACGACCAGTCGCGGCAAGCACGTCGGCGAGGTTCGTACCGATGGGGCGTCGAAGCCGTCCCCGCCGGGGGGCCGGAGAACTCCGCCTCCGCACTGGCGCGCAGGTCGTTGGCGCTGCGGGCGATCGCGGCAGCGGCGGGCCGAGATCACTTTCAGCCCTGCGTACGCGAAGGAGCTCCCCAACGCCAAGGCCGTCGACCGCGAGCTGACCAAGATCGCCGAAGGTCTCACCTCCGACGACCAGAGCCCTCTCTTTGCTCACACTGTGACACGGCAATCGCCATGGGTAGCAACACTGCGGGCACGCGGGGTCACGTCCAGTGGAGCGGTGTACGGCAGCACCGCCGCTGGCTGAGGGCGGTCGAGGTAAGTCGCTCCTGTGCTAGGTCTTACCACCCAGTGACCAGTGCAGAGATGACAGCGATCCTGACGGCAACGTCCCCACACGTGAGCACACGCCGACCACCGTCCACACCCCTCCGACGACGGCCGTGAGGGTGGTCAGAGGGTGGCGGCTCGGGTGCGGAAGATGTCGCGTTCGCGGGTGTTGCGGGTCAAGGAGGCGGCGCGTTCGAACTCGTGGCGGGCCTCCTCCAGGCGGCCGAGTCTGGCCAGGAGGTCGCCTCGTACGGCCGGGAGCTGGGGGTAGCCGCGCAGCGCTTTCTCGTTCAGCAGGGAGTCGGCGATGTCGAGGCCCTGGGCCGGGCCGGAGGCCATGGCGACGGCCACCGCCCGGTTCAGTTCGATCACCGGGGAGCGGGTGAGGTGGGTGAGGACCAGGTACGCGGCGGCGATGCGCTCCCAGTCGGTGTCGTCGAGCGATGTGGCCCGGGCGTGGCAGGCGGCGATGGTGGCCTGCAGCGTGTAGGGGCGGAGGGCGCCGCCGAGGGCTTCGGCGCGGTCGAGGGCGGCCAGGCCGCGGCGGATGAGCAGGCGGTCCCAGCGGCTGCGGTCCTGGTCGGCCAGCACGATCGGCTCGCCGGCCGTGCCGGTGCGGGCGCCGATGCGGGACGCCTGGAGTTCCATCAGGGCCACCAGGCCGTGCACCTCGGGCTCGTCGGGCATGAGGCCGGCCAGCACGCGGCCGAGCCGCATCGCGTCGGCGCACAGCTGCGGGCGGGTCCAGTCGCCGCCGGCGGTCGCCGCGTAGCCCTCGTTGAAGATGAGATAGATGACTTCCAGGACGGTCGCCAGGCGGCCGGCCAGGTCGGCGGGCGCCGGCAGCTCGAAGACGATCTTCTTGTCGGTCAGGGTGCGTTTGGCGCGCACGATGCGCTGGGCCACCGTGGGCTCGGGCACGAGGAACGCGCGGGCGATCTCGTCGGTGGTCAGGCCGCCCAGCATGCGCAATGTGAGGGCCACACGGGCCTCGGCCGACAGCACGGGGTGGCAGGCCGTGAAGACCAGCCGCAGCAGGTCGTCGCCGATGTGGTCGTCGAGCCGGTCGTCCAGGTCGGCCTCGGCCGCCTCCTGGCGCGCAGACAGGTCGCGGCCGACCTCCTCCAGCTTGCGTTCGTACCGGCTCTGGCGGCGCAGCAGGTCGACGGCCCGGTGCTTGGCGGTCGTCATGAGCCAGGCGCCCGGGTTGGCCGGCACGCCGTCCCTCGGCCACTGTTCGAGCGCGACGACCAGGGCGTCCTGGGCGAGGTCCTCGGCTGCGCCCACGTCACGTACGAGCCTGGCCAGCCCGGCGATGAGACGGGGCGCCTCGATCCGCCACACCGCTTCGACGGCCTCGCGGGTCGTGCGACGAGGGTCGGTGACCGTCACGGGACCGATCCTAGTCGGCGTCGATGCGTGACCGGCGGGCGCGACGCCGCGCCTCAGACGGCGCGGCAGGGCATCGCACCGGCTGGGCTGCCCTGCTCGACGAATGCCGGGGCCGGCTTCCCGCCGGTGGGAGCCGGCGGGGTCAGGCGGGTGGTGCGAAATCCTCGGGGGCGAAGACTCGCAGAATGTCGGCCTCGCCCTCCCAGCCGGGCCACATGTCGCGGTGCAGGGTGACGAAACGAGAGGTCCACTCGACGACCTCCTCTTTCGAACGGACGTCGTACAGGGCGTAGCTGATCATTTCCTTGGCCTCGGTGAAGGGGCCGTCGGTGACGCTCAGCCCGCCCTTGTCCAGGGCGACCCTCGCGCCTGCCGCGCTGGGGGCGAGGCCGGCGGTGTCGAGCAGCACACCGGCGTTCGTCGCCTCGGCGCCGAGCGCCATGATGGCGGCCATCAGTTCGGCGGGGGGCTCGGTCGGCGGGTTCGCGGCACGGAGCAGGACCAGGTAACGCATGACGGGTATCTCCCTGTGGTTCGCACTGATTCGTGGTTTCTCGGTGTGCTGCCGGCGATCATCGTCAGGCCGTTCCGGGTCGGCTCTGCCGCGTTCCCCGGTACAGGTGGACGGAGGTGGCCGAGACCCAGACCCACATGATCAAGATCGCGGCGACGAAGGTCAGGTTGGCCCAGGTGGCGCCGCCGCCGGTGGCCACGGCACCGAAGCCCGCCAGGAACACCGTGCCGGTCACGGCCGAGTACGCCGCCCAGCCGCGCCGTCCCGCCCACGCGAACCGGCGCGCCAGGATCACACAGGCCGCCACCAGACAGAGGAAACCGACGCCCGCCGCGGCCAGATGCAGCACGCCATGCCAGGTCACGACACCCGGGCCGTCCGGGGTGCCCGGCGGGAAGCCCATGGCCGGGTCGGCCCGGAACGCGGCGGCCGCGACCAGACCCACACCGTACCCCGCGACCAGCCGAGGCGCCCAAATGGCGCCGAAGCCGGGACGCAGGACCCGCCGCAGCCCCACCGCGAACGCGAACACCATCAAAGCGGTGACGACGAAGTTGGCGACCTGGATCCAGCCGAGGTCGCCGTTGGCCAGCAGACTCCACTCGTGCCGGGCGAGGTCGAAACCGTCGCGGGTGCACGCCTGGGCCAAGGACACCGCCACGTACACGGGGCCCGCGAGCACGCCATATCCCAGCAGGGACCGGGTGATGTTCGCCTCGCGGTCGTCGCACGTCGCGGCCCCGGCCCGACCGGCCGCGCTCGGGGCCGCTCTGCCGGTGCCATCGGCCGGAGTCGTGGTGGCGTGAGTGGAGATCGCCTTCTTGGTCATCGTGCCGGCCCTTCGAGCGGGGACCGGTCGCCTCGCCGGCCCTTCACCAACGCCTCGAACGGAGCCGGCCACAATCGACACGACGGCCGAACTTTTTGAGTTTTTTGCCGGAGGACTATCCGCTGGTCGGAGCCGCTCAGTCGCAGATCGCGATGCGCAGGCGGCGGAAGCCCTTGCCCTTGCTCTCGATCTTGGTGACCTTGATGCGGCCGATCTGCTTCGTGGACGCCACGTGAGTGCCGCCATCGGCCTGCGTGTCGAGGCCCACGATGTCGACGATGCGCACCTCCTCGACCTCCGGCGGGACGAGATTCGTGGCCGTACGGACGATGTCGGGAATCGCGAACGCCTCGGCCCTCGGCAGGACCCGCACATCGATGCGGCGGTCGGCCTCGATCTCGGCGTTACAGGCGTCCTCCACCGTCTGCTTGAAGCCGGGCGGCACCTCCGGCAGGTTGAAGTCCATGCGGGCCGACAGCGGCTCCATGTTGCCGCCGGTCACCAGCGAGCCGTAGTCGCGGAACACCACCCCGCACAGCACATGCAGGCCCGAGTGCGTCCGCATCAGCGCCGAACGCCGGTCATCCGCGACCGTCGCCCGCACCGTCGTGCCGACCGGCGGAAGCGGATCGCCCTCGGCCGGGATCAAGTAGAGGTCGTCGCCCTTGCGCACCCCCTCGATCCGCGTCTCGACCCCCTGCCACAGCAGGGTGCCCTGATCGGCCGGCTGGCCGCCCCCGCCCGGGTAAAAGGCCGAAGCGGAAAGCACGATGCCCTCAGGGCCCGACTCCAGGACGACCGCCTCGAAGTCGCGCAGATTCTGGTCTGCCAGTTCCAGCCGCTGGGTGCGGCCGTAGATGTCAGCGCTCATGCCCGAAGCGTAGTAGCCCTCGTCTGTCACCGCGTTCCCGCCGACGTTCCTCGGCGCCGAAAACCCGCCGTACCGCCTTCTCGCCGTATCGGCGCCCCTTTGGCATGGCTCCCACGCCACGAACCCAGCCCGCCGACACGACAAGGCCCACCCAGCGATCCCGCTCATGCCCGAATGCGCCGCAGGGCCCCTCGTCGCATCGCCTTCGCTTTTGGTATGGCCCCTACGCCGCGGCCCGTGGACAGGGCAGGGCCCGCCCCGCATCGGCCTCCCGTCGGCGGGACCTTGGCGCCTAGGACCCTCGCGGCGTCTGCTCGCCGTGTTGGTGCCTCTGTGGGCGTTGAGGGCTTGTGTCAGGTGGTGGGTAGGCGGGACGACAGGCGTTTGGGGGCGATGAGGCGGTAGCTGTCTTCGATCAGTTCGGCGATTTCGTCCCAGTCCTGGTCGACGTCGAGGCGTGCCCCCACCCAGCCCTTGGGGCCGACGTACTTGGGGACGAAGAAGCGGTCGGGTGCCGAGGAGACGAGGGCCTCCTGGACTCCGGGGCCGGCCTTGAAGGTCAGGGTGGTGCCGTCTTCGCTGGTCATCGCGAACAGCTTGTCGCGCACGCGGTACGACGGCGCGGTGTGGCCGCCGAACGGCTTTTCGACGGCCTCTGGCAGCGACAGGCAGATTTCCCGCAGTCTCGCCGCGGCGTCCTCGACGCTCATCGGTGTCACCTTTCGCCTGAACGTGGTGGCACGCTCGCGGACGCGCCCTGGAATTAGCATGTTAGTTCGGATAGTTCGGGTTGTCCGGATGGTCGGCGTGTTCAGCAGGTTGCGCCGATGCCTGGTTCCTACTTGTCCCGTCCTCGGTCGTCCTATCGCTGCTCGCCGGGGTCGGTGGGATGGTCGTCGCCTGGGGTTCGGTCGGGTTGTGGGTGGGGTCGGTCGGCGGGCTGATTCGGGGCGGTGCCGGGCCGGATTCGCGCGGCTGTGGCGGCGCAGGTCAGGGCGCGCGTCGATGCCGGGTTGGCGACGAGGAGGAGCAGGGCGATGAGCAGGGCCCGGCCGCCGAACGTGCTGACCAGGCCTTCGCCGATGAGCAGGGCCGCCAGGGTCGGCAGTGCGCCCAGGATGATCGTTTTGCTGGAGCACCGGATGCGCGTGCGGATGTCGGGCGTGCGCATGATGCCGACCGTTCCGGCCACGGAGAATCCCAGCCCGACGGCCGCGACCACGATGATCGCGACTTCTTTCACAGCGGCCCTCGGTCGAGGTGGCGGGACCACAGGATGGTCACGAGGTAGCCGGCCGAGGCGAACCACAGGGTCACGTCCAGGTAGGCGACGCGTTCGGTGGCCGCGGCGACGAACAGGGCCGCGAGGACCGCCTGTGTGGTGATCGTGTTGAGCGCGACGATGCGGTCGCAGACGGTGGGGCCGAGGACCAGCCGGACGAGCAGCGGGACGGCCAGGGCGATTTCGGCGATCGCCATCGCGACGTACACCAGCCGGGTCATCGTCGTCGGCTCGGCTGTGGCTCGGCGGGGCCGGTGAGCGGGACGAACCGGGTGAGCGGGGCCAGGGCGTTGGCCGGGGGGAGGGGGGTGTGGGTAGGGGAGGGTCGGTGGTTCGGGGGGAACGTCCAGGTGGGTGGGCACGGCAGGGGGTGGGCCCATGCCCCGGGTCCGTTCTCACGCCTCACATGGCGTTCCTTCCCGCCTCTCCAGTCGCAAACGTGCCGGTCCTCCCGCGTCGGCGTGTCGAAATATTTCGAGAATTTACTTTCTAGTTTCAGTAGCACTCGCCCGACGGAGTTGCCTATCCTTCCGCATATAGGCGTTCTGGGACGCCCCCAAATGGGGCATCCTGGCGTTCGGTCGGGGCCATGGAGTGAGGGAACTGTCGAAAACTTTCGCTGACACGGCATGGTGAACGGAGACCGCCCACTCACCGTTGATCGAACAGGAAACGGACATGACGCACGACCGCCCGGGTCAGGACAGGATCGCGGCTTCGTTCGCCCAGCAGGGCATGTGGGTCAGCGAGCGCATGGGCGAAGGTGCCGGGGCGTACAGCATGCCGCTGGCCATCTGGTTCACCGACGCCGACGCTGAGAAGGTTCTCGACGTGCCCGCGCTGCTCGGGGCGTGTTCGGACGTCATCGACCGGCACCGGGTGCTCGGCTCGGCCATCGAGGAGGTCGACGGGGTGCCGTGCCTGGTCACGGCGCCCGAGCAGCCCACCGTGCGGATCGTGGCCGCCGCCGAGGACACCGATCGGCTGATCCGCGACGAGGTGGAGCAGGGCTTCGACCTGGCGAAGGGGCCGCTGGCCAGGTTCACGCTCGCCGAGACCGGGCCCGGCAGGCATCTGCTGCTGTTCGTCGCGCATCACCTTGTCTTCGACGGCATGTCCAAGGACATCCTGGTCCGGGACCTCGCCGGCTACTACCGGGCGCGGACGGGCGGGGAGGCGTACCGGCCGGTGTCGCCGGTGTCGTTCGCGGACGCGGCCGTCGCCGAGCGGCGGCGGGTGGAGGCGCTGCTGCCGGAGGCCACCGCGTTCTGGAGGCGGATCGGCGGGGATCGCCTGGCCGAGGCGCCCGAGATCGTGTTGCCCGGTCAGGTGCGCGGCGGGCGGCCGGGGCGGGGCGAGGCGGTCGAGATCGGGCTTGATCTGGAGCTGACCCGCGCGGCCAGGCGGGTGGCCGAGGCCGCCGGTGCGACGACCTTCGAGGCGCTGCTCGCGGCCGTGCACGGGGTGCTGTTCAGGTACGGCACCGCGGACGTGGCCGTCGCGGTGGACATGACGACTCGTGGGCAGGCCACCGAGGACCATATCGGCCCGTTCGTCAGCGAGCTGCCGGTGTTGTCGCGGCCCGCCGCGCAGGACGAGTTCCGGGAGCTGGTCCGGTCCATCCGCGCGGAGGTGCGCGAGCTGAACCGTTTCCGGGAGGTGCCGTTCGCCCGCGCGGTGCCCGGCGTGGCGCGGGTTGTGCCTGATGTGACGGTTCCGGCCATCGTGG
>JBIQJI010000101.1:0-16410 GCA_044507605.1 Actinomycetales bacterium | reverse complement strand
GGTGAGTTATCGCCGGCGCGCCGCCGACCCGGTGTTTCCGGGCCCGGCCGTGTCGGTCGATTGGATGATGTTCAACCGGGGGGTGCGCGGCCCGCTGCACGTTCAGGTCGTGGACGGCCCTGACGGGCTGTCCGTGACCGTGCAGTTCGATCCGGCGGCTATCGGCAGGGGCACGGCCGAGCGGTTCGCGGGGCACGTGCGGGCGCTGCTCGTCCACGCCGCCGCCGAGCCGGGGGCCCGGCTCGGCGACCTGGAGATCATGCCGGCGGATGAGCGGCGGTGCGTGCTCGCCGAGTGGAACGCGACGGATGCGGCGTATCCGGCGGACGCCACGCTGCCGGCCTTGTTCGCCGAGCAGGTGCGGGCCGTGCCCGGCGCGGTCGCCGTGACGTTCGAGGGCAGGTCGCTGACGTACGCCGAGCTCGACGCGGCCGCGCGGCGGCTGGCCCACCGGCTGCGGCTGGCCGAGGTGGAGCCGGGCGATCTGGTGGCGGTGCAGGTGCGGCGGTCGGACACGCTGCTGGTCGCGTTGCTCGCGGCGCATAAGGCCGGCGCGGCGTACCTGCCGTTGGACCCGGATCATCCGGCCGACCGGCTCGCCATGATCATCGGGGATGCGCGGCCTCGGCTGCTGCTGACCGAGGCGGGCGCGCCCGGCGGGCTGCCCGGACCGGTGCTCGTCGTCGGCGACGATGTCGTGGGTGACGGCGACGGGTTCCAGGACCCGGCGGGGGACGTTCCGGACGTCCTGCCCGAGCCCGGCGACCTCGCCTACGTGATCTATACCTCGGGTTCCACTGGACGCCCCAAAGGCGTCGAGGTCGCGCACGGGAATCTGGCCAACCTGCTGCTCTCGATGCGCGACCTGCTCGGGGCGGACGCGGGCGATGTGTGGCTGGGCCTCACGTCGCCCGCGTTCGACATTTCCGCCCTGGAGCTGTATCTGCCGCTGGTGACCGGCGGCCGGGTCGTGATCGCGCCGCCCGGTGCCGTGCGCGGCCCTTCCGCGCTGGCCCGCCTGGTCGAGGAGCAGGGCGTCACGCACGTGCAGGCGACCCCGTCGGTGTGGCGGCTGCTGCTGCCGGGTGGTGTGGGCGGGCCGAAGCTGACCGCCCTGACCGGCGGCGAGGCGCTGTCGCCGGCGCTCGCCGCCGAGCTGCGTGCGCGGTTCGGCCGGGTGGTCAACGTGTACGGCCCCACCGAGACCACGATCTGGAGCACGCTGGGCGAGCCCGGCGGCCCGGGCGAGCCGATCACGATCGGCCGGCCCATCGGCAACACCCGGGTCCACCTGCTGGACGATCGGCTGCGCCCGGTGCCGACGGGCGTCGCCGGCGAGTTGTGCATCGGCGGCCTGGGCGTGGCGCGCGGCTACCGCAACCGGCCGGGCCTGACCGCCGAGCGGTTCGTGCCCGATCCGTACGGCCCGCCGGGCGCGCGCCTGTACCGCACCGGCGACCTGGCCCGTTACCGCGCCGACGGTGAGATCGAGTACCTCGGCCGCTCCGATGACCAGGTCAAGCTGCTCGGCCATCGCGTCGAGCTCGGCGAGATCGAGACGAGGCTGCTCGAACACCCCATGGTCCGCGAGACGGCGGTGATCGTCCGAGACGGGGAGTCGGACGATCACCGCCTGATCGCCTACGTCGTGCCGGCCGCCGGGGCGGAGCTCGACGCCGAGACGCTCACCGCCCATCTGGCGCGGACCCTGCCGCAGGCGATGCTGCCGAGGGCGTACGTCGTGCTGGACGTGCTGCCGCTGAACCCGGTCGGCAAGCTGGACCGGGCGGCCCTGCCGCCGCCCGAGCGGGCCGTCGTGCTCTCGGCCCGGCCCCGGCCCGGCTCGGCCGGACCGGCACCGGCCGCGGGCGAACCCGAGCCGGCCGAGGCCGATCTGACGGAGATGGTGCGGCGGGTCTGGCAGGAGGTGCTGGACCTCGACGACATCGGCGTGGACGACGACCTGTTCGACCTCGGCGGCCACTCGCTCACGATCACGCAGATCAGCGCCCGGATCAGGGACCGGATCGGGGTGACGGTCTCGCTCGACGCCTTCTTCGAGGATCCCACGATCGCCGGCGTCGTGGCGGAGATCGACCGGCTGGGCGGCCCGGTGCGCACGGCGGCAGGCGACGCGGAGGGGTCCGGCGGCGACGGGACGGCGGCGGTGCTGCCGCGCCGGCCCGAGGGCACGCCGCCGCCGCTGTCGTTCGCGCAGGAACGGCTGTGGTTCCTGCAGCGGTTCGACCCCGGCGACGCCTCGTACAACATGATCATGGCGCGGCGGCTCACCGGCGACCTGGACGTCGCCGCGCTGCGCGCCGCGCTCGACGGGGTGATCGCGCGGCACGAGAACCTGCGCACGTCGTTCGCCGACGAGGACGGCACGCCCGTCGCCGTCGTGCACCCGCCGGCCCCGGTCGCCGTCGAGGACATCGACCTGACAGGGCTCGCCGACCCGGAGGCCGAGGCGCTGCGGCTGATCGCCGAACGCACCAACACGCCGTTCGACCTGGCCGAGGGGCCGCCGGTGCGGGTCACGCTGGTGCGGCTGGGGGCCCGCGAGCACGTGCTGTGCGTCCTGCTGCACCACATCGTCTGCGACGGCTGGTCGCTGAACGTGCTGTTCGACGACCTCGCCGAGTTCTACCGGGCCGGGGTCGAGGGCCGCGCGCCCGACGTGCCGCCCATGCCCGTCCAGTACGGCGACATCGCGCTGTGGCAGCGGCAGACCCAGTCGGGCGCGGCGGCCGAGGAGTCGCTGGCGTACTGGCGGGAGCGGCTCGCCGACCCGCCGCCGCCGGCGCCGCCCACGGACTTCGAGCCGGGCTCGGGCGACGGGCGGCGGCGCGGCGCGTTCCACGTGTTCCAGATTCCCCTGGACGTGGTGGTGCCGCTGGAACGGCTCGCGCAGGAGCACGGCGCGACCCTGTTCATGGTGCTCGTCGCGGCGTACCAGACGCTGCTCGCGCGGCACAGCGGGCAGGAGGACATCCTGGTGGCGACGACGTGGGCGTCGCGTGACCGGGTCGAGCTGGAGCCGATCGTCGGCTACCTCACCGACACGCTGATCCTGCGCGGCGACCTGACCGGCGATCCGACGTTCCGCGACCTGCTGGACGCGACCCGCCGCACCGTGCTCGACGCGCACGCCCACCACGACGTGCCGTTCGAGCTGCTGATCGGCGAGCTCGGGCTGCCGCGCGACGTGCGCCGCAACCCGCTGCTGACCACGATGCTCATCCTGCACACGCAGGCCGACCTGGGCGGGCGGCGGCAGAGTTTCGGCGACCTGGCCTCGGAGTACTTCGACGACGGGTTCGCGCAGGCGAAGTTCGACCTGGCGCTGGAGGGGTGGCGCGGCGACGACGCGCTGCACCTGGCGCTCGGCTACGACGCGGCGCTGTTCCGCGACGACACGGCCAGGGCGTTCACCGAGCGGCTCGCCGTGCTGCTGCGCGGCATCGCCGGCGATCCGGACGCGCCGCTGTCGCGGCTGCCGCTGCTGACCGAAGGCGACGAGTCGGCGCTCGCCGCGTCGTCCCGGGCGGCGGCCCTGCCGCGCGGCGACGACGACCGGCCGGAGCCGGTGCCGGCCGGATTCGCCCGCCAGGTGGCGGCCACGCCGGGCGCGACGGCGGTGGTGTGCGGGGGCGAGCAGGTGACGTACGCCGAGCTCGGCGCCCGGGTGGCGCGGCTGGCGACGGCGCTGCGGCGGCGCGGCGTGGCCCCCGGCGAGGTGGTGGGGGTGGGCCTGGGCCGCTCGGTGGACGCGGTGGTGGCGCTGCTCGCCGTGTGGCGGGCCGGGGGCGCGTACCTGCCGCTGGATCCGGCGTATCCCGACGAGCGGCTGGCCTTCCTCGCCGGGGACGCCGGGGCCCGGCTGGTGGTCACGGAGGGCGGTCTCGCGCACCGGCTGCCGCCGCAGCTGCCGGCGCTGCTGGTGGGGGACGACTGCGCGAGCGACCACGAGATCGGCGACCCGGTGCCGGTGGGTCCCGGCGACGCCGCCTACGTGATCTACACCTCGGGTTCGACGGGCGTGCCGAAGGGCGTGGTCGTCGAGCACGGCGCCCTGGCCGAGCGGGTGCGGTGGATGCGCGACGACTACGGCATCGGCGCGGCCGACCGGGTCGTGCAGTTCGCGTCGCTCAGCTTCGACGCGCACGCCGAGGAGCTCTACCCGGCGCTGACCGCGGGCGCGGCCGTGGTGCTGCTGCCCGACGGCGCCGCCACGCTGCCCGACGTGCTCCGGGCCCGGCCCGACGTCACCGTGCTGGACCTGCCGACGGCCTACTGGCACCGGCTCACCGAGGTGCTGGACGATGTGGCGTGGCCGCCGGCGCTGCGGCTGGTGATCCTCGGCGGCGAGCAGGTCAACGCCGCCGCCGTGGCCGCGTGGCGGGCGCGGTTCGGGGACGCCGTGCGGCTGGTCAACACGTACGGCCCGACCGAGGCCACGATCATCGCCACCGCGGCCGACCTCGGGGCCGGCGACACGACCGGCCGCCCGCCGATCGGCCGGCCCATCGGCGCGACCACGGCCCACGTCCTCGGCCCGCACGGCGAGCCGGTGCCGCCGGGCGCGCCGGGCGAGCTGTGCCTGGGCGGGCCGGGCCTGGCCCGCGGCTACCTGAACCGTCCCGAGCAGACCGCCGAGCGGTTCGTGCCCGACCCGTACGGCCCGCCGGACGCGCGGCTCTACCGCACGGGCGACCGGGTGCGGTGGCGGCGTGACGGCGTGCTGGAGTTCCTGGGCCGGTTCGACGACCAGGTCAAGATGCGCGGCTTCCGGGTGGAGCCGGGCGAGGTGACGGCGGCGCTGCTCACCCATCCGGGGGTGCGGCAGGCGGTGGTGACGGCGGAGGCGGAGCGCCTGGTGGCGTACGTCGTCGGCCCGGCCGCCCCGGCCGAGCTGCGCGCGCATCTGGCGGGGACGTTGCCGCCGCATCTGGTGCCGGGCGCGTGGGTGCCGCTGGACGCGCTGCCGCTCACGGTCACCGGGAAGGTGGACGTGGCGGCGCTGCCGGTGCCGGAGCCGGAGCGGGCGGCGGCGTTCGTGCCGCCGCGCACGGACGCGGAGGCGCTGGTGGCGGGGGTGTGGGCGCAGGTGCTCGACCTCGACGAGGACCGTGTCGGCGCCTTGGACGACTTTTTCGCCCTGGGCGGTCACTCGCTGCTGGCGACCCGGGTGACGGCGCGGCTGCGGTCGGCGCTGAACGTGGACGTGACCATTCGCACGGTGTTCGACCTGCCGGTGCTCGCCGACCTGGCCGACCGCGTGGAGGAGCTGCTGATCGAGCAGCTGTCCGGCCTGTCCGACGAGGAGGCCGCCGCTCTCCTGGCCGATGAAACAAATGAAATTAAATAAACCAACGGTATTTCGGGCGGCACGAAGGTAAAGAAAAGGGTAACCAACGGTGAGGTGACGCGGGTGACCGATTCGGCCGGTGCAGCCAGGTTGTCGGAGACCAAGCAGGCGCTGCTCGCGCAGCGGCTGCGGCGCAGCACGGCGGTCACGGCGCGGGCCCGGCAGACGATCCCCGTCCGGCCCGAAGGCACGGCTCCCCCGCTCTCCCACGCCCAGGAACGGCTGTGGTTCCTCGACCAGTTCGCGCCGGGCACCGCGCAGCTCACGATCCCCGTCACGATGCGGCTGCGCGGCCCCCTCGACACGGCCAGGCTCGCCGCCGCCCTGGACGCCGTGGTGGCCCGGCACGAGGCGCTGCGCATGCGCTACCCGCCGACCTGGGACGGCCGCCCGCAGGTGATCGTCGCCGAGACGGGCGGGCTGCCGCTGACCGTGCGCGAGGCCCGCGACCCCGGCGCGGCGCTGGCCCTGGTGGAGGGGTTCCTCGCCGAGCCGCTCGACCTCGCCGAAGGCCCGGTGGCGCGTGGCCTGCTGGTGCGGCTCGCCGACGACGACCACGTGCTCGCCCTCGCCGTGCACCACATCGCCGCCGACGGCTGGACCATCGACCTGCTGGTCCGGGAGATGTTCGCCCGGTACGACGGCGCCGAGCCTCCGGAGCCGCAGATCGGGTACGGCGACTTCGCCGCCTGGCAGCGTTCGCAGCCGCTGCCCGAGGACGACCTGGCGTACTGGCGGGACCACCTCGCCGGCCTGGAGCCGCTGGACCTGCCGACCGACCGGCCCCGCCCGCCGGAGCGCACGTACGACGGAGCGGCGCACGGGTTCGTCCTCGGCCGCGACACCACCGCCGCCCTGGCGGCGCTGGGCCGCGAGCACGGCGCCACGCCGTACATGGCGATGCTGGCGGGCCTGGCCGCGCTGCTCGGCCGGTACGCCCGCACCACCGACGTGGCCGTGGGCTCTCCGGTGGCGGGGCGGCAGCTGCCGGAGCTGGACGGCGTCGCCGGGTGCTTCGTGAACATGCTGACGATGCGGGTGGACCTGTCCGGCGACCCGTCGTTCAGGCGGCTGCTGGAGCGCGTGCGGGACCTGTCCCTGGACGCGCTCGCCCACCAGAACCTGCCGTTCGAGCAGCTCGTCGCCGAGCTCGACCTGCCGCGGGACGTGTCCCGGTCGCCGCTGTTCGACGTCATCCTCACGATGCAGAACTACGGCGACGGCCCCATCGGCACCCCGGCCGGGCTCACCCAGGAGGAGTTCCCGCTGGACGCCTGGGCCACCAGGTACGACCTGGAGCTGTACGTCGGCGGCGACGCCGAAGGCCGCGGGCTGTTCATCTTCAACACCGGCCTGTTCGAGCGGGCCACCATCGAACGGCTGGGCGAGCACCTGTGCGCGCTGCTGCGCCGCGCCGTCGCCGACCCCGACCTGCCGCTGTCGCGCATCGACCTGCTCACCGGCGAGGAGCGGCGGCTCGTCACCACCGGCTGGAACGACACCGCGACCGTCTTCCCGGGCGAGGCCACCCTGCACGGCCCGATCGAGGCGCAGGCGGCCCGCACGCCGGACGCCGTGGCCGTGCGCTTCGAAGGCCGGTCGCTGACGTACGCCGAGCTCGACGCCGCCGCCACCCGGGTGGCGCACACCCTGCGCGCCCACGGCGCCGGACCTGGCACGATCGTCGGCGTCTGCGCGGAACGCTCCCTGGAGCTGATGACCGGGCTGCTGGGCGTGCTCAAGACGGGCGCGGCGTACCTGCCGATCGACCCCGACTACCCGGCGGACCGCGTGGCGTTCATGCTCGAAGACGCGGCGCCGCCGGTGCTGCTCACCCAGCGCCGCATCCGCCCCAAGCTGCCCGAGACGGCGGCCACCGTGCTCGACCTGGACGATCCGGGCGCGTGGCCGGAGCCGGACCGCCCGGAGCCGCTGCCCGCCGTGCGGCCCGGCGACGTGGCGTACGTCATCTACACCTCCGGCTCCACCGGGCGGCCGAAGGGCGTGCCGAACACGCACGGCGGCATCGCCAACCGGCTCGACTGGATGCAGGACCGCTTCCGGCTCACCGGCGCCACCGGCGCCAGCGGCGGCCCCGGCGGGGACGTCGTGGCGCAGAAGACGCCGGTCAGCTTCGACGTGTCGGTGTGGGAGCTGTTCTGGCCGCTGCGGTGCGGCGCCACGCTGGTGCTGGCCACGCCCGGCGGCCACAAGGACGCCGCGTACCTGCGCAAACTGGTCGCCACCGAGCGGGTGACGGTCATGCATTTCGTGCCGTCGATGCTCGCGATGTTCCTCGCCGACGCCGACCTCACCGGCTGCGGCTCGCTGCGCGCGGTGGTCTGCTCCGGCGAGGAGCTGCCGGCCGACCTGGCCCGCGCCTGCGTCGAGGCGCTGCCCGGAGCCGAGCTGCACAACCTGTACGGCCCCACCGAGGCCGCCATCGACGTGTCGGCCTGGCGCTGCGACCCGGAGGCGCTGCGGCACGCGGCGAGGGTGCCGATCGGCGCGCCGATCGCCAACACCGCCCTGTACGTGCTGGACCCGGCGATGTCCCCCGTGCCGGTCGGGGTGCCCGGCGAGCTGTACATCGGCGGCGCCGGCCTGGCCCGCGGCTACCTGGACCGGCCGGCCCTGACGGCCGAGCGGTTCGTGCCCGACCCGTTCGGCCCGCCCGGGTCGCGCCTGTACCGCACCGGCGACCTGGCCCGCTGGCGGCCCGACGGCACCCTGGACTTCCTCGGCCGGCTCGACACCCAGGTCAAACTGCGCGGGCTGCGCATCGAACTCGGCGAGATCGAGGCCGCGCTGCGCGCCCTGCCCGCCGTCCGGGACGCCGCCGTGATCGTCCGCGAGGACCGGCCAGGCGACAAGCGGCTCGCCGCGTACATCACCCCGGACCGCGGCGCCGGCGGGTCACCGGACGATGAGGCGGTCACGGCCCCGGACGACACGCCGGACGAGGCCGGGCGCCGAACCACGGACGGGGCAGTGGACCGGGCCGTGGACGAGGCGCTCGACCACGCGGCGCTGCGCGCCGCGCTGAAGCGGTCGCTGCCCGACTACATGGTGCCGACCGCCTACGTGACGCTGGCCACGCTGCCGCTGAGCCCGAGCGGCAAACTCGACCGGGCCGCGCTGCCCGCGCCGACCGTGGGCCGGGACGCCGGCGTGGCGCTGGTCGAGCCCGAGACCGAGACCGAGCGCGTGATCGCCGCGATCTGGTCCGAGCTGCTCGACGTGTCACCGATCGGCGTCGACGACGACTTCTTCGATCTCGGCGGCCACTCGCTGCTCGCCACGCAGGTGGTGGCGCGGCTGCGCAAGCAGACCGGCGCCTCGGTCACCGTGATGGACGTGTTCAAGCGGCCGACGATCCGCGAGCTGGCCGCCCTCGCCGACACCCCGGAGGAGCGGCGCGGCCCCCGCGAGCTGCTGCACGAGCTGACGCCGCGCGGCACCCTCGCCCCCGTGCTGACCTTCGTCTGCGTGCCGTACGGCGGCGGCAGCGCCGTGGTCTACCAGCCGCTCGCCGACGCCCTGCCCGACGGCCACGCCCTGTGGTCGGTGGCGATGCCGGGACACGATGTGGGCATCGACGAGGAGGCGATGCCGTTCGACGAGCTGGCGGCGCGCTGCGTCGACGAGATCCTGGACAAGATCACCGGGCCGATCGCCCTGTACGGCCACTGCGCCGTCGGATCGGCCCTCGTGGTGGAGATCGGCCGGCGGCTGGAGGCGGCCGGGCGGGCGGTCGACGCGATCTACACCGGCGGGATCTTCCCGTTCGCCCGGCCGAAGGGCCGCCTGCTGTCGCGTGTGACCAAGTTCGCGCAGGCGGAGTGGCTGCAGGGCGATCAGCGGTACGTGAACTGGCTGATCTCGCTCGGCCTCGACATGGGCGACCTCGACCCGGCGGACGCCCGGCGGATGGTGCGCAACATGCGGCGCGACTCGCAGGAGGCCGAGGACTATTACACCGGCCTGTTCGAGAGCGGCGCCGACCGGCTGACCGCCCCGATCATCACGGTCGCCGGTACGGAGGACCCGTCCACCGACTACTACCAGGAGCGCTACCGCGAGTGGCACTTCCTGACCTCGCGCACCGCTGTCGTCGTGCTGGCCGAGGCAGGGCACTACTTCCTGAAATATCGGGCCGACGAGCTGGCCGAGATCGTGACGACCACCCACACCGCCATGGCCGGCGACACGGCCGACCGGCTGAAACGGGACGCCCGGGGACCCGACGCCACCTGGTGGCTGCACGGCGTGTCGCGATCGGAGACGCCGGTGGTGCCGACCGGGCCGCAGCCCACCATCGGGCGGTTCCTCACGGTCGCGGCCAGCCAGCTCGTGTCGGTGGTCGGGTCGGCGCTCACCGAGTTCGCGGTGCCGCTGTGGATCTACATGACGACCGGGTCGATCGCGAAGTTCGCGCTGATGGCCGTGGTGGGCCTGGTGCCCGGGCTGCTGACGGCGCCGCTCGCCGGGGCGATCATCGACCGGACGAGCCGGCGGTGGGTCATGCTGGCCGGCGACACGGCCGCGTTCACGACCCAGCTGGCCTTCGGCGTCCTGCTGTGGACCGGGCAGCTGTCCGTGGGAGTGATCTATCCGCTGCTGGCGTGCCTGTCGGTCGCGCTGACGTTCCAGCGCATCGCCTACGCCAGCGCCGTGCCGCAGCTCGTGCCCAAGCACTACCTCGGCCACGCCGCCGGGGTGCTGCAGCTCGCCAACGGCACGGCCCAGATCCTCGTGCCGCTGTTCGCCGTCGGCATGCTCGCCGCGGTCGGGCTCGGCGGCATCCTCGCGCTCGACGTGGCGAGCTACGCCGTCGCGATCATCGTGCTGCTGATCGTGCGCTTCCCGGCGACGATGGCCTGGCAGCGCCGCGAATCGATCATGAGCGAGATCTTGGGCGGCCTGCGCTACTCGCTCGGCCACCGCGGCTTCGTCGGCATGCTGCTGTTCTTCGTCGTGCTCAACGTGTTCCTCTCGCCGCTGTTCCTGATGTTCTCGCCCCTGGTGCTGTCGTTCGCCGGCCTCGGCGACGTGGGCCGCATCTCCTTCCTGTCCGGCGTCGGCACGTTCATCGGCGCGCTCACCATGATCGTGTGGGGCGGGCCGCGCCGCATGCGGCTGCGCGGCGTGCTGTTGTGCACGCTCGCCCTCGGCTGCTTCTGCCTGGTCACCGGGCTGCGCGCCGACCTGACCGTGATCGCCGTCGGCGTCTGCGGCATGGCGCTGTGGCTCACCGTGCTCAACGGCATCTACGCCACGATCGTGCAGGTCAAGGTGCCGCAGCGGTTCCACGGCCGGGTGTTCGCCATGAACACGCTGATCGCCTGGTCGACGCTGCCGATCGGGTTCGGCCTCGTCGCGCCGTACGGGGCGCAGCTGCTCGACCCGCTGATGGCCGCCGACGGCCCGCTGGCCGGCACGCTGGGCGCGCTCATCGGCACCGGGCCGGGCCGCGGCATCGGGCTCATGTACGTGCTCTTCGGCGTCGTCATCGTGATCATCGGGCTGGTCGCGATGCGCGTGCCGGCCCTGGCCCGCTTCGACCACGAAGTGCCCGACGCCATCGCCGACGACCTGGTCGGCCTGCGCGCGCTCCGGCCGGCGGAGGGGCGCCACGATCGGCCGCTGGATCGGCGCCTGAAAACGACCGGATGACCGACCGTCCCGGGGCGGGACGGGGCGCGGCCCGATCGGGCCGCGCGGGTGGGAAACTTTCAGCGCACCGGGTGCGGACGCGCCCATCGACGCAGGTGACCGCGTCATCGTCCGTGCCTACCCACCTGGAGGGTTGCGCTTCGAAAACTTTCGACAGAGAGTTAAAATGTTTCTACACAGGTGGTGATCTCTCCCCTCCTGTACTCCGGGGGGCGTGACGTCCGTCACCCGCCACGCCCCTCGGCCTTTCCCCCCATGGGGACTTTTGGCCTGGTACGGACGCCCCGATGACGCTTCCAGCTGTTCTCGCGGGTAGTACGTCAACCGCAGACTTGTCTCCGGATTTTCGCCCTTGTCGCCGTGCAGGGGGATGGCGGTATGGAATGGCCGGTTTGGAACCCAGTAATTTTTTGAGCTCGTGTTTACTGCTACTTCTCGGCGAACGCCCTGATCACGGCTATAGGCTCGTGGAGCGGCTGCGCCCTTTCGGGCTGTCGGTCGACGACACCGGAAACGTCTACCGGGCGCTGCGCGCACTCGAACGCAACGGCTGCCTGAAATCCGACTGGAGCCCGTCCGGCTCGGGTCCGGCGCGGCGTATCTACACCCTGACCACAAAAGGACGCACCGAACTGTTCAACTGGTTTGACGTCACCGAAGAGGCACGCCAACGGCTCGACTACTACCTGCGGCGCCTCACCCCGCTCATCGAGTCGGGAGACCGCGCATGAGCCCGGCACTCGCCGAAGCGGTGACCCGGCGCACCCGCCCCGGGCTCGCCCTGGCAGACGACGCCGAGCGCATTGCCCGCGCCTGCCACGCCATGGCGGCCGCCTTCCACCGGGGCGGCCGGCTGATCACCTTCGGCAACGGCGGCGGCGCCGCCGACGCCGCCCACCTGGCGGTGGAGTTCACCCACCCCGTGATCGTCGGCAAACGGGCCCTCCCGGCCTTCTCCCTGGCCAACGACGCCGCCACCCTCACCGCCATCGCCCGCACCGACGGCTACGGCGCCGCGTTCGCCGCCCAGGTGCGCCTCCTCGGCCGCCCGGGCGACATCGCCGTAGGCATCCTCGACGGCCACTGCGCCAACGTCGCCGCCGCACTCGACACCGCCCGCGACCTCGGCATGCTCACCATCGCCCTGTGCGCCGACACCACCCTCGGCGCCCACGCCGACCACGTGCTCGCCGCCCACAGCGACGACCCGCTCGTGGCCGCCGAGATCCGCGTCACCACCTACCACATCCTCTGGGAGCTCGTCCACGTCTTCTTCGAGCATCCCGCGCTCCTCGACGCCGCCCCGCGAAGGTGACCCGCCCATGACCGACCACCTCGCGGCAGGCCACGCCGCGCCCGACGACTCCGGCACCGGCCGCGCCGCCCACGACCACGACGGCGACCCGGCCTGCTCCGGCGACACCTGCATCACCTGCGCCGACATCGCCGTCCCGGTCCGCGTCACCGCCCTGCGCCCCGGCCGCATCGCCCAGGTCGACACCGGCTCCGGCACCGAGGAGATCAGCGTCGCCCTGGTCGACGCCCGCATCGGCGACGTCGTCCTCGTCCACGCCAAAGAGGCCATAGCCGTCCTCGACCCACCCGCCAGCACCCCGGCAGGCACCTCCGCCACGCCACGCACGTCAGCCAGGGCAGCGACGGCGACCACGGCGGGCACGACCGGCGAGGCCCACCGATCCGGCCCCACGCCATCCACGCCGGCCCACCCAGGCGTCTACCACCGGCCGCCCGCTCCGCCGGCCCCGTCACCGCCGGCCCCGTCACCAGAGGCAGCGCCACCAGCGGTTTCCACCACCTGCCACTCCTCTGCCGAGACCGATGCGGCCGACCCCGCGGCCGAGCTCACCTCGCTCTACCCGTTCCTCTACGCGTCGGGCGGCGGCGGCATCGATCCGGTCATCGCCGACGTGAGCCGATCCACCGCCGACAAGGCCCGCGAGATCGTGGCGCTGCGCGAGCAGACCCTGACCGCGCTCGGCCCGGCGCTCACCGCATGCGCCGAGGCGCTCGCCGGGGCGTTCCGGGCCGGCGGGAGGCTGTTCGCCTTCGGCAACGGCGGCAGCAGCACCGACGCCCAGGCCGTCGCCCAGCTCTTCCTCGCCCCGCCGAACCGCGGGCGCGTCCCCGCGTCGCCGGCCGCGCTGCCGGCCATGGCGCTGACCAGCGACGCCGCGCTGGTGACGGCGCTCAGCAACGACGTCGGCTTCGAGGTCGTGTTCGCGCGGCAGCTCGCCGCGCTCGGCACGCCCGGCGACATCGCCCTCGCGCTGTCCACCAGCGGCGGCTCCCGCAACGTGCTCGCCGGGCTGGCCGAGGCCCGGCGCCGCGGCATGGTGACCGTCGGCTTCGCCGGATACGACGGCGGCGCGATGGCCGAAAGCGACCTCGTCGACCACCTGTTCGTCGTGCCCTCCTCGTCGGTGCACCGCATCCAGGAGACGCAGACCACCCTGTGCCACGTGCTGTGGGAACTGGTGGGACGGGCGTACGCCGAGACCCCATGACCACTGACCGGAGGTCCACCTACCAGGAGATCACCCACCGGGAGACCACCGGCCGAGGAACGCTCCCGGGCGGAAGGACTCCCGGCCAAGGAGCCTCCGGTCGGCAGACCAGGGTGCGGGAGATCACCGAGCGGGAGCCCACGACGCGGGAGACCGTGGTGCGTTCCCGCATCAGGGTCGAGGGCATCGTGCAGGGCGTCGGGTTCCGCCCGTTCGTGCACGCCCTGGCCACCCGGCACCGGCTGTCGGGCCTGGTCGGCAACGACGCCGCGGGCGTGTTCATCGAGGCCGAGGGACCGGCGGACGCCGTGGGGGCGCTCATCGACGAGGTCCGCAACCGGCCGCCCGTGCTGGCCGTGGTGCAGCGGGTCAGCGTGGAAGCCGCATCGCCCACCGGGCTGCCCGGGTTCCGCATCGTGCCGAGTGACGGCGACGGCCCCCGGCGTACCCTCGTCGCGCCCGACATCGCCACCTGCGCCGACTGCCTGGCCGAGCTGTTCGACCCCGCCGACCGGCGGCACCGCTACCCGTTCGTCAACTGCACCAACTGCGGCCCCCGCTACACGATCATCACGGGCACGCCGTACGACCGTCCCGCAACGACCATGGCCGGCTTTCGCATGTGCGCCGACTGCGCCCGCGAATACGCCGACCCGGCCGACCGCCGGTTCCACGCCCAGCCGACCTGCTGCCCCGCCTGCGGCCCCCGCCTGTCCCTGCGGCTCGCGGACGGCATGCCCGTCGACGGCGACCCCGTGGCGCAGACGGTGGCCCTGCTGCGCGCCGGGTCCATCGTCGCGATCAAGGGTCTGGGCGGCTACCATCTCGCCGCCGACGCCACCCTGGAACCGGCCGTGGCCACGCTGCGCGCCCGCAAGCACCGCCCCCACAAACCCTTCGCGATCATGGCGCCGGACCTCGCCACGGTCGCCGCCCTGTGCCACCTCGACGAGCCCGCCACGACCCTGCTCACCTCCCCCCGCGCCCCCATCGTCCTGCTGCCCGCACGACCGTCGCCGGCCCTGCTCGCCGACTCGGTCGCACCGGGGGCCGACCTGCTCGGCGTGCTGCTCCCCTACACGCCGCCGCACCACTTGATCGCCCGCGAACTGGCCCGCCCCTTCGTGCTCACCAGCGGCAACGTGTCCGACGAACCGCTGGCGTACCGCGACGACGACGCCTGGAAGCGGCTCGCCGGCATCGCCGACGCGTTCCTCGGGCACGACCGGCCCATCGAGGCGAGCGCCGAGGACTCGGTCACCCGCCCGACCGGCGGCACGGCGATCTTCGTCCGCCGGGCCCGCGGCTACGCCCCCGAACCCCTCACCCTGCCCGTCCCGGCCCGCCGCCCCCTGCTGGCGTGCGGCGCCGAGCTGAAGAGCACGTTCTGCCTGGCCCGCGACCATCAGGCGTTCGTGTCGCCCCACCTGGGCGACTTGGAAAACTACGAAACCCTGTGCGCCTTCACCACCGGGATCACCCGATTCCGGCGGCTGTTCGGCATCGACCCCGAGGTCGTCGCCCACGACCCGCACCCCGGCTACCTGTCCACCACGTACGCCCTCGACCTGCCCGGCGTCGACCTGATCGCCGTCCAGCACCACCACGCCCACATCGCCGCCTGCCTCGCCGACAACGGCGAGCCCGGCCCCGTGATCGGCGTGGCCCTCGACGGCACCGGATACGGCCCCGACGGCACCATCTGGGGCGGCGAGATCCTGATCGCCGACCTGACCGGCTTCACCCGCGCCGCCCACCTGGCCCCCGTCCCCCTCCCCGGCGGCCCGGCGGCGATCCGCCACCCCTGGCGCATGGCCGTCTCCTACCTCCACGCCGCCCGCACCACGACGGACCTGCCCGTGATGCGGCGCCACCAGGCCGAGTGGCCGGCCGTGGCCGCCCTCGTCGCCCGCCCGACCCTGCTGACCTCCAGCGCGGGCCGCCTGTTCGACGCCGTGTCGGCCCTGTGCGGGCTCCGCGACACCGTGACGTACGAGGGCCAGGCGGCCATCGACCTGGAACGCCACGCCGACCCCTCCATCCGCGACGCCTATCCAGCCCGCGTGACCCCCTCCCCCGCCGGCACCCTGCTGATCCACGGCACCGACCTCGTCCACGCCGTCGTCGCCGACCTCCGCGGGGACACCCCGGTGCCGACCATCTCGGCCCGCTTCCACCACGGCCTGGCGGCGGCCATCACCCAGGCCGTCGTCCAGATCGCCGCCTCCCCACCCCCGGACGGCCTGCCCGCGATCCCGCGCGGCCTGGACACCGTGGCCCTGTCCGGCGGCGTCTTCGCCAACCGGTTCCTGCTCGACGCCCTGACCGACGCCCTGCGCCGCGCCGGTCTTCGCGTCCTGACCCACCGCCACGTGCCCTGCAACGACGGCGGCATCAGCCTCGGCCAGGCCGCCGTCGCCGCGGCCCGCGACGGCGCCGCCCACCGCTGAACCCCGCCCGGGAAACAGACGTCCAGACCACAGGCAGGGCAAACTCAGAGTCAATTAGTCGTCACGCCGAGTTATCTGGCATCATCATCCTCGAAACGGAAAGCAATCATTCGGCCACGATGAGCAACATTCGTCGCCGGACCCGCACCAGCTCACTTCACGACGGAGGACCCGACGATGCGGCCACTTCGACGAGCGCATCACTCCCGCGGCCTGGCCATCCTCATGGCCACGACCGCCCTCACCACCGCCTGCGCCCCAGGCTCCCCCACCATGACCGCAAGCCAGACCCCTCACGCCTCGGCGACGAGCACCCCGCCCGCCCTCGACGGCCACGACCACCGCTCCCCGACCTCACCCACCGCGTCCCCCACCCCCTCACCGACCC
>JBIQJI010000152.1:0-2481 GCA_044507605.1 Actinomycetales bacterium | reverse complement strand
CGTCCACATAACCGCGATAGACGACTGGCTCACCAGGCTTTGAAACAGGCCCTAGACCCGGCCGCCCACCGCCCTGATGGCACATGCGGCCCGGTCGCACACGCGCCTGGCGCATTCGGCCCGTATCGCGCACGGCCGGTGCGGGCCCGGGCCCGTGTGGGCTACAATGCGGGCATGGCCGCTGTTTCATTGACGACGACGCCGGGTCCGGCCCGGCGCACCGGCACGCGCTGACGCGCGGCAGGCCTTGGCCCCGGGAGCATGATCCCGGGGTTTCGTGTTCTCCGGGGTCGCTCCACCCGATGACAGGAGATCACGATGAGGCCGGTAGTCCCCGGCGATGAACACCACCAGGCCGCAGAGTCGCTAGCATCAATGTCCAGCCGGAGCCCGACCTGGGCCGTCCGGATCAGCAGAAGCAGAGCCGCGCGCCGTCGCGCCGCCGTCCACGCAGGGAGTCCTCGTGTCCACCGTGTCTGAGTTGCGCATCACCCTCGACGGAGCCGAGCGTGTGGTGGCCTCGGGCACCACAGCGGGCGAGGCCCTCGGCGCCGACGGCAGGTCGGTGATCGCGGCCAGGGTCAACGGCCAGGCCCGCGACCTGGCCGCCGAGCTGGCCGATGGCGACGTCGTCGAACCGATCGCGATCGAGTCTGAGGAAGGCCGGGCCATCGTGCGCCACTCCACCGCGCACGTGATGGCCCAGGCCGTCCAGGAGATCTTCCCCGAGGCCAGGCTCGGCATCGGCCCGCCCGTCGAGAACGGCTTCTACTACGACTTCGACGTCGCCGCGCCGTTCACCCCCGACGATCTCAAGCGCATCGAGAAGCGCATGCGCGAGATCGTCAAGCAGGGGCAGCGGTTCCGCCGCCGCCCGGTCTCCGACGCGGAGGCGCGCGCGGAGCTGGCCGCCGAGCCGTACAAGCTGGAGCTCATCGGCCTCAAGGGCGGTGCCGCCGACGAGGAGGCCGTCGAGGTGGGGGCCGGGCAGCTCACCATCTACGACAACCTCGACCCCGAGAGCGGCGAGATCCGGTGGAAGGACCTGTGCCGCGGCCCGCACGTGCCCAGCACCCGCGCCATCCCCGCGTTCAAGCTGATGCGCAGCGGCGGCGCCTACTGGCGCGGCAGCGAGAAGAACCCCCAGCTGCAGCGCATCTACGGCACCGCGTGGGAGTCGCGCGAACGCCAGGACTCCTACCTGCACATGCTGGCGGAGGCCGAGCGGCGCGACCACCGCAAGCTGGGCGCCGAGCTCGACCTGTTCTCCTTCCCCGACGAGCTGGGCTCCGGCCTGCCGGTCTTCCACCCCAAGGGCGGCGTGATCCGCAGGGTCATGGAGGACTACTCCAGGCGGCGGCACGAGGAGGCCGGCTACTCCTTCGTGAACACCCCCCACATCACCAAGGAGCAGCTGTACATCACCTCCGGCCACCTGCCGTGGTACGCCGACACCATGTTCCCGCCGCTGGAGTTCGAGGGCGCCAACTACCGGCTCAAGCCGATGAACTGCCCCATGCACAACCTGATCTACAAGGCGCGCGGGCGGTCGTACCGTGAGCTGCCGCTGCGGCTGTTCGAGTTCGGCTCGGTCTACCGGTACGAGAAGTCGGGTGTCGTGCACGGCCTCACCCGCGTGCGCGGCCTCACCATGGACGACGCGCACATCTACTGCACCCCCGACCAGATGCAGGACGAGCTGATGGCCCTGCTGCGCTTCCAGCTCGACCTGCTGCGCGAGTTCGGCCTGGAGGACTTCTACCTGGAGCTGTCGACCCGCGGCGACTCCGACAAGTTCATCGGATCCGACGACGACTGGGCCAAGGCCACCGCCGCGCTGCAGGAGGCCGCCGACAAGTCCGGGCTGCGGCTCGTGCCCGACCCCGGCGGGGCGGCGTTCTACGGCCCCAAGATCTCGGTGCAGGCGCGTGACGCGATCGGGCGGTCCTGGCAGATGTCCACCATCCAGCTGGACTTCAACCAGCCGGCCAGGTTCGAGCTCGAATACCAGGCCGCCGACGGCAGCAGGCAGCAGCCGATCATGATCCACCGGGCGCTGTTCGGGTCGATCGAGCGGTTCCTCGGCGTGCTCACCGAGCACTACGCCGGCGCGTTCCCGGCGTGGCTGGCCCCGGTGCAGGCCGTCGGCATCCCCATCGCCGACACCCACGTGCCCCATCTGAACGCCGTGGCCGCCCGGCTGCGCGAGCGGGGCATCCGGGTCGAGGTCGACTCCTCCAGCGACCGCATGCAAAAGAAGATCCGCAACGCGCAGAAGCAGAAGGTGCCGTACATGCTGCTGGCCGGCGACGACGACGTGGCGGCCGGCGCCGTGTCCTTCCGCTACCGTTCCGGCGAGCAGAAGAACGGGGTCCCGATCGACGACGCCATCGCCGAGATCGTCGACGCCGTCGAGCGCCGCGTACAGGTCTGATCGGAGCCGGCCCGGTCCTCGGACCGGGCCGGGCCGTGCGAGGCCCC
>JBIQJI010000151.1:0-2556 GCA_044507605.1 Actinomycetales bacterium | reverse complement strand
TGCGGGCCTCCTGCTGGCCCTGCTCCTCGCGGGCGGCGTGGTAGCCGCCGTTCTCACGCAGGTCGCCCTCTTCACGACGGTCGTTGATCTCCGCGGCGATGATCGGCCGGTTCGCGATGAGTTGATCCAGCTCGGCCTTCAGCCGGTCGTACGCCTCCTGCGTCAACCAGGTGACCTGGGTATCGGTCATGTCGTCGCGCTCCTGTCGTGGTTGTTCTCGCGCTCTGTCGCGTAAGAAGTCTCGTCGTGGGTGCCGGGGTCGTCGCGTACTGCCGCGCCGGGGTACCCCCGTGAGGGGCACCAAATGCAGCAATACACGGCCCCAGCAGGAACCGTGTATGTCCGACCATGGTAGCACCGCCCCGACCGCCGACCGTCACGGTTTTTGCCGGGCCTGAATTCAAATCAGGCAGATCTCAGGGGGCCACCAGATAGGACGGCACGTCGGCGCCGCAGCCGTAGATATCGCCCATGACGGGCTTGCGGGTGGTCTTGACGATCGTGTCGACCACCACCGTGGCATGGGTGGACGGTTCCACCAGGATCTCCCGGCGGCCCACCTCGGCGCCGTCGAGGGAGCGGGCCCGCACAATGCAGGAGACCGGCTGCGACGGGTCGTCGCGGGTGACGCTGATCGTGACCTCGACGGTCTCGTCGTCGATGAGCCGGTAGGCGCCCAGTTCGCCCTTGACCTCCAGCGCGCCGAACTGCCGCGCGGCGAACACGGCGACCGCGACACCCGCCACAACGGCCAGCGCGGTGACCCCGAACACCAGCCAGCGGCGGGGCAGGCGGGTCTGCTGCCGGCCGCCGTAGCGGGCGGCGGGACGTTCGATCATCTGGTTTTCTATGCCCGTCGGTCGGCTAGTTCTACAGAACTGGAACTATAGGGCTATCCGAACGGGTTGATTCCGGGTGAGGCCCGCACGGGCCCTCCGAGCACACGATCAGGCGATGAGGTAAGGCAGACAGGTTGAGCGAACTGCGGTTGATGGCCGTGCACGCCCACCCGGACGACGAGTCCAGCAAGGGCGCCGCCACGATGGCCCGGTACGTGGACGAGGGCGTCCGCGTGCTGGTGGTGACGCTCACCGGCGGTGAACGCGGCGACATCCTCAATCCGGCGATGGACATCCCCGAGGTGCACGGCCGGATCGCCGAGGTGCGCCGCGACGAGATGGCCAAGGCGGCCCAGATCCTCGGCGTCGAGCACCACTGGCTGGGCTTCGTCGACTCCGGGCTGCCGGAGGGCGACCCGCCGCCCCCGCTGCCCGAGGGCTGCCTGGCCACGGTCCCGCTCGAGCAGCCGGTCGAGGCGCTGGTCCGCGTCGTGCGCGAGTTCCGGCCGCACGTGATGACGACCTACGACGAGAACGGCGGCTACCCGCACCCGGACCACATCCGCTGCCACCAGGTGTCCATGGCGGCCTACGAGGCCGCCGCCGACTACCGGCTCTACCCGGACGCCGGGGAGCCCTGGCAGGTGCTCAAGCTGTACTACACGCACGGCTTCCTGCGGCAGCGCATGCAGTTGCTGCAGGACGAGTTCGCCAAGCACGGCGAGGTGGGCCCGTTCGACAAGTGGCTCAAGAACTGGGACCCGGACGAGGACGTGTTCGCCAAGCGGGTGACCACCCGGATCGAGTGCGCGAAGTACTTCCCGGTGCGCGACGACGCGCTGCGCGCCCACGCCACCCAGATCGACCCGAACGGCGACTTCTTCCGCGCGCCCATCGAATGGCAGCAGCGGCTCTGGCCCACCGAGGAGTACGAGCTGGCCCGGTCCCGCGTGCCGGTGTCGCTGCCGGAGACCGACCTGTTCGCCGGAATCGAGGACCGATGACCACCATCACGCTCGCCACCACCCTGCTGGCCCAGACCCGCGACACCGGGCCGGACTTCGGCAAGGCCAGCCCCATCGGCCTGCTCGTCGTCGTGCTGCTGCTGATCGCGGTGTTCCTGCTGGTGCGGTCGATGAACAAGCAGCTGCGCAAGGTGCCCGAATCGTTCGACTCGCCCGAGCAGCCGGCGGTCGGCACCGATACCGGCACCGAGACCGGCACCGAGACCAGTCCCAGGGAGGCCGACGGGCCCAGCGGCGGGCCCGAGAGCTGACGTCAAACCGGTCGACATACCGGTCGCCGGGATGCTCTCCGTCACGCCGAGGCGGGCCGTGTAGCCTTCGGCGCATGTCGACCCCCGAGGCCAACGCCAAGACCGTCGCCCGTTACCTCGAGCTCGTCGGGCAGGGTAACGCCGACGAGGTTGCCAAGCTCTACGCCGACGACGCCACCGTCGAGGATCCCGTCGGCAGCGAGGTGCACATCGGGCGCACCGCGATCCGCGGGTTCTACCAGGGGCTGCCGCCGAAGGCGGACACCGAGATCATCACGCTGCGCGCGCTCGGCCACGAGGTGGCGTTCTTCTGGGCGCTGACCATCGACCTCGGCGAGAGCAAGATGCGCATGGAGATCATCAGCGTGATGACCTTCAACTCCGACGGCGAGATCGCGTCGATGAAGGCCTACTGGACCCCGGAGAACATCACCCAGGGCT
>JBIQJI010000100.1:0-17281 GCA_044507605.1 Actinomycetales bacterium | reverse complement strand
GCCCGCAGTTCTCCGCCGTGCTGGAGTGCGCCGCCGAGGCGCGCCGGCTCGGCCGCCACGTCTGGGCCGACGGCGGGGTCCGGCATCCGCGCGACGTGGCGCTGGCCCTGGCCGCCGGCGCCGCCAACGTCATGATCGGCTCGTGGTTCGCCGGCACCTACGAGTCGCCCGGCGACGCCCGCACCGACGCCGACGGCAGGCGCTACAAGGAGAACTTCGGCATGGCCTCCGCCCGCGCGGTGCGCCTGCGCACGACCGGCGACACGCCGTTCGAGCGGGCCCGCAAGGCGCTGTTCGAGGAGGGCGTGTCGACGTCGCGGATGTACCTCGACCCGGCGCGCCCGTCGGTCGAGGACCAGATCGACGCGATCGTGGCCGGGCTGCGCTCCGCCTGCACCTACGCCGGCGCGGCCACGCTGGAGGAGTTCCACGAGCGGGCGGTGGTGGGCGTGCAGAGCTCCTACGGCTTCACCGAGGGGATGCCGCTGCACCAGAGCTGGCGCTGAGACCCGACCGTCCCCAGCGAAACTCCAGCGGCCCTCGATCCCGGCACGAGCCGATCTCCAGCCGATGTCGAGCCATCCCTGAGTCATCCCCGAGCAGGACCCGAGCCGATCTCCAGCCGGTCCCTAGGCGATCGCGAGCCGGGGGCACGGCGACCGTGCGGCATCCGGGCGGCGGCCGGGCGCCCGGCGGTGAGCGTGAATGCGCTCGGCCGCCACAGGCCGTAGAGTTCGTCCGGTCGGCCGCACACGGCCGCATGGACACGAACGAGGAGTATCCACGTGGCACTGGAAAAGCCCGAGATCGACTTCCCCGGAGGGCAGCCCCCGGCCGACCTCGAAATCGTCGACCTCATCACGGGCACCGGCCCGGAGGCCAAACCCGACCAGATGGTGACCGTGCACTACGTCGGCGTGGCGTTCTCGACGGGCGAGGAGTTCGACGCCTCCTGGAACCGCGGCACGCCCTTCCAGTTTCCCCTCGGCGCCGGCCGGGTCATCGCCGGCTGGGACCAGGGCGTGGCCGGCATGCGGGTCGGCGGCCGCCGCCGCCTCACCATCCCGCCGCACCTCGGCTACGGCAACCGGGGCGCAGGAGCGGCCATCAAGCCCGGCGAGACCCTCATCTTCGTCGTCGACCTCCTCGGCGTCGCCTGACCCGCCCCACCGGCCGGGCCGCTCCGGGCCGGACCCTCGCCCGCACACGCCGATCCCGGTTTTGGGAAATGTCGCACCGTTGAGGCAGGATTTACGGTGTGTTGCTGATCGACCTGGCCCGCACATCCGCAGCCGTGGCCGCCGACTCCGGCCGGCTCGCCAAGATCGGGCATCTGGCCGAGTTGCTCGGCCGGGTGGGGCCGGACGAAGCGGAGATCGCGATCGCGTACCTCTCCGGTGAGCTTCCGCAGCGGCAGATCGGGGTGGGCGCGGCCATGCTGCGCGACGCCCCCGAGCCACGTCAGGTCGCCGTCGCCACCCTCACCCGGGTCGACGCCCTGCTCGACCAGATCAAGGCACAGTCCGGGCCCGGCTCGCAGGCGGCGCGCAAGGCGCTGGTCGCCGAGCTGCTCGGCTCGCTGACCAGCCAGGAGCAGGTGTTCATGCGGCGCCTGCTGTGGGGCGAGCTGCGCCAGGGCGCACTCGAAGGCGTGATGATCGAGGCGATCGCCAAGGCCGCCCAGGTGCCGTCGGCCGAGGTGCGCAGGGCGCTGACGCTGCGCGGCTGGCTGCCCGCCGTCGGCGCGGCCGCCCTCTCGGGCGGCGTCGAGGCGCTGCGGGCCTTCCATCTGGAGGTGGGCCGCCCCGTCGCGCCCATGCTGGCGCAGAGCGCACCCACGGTCGTCGCCGCCCTGGAGAAGATCGGCGGCCCGGCGGCGCTGGAGTGGAAGCTCGACGGCGTGCGGGTGCAGGCCCACCGGTCCGGCGACCAGGTGTCGGTCTTCACCCGCGACCTGCGCGACATCACGCCGCAGGTGCCGGAGCTGGTCGAGGCGGTGGCGGCGCTGCCCGTCGACGACGTGGTGCTCGACGGCGAGGTGATCGCGCTGCGGCCCGATGGCAGGCCGCAGCCGTTCCAGGTGACGGCGGGCCGGGTGGCGGGGCGCACCGACGTGCCCCGGCTGCGCCGGTCGGTGCCGCTCGACGTGTTCTTCTTCGACGCGCTGCGGGCCGAAGGCACCGACCTGCTCGACCTGCCCGACTCCGAGCGGCACGAGGTGCTGGCGCGCACGGTGCCGGCCGAGCTGGTCACCCCGCGCCTGGTCACCGACGATCCCGTGGCGGGCGAGGAGTTCTTCGCCGACGTGGTGCGGCGCGGTCACGAGGGCGTGGTCGTGAAGTCGCCGAAGACGCCGTACGCCGCCGGTCGGCGCGGAGCCGGATGGATCAAGGTGAAGCCGCGCCACACGCTCGACCTCGTGGTGCTGGCCGCCGAGTGGGGGCACGGCCGCCGCGAGGGCCGGCTGTCGAATCTGCACCTCGGCGCCCGCGACCCCGAGACGGGCGGCTTCGTGATGCTGGGCAAGACCTTCAAAGGCCTGACCGACAAGCTGCTGGAGTGGCAGACCGAGCGGTTCCTGGAGCTCGCCGACGGCCCCACCGACGGGTGGGTGGTCACCGTGCGCCCCGAACTCGTCGTCGAGATCGCCTTCGACAGCGTGCAGCGTTCGCCTCGCTACCCCGGCGGCATGGCGCTGCGCTTCGCCCGGGTGCTGCGCTACCGCAGCGACAAGAGCCCGGCCGACGCCGACACCATCGACACCGTCCGCTCCCTGATGTTCTGACGGGAGATCTGCGCGGGCCCGGGCTTTCCCGGCCGCGCGGGCGACGGGGTCGCCCCGGGCCGCTACTTGATCAGCCGCAGGGTGAGCGGATAGCGGAATCCGCCGTCGGCGAGGCCGGCGATGGTGCCGACCATCCACAGGAGTGTGGCGGCGATCCACATGAGCGGGACCAGCACGACCCCGATCACGGTCATCGGCAGCAGGATCGTCGCGCCCAGCAGGGTCAGGTGGAAGTTGAGCGCCTCGACGGCGTGCGCGCGGATGTAGCGTGACGTGCGCGCGCCCGTCAGCATCATGGTCAGCGGGCCGATCAGGAACAGCACGTGGGCGAACGCCGCGCCCAGGCGCTCGCCGGCGTCGGGCGACGGCCCCGGACGGTGGTGCGGCGGCGGCACCGGATGCGTCTGCGGCGCGGGCGCCGGAGTGCCGTACAGGTCGCGGGTGATCGGTTCGAGGTCGGCGTGCGTGCGGGCGTTGATCGCCAGGCCGAGACGCTCCTCCATCTCGTCCTTGTCGAGCCGCCCTTCGGCGAACGCCGCCTTCACGTGCTCGACGACCTTGTCGCGGTCGGCGTCGGAGACGCGCAGCCGCTGCTCGGGCCGAGCGGACGCGCCGCCTCGCCACTCGGGTGTCGGTCGCGTCTGCATCTGACCGCCTCACCTTCCTCGCGTCCGTCCCTCTGCGCCGACGATACGTCGCCGCCGCAGCCTTCACCACGTCGCCCAGGGCACCACCCGAGCGGAACCGCCCACCGCCACCGCCTCCGGCGGGAACGGGCCGTCGCGCCGCGTGTGGCCGTGCGACCGCCTGCCGTCGCACGGCCACACGGCGAACTCGCCGTGGCCTCCGTACCCGGCCCGGGACCGAGCCCGTGCACCGAGCCCCCGCGCCGAGCCGCGGCACCGAGCCCCCGTACCGAGCCCCCGTACCGGGCTCGCGCACCGGGCTCGCACACCGGGCTCGACACACGGAGCTCATGTACCGGGCCCCGTTACCGGCGCCCCCTACCGGCCCCCGTACCGGGCTCGGTAACCGGGCTTCGGATACGGTCTCCCGTGCCACGGCCCCTGTTCCGTGTTCCTGCGTCCACCATCCTCGTCGATGCCGGAAGCGCAATCCATCAGGGACAACCCCCACTCATCCCCGATGCGTCCCCGAACCCGCGCGATCCGCCTGATGGCGCGGTATACACGAAGTGTGGGCTCCCTCCGACCGCTGACGCCGCGACCGCGACCCGGGCGATGGCGGCCGCCCGCCGCACCGGCGGCGGCCGTGCCGGTCGAGGCATCGGACGGGCGGCCCACCCTTGATCGAATACCGCCCGCGCGGGCTTCACATCTCACCGAAGCGCCGGTAGGATCGGCGACTCGGTTCGCGCCGCCCAGCAGTCCCGGCATCACACCGCACAGCACCACGCGCGGCGACCTGCGGCGCTTTTCCCCCCACGCCTGGCGGCTGGGGTCTCCACGCTCTAGGAGATTCGATGAGATGGCGGGATCGCTACGGAATCAGGCGCATGCGAGGCGCCAAAGTCGCCCGGCTCGACCGTGAGGCGACCGACGAGGACATCGAGGCGCTGATCGACTTCGCGCGCTCGCGCCGCGGCGTGGAGTTCTACGTCGAGCCCGAGACGTTCGCCACCGACACCACCGCCGTGGCCGTGGCCCACGACGGCGAGTGGACGCGCCGCCGGGTCGGCTCGCCGCGGGTCATCGGCAAGGTGGCCCGCGACCTGGCCCTGCCGGTCTACGACGTGCAGATCACCGGATACCCGCAACGCATGCGCGCCTACAACGAGCGCCGCCGTAACGCCGAAGAGCCCCGCGGCTGACCTGCCGCCGGCGTGGCCGGGCCCGAGGGGACGGACGCGGCGTGGCCGGGCCGGTCGCCCGGGTCGTCGAGCAGCGCGGTCAGCGGGGCGAGCCACGAGAGGGCGGGCGGGCCCATCGCGTCGTCGAGCTCGGCCGTGGTGGGCATGCGCGCGCGGAGGGCGTCGGGCGAGAGCACGTGGCGCAGCCCTTCCCGGAGCAGGCGCGCCATCGAGTAGGCCGGGTCGATGGCGAGGGCCCGCTCGACCGCCAGGCCCGCGAGCGCGCAGTCGCCGGCCCGCCAGGCGGCGGCGCCGAGCAGGGCCGCCGCCGGCGGCACGAAACGCGGCTCCAGCCGGCGCGTGAGGTCTTTCCACAGGGCCAGATGGGCGTCGAGCCCGGCATCGTCGATGAGGACCCACGCCTCGTCGCGCACCCGGATCACCGCGAGGTCGAGGCCGAGCCGCGCCGCCTCGGAGTCGGCGAGCCGGGCTCCCCGAGCGTAGGTCGCGACGGCCCGGCGCAGCCGGTCGAGCCCCGCGGCGACGAAAGCGGCGACGTGCTCGCCGTCAGGCTCGCCGGTGAGCGCGCCGCGCACCCCGGCCACCACCCGGGCCGTGGCCTGTCTCATGGCGGCCCGGCCGGGGCCGCCCCGCGGCGCCAGGGAGCGCTCCAGGCTCGCCCGGTCGGGCAGCGCGACCAGGCCGGCCGCTGCCGCCGCCGCGGCCACCGGGCCCGAGGCCGCGTCGTAGGGCACCCCCTCGGCCGGGCAGCAGTCGGTGCGGGTGCACAGGTACGACCAGTAGCGGCCCTCGTGGGCGCGCAACGCGTCGAGGCACTCGATGCCGCCCGCCCGCACGAGCCCGATGAGCCGGTCGACGGCCGGGGTGATCAGCGGGCCCGGCCCGAACCCCGCCAGGACGACCTGCGCGACCCCCTCGCGCCGCAGCAGCGGCACATGGCCGCCGAGCGAGCCCGGCGGGGCCGGCAGGTCGACCCGGATGGTGAGCCGCAGCCGGCCGCCGCGCGGGCGGCCGGTGAAGCCGGTGATGACCAGGCAGTCGGCGGGGTGGAAGCCGAGCAGGTAGGGGATGGCGCCGAGCAGGTCGCCCGGTCGGGTGAGCAGGACGCGTGGCGTTTCGGTGGACGTCATGGCCACGAGGATGGCCGTTCCGGTCACCCTTCGTGAGCGCTGTCCGGCTCCCTGTGGATAACCTGTTCCGGGCAGAGCCGCTCGCGGACCAGGATGGCCGCCCCCGCCACCGCCGCGGGCATGGCGACCACCACGACCAGGGGCACGAGGAAGATCAGAAAAACGGGCACCCCGAAGCCGAGCGCGAGGCCCTTGTTCGCACGCAGCAGGGCGAACCGCTCGCGGCGGCCGAGGCCGCGGCGCTCCATCGGGAGCGAGGTCAATTCGACGGTGAGGAAGAACCCCGACACCAGAGCGCCGAGCACCGGCACCACGGTCTGCCCGATCACCGGCACGAAGCCCAGGACGAACAGCGGCAGCGTGAGCAGCAGGGTGTACCACAAAGTGATCAGGCTGTCGCGCAGCGACCGGAGGATCGACCGCCACAGGGGCACGTCGGGCGCGGCCGGCAGGCCGCCCAGGTCGCGCTCCACCTGCTCGGACAGCTTCTCGTAGAAGGGCTCGCCGACGGCGAGCGTGAGCGCGGTGAACGTCACGACGGCCAGCGCGGCCCCCGCGCCGACGATCAGGATCGCGACCAGCACCCGCAGCGTGTCGCGGGCCCCCTCGGCCCAGCCGTCGGCGAACGGCGTGGCGAGCCGGGCGAGGTCGCCCGACTCCACGGCGAGCACGGTGAGCACGACGATGTAGATGACCAGGGCCACCAGGGCCGGGATCAGCCCGAACAGCCACCAGCGGGGGTTGCGCGCCGCCCAGCGGACGCCGCGCAGGAGACTCCCGACTCCAGCGGCGGACCCGCCCGCGGTGCGCCGCGCCGCCATCGCACTCATCCGCCCCTCCTCCACAGCGCCGTGACGGGCACGCCGAGCGTGCCGAACAGCCGCCGCAGCAGCGGCAGCGAGATGCCGAGCACGTTGCCGTGGTCGCCGTCGATGCCGTCGACGAACCAGCCGCCGAGCCCGTCGAGGGTGAACGCGCCCGCGACCCGCAGCGGCTCGCCGCTCGCCACGTACGCCTCGATCTCCTCGTCGGAGGGCTCGCCGAACCGCACGGTGGTGGCCGCCACCTCGGCGGCCTCCCGGTGCCGGGCGCCCGCGGTCGTGGCGTCGCCATCGTCGTCGCCCACCCGCCCGGGCGGACGGTGAATCACGCAGTGGCCGGTGAGCAGGACGCCGGTGCGGCCGCGCATCGATCGCCAGCGCCGCCGCGCCGCCTCGGCAGTGCCCGGTTTGCCGTGGGCCACGCCGTCGAGCTCCAGCACCGAATCGCAGCCGATCACCAGCGTGCCGGGCGGCGCGGACCGGGCGACGGCCGCGGCCTTGGCCCGCGCGAGGGCCAGGCACAGCGCCGACGGGCTCTCGGCGCTGATGGCCTCCTCGTCGACCCCGCTGACGACCACCTTGGGGTCGAGGCCCGCGGCGCGCAGCACGGCCAGCCGCGCCGGCGAGGCGGAGGCAAGGATGATCTCGGTCACGTCATCGCACCCTACCCGCAGCCGACCGTACGTGCGGGGGCCGGGCGCCCCCGCGCAGACGCGGCCTCACGCCTTCGATCGCGCCGTGAGCACTTTGAGCGCCGACACGGCGGTGTTGATGTCACGCCAGTGGGAGCGCCGGCCGTCGGGGACGGAGATGAACATCATCGCCGGTTTGCGACGGGGCACATCGACGAGCACCACGGCGTCCATCGACGTGTGCTTCTCGCCCCCGACCGAGTAGGCGGTCCGGTAGGCCAGCAGCCAGCCGTCGGCGCGGCCGACCTTGACCGGCTGCGAGGCGACCCAGTGGATCACGGCGCCGTGCGGCTGGTGGTTGAGGGTCCAGCGGGCGGCGATGACCGCGGTGTCGCGCAGCTCGCGCCGCACCAGCGTGGGGACCGGGCAGGTCACGAGCAGCGCCCGGTGGGCGTCGCCCTTGGCCGCCGGCAGCACCTGGCGGGTCGCGAACGGCGCCGCCGGGGCGATGCGCCACCCGCCGCGCAGCCGGGCGACGGCGATGCCGGACCGGCCGTCCCTGATCCACCTCTTCGGCTTGGCCGAGCGGCCCGGCAGCCGGCCGAGCCGATGCGCCGCGGGCAGCTCGCGCACCCGGGGGTCGGCCAGGGCGGCGACCAGCGGATCCAGCCCTCGCGTCTCCACTCGGGCGGGCGGGCTGGAGGGGTCCGGGGCCGGGGACGTCAGGGGGGACGCCGACGACGATGCGGATGCGAGAGGCGCCGAGGCGGCGATGGACGGGGCCGCGGCGGACACCGACGGCGCCGAGGCGGCGGCCGTGTCGCGCACCGGCCGGTCGCCCGGGCGGACCACCACGAACACCACCGCGGCCGCGCCGGCGACCGCCACCGTGAGCACGACGGCCGCCGCCCGGTAGATCACCCGCATGGGCAGGTCGCCCAGCCGGCGCAGGCCGCGCCGTTTCACCGGTGGGGGCGGATCCACGATGACGATCTTCGGCAGCGGGGTGGTCTCCGCCTCCGCCATGATGTATGTCGGCACGGCGGCGACGCGTCGCGCCACGTCGGTCCCGTTGGTCTTGCGCCCCGTCGCGATGGGCCGGGACTCCGCGCGAACCCGCAGTTCCTCGGCCGCGTCGCCGATGTTCCCCAGCCGAGACGAAGGGGCTTCTCGGTGAGGACCTGATGCCATGATCGGGAGCGTACGGCAATTCCCCCTTGCCCGTGCACTCTCCCCCATCACACTTTCGCTACGGGAGGGCGCAGCCCGTCCAGCATGATCCGCAGCAGCCGGTCGTAGGCTTCCGGCGCGGACTCGCTGGCCACGCACAAGCCGTGCAGCAGCCGCAGCACATCGGTCGGGCCGACATCGGGCCGCACCCTGCCCGCGCGTTTGCCGTGCTCCAGGAGCAGCTCGGCGGCCGAGGCCATCTGGGCGCGGCACTCGCCGAACACCGCCGACGACGGGTCGAGCACGGCCTTCAGGGCCGACATGAGGCCGCGCCGGGTCATGGCGCCGGTGCCGGCCGAGCGCATCCACTGCTCCAGCGCCCGGTCGGGCGGCAGGGCCTCGGTGAGCTCGCGGGCGAGCCTCGCCAGCTCCCGCACCTGATCGCGGTAGACGGCCTCCATCAGGGTCTCGCGGTTGGGGAAGTGACGGTAGAGGGTGCCGATGCCGACACCCGCCCGGCGTGCGATCTCCTCCAGCGACGTCTCGGCCCCGTGCTCGGTGAACATCGCCCTGGCCTCGGCGAGCAGCCGCTCGTAGTTGCGGCGCGCGTCGGCACGCATGGGCCTGGGCGGTATGCGGGTCGAACTCATCACGCGGTCCTTCGACGGTCTGCGTAGGCCGCCCACGTTACCGCCCCGGCCGATCCGCCCGGATGAGACACCGGCCGTGCCGATCAGGCGAGGCTGTCGAGCCAGGCCTGGTGCAGCCCGGCGAACCGGCCGTCGCCGGCGATCAGCCGGGCCGGCGGGCCGTCCTCGACGATGCGGCCGCCGTCCACCACCAGCACCCGCTCGGCGATCTCCACGGTGGACAGCCGGTGCGCGATGATCAGCGCGGTGCGCCCCGACAGCACGGTGCGCACCGCCCGCTGCACCAGCCGCTCGCTCGGCACGTCCAGGCTCGAGGTGGCCTCGTCCAGGATCAGCACGGCGGGATCGGCGAGGAACGCCCGGGCGAACGCCACGAGCTGCCGCTGCCCCGCCGACATGCGGCCGCCACGCTTGCCGACCTCGGTGTCGTAGCCGTCGGGCAGTGCCTCGATGAACTCCGCGGCCCCGATCGCCTCGGCGGCCGCGACGACCTCCGCCTCCGTGGCGTCGGGCCGGCCGAACCGGATGTTGTCGGCCACGGTGCCGGAGAACAGGAAGTTCTCCTGCGTCACCATGACCACGGCCCGGCGCAGCGTCGCCTCGTCCAGGTCGCGCAGGTCCACCCCGTCGAGCAGCACCCGCCCGGCGACCGGATCGTAGAACCGGGAGATCAGCTTGACCAGGGTCGTCTTGCCGGCCCCGGTCGCGCCGACCACGGCCACGGTCTGCCCGGCCGGGATGTCCAGATCCAGCCGGGGCAGCACCGGCACGCCGTTGGCGTACGCGAACTCCACGCCGTCGAACCGCACCGCGCCGCGCGGCGCGGGCAGCGGCACGGGGTGGGCCGGCTCGGCCACCTCGGGCCGCTCCTCCAGCACCCCCGACAGTTTCTCCAGGGCCGCCCCGGCCGACTGCAGGGAATTGTAGAACTGGCTGATCTCCTGCATCGGCTCGTAGAACTGGCGCAGGTAGAGCAGGAACGCGGCGAGCACGCCGACCGTGACCTCTCCGCGCAGGGCCAGCAGGCCGCCGTACAGCAGGACGACGCCGACGGTGACGTTGCCGATCAGTTTGATGCCCGGCATGAACAGCGCGACCAGCCGCATGCTGCGCATGTTGGCGTCGCGGTAGTCGCGGTTGAGCCGCTCGAAGATCTCCTGGTTGCGGGGCTCACGGCGGAACGCCTGCACGGCGCGGATGCCGGTCATCGACTCCACGAAGTGGATGATCACCAGGGCGACGGTCTCCCGGGTCCGGCGGTAGGCGATCGCGGACCGGTTGCGGAACCACCGGGTGAACAGCAGCAGCACCGGCAGCGGCACCAGCGCCACCAGGCCGAGGTGGACGTCGAGGACCAGCAGCATCGCGGCCGTGCCGAACAGGGTCAGCACGGCCGTGACGATGCCGTCGAAGCCCGATTGGAGCAGCTCGGCGATCGCGTCGATGTCGGAGGTGAGCCGGGAGATGACCCGCCCGGAGGTGTACTTCTCGTGGAACGACAGCGACAGCCGCTGGAAATGCGCGAACACCCGCCGCCGCAGCTCCAGCAGGATGTCCTGGCCGACCTCCCCCGACAGGCGCAGGAACAGCTGCCGGGTCGCCGCCTGCACCAGCGCCGCCGCCAGCACGGCGGCCACGCTCACCAGCAGCGTGCCGGCGCCCTGGTGGCGCTGCATCGGCGGGATGCCGGCGTCGATGCCCACCTTCACGAGGTACGGGATGGCGAGCCCCGCGCCGTTCGAGATCACGATGATCGCCACCAGCAGGGTGATCGCCCTGCGGTGCGGGCGCAGCAAAGCCAGCAGCAGCCGCCGCGACCGGGTGCGCAGCAGCAGCGACACCTTCTCCGGCAGCTCGTCGCGGTCCTCCGCGGCCACGCCCCGCCAGCCGGCGGAGTCGGCGGTCGTCACCTGAGCACCTCCTCGGAGTCGAGGCCGGCGTCCTGGGCGAGCAGGGCGCGGTACTCCGGCACCTCCGCCAGCAGGTCCTGGTGCCGTCCCACGTGGCTGATGGTGCCGTCGCGCAGCAGCGCGACCTTGTCGGCGAGCAGCACCGTGGACGCCCGGTGCGCGACGACGATGCCGGTGGCGTCGGCGAGCACCAGCCGCAGCGCCTCCTCCACCAGCGCCTCGGTCTCGACGTCCAGCGCCGACAGCGTGTCGTCGAGCACGAGGATCTTCGGCCGGCCGAGCACGGCGCGGGCGAGCGCCAGCCGCTGCCGCTGCCCGCCCGACAGCGACATGCCCTGCTCGCCGATGCGGGTGTCGAGCCCCCACGGCATGTCGTAGGCGAAGGTCGCCTGCGCGACCTCCAGCGCGGCCCGCACCTCCTCGTCGGTGGCCTCGTGATGGCCGAGCGTGATGTTCTCCCGGACGCTCATCGAGAACAGCGTCGGGTCCTCGAACGCGGTCGTCACGATCGACCGCAGCGACGGCAGCGTCAGGTCCCGCACGTCGGTGCCGTCGATGGTGATGCGGCCCTCGGTGACGTCGAGCAGCCGGGGCACGAGCGCGGTGAGCGTCGTCTTGCCCGACCCGGTCGCCCCCACCAGGGCCACGGTCTCGCCGGGCCGTACGTCGAGCCACACGTCGCGCAGCACGGGCCGGTCGGCGCCGGGGAAGGTGAACCCGGCGCCTTCGAACCGCAGGTGGCCGCGCGGCTCGGCGAGCGTGACGGTGCCGCCGGTGATGACCGGCGGGGTGTCGAGCACCTCCATGACCCGGTCGGCGGAGGTCATCGCCTCCTGGCCCATGGCCAGGATGTGACCGAGCGACGCGATCGGCCACACCAGCTGCAGCATCAGCGTCGTGAACGCCACGAGCGTGCCGAGGGTCAGCGACCCGGCGCCCACCGCGAGCGCGCCGAGCAGCAGCACCAGCGCCAGGGTGACGTTCGGGATCACCTCAAGGAAGGTGAAGAACCGGGCCGACAGCCGCACCTTGTCCATGGACGTGCGGTACAGCCTGCGCGCGACCTCGTCGTAGCCGTCGTACACGTGGTGCCGCCGGCCGAACGCCTTGATCGTGCGCATCCCCAGCGCCGACTCCTCCACCAGCGTGGCGAGGTCGCCCTGTTGGTCCTGGACCTGCCGCGACGTCCTGATATAGCGCTTTTCGAAGCGCAGCGACACGAAGACGATCGGCACCGCCGAGGTGGCGACGAGCAGCCCGAGCGGCCAGTACATCCGCAGCAGCACCACGGTCACGGTGCCGAGCTGCAGGATGTTCATGACCAGAAACAGCGCGCCGAACCCGAAAAAGCGCCTGATCACCGACAGGTCGGTGGTGGCCCGGGAGAGCAGCTGGCCCGACTGCCACTCGTTGTGGAAGCGCATCGGCAGGCGCTGCAGCTGGGCGTACAGGTCGGCGCGGATGGCGGTCTCGACGCCGAGCACCGGCCCGGCCTGGGTCCATCTGCGCAGGAACGTCAGGAACGCCTCGGTCGCGCCCAGCACGAGCGCGAGCAGCCCGAGCGGGATGAGTGCGGCGCGGTCGCCGTGGGTCACCGGGCCATCGATGATCTCCTTGCCCACGAGGGGCGTGATGATCGAGATCCCGATGCCGGCCATCGCGGCCAGCCACATGACGATCAGAAGGGGGAGATACGGACGAAGATGCGATTTCAACCGCCATAGGGAACTCGACGTGAACACACTCCTCACCGACGCCGGGTACAGGGACGGGCAAGGCGATACATGCCCCTCCAAGCCTATTACCGGTAATCAATCCATTTTTCTGCCGTTGTCGGTGCTTCCGGGATGAATGGCAGCTACGCGCAGGGCACATGCGGCATTGGTATTGGTGCGGTGCAGAATGTCAGTTACGGTGGAGGTCTGCCCAGAGATGGGCACGTTATGCACATGGAGGCTGACACAACGTGATGACGGCGACCACCTCGAACGGCGTCGGACTCCGGTCCGAACGCGGCCCAGTGCTCTTCGCGATCATGCTGTGCACCGGGCTGGTGGCGATCGACAGCACGATCATCGCCACGGCGGTCCCGTCCATCGTCGCCGACCTGGGCGGCTTCTCCCAGTTTCCCTGGCTGTTCTCGATCTACCTGCTCACGCAGGCGTTGTCCGTGCCGATCTACGGCCGGCTCTGCGACATGTACGGCCGCAGGCCCATCATGTACGCCGGTGTGGCGCTCTTCCTGCTCGGCTCGGTGCTGTGCGGCTTCGCCTGGGACATGTCCGCCCTGATCGCGTCCCGCGCCGTGCAGGGCCTCGGCGCCGGGGCCATCCTGCCGGTCAGCACCACCGTGGTCGGCGACATGTACTCCGTCGAGGAACGGGCCCGGGTGCAGGGCTACCTGGGCAGCGTGTGGGGGATCTCGGCGGTGATCGGGCCGGCCCTCGGCGGCCTGTTCTCCGAGTACCTCACCTGGCGCTGGATCTTCTACATCAACGTGCCGCTCGGCGCCTTCGCCGTGTGGATGCTCGCCCGGCGCTTCGCCGAGCGGGTCGACCGCACCTCCCACCGCATCGACTACGCCGGCGCCGCGCTGCTCACCGCCGGCTCCTCACTGATCATGCTCGGCCTGCTGCAGGGCGGCGTGGCCTGGGGCTGGACCGGCCCGCCGAGCTTGATCATCTTCGCCGCCGGCCTGGCCTGTGTGGCCGCGTTCGTCCTGGTCGAACGCAGGGCCGCCGAGCCGATCCTGCCCCTGTGGGTGTTCCGCCACCGCGTCCTCGTCGGCGGCAACCTCGTCAGCCTGGCCGTCGGCGCCGTCCTCATCGGCCTCACCTCCTACATCCCGACGTACGCCGAGGGTGTGCTCGGCGCCAGCGCGGTGGCCGGCGGGTTCGCCGTGGCGGCCCTGTCGATCGGCTGGCCGCTGGCCTCCGGCATGTCGGGCCGGATCTACCTGCGCGTCGGCTTCCGCGACACCACGCTGATCGGGTCCTTCGTGGTGCTGGCCGGGGTCGTGCTGTGCGCCCTGCTGGCCGAGCACAGCCCGATCTGGGAAGTGGTCGCGATGTGTTTCGTCGTCGGAGCCGGGCTCGGCCTGTCGTCGGCCCCCGCGATGGTGGCCGTCCAGTCGGTCGTCGAATGGGAGCGCAGGGGCGTGGTCACCGCGGCCAACATGTTCTGCCGGTCGCTCGGCAGCGCCGGCGGCGCGGCGATCCTCGGCGCCATCTCCAACTCGACGCTGTCCGGCCGCTTCGAGCACCCGCCCGCGGCGCTCGCCGGCCGGCTGCCCAGCGACGTCGACGAGGCCTCCCGCGTGCTCCAGGCCCAGGGCGGCGCCATCTCCTCCCCCATCGTGTCGTTCATCCGCACGTCGCTGTTCGAGGCGACCCACCACGTGTTCCTGACGCTCATCGTCATGGCCGCGGTGTGCATCGCCGCCGTCCTGCTCATCCCCCGCCGCACCAAGCCGATCGCCGCCGAGTGACCCCGGCCGCGCTTCCCGCCGGACCGGTGTGACGGCCCCGCGCGCGGGCATGAGCGGGTAAGCCCGGCCACACGGGCCGGGCGCGGCTACGCTCAGAATCGCTTCACGTCAGATGAGGAGGCGTCGCATGATGGCGAGCACGCCACAGGTCACCGTGCGGCGGGTCTACGACGCGCCGGACGCATCCGACGGGGCCCGGGTCCTGGTCGACCGGGTCTGGCCGCGCGGCCTGAGCAAGGACCGCGCCCACCTCGACGAATGGTGCAAACAGGTCGCTCCGTCCCCTGAGCTGCGCACCTGGTACGGCCACGACCCGGCCCGTTTCGACGAGTTCAAGCGCCGCTACCTGGCCGAGCTCGAAGCGCCCGAACGCGCGGCCGCCCTCTCCCACCTGCGCGAGCTGGCCGCCCGCCGCCCCCTTACCCTGCTCACCGCGACCAAGGACAGCGACATCAGCCAGGCCGCCGTCCTCGCCGACCTCCTCCGCGGCTGACCGGCGCGCTCACGGTGCGGGCGGCGCGGCGAACCGCTCGTGCCCCAGCACCGCCAGCAGCCGGATCTTGTCCTCGGCCTCGCTGCCCGGCGCCGGCGTGAGCACCAGCAGGGCCTGCGCCTGATCCTCGGTGAACAACGCCTGGCAGTCGACCTCGATACGGCCCAGCTCCGGGTGGATCAGGGTCTTGTGGTCCGCGAACCGCCGCGCGACCTCGTGCCGCTCCCACAGGCCGCGAAACTCCTCCGACTCGGCCAGCAGCGCCCGCACCAGACCGGCGGCGCGCGAATCGGGCCCCGCCGCCCCGTACGCGACGCGCAGGGACGCGACCAGGGCGCGCGCCTGCCGGTCATGGTCCTCGGGCGGGTAGACGGCCCGTGCCGACGGATCGGTGAACCAGCGGTACACGTCGCTGCGCGCCCACCCCGTGCGCGTGGAGGCATCCCCGAAGATCGCCGCAGCGAGCCGGTTCGCGACCAGGGTCTCCCCGAGCGAGGACAGGATCAGCGCCGGCGTGTCCTCCAGCCGGTCCAGCACCCGCAGCAGCGCCGGCGCCACATGGGTGTCCTCCGGCGTGCGGCGCGGCACGTTGTGGCAGGCCAGCCGATACAGGTGATCACGCTCGTCGGTGGTCAGGCGCAGCGCACGCGCGAGGGCCGCCAGCATCTGCTCCGACGGCTGTGGCCCGCGCTGCTGCTCCAGCCGCACGTAGTAGTCGCTGGACATGCCCGTCAGCGCCGCGACCTCTTCACGCCGCAGCCCGGGGGTGCGGCGCCGCGGCCCGGGCACCAGGCCCACGTCGGACGGGCGCAGCGCCGCACGGCGGCGCCGCAGAAAGTCGGCGAGAGCGGCACGGTTCATGTCGTCCATGATGCTGCGGCGGGCATCGCCGCAACCAGGGACCGCCGATCCCCCGATCCGGAGTTCTCTGCCAACCGCGTGACGATGCGGGCATGGTCAGGGGTATGGACATCACCGGAAACACGATCTTCATTCCCGGCGCCACGTCCGGCATCGGCCTGGCGCTGGCCCTGCGGCTGCAGGCGAAGGGCAACACCGTCATCATCGGCGGCCGCCGCACCGAGCTGCTGGGCAGGCTGGCGGCCGAGCACGGCTTCGGCACCGTACGCATCGACACCGCCGACGCCGCGTCGATCAGGTCGGCCGTGCGCGACGTCCTGGACCGCTATCCCGAACTGAACGTGCTCGTCGCCATGGCGGGCATCATGCGCGCCGAGGACTGGCGCACCGGCGGTTTCCTGGCCGACGCCGAAGCGCAGGTCACCACCAATGTGCTCGGCCCGATCCGCCTGATCGCCGCGCTCATCGAGCACCTGCGGACCCGCCCGGGCGCCACGATCGTCACGGTCTCGTCGGGCCTGGCCCACGCCCCGCTGAAGATCACGCCTACGTACAACGCGACCAAGGCCGCGATCCACCAGCTCAGCGAGACGCTGCGCCTGCAACTCGCCGGCACCGGCGTCCAGGTGATCGAGCTGGTGCCGCCGTCGGTGCGCACGGCGCTCATGCCCGGCCATGAGACCTCCGAGTTCGCGATGCCGCTCGACGAGTTCGCCGACGAGGCCATGACGCTGCTGGAGACCGATCCCGACGCCAAAGAGATCCTCGTCGAAAACGTGAAGTTCCTCCGCTTCGGCGAGGCCCGCGGCGACTACGACCAGGTCGTCGCGGCCCTCAACGCCGCCGACCCGCACAACGGCTGAGCGAGGAGGCACCATGCCCTACGCCGACCTGAAGGTGCCCGCCGGCACCCTCACCACCGCCTCGAAGAAACGCCTCCAGGACGCGGTCACGGACGCGTTCGCGAACGTCCACGGCGAGCGCGCCCGCGCGACCACACCGGCGATCCTCGAAGAGGTCACCGACGGCGGCCGGAGCCTGGGCGGCACCATCCTCAACGAACACCTCCCGGGCCGCAGCCGACCAATGCAGGGGAAGCCAAGCGCGCAAGGCCCGCAGGGCCGGCCCTCCGAGGGCTCAGCGCGCCGAGGGCCGGTAGCGCCGAGTTCAGCGGACGGGGCCCACCGACCGCGGCCACAGGGACGACGCCCAGCAGCAATCGGGGATGTGGCCCCACAACCCAAGGGGCTGTCGGTGGGGACGAGAGGGCGCCGGTCCTCATAGGCAACCGGCCAACCAGCAACCGCCCGCACCAAGGCGGCGAAGTGGGTCCGCCAGTCAAAGGCCGCAGGCGGGAACGCATGGCAACCCCAACGCCCCGACCACGAGTGAGGCGGCGCGGGCGGGGGCGTGGGGGCGGCAGCCCTCACATCGGGGGGCTCCGGGGGATCGTCCCCCCCCCGGGCGAAATGACGAGGAGGCCCGCGGAGCGAGCAAAGCTCGCGACCACA
>JBIQJI010000099.1:0-17351 GCA_044507605.1 Actinomycetales bacterium | reverse complement strand
ATGGCCGAGGACATCGGCATCGGCGGCCGGGCCGGCTACTACGACGGCATCGGCGCGGCCCGCGACGTCATCCAGAACCACCTGCTCCAGCTGCTGGCGCTGACCGCGATGGAGGACCCCGTGTTCTTCGACGCCGACGCGCTGCGCCGGGAGAAGGAGAAGGTGCTGCGGGCGGTGCGGCTGCCCCAGGACCTGGCGCTCGGCACCGCGCGCGGCCGGTACACGGCGGGCTGGCAGGGCGGTGAGCCGGTCAAGGGCTATCTGGAGGAGGACGGCATCCCCGCCGACTCCATCACCGAGACGTACGCCGCGATCAAGCTGGAGATCGCCAACCGGCGCTGGGCCGGGGTGCCGTTCTACCTGCGCACCGGCAAGCGGCTCGGCCGCCGGGTGAGCGAGGTGGCCCTGGTGTTCCAGCGTGCCCCGCACCTGCCGTTCAGCCGCACCGACACCGAGATCCTGGGGCAGAACGCCCTGGTCATCCGGGTGCAGCCGGACGAGGGGGTGACCGTGCGGTTCGGCTCCAAGGTGCCCGGCACGGCCATGGAGGTGCGCGACGTCACGATGGACTTCGCCTACGGCGAGTCGTTCATCGAGTCGTCGCCCGAGGCGTACGAGCGGCTGCTGCTGGACGTGCTGGTGGGCGACCCGCCGCTGTTCCCGCACCAGCAGGAGGTCGAGCTGTCGTGGAAGATCCTCGACCCGATCGAGGAGTTCTGGGCGACGCAGGGGCCGCCCGACGACTACGAGGCGGGCACCTGGGGCCCACCGTCCGCCGACGCGATGATGTCCCGTGACGGAAGGGTCTGGAGGCGGCTGTGACCAGTTTCATGCTCACCTCGACGACCTCGTCGAAGATCGACACACAGCTCACGCTGCTGCGCCACCAGATGGGCGCGCCGGCGATCGGCATGGTGCTCACGCTGGTCGTGGTCACCGACGAGGGCCACCAGTACGACGCGGTGCGCGCGGCGACCGACGCCGCCCGCGAGCACCCGTCGCGCATCCTGGTGGCGATCCCCCGCGAGACCGACGAGCCGCCGCGTCTCGACGCCGAGATCCGCATCGGCGAGTCCACCCCGGGCGAGGTCGTGTTACTGCGCCTGTACGGCCAGCTCACCGAGCACGCCGACTCGGTGGTGAGCCCGCTGCTGCTGCCCGACACGCCGGTGGTGGCGTGGTGGCCCGGCGAGTCGCCCGCGGTGCCGGCGAAGGACCCCATCGGGGCGCTCGCCCAGCGCCGCATCACCGACGCCAGGGCCGAGAAGTACCCCGTGCGGGCCATCAACTCGCGGGCCCAGGGCTACGTGCCCGGCGACACCGACCTCGCCTGGACCCGGCTGACGCCGTGGCGCAGCCTGCTGGCCGCGACGTTCGACCAGCCGGTGGGCAAGGTCACCGGCGGCCTGGTCGAGGGCGCCCCCGGCAACCCCAGCGCGCCGCTGCTCGCGGCGTGGCTGTCGGAGCGGCTGGACGCCCCGGTCCTGGTGGGCGACTCGGCCGGCCCGGGCCTGACCACCGTGCGGCTGACGCTCGAGGACGGCGAGATCTCCATCAACCGCCAGGACGCGCGCCTGGCCACGCTCTCGCGGCCCGGGCGGCCGACCCGCCATGTCGCGCTGGCCCGCCGCCCCACCTCCGACCTGCTGGCCGAGGAGCTGCGGCGGCTCGACCCCGACGACACGTACGCCGCCGCCATCTCCTGGCTCGCCAGGATGTCGTGATGGGCGCGCCGGAAGCGATCGTGTACGACGACGCCGACGCCCTCGCCCGGGCGGTGGCGACGCGGCTGATCATCCGGCTGGCCGACGCGCAGTCGGCCACCGGCTCGGCCTCGGTCGTGCTCACCGGCGGCGGCCTCGGCACCGCGACGCTCGCCGCCGTGGCCGCCGGCCCGGCCCGCTCGTCGGTCGACTGGCGGGCGGTGGACTTCTGGTGGGGCGACGAGCGGTTCCTGCCCGAGGGCGACCCGGAGCGCAACGAGACCGGCGCCCGGGAGGCCCTGTTCGCCCATATCGACACCGACCCGGCCCGTGTGCACGTGATGCCGCGGGCCGGCGAGGGCCTGTCCCCCGAGGCCGGCGCCGAGGCGTACGCCGAGGAGCTGCGCCGCGCGACCCGGCCCGGCGACGACGGCCCGGTGCCGTCGTTCGACGTGCTGCTGCTCGGGGTCGGCCCCGACGCGCACGTGGCCTCGCTGTTTCCCGGTCTGCCGGGGGTGCGGGACGAGCGGCCGGTGGTGGCGGTGCACGACTCGCCCAAGCCGCCGCCCACCCGGATCTCCCTGACTCTGCCGTCTATCCGTGCGGCGCGTGAGGTGTGGCTCGTCGCGGCGGGCGAGCCGAAGGCCGAGGCGATCCGCCGCGCCGTGACCGAGACCGACCCGTCGCGGGCCCCCGCGGCCGGTGCCAGGGGTGCGCACCGCACGCTGCTCCTGCTGGATCGGGCCGCCGCCGGGCTGCTCCCCGCGGGACTCGCCCGGCCCGCCTCCTAAAGCGATGAATCCGGCCCGGTGGCCGCTTGACCTTGACGCCGGTGTCAAGGCTTAGCGTCGTGGACGGCCACCGGAAACGGGGCCGGATCGGAGAGGATCGATGCGCATCGGAGAGCTGGCCCGACGCGCCGGAGCCAGTACGCGGTCGCTGCGCTACTACGAGCAGCAAGGGCTGATCACGGCCAGGCGCGACACGAACGGCTACCGCCGCTACGACGAGACCGACCTGCGGGTGGTCCGGGAGATCCGCAGCCTGCTCGCGGCCGGGTTCACGCTCGCCGACGCGCGGCCGTTCGTGGAGTGCCTGCGGGCCGGGCACGAGTCGGGCGACTCGTGCCCGGAGTCGCTGGCCGTCTACCGCCGCCGCATCGCCGAGATCGACGCGGAGATCCGCACCCTGGTCAGGCGCCGCGCCGAGGTGGCCGCCCAGCTGGCGCGCGCCTGCCCGGGCTGCGCCCTGAACCCGGAGGACAACGATGATCACAGTGACGAGCGAGACCTTCGACGAGCAGGTGCTCGCCGCAGATCGGCCGGTTCTGGTCGATTTCTGGGCGGAGTGGTGCGCGCCCTGCCGCGTGATCGCGCCGATCCTTGAGGAGATCGAGGCGGAGTACGGCGACCGTCTCACGGTGGCGAAGCTGAACGGCGACGAGAACCCCGACATCACGACGCGGTACGGCGTCATGGGTTTCCCCACCCTCAACCTGTACCGTGACGGCAAGATGGTCCGGCAGATCATCGGCGCCAAGCCCAAGCGCCTGCTGCTGGCCGACCTGGAGGGCGAGATCTAGAGCGTCCCGGCCCTCGCTGCGGCGTCATCGCGCCGCGCGAGGGCCGGCGCGCCTTCCCCGCGGCCCCGCCTCGGCCGTGTGCGCGCCCGTCTGTGATAGCCATTAACATTGGCGGGACGGGCGTAGGGCGCGCCAGGCTCCCATGACGCCGGAAGACCGAGCCGGGTAGGGGTCCAGGATGTTCGTCACAGTGGGTGTTCTCGGGATCCTCGGCATTCACTACTACTTCTGGCGCCGGCTGATCCGCTCCACCACCCGCCCCGGCAGGACGCGCAGGGTGGCCACCTGGGTCTTCGGGGCGTTCAGCGTGCTGATCGTGATGGCCCTGCTGGGTCAGCGGCTGCTCCCCTGGGAGGCGTTCCGGACCGTGGCATGGCCCGGCTACCTGTGGCTGGCCGTCGTGTTCTACCTGCTGCTCTTCCTGCTCGCCCTGGAGATCCCGCGCGCGCTCGCCCTGCTGGCCGTCCGCCGGACCGCCCGCCGTGCGCGGGCCGCCGCCGGCCAGGGCCCGGGCACGAGCGCGGACACGGGCGCGGACACCGTGCGGGTGGGGGTCGCGCACGGCGAGCCGGCCCCCTCGGCCGAGAGGGCGGCAGGTGAGCGGCCGGGCACCGAGCCGCCTGGCATCGAGCGCACCGAGCAGGCCGCGGCCGGGGTGCCGGCGAACGGCGCCGAGCCGGTCGGCGGGCCCGCCGGCGCGGACGGGCGGGGCGGCGGCTCCGCCGGCGCGGCACCGCCCGGCGCGCTCGGCAGGCGGATGTTCATCACCCGCTCGGCCGCGGCCGTCGCCGGGGTGGGGGCGCTCGCGACCGTCGGCTTCGGCATCCGCGAGGCGCTCGGCGACCCCGTCATCCGCCGGGTGCCGGTGACCTTGACCAAGCTCGACCCGCGCATGAGCGGGCTGCGCATCGCCGTCGTCAGCGACATCCACCTCGGCCCGCTGACGGGCCTCGGGCACACCCGCCGCATCACCCGCATGATCAACGAACTGCAGGCCGACGTGGTGACCATCGTGGGCGACCTGGTCGACGGCAGCGTGGCCCGCCTCGGCGCCCTCGCCCGCCCGCTCGGCGGCCTGGAGTCCCGCTACGGCACCTACTACGTCACGGGCAACCACGAGTACTACACCCCGAACGGGCCGGCCGAGTGGGAGGCCGAGCTGACCTCGCTCGGGGTCCGGCCGCTGCGCAACGAGCGGGTGGAGATCAGCCACCAGGGCGGGGTGCTCGACCTGGCCGGGGTGAACGATCTGAACGGCCGCTCGTCGAACGACGGCCCGGACCTGGGCCGCGCCCTCGGCGGCCGCGACACCTCCCGCCCGGTGGTGCTGCTCGCCCACCAGCCGGTGCAGGTCGAGCAGGCGGCCGGGTTCGGGGTCGACCTGCAGCTGTCGGGGCACACCCACGGTGGCCAGATCGTGCCGTTCGACCGGGTCGTCGCGCTGAGCCAGCCGGTGGTCGCCGGCCTCGCCACGGTGCGGGGCACCCAGGTCTACGTGACCCGCGGCGCCGGCTACTGGGGACCGCCGGTGCGCGTCGGCGCCCCGCCCGAGATCGCCCTCATAGAACTGCGCCCGGGCCGCTGACCGCCGCCCGGGAACCGGCTCTCCCGGCCCCCTCGGCACGGCCCGGCCATCAGCCCTTCAGCACGGTATCGCTCAGCGCGGCGCCGCCATGAGCCCTTCGGTGCTCCACCGCCACGAGCCCTTCGGTGCGGTCTCGCCATCGGCGCTCCGGGATCGGACCCCCGCACCCGGCGCGGTCAGCCCTCGGAGGGGTCCGCGGCGAGGCGGTCCAGGGCACGGCGGGCCTGGTCGGCGCGGCGCCGGGCCGACGCCGCGGCGTCCGCGGCGCGGCGCTCGTCACGGCGGGCGACGTCGAGGCGGCGCTCCGCGCGGGCCAGCCCGTCACGGGCGCCGGCGTGCCTGGCCTCGAGGTCGGCGGCGAGCCCGGCCAGCTCGGCGTGCTCCCGCTGGGCCGCCGCCAGCTCCTCCGCCCACTCGGCGTGGTCTGCGCCGGCCCGCTCGGCCTCACCGAGGGCCCGCTCCGCCTCGGCCAGGGCGCGCGCACGTGCCCGCTCCCGCTCCGCCCGCTCGCCGTCCCGTGCCCGATCCCCGGGGCGTTTCGCCGTGCTCTCGCCCCGCTCCCCCGGTGTGCGCCGCGCCTTCCTCCGGCGTGTGCCGGCCTCGTCCTCGGGGCGTGGCCGCGGCGGCGAGGCGGGGGCGAAACCGGTGTGGCTGAGCGACCGCACCAGCCGGCCGGAGCGCACCTGGGCGGCGGCGCCGGCGTCCACGGTGGCGGCGTCCAGGGTCTGCTCGATCTCCGTGGCGGCGCCCCCGGCGAGCGGGTGGCCGCGCCGCTCGGCCGTGCGGCGGACCAGCGTGACCAGTTCGCCGGTGAGGTGCGACCGCCGCGCGGTCAGCTCGGCGAGGGCGGCGGCGTCGTGGTCGTGCCAGGCGGCGCGTAGCCGGTCGCCGAGGTCCAGCAGCTCGGCCAGCTCGGCCGGGTGCTCGCGGGCGACCTGGTTGACCGCCCACGCGGCCAGGGTCGGCCGCCGCAGCCGGTCGATCTCGCGCGCCAGGGGCGCGTCGCCGGCGCCCCGGGCCTGGCGTACCAGGTCGGTGCGCGTGGCGACGAACTCCTCCGGCGCCACGCCGTAGAGCCGATCGGCCGCCTCGTCCAGGTCCACGCTCCCAGAACTACCCCCGCGCCGGTGCCGTGTCCCGCACGTGCGGCGTGTAACGGCCTTGCAGGGTCGCATCGAAGCACAGAGTGGACATATCACCGCCCTCGCCTCTTTCTGGAGAACCCTTGTTCAAGCGTTTCACCGCCCGCGCCCGCCGTGTGGTCGTCCTGGCCCAGGATGAGGCACGGAGTCTCGGCCACCATCACCTCGGCTCCGAGCACATCCTGCTCGGCCTGATCCGTGCCGGCGAAGGGCTGGCGGTCAAGACGCTGCGGAAGCTGGACATCGACCCCGACGACCTGCGCCGCCGCGCCGAGACGGTCACGGGGCGGGGCGACTCCCCGTCACCGGCGCGCCCGCCGTTCGCACCGGCCGCCAAGGAGGTGCTGGAGCTGTCCCTGCGGGAGGCCTTGTGGCTGGGCCACGACCACCTCGGCACCGAGCACATCCTGCTCGGGCTGATCCGGGAGGGCGGCCTCACCGCGGAGGTGCTGGCCGAGCACGGCCACGACCTGATGGAGGTCCGGGTCGAGGTGCTCAAGGCCCTGGCGCGTCCGGTCGACGTGCCGGGCGTGGGCGACGCCGAGCTCCGGGTCCGTCCGTCGGCACGCGGGCTCGCCGAGAGGCTCGACCGCCTCATCGGCACCGTGGAGCGGATCGAGCGCAGGCTCGACGCCCTCGGCGCCCCGGCCGATCCGCAGGCCGCCGATCCGCACCCGGACGACACCGCCCTGCACGGCGCGGGCCCGGAGGACGCGACCGCGGCCGCTCCGGGCGGCGCCGAGGAGGCCGGGCCGGGCGAGGCCGCCGGGGAGCGGTGATGGCGGTCCCGCGACGGGCATCACGGGATGCGCGGCCGTGAGCGGTGATCTGCCGCTCGCCGATGACTTCGTCAACGGCGACGTCTCCTTCTGGTACCGCGCGCCGGGCCTCCCCGAGCCGGGCGACCCGCTCGGCGGGGATCGGCGGGCCGACGTCGCCATCGTGGGCGGCGGGTTCACCGGGCTGTGGACCGCCTACTACCTCAAACGGGCCCGGCCGGGCCTGCGGATCGTGCTGCTGGAGAAGGAGTTCGCCGGCTTCGGGGCGTCCGGGCGCAACGGCGGCTGGCTCACCGCCGAGCTCGCCGGCGACCCCGCGCGGTACGCCAGGACGCACGGCGCGGCCGCCGTGCGGCGGCTGCAGCGGGCCATGTTCGCGACCATCGACGAGGTGATCGAGGTCGCCCGTCGGGAGGGCATCGAGGCCGGCATCGTCAAGGGGGGCCAGGTCCAGGTCGCCCGCAACGCCGCGCAGCGGGCCAGGCTCCGGGCGACCCTCGACCACGAGCGGCGATGGGGCTGGGCCGAGGCGGACCTGCGGCCGATGGACCCCGCCGAGCGGGAGTCCCGGATCCGGGTCGCCGGCGCCACCGACGCGCTGTTCACGCCGCACTGCGCGCGGGTCCAGCCCGCCCGGCTGGTGCGCGGCCTGGCCGGGGCCGTACGCCGCCTCGGCGTCGAGGTCTTCGAACGCACCCCGGTCGTCGAGATCGCCCCGCACCGGGCCCGGACCCCGGCCGGAACGGTCGAGGCGGACTACGTGATCAGGGCCACCGAGGGTTTCACCGCGACGTTCGCGGCCGAGCACCGCACCTGGCTGCCGATGAACAGCTCCATGATCGTCACCGCGCCGCTGCCGGCGGCCGTCTGGGACTCCATCGGCTGGGCGGGCCGCGAACTGCTCGGCGACACGGCCCACTCCTACATGTACGCCCAGCGCACGGCCGACGACCGCATCGCGTTCGGCGGTCGCGGCCGGCCCTACCGGTACGGCTCCCGCGTCGACGACCGCGGCCGCGCCCAGGGCCGGACCGTCCACGCCCTGTGGCGGCTGCTGACCGATATGTTCCCCGCGGTGGCCGGTTCGGCGATCGCGCACGCATGGTCCGGGGTGCTCGGCGTGCCGCGCGACTGGTGCGCCACGGTCCACGTCGATCACTCGACCGGCCTCGGCCAGGCCGGCGGCTACACCGGCCACGGCGTCGCCACGGCCAACCTGGCCGGCCGTACCCTGCGCGATCTGGTCCTGCGCCGCGACACCGACCTCACCCACCTGCCCTGGGTGGGCCGCCGGGCCCGCCTCTGGGAGCCCGAGCCCTTGCGCTGGCTCGGCGTCCACGCGATGTACCGCCTCTATCGCATGGCCGACGCCCGGGAGGACGCCGGCCTGCCCCGCACCTCGATCCTGGCCCGCGTGGCCGACACCATCACCGGCCGGTAGCGCGGCCCTCCGGCGGCGGTTCTCAGTCGGCCGGCGGCGTCTCCGGCACCGATCCGGCGGCCGGCTCGCGCACGCCGCGGCCGCGATGACCCGGCTCTGCGGCGGTGCCGCCGCCGGTGTCGATGAGGAGGCGGGGCCCGGCGGGCTTCGGCGGCGCGGTGAAGGGGCCGACGGGCGGCATGCCCAGGGCGATGGACAGCTGGCGGGCCGTTTCGGCGACGATGGCGCCGATCTGGTGCAGGCGTTCCGCCACGGGGGCGCGGGTCACCGAGACGCTGATGGCGGCCGTGATCAGGCCGCGATGGTCGCGCACCGGGGCCGAGACGGCCGCGGCGCTGTCGTCGAGTTCGGCCCCGGTGAGGGCGTAGCCGTGCAGCCGGATGTGGGCGATGTCGTCGGCCCACTGCTTTTCGACGCCGGGCGAGGAGCCCAGCCCGCCGGGGAGCCTGGTGCGCAGCAGGTCGAGCACGTGGTCCGGGTCCCAGTCGGCGACCAGCGAACGGCCCGAGGCGGACATGATCAGCGGTACCGAGATGCCCTCCCAGATACGGTGGTAGGCCCGGGACGATGGCATCGACAGCAGGGTGAGCACCATTTCCCCGCGCAGCACGCACAGGTGCGTGTCCTCGTCGACGACCGCGGCGAGGCGCCGCAGGAACGGCGCCGCCATCTGCACCAGCCTGGCCTGCTGGGTGCGGGCCGCGAGCGCGAACAATCGCCAGCCCAGACGGTAGCGCCGGGTGACCGGATCGCGCTCCACCATGCCCTCGACCTCCAGGGCGCGCAGCGCCCGGGAGACCTGGCTCTTCTCCCTGCCCAGCCGCTGGGCGATCCAGTTGACTCCGAGCCCGTCGCGCTCACCGTCGCCACCGTGCCCGGCGAGTAACTCGAGGATCTCCATGTCTCGCCGCAGACCGGCTGAGGACACCGCCGACTTCTCGCTCATCCCCATCCGTTCGAATAACGAAAGCATTGCGCTAACGTTGCAGTAGCCGCAACCAATTTTGCGTTCATCGCAACGTTTCGCATAGCTTTACAGACCAATGCAAAGCTTAGCGAAGGCGGTTGATCGATGAGTCTCGGCGAGTACGTGGCCTCTCGATGGGACACTCTCTCGCTGGCAGCCGCACAACACGCCCTGGTGGTGGGCATCGCGATCGGGGTCGCCACGGTCGTCGGAGTCGCCATCGGTGTGGTCGCCTACGACTCGCCGCGGTTACGAGAAGCATCGCTGGCCGTCTCCGCCGCGATCCTCACCATCCCGTCCCTCGCCCTGCTCACCCTGCTGATCCCGCTGACGGGCCTCGGCTGGGGCAGCACGCTGGTCGCGCTCACGGCGTACGCCTTCCTGCCGATCATCCGGAACACGGTCACCGGGCTGCGCGGCGTCGACCCCGCCATGGTGGAGGCCGGGCTGGGCATGGGCATGAGCCGGTCGCGAGTCCTGCTCAAGGTCCGGCTGCCGCTGGCCTGGCCGCTGATCCTCACCGGGGTGCGCGTGTCGGCCCAGATGCTCATCGGCATCGCCGCCATCGCCGCGTACGTCGACGGGCCCGGCCTGGGCGGGCAGATCTTCGAGGGGCTGTCCCGGCTCGGCTCGGTCAACGCGCTGAACGCGACCCTCGCCGGCACCCTCGGCATCGTCGTCATCGCCGTGCTGTTCGACCTGTTCTTCTTCGCCGTACGCCAATTGACCACCCCGAGGGGGCTGAGTGTTCGATCGTGACAGCCAGGGTGCCCGCATCGAGCTTCGCGGACTGACCAAGCACTACCCGGGACAGCCCGCGCCCGCGGTCGACAACGTGACCCTCGACATTCCCGCCGGGGAGCTCGTGGTGTTCGTCGGTCCCTCAGGCTGCGGCAAGACGACCACCATGAAGATGATCAATCGGCTCGTGGAGCCCACCTCGGGCGAGATCCGCATCGGCGGCGACGACGTGCTGAGCCTGCAACCGGACGAGCTCCGGCGGCACATCGGCTACGCGATCCAGCAGGTGGGCCTGTTCCCGCACCTGACGGTCGGGCAGAACGTCGCCCTCGTGCCCGGGCTGCTCGGCTGGCCGGCCGCCCGCACCGCCGCCAGGGTCGACGAGCTGCTCTCGCTCGTCAACCTGGAGCCGGGAACCTTCCGCGACCGGTATCCCCGTCAGCTCTCGGGCGGGCAGCAGCAGCGCGTCGGCGTGGCCAGGGCGCTGGCCGCCGACCCCCCGGTGATGCTCATGGACGAGCCGTTCGGCGCCACCGACCCCATCACCCGCGAGCACCTCCAGAACGAGTTCCTCAAGCTGCAGAAGGAACTGCGCAAGACGATCATCTTCGTCACGCACGACTTCGAGGAGGCCATCAAGCTCGGCGACCGCATCGCCGTGCTGCGGGACCGATCGCACGTCGCGCAGTACGACACGCCCGCCAACATCCTCGCCGCCCCCGCCGACGACTACGTGGCCGGCTTCGTCGGTCAGGACGCCACGCTGAAGCGGCTCGCCCTGCTGCGCGTCTCCGACGTGGCCGACGCCGCGATCCCCTCGACCGCCTCCACCGGCGACCTGCCGCAGGTCGGCTCCGACACCACCCTGCGGGAGGCGCTGGACGTGATGATCGCCAACGGGGCCGACCGCTGCGGATGCCCGTTCGGCGTCCTCACCTACTCGGCGCTGTGCGAGGCGCTGGAGACCACCGGGCCGGAGGACCGGGACGAGCGGGAGGAGGTGGTGGCCGGTGACCGCTGAGGCCCTCGCCCGCAGCCGCCCCGGCCCGGCCCGCACTCGCGCCTCCGGCCTGCGCCTCTTCGTCACCCCGATCGTCATCGGCGTCGTGCTGCTCGTCCTCTACGTGTGGGTGAGCACCCTGGAACTCGACTCGATCGAGCAGCGCAGCCTCAACGCCCCGGTGATCTGGGCCAAATTGGTCGAGCACGTGCAGATGACGCTGGCGGCGACCGCCCTCGTGGTGGTCATCGCGATCCCGCTCGGCGTCGTCGCCTCCCGCTCCCGCAACCGGCTGATCACCCCGATCATCCTCACCCTGGCGAACCTGGGCCAGGCCGTGCCCGCGATCGGGCTGCTGGTGCTGTGCACGTTCCTGCTGGGCGTCGGCTTCCAGACCGCCCTGGTCGGCCTGGTCGCCTACGCCGTGCTCCCGGTGCTGCGCAACACGATGGTCGGCGTGCGGCAGGTCGACCCCGCGCTCATCGAGGCGGCGCGGGGCATGGGCATGACCAAGGGCCAGATCCTGCGGCGGGTCGAGCTCAAGCTCGCCGTGCCCGCGATCCTGGCCGGGCTGCGCACCGCGCTCGTGCTCACCGTCGGCGTCGCCACGCTCGGCGCGTTCGTCGCCGCCGGCGGATTCGGCGAGCTGATCATCAACGGCCTCAAGCTGAACCGCATGCCCGTCACCCTCGTCGGCGGGGTGCTCACCGCGAGCATCGCCTTCATCATCGACTGGCTCGGCGGCCTGGCCGAGCATTTACTGCGCCCCCGCGGCATCTGACGGCCGCCGCCTTCCCCCGTTCACGTGCTCGGAACGTAGCGATCCAACAAAAGAAGAGGTGTCTGCTGACATGGGTTTCCGGCTCCCTCGGGCCCTTCGCCATACCGCCGCCGTCCTCGTGGCGGCGACCCTGACCATGACCGCCGCCGCCTGCTCCGGCGACGACAGCGAAACCGGAAGCGCCGGCGACGAGCTGGCGGGCGCCTCGTTCGTCGTCGGCTCCAAGGACTTCACCGAGAACATCGTGCTCGGCCAGATCGCGGTGCACCTGCTCAAGGCGCACGGCGCCGAGGTGACCGACAAGACGAACCTCGGCGGCACCGTGCCCAACCGGAAGGCGCTCCTGTCGGGTGACATCGACCTGTACTGGGACTACACCGGCACCGGCTGGATCGAGTTCCTGAAGAACACCACGCCGATCCAGGACTCCGCGAAGCAGTTCACCGCCACCGCCGAGGCCGACCTGAAGCAGAACAAGATCCACTGGATCGGCCCGACGCCGCTGAACAACACCTACGCCCTGGCGATCCGCTCCGAGAAGGGCAAGGAGCTGGGCGTCACGACGCTGTCCGACGTGGCCGAACTCACCAAGACCAAGCCCGACGAGGTCACGCTGTGCATCGAGACGGAGTTCTCCACCCGTGACGACGGCCTGCCCGGCCTGGTCAAGGCGTACGACATGACCATCCCCAAGGACCACGTCAGCCTGCTCGACACCGGTGTCGTCTACACCGAGACCGACAAGGGCGAGACCTGCAACTTCGGTGAGGTGTTCACCACCGACGGCCGCATCGCCGCCCTCGACCTGACCGTGCTGCAGGACGACAAGAAGTTCTTCCCCATCTACAACGCCGCGGTCACCGTCCGCGAGGACACCTACCAGAAGTACCCCGCCCTGGAGACGGTGCTCAAGCCGGTGATCGCCAAGCTGGACGACGCCACCATGCAGAAGCTCAACTCCCGTGTGGACGTCGACGGCGAGGAGCCGAGCGCGGTCGCCGAGGACTGGCTGCAGCAGAACGGCTTCCTGTCCGGCGGCGTCGCCTGACGGCGACACCCGGATGTCCGGCGGCCGCGGCCCACGCCGCGGCCGCTCGGCGTGTCACCGGGCCGCGTACCGCTGCGCCTTTCCCCGCGCCCCCGCCGATGTGCGCGTCCCCGCCGGTATGCGCGCCTTTTCCCCCGCTGATGCGTCTTTCGCCGCAACGACAAGTCCCCCGGCGGTGATCCGCCAGGGGACTTCTTGATGCGTCCGGGGCTCCGGCCTCAGCGCCAAGGGGAACGGTTGGCGCGCAGCCGCTCCAGCGCCTCGGCGAGAATGGCGGCGCCGTCCTTGTCGCTGCGACGCTCCTTCACATAGGCCAGGTGCGTCTTGTAAGGCTCGTTACGGGGCGGAGCGGGCGGGCTGGACTGGTCCTGGCCGGCGGGCAGCCCGCACCGCGGGCAGTCCCACAGCTCGGGCACCGGCGCGTCGCTGGCAAAACTGGGGCGCGTCTCATGCAGGTTGGCGCACCAGAACGAGACCCGTACCCTCGGTGCCGCCTCGCCGCGCTCGGCCTCCCCCATCGGACCGGCGCCGACTCGGCTGCCTCGGATCGCGTTGCCACTACCCACGGAAGAACTCCTCGCTCGATCGCCCCGTCGACACGGGGTGTGGAAACTTACTCACATGTGTCGTCCAGCCCAGGACCGCCGGGAGGGGCCGGAGGGACCTAGGGCTTCAGGAGCAGGCCGAGCGCGATGATGCAGACGAGCCAGATCACACCCGTGATGACGGTGAGCCGGTCGAGGTTCCGTTCCACCACCGAGGACCCGCCGAACGACGACGTGAACCCGCCGCCGAACAGATCCGAGAGGCCGCCACCCTTGCCCTTGTGGAGCAGCACGAGCAGCACCATAAGCAGACTCGTCAGGATGAGGGCGATGGAGATTCCGAGTGTCACCGTTGACCTGTTCCCTGATAACCGTGCCGCAGCACGACGTTGACGTTCACGACTTCGTTGGCGTGACGATTCAAACCTGTCTTATGAGGGTACGACGTAATGTCAAGTCGCGCCCACCGAACAACTCTACTCACCGCCCGCCCCTTTCGGCTTGCCGCGCCGGTCGCGCGAGACGGCGTGACTAGGCGGCGGCCGACCGGAACCTGCAGATCTTGACGAACTCCTCCGGGTCGAGGCTGGCCCCCCCGACGAGAGCGCCGTCGACATCGGCCTGGGCCATGATGCCGGCGATGTTGTCGGCCTTCACCGAGCCTCCGTACAGGATACGGACCGCCTCCGACACTTCGGTGTCGTACAGCTCGGCGAGTCGTGCCCTGATCGCCTCGCAGACCTCCTGGCAGTCCTTGGGCGTGGCCACCTCACCGGTGCCGATGGCCCAGACCGGCTCGTAGGCGACCACGATGGTCTTGGCCTGCGCGGCCGTGACGTCCTTGAGCGCGCCGTCGAGCTGGGAGATCGTATGGGCGACGTGAGCGCCCGACTGCCGCACCGACAGGCCCTCGCCCACGCACAGGATCGGGGTCAGGCCGTGCCGGAACGCCGCCAGCACCTTGGCGTTGACGAGCGCGTCGTCCTCGTGATGGTACTGACGCCGCTCGGAGTGCCCGGCCAGGGCGTAGCGGCAGCCCAGCTTGGCGAGCATCGCGCCCGAGATCTCGCCGGTGTAGGCGCCCTTGTCGTGGGGCGAGATGTCCTGCGCGCCGTACTCGATCAGCAGCTTGTCGCCGTCGACCAGGGTCTGCACGCTGCGCAGGTCGGTGAAGGGCGGGATCACGGCCACCTGCACGGCGTCGAAGTCGGCGGGCTTCAGCGCGAAGGCCAGCTTCTGCACCAGGGCGATCGCCTCGAGGTGGTTGACGTTCATCTTCCAGTTGCCGGCGATGAGCGGCTTGCGTGCGGCCATGGGTCAGTCCTCCAGCGCCACGAGACCGGGCAGGGTCTTGCCTTCGAGATATTCGAGGCTGGCGCCGCCGCCGGTGGAGATGTGCGAGAAACCGGCTTCGTCGAGCCCCAGCCGGCGCACCGCCGCGGCCGAGTCGCCGCCGCCGACCACGGAGAACGCGTCGGAGGCGATGAGGGCCTCGGCGACCGCCCGGGTGCCGCCCGAGAACGCGTCGAACTCGAACACGCCCATGGGGCCGTTCCAGAACACCGTGGCCGCGCCGGCGAGCCGCGACGCGAACAGCTCACGGGTCTTCGGGCCGATGTCGAGGCCCTCCCGGTCGGCGGGGATCGCGGTGGTGTCGACGATGTCGTACGACGCGTCGGGGCCGAAACTCGTGGCGGCCAGCACGTCGACCGGCAGCACGAGCTCCACGCCGCGCTTGTCGGCCTCGGCGATGAACCCGCGCACCTGGTCGAGCTGGTCGGTCTGCAGCAGCGACTTGCCCACCTCGTGGCCCTGGGCCTTGAGGAAGGTGTAGGCCATGCCGCCGCCGATCAGCAGCCGGTCGACCTTGGTGAGCAGGTTGGCGATGACGCCGAGCTTGTCGGACACCTTGGCGCCGCCCAGCACCACGGCGTAGGGCCGCGCGGGCTCCTCGGTGAGGCGGCGCAGCACCTCGACCTCGGCCACGATCAGGCCGCCGGCGGCGTGGGGCAGCCGCTTGGGCACGTCGTACACGCTGGCGTGCCTGCGGTGCACGGCGCCGAAGCCGTCGCCGACGTACAGCTCGGCGAGCGCGGCGAGCGCATCGGCGAACGCGCCGCGCACGGCGTCGTCCTTGGACTCCTCTCCGGGCTCGAAGCGGAGGTTCTCCAGCAGCCCCACCTGGCCGTCGGCCAGGCCCCGCGCGAGCGCGGCGGCGGAGTCGCCCACCACATCGGTCGCGAACGCCACGTCGGCGCCCAGCAGCTCGCCGAGCCGCCGGGCCACGGGGGCCAGGGAGAACTCGGGTGCGACCTTGCCCTTGGGCCGGCCCAGGTGGGCGCACACGATGACGCGTGCGCCCCGGTCGGCGAGGGCCTTGATCGTCGGCACCGACGCGCGGATGCGTCCGTCGTCGGTGATCACGTCCCCGTCGAGGGGGACATTGAGGTCGGCGCGCACCAGGACGCGCCGGCCCGCAACGTCGAGCGAGTCGATGGTCCGCATCAGAGCCGCGAGCCCACCATGTACACGAGGTCGGCGAGGCGGTTGGAGTAACCCCACTCGTTGTCGTACCAGCCGACGACCTTGACCTGGTTGCCGATCACCTTGGTGAGCGGAGCGTCGTAGATGCACGACGCGGGGTCGGTCGTGATGTCGGCGGACACGATCGGGTCCTCGCTGTAGACGAGGATGCCGGCCAGCGGGCCCTCGGCGGCGGCCTTGTAGGCGGCGTTGACCTCCTCGACGGAGACCTCACGGCCGACGGTGACCGTCAGGTCGGTGACCGAGCCGGTCGGCACCGGCACCCGCAGCGCGTAGCCGTCGAGGCGGCCCTTCAGCTCCGGCAGCACCAGCCCGATCGCCTTGGCGGCGCCGGTCGAGGTGGGCACGACGTTGAGGGCGGCGGCGCGGGCCCTGCGCAGGTCCTTGTGCGGGCCGTCCTGCAGGTTCTGGTCCTGCGTGTAGGCGTGGACCGTGGTCATGAGGCCCTTCTCGATGCCGAAGGCGTCGTTGAGGACCTTGGCCAGCGGGGCCAGGCAGTTGGTCGTGCAGGAGGCGTTGGAGATGATCGTGTGCGCCGCGGGGTCGTAGGCACTGTCGTTGACGCCCAGGACCACGGTGAAGTCCTCGCCCTTGGCCGGGGCGGAGATGATCACCTTCTTGGCGCCGTTGTCGGCGTGCACCCGGGCCTTGGAGGCGTCGGTGAACAGGCCCGTCGACTCGACCACCACGTCGACGCCCAGGTCGCCCCAGGGCAGCTTGCCCGGGTCGCGCTCGGCGAACACCTTGATGGCCTTGCCATCGACGGTGATCTCGTCGGCGGCGGCCTTCACCTCGTACGGCAGCCGGCCGAGGATGCTGTCGTACTTCAGCAGGTGGGCCAGGGTGGTGGTGTCGGTCAGGTCGTTGACCGCGACGATCTCAATGTCCTTACCGCTGGCCGCTACGGCTCGCCAGAAATTGCGGCCGATGCGGCCGAAGCCGTTGACGCCTACGCGGATGCTCACGGCACGATCTCCTCATGCGTCTGCGCCGGATGGGGCCCGGCGGATGTGGTCAGGTCTGGATTCTTCAACGGTGCCAGCTTATCGGTTCCGAATTGGTGTAGACCACTCGATGGCGAACCAACGGCGTGTCTTACCTCACAGCGGTCTCCCCGCCGCTCACCAGGGCCGCCGTGCGGCCGGACGCGCCGATCACTGGGCGAGCATGTCGGCGGTGAGACTCGCCTCGGTGCTGGCGATGCCGAGCTCCACGGCGCGCTTGTCGGCCATGGCGAGCAGGCGGCGGATGCGCCCCGCGATGGCGTCCTTGGTGAGCGGCGGATCGGCGATCTGACCGAGCTCCTCCAGCGACGCCTGCTTGTGCTCGACCCGCAGCCTGCCCGCCACCACCAGGTGCTCGGGGGCGTCGTCGCCGAGGATCTCCAGGGCGCGCTGGACCCGCGCGCCGGCCGCGACCGCCGCCCGCGCCGACCGGCGCAGGTTGGCGTCGTCGAAGTTGGCCAGCCGGTTGGCGGTGGCCCGCACCTCGCG
>JBIQJI010000098.1:0-17502 GCA_044507605.1 Actinomycetales bacterium | reverse complement strand
CAGGGCCCGCGCCACCGCGACGTGCGCGCCGGTCGCACGCCGGGCCCGTCGCGGGCCCGGCGCGGCGCACAGTCGGGCGCCCCCGGGTCGAACATGCTCCGGCCCGCCGCCGGGCCGGCTCCGCATTCCCCATGAGGCGGACCGGCGATTACGGCCGACGAACCACCGCCACACCGAGCCGGCGCGTGATCCGCGGAGCGGCCCGGCCGCGCGCGGCCGGGCCGTCCGGGGGCGGGGATCAGCCCGCTGCGGGCGGCGGGCTCGGCTCTCTGGCGGCCAGGGGGATCTCCTTGAGGAACAGGGCCACCAGGATCGCGAGGATCGTGAAGGGGATGCCGGTCAGGAACACGTCGTCCATGGCGTTCGTGAACGCGTTGAGGACGTGGCCCTTGATCGGCTCGGGCAGCGCCTGGATGGCCGCCACGTCGTTGACGTCGACTCCCCCGCCGCCCTTGGGCAGCGGGATGCCGCGGAACTCCTCGGCCATGTAGTGCGTCAGGCGGGTCGACAGGACCGAGCCGAGGAGGGCCGTGCCGATGGCCGCGCCCATCGAGCGGAAGAACTGGGTCGAGCTGGTCGCGACGCCGATGTCGAGCCGGTCGACGGCGTTCTGGATGGCGGTCGTGACGGTCTGCATGGTGAAGCCGAGGCCGGCGCCGAAGACGTACGCGTAGATCGCCACCTGCCAGTAGGGGGTGTCGACGCGGATCAGTGACAGCAGCCACAGCGAGGCGGTCAGCACGACGCCGCCCAGGATCGGGAAGATCTTGTAGCGGCCGGTGCGGGTCATGAGGTTGCCGGAGGTGATGGAGGTGGAGAAGATGCCGACGACGGCGGGCAGCAGGGCCAGGCCCGACATGGTCGGCGACATGCCCTGCACCGCCTGCAGGTAGACCGGCAGGAAGATCATGCCGCCGAACATCGCGACGCCGGCGAGGAAGCCGTACACGTTGCCGACCGTGAAGATCGCGTTGCGGAACAGCCGCATGGGCAGGATGGGCTCGCTCGCCCGTAGCTCGACGTACACGAACAGCGCGGTGAGCACGAGGAAGCCGGCCAGCAGCGTCAGGGAGAGCGGGGCGGTCCAGCCGTAGTCCTTGCCGGCCCAGTCGAGGTAGAGCAGGAAGCACGACACGCCGGCCATGATGAGCGTGGCGCCCAGGTAGTCGATCTTGTGGTCGCGGCGGATCACCGGCATGCGCAGCGCCAGCGACACCACGACGAACGACACTATGCCGATCGGCACGTTCACCCAGAAGATCCAGCGCCAGCCCGGGCCGTCGGTGAACCAGCCGCCGAGCAACGGGCCGGCCACGCTGGACGTGCCGAAGACGGCGGCGAAGTAGCCCTGGTAGCGGCCCCGCTCGCGCGGGGGCACGATGTCGCCGATGATGCTGAACGCCAGCGCCATGAGGCCACCGCCGCCGAGCCCCTGCACCGCGCGGAACGCGATCAGTTCGCCGATGTTCTGGCTCAGGCCCGAAAGGACCGACCCGATCAGGAAGATGCCGATGGCGGTCTGGAAGATCAGCCGCCTGCCGTACAGGTCGGAGATCTTGCCCCAGAGCGGGGTTGCGCCCGTGGAGGTGAGCAGGTAGGCGGTGACGACCCAGGACAGCTTGTCGAGGCCGCCGAGCTCGCTGACGATGCGGGGCAGCGCCGTGCCGACGATGCTCTGGTCGAGGGCGGCGAGCAGCATGCCCGCGGCGACGCCCGACAAGACGATGAGAATCTGGCGATGGGGGAGGAACTGCGGCGCCTCATCGACGCCTGCCTGCTCCTGGTGATCGGAGCTTACACTCATGCCTTCAACTTTCAGTGCGCATGGTGACGGACCTGACAATTGACACCGCGCCTACGCTACCGCTCGCCGCCGACGTTTCCGCGAACACGCGGCTCAGCGGTTCCACGATCGTCTCCGGCGCCCGTTCCGGCCCGTGATGGCCGTTGTCAGGGCCGCGAGTCAGGGCCGTTGTCAGGCCGTTCCACGAGCCGGGCGGAATGAGCGTGGATTCTTTATTACAGTGTTGCCACAAGTCTCGCGCCCGCAGCGTAATAAAGCCGACAACGACGGGCAGAAGCGGCGACGCCCCTTTTGCCAAATCGCCGTCCGCCACTATTTTTGACGCGTCCATGCTGGCGGTTCGCAGGCGTGCCCCGATCACACATACTGGAGGACGGCTTCCGTGAGAGGCCCGGTGAAATCCGACTTCGTCGTCAAGGATCCACGTGGCCACGCGCGGGCACGGCTCGGCCCGTCGGCGACGACCGAGGAACGGCTGGCGTTTCTCAACGACGCCAGCACGCGCATCGGCACCACCCTCGACTTGACTCAGACCTGCCGCGAGACCATCGACGTCGTGTTGCCGCGATTCGCCGACGCCGGGGGCATCATGGTCCAGGAGCGGCTCGTCATCGAGGGCGAGTTCCCGGAGCGGCCGGCCGACGGATCCGCCGAGGTGCGCCGCGTCTGCGCCGGCACCGCGTCCGGCGACCCCGCCGAGTGGCGCGAGGCGTTCCCCTGCGGGGAGGTGGTCGTCTACTCCCCGCTGCTGCCGCAGGCCCAGGCCATGACCACCGGCAAGACCGTGCTGGTCCCCCGGCTCGACCCCGCCACCGCCGCCGGCATCGGGCGCGTCTTCGGGCGCGAGATCGTCGGGCGGGTGCTGACGGGCGCGTCGTTCCTCGTGGTGCCGCTGCTCGCCCGCGGCAACGTGCTCGGCTTCCTCGTCCTCACCCGCGACGGTCGCAGCGTGCCGTTCACCGACGCCGACGTCGCCCTCGCCGAGGAGCTCGCCGCCCGCACCGCCATCTGCATCGACAACGCCCGCCTGTACGGCCGCGAGCGGCGCACCGCGCTCACCCTGCAGAGCAGCCTGCTGCCCACCTTCCTGCACCGCCCGCCCGGCCTGGAGATCGCCTCCCGCTACCTGCCGGCGAGCGACCTCACCAGCGTCGGCGGCGACTGGTTCGACGTGATCGCGCTGAGCGGCTCACGCACCGCGCTCGTCGTCGGCGACGTCATGGGCCACGGCATCCGCGCCGCCGCCACCATGGGCCAGCTGCGCACCGCCACCCGCACCCTCGCCAGCCTCGACCTGGCGCCCGGCGAGCTGCTGTTCCGGCTCGACCGCGTCGCCCAGCAGCTCGACCCCGACCAGATCGCCACCTGCGTCTACGCCACCTACGATCCGGCGTCGCGGGTGTGCGCCCTCGCCAGCGCCGGCCACGTGCCGCCGGTCCTGCTGCGCCCGTACGGCGGCACCGAGGTGGTCGAGGCGCCGCCGGGCACGCCTCTCGGCATCGGCCAGGCCCGCCCCCGCACTCAGGAGATCACGCTGCCGGAGCATAGCGTCCTCGCCTTCTACACCGACGGCCTGGTCGAAAGCCGCGAGCGTGACATCGACGAGGGCATCGCCACCCTGCGCACCCTGCTCACGGGCCCCGCCAGGAGCCTGGAGCAGCTGTGCGACGCCATCACCGGCTCCCGCCACCCGTCCAGGGAGCGCGACGACATCGCCCTGCTGCTCGCCAGAACCCTGTAGCGGGCCCCGCTGCCCGGGAACTCCGGCGGCCCCGCACCCGTTCGGAATACATGGGACTCAGAGCACTCGTACGACGACTGCTGGGTCGCCGGGTCCCCGTGGCCGCCGGAGGCGGCGGCCCGCGGGGCGACGACCAACCCGACGGAGGCGTCCGGGAGCCCCGGCGCCCGAAGTCCTCACCGCCCGCCCTGTCCGCCCACGCCCCGGAGCCCGGCCCCGGCGACGACTGATCCGTTCCGGTGTGAACCCCGCTGTGTGCGCACCGGGTTCGCCCGCACCGACCGGGTCCGGGCCGCCGTCCTGGCCCCCGACGCCGGCCGGTGGGGCCGGGCCGGAGCCTCGGCCGTGCACCGCCCCGCTCGCACGGGCCGCGTTCATCGCAGGCCGTTCATCGGACGGCGTTCATCGGATCGCGCCTAGCCTGATCGGGTGAGTTCGATCAGGCTGGACGAGTTGGACGCCCAGATCGTGCACGCCCTCCATGTGGACGGGCGGGCACCGTTCGGGCGTATCGCGACGGTGCTGGGGGTGTCCGACCAGACCGTGGCCCGGCGCTACCGCAGGCTGCGATCGGCGGGGGCGCTGCGCGTGGTCGGTCTGCCCGACGCGCGGCGGTTCGGCTGGGTGCAGTGGTTCATCCGCGTCCAGGTCGCGCCCGGTGCGGCCGTGCCCATCGCCGAGGCGCTGGCCCGCCGGCCCGACACCTCGTGGGTCAGTCTCACCTCCGGTGGCACCGAGATCGTCTGCGTCACGCTGGTGCGCAGCGGCGCCCAGCGTGACGCGCTGCTGCTCGGCAAGCTGCCCCGCACGCCGCGCATCACGGGGATCACGGCGCACTGCCTGCTCAGGGTGTTCGCCGGAGGCCCCACCGGCTGGCACGGGAGGGCGGATGCGCTCGGCGACGAGCAGATCGCCGCGCTCACGCCTCCGGTCGCCCCCGCCCCGGCGTCCCGCGCACCGGCCGCCCTCGAACAGGGTGACGAGCGGATGCTCGCCGTCCTCTCCGTGGACGGCCGGGCGGGATACGCCGAGCTGGCCGCTGCGACGGGATGGTCGGAGTCGACCGCCAGACGCCGCCTGGAGCACCTCCATCGGTCGGGCGCGCTGTTCTTCGACGTCGACATCGACCCGGCCCTGCTGGGTTTCGCGACCTTCGCCATGCTGTGGCTGACGGTGGAGCCTCCCCGGCTGCGCGCCATCGCCCAGACGGTGGCCACGCACCCCGAGGTCGCCTTCGCCGCGGCCACGACCGGCCCCACCAACCTGCTGGTGTTCGTCGCCTGCCGCGATGTGGACGGCCTCTACGACTATCTTGAGAGCGGCATCGGCGCGCTGGACGGGGTGCGCATGATGGAGAGCACGCCCGTCATCCACAGCGCCAAACGGGCCGGCGCGGCCCTGCCCGGCTGATCCGCGTCAGTTCCCGGCGGCCCCGGTGAACACTTCGACGTGATCGTAGGGGGGCCAGCCGGGCGAGCCCTCGTGCACGAACGCCGCCCAGGCCGTCTGCACGTCGTCGGCGAGCCGCCGCAGCACGGCGGGGTCGGCTCCGGCCAGCATCGGGGCCCGTCGCCAGGCCGCGAGCCGGCCGAACACGAAGGGCAGCTCGATGCAGTGACACGCCCCGTAGGGGCTGCCGTCCGGGCACCAGTCGAACCGGTAGGCGTACCCCGTCCGGGACGCCGCCGCCAGCCGCATCGAGCCCTCCCCGAAGAGGCGCTCGGTGGCCTCGGGCGGCGCGCCGGGGAAGAACGCCCACGCCTCGTCCCTGGTCGTGCCGATCAGCATCGGGACCTCGGCCGGCGCCCCGCCCACGAGATCGGCACGCACCCCATCGGCCGCCACCAGCTGGAACGGCGGGGTCACCTCGCCCGGCCGCCGGATCCGGCGGGCGAGCTCCGTCTGGGCGGCCAGCAGTTCCGCCACCGGCAGCGTGCGCAGCCGCTCCTCCTCCCCGGGCGCCAGCCCGAGGGTCCGCAGGTACAGCCGGCCGATCTCGGCGGCCCGGCCGCCGTCGTACGGCGGGACTCCGGCCGGCAGGCTCTGCAGGACGACCTGCCGGAACAGGTCCGTGGCCGCCGCGTGACCCATGAGGGCGAGCGCCGACAGCGCGCCGGCCGACTGGCCGGCCAGCGTCACCCGGGCGGGGTCGCCGCCGAACGCCGCGATGTCGTCTCGCACCCAGCGCAGCGCGGCGAGCTGGTCGAGCAGGCCGAGGTTGGCGGGGCCGAAGCCGGGCGACAGGTACAGGTAGCCCAGGGCGCCGAGCCGGTAGTTGACCGTGACGACGATCATGCGGCCGCGATGGGCCAGCAGCGCGCCGTCGTACCAGCCGTCCGCGCCCGATCCGCTGGAGAAGGCGCCGCCGTGCAGCCACACCAGCACGGGCAGTCCTTCGCCGCCGGGCGTCCAGACGTTCAGCGAGAGACAGTCCTCGTCCTGCGGCAGCCCGGAGCCGGGCCCCACCACCTGTTCGAGCCGCGACGGCGGCTGCGGCGCGATCGGGCCGCGGCGGGTGGCGTCCTTGACGCCCTCCCAGGTGACGGGGGCGGGGGCGGCGAACCGGCGGGCGATGGCGTACGGGACGCCGAGGTACGCGGCCCCCAGGCTCGTGGACAGGCCGCGCAGCCTGCCCGCCGGGGTGTCCAGCACGGTCACCGTGCCTCCACGAAGGCGAGTGCGGCGCCGCGTGCCTGCTCGGCCCCGACGAAGAACCCCCCTGGCGCGAAGAGCCCGCCGAGCACCTCGCTCGTGCCGAACCCGCCCCGCTCGACGAGCTCACGGGCGGCCCGCACGTCCGCGACCGCCACGGTCTGCCCGGCCAGGTACGGCAACGCGGGCACCCGCTCGCCGGGCAGCAGGTCGGGGAACGCGGACACCGGGGCGATCTCGACCCTGCCCAGCGGCAGCGCCAGCACCCGGAGCGGGCCCTCGGTCACGGGGGGCACGGCCAAGAGGGTCGCGTACCGGGCGACCGTGGCCTCCAGTTCCTGATCGTCCACGACGAGCAGCACGCCGCGCAGGTATCGGGCGCCGTTGGCGTGCCGCAGGTAGCGCGGCTGGTGGACGAGCTCGGGGGTCAGGTGACGAGCGATGTGGATCAGTCCCTCGGGTGTGCGGCCGCGGTCCAGGTGGACGGCCTCGAACCGCGCCGTCCGCGCGCCGTCGGGCGTGTCGACGTCGCGCTGCAGCGGCAGCACCCCCGACGAGGACAGCCCGGCCGCCCGCAGCCGCCGCTCGACGACCGCCGGGTCGGTGCAGCCGAACGAGTACCCGTGCAGCCCTTCGTAGCGGGCGATGAGCGGGCGTACCCCCCAGGGGTCCACGGAACCGTCGCCGAACAGCCCGAGCAGCTCCAGGTAGTTGCGGCCGAACAGGGCGCACCTGTTGCCCGCCCCCATGGGCCTGCGCTCGCCGCCCGGCCGAGCGGAGCCCATGTGCATGGACAGCGGGCTGAGCGTGAACCCCAGCCTTTCGTACGTCGCCGAGGTGGCGTCGATGTCGGTGGTGTAGAGCACGGAATGGTCGATGCCGACGATGTCAGTCATGGCGGCAGAGTGCCGCCGGACCGGCAGGAGGCTCCAGCCGGACCGGCCCCTGCGCCCGATTCCGACACCGCACGAGGATCGATGACGGATTCCTCCACGGCAGGCCGGTCGCGGAGGGAGCGGCCCGCTCGGCCGGTCATCTGGTCCCGCGCGGCGGCCAGGTCCAGGCGCGGGCCGGTCAGGCGGGTTTGGTGGCGGTGACCAGGTGGGTGGCGAACCAGGGGGCGCCGTACCAGAAGCGGGGGCCGAGATCGGTCACGGCGACGTCGTGGGCGCCCTGGTCGCGCAGGGTGGCGGCGTAGGCCGGGGCGTGCTGGAAGTCGGCGATCAGCAGGCGGCCGCCGGGGGCCAGGACGCGGTAGGCCTCGGTGATCGCCCGGGCGCGGCCCTCGTCGTCGGGGACGTTGTGGACGGCCAGGCTGGAGACGACCAGGTCGAACGAGGCGTCGTCGAAGGGCAGGTCGCGCATGTCGCCGGTCACCAGGTCGACGCGGGACGACACGCCCTCCGCCTCGGTGTTGCGGCGGGTGCGGTCCTCGGCGTTGCCCGACTGGTCCTTGGTGCTCCACAGGTCGACGCCGGTGACGTGGCCGCGGGGCAGCAACCTGGCCGCCTGGATCAGCACCGCGCCCCGGCCGCAGCCGAGGTCGAGGACGCGTTCGTCGCCGGCGAGGCCGAGACCGTCCAGCCGCTCCGCCCAGACACGGAACTTGCCGCGCAGCGTGGTGTGGGCGTAGCAGGCGGCGCTCGCGGCACAGTAGACGGTCATCAGCAGGGGGACGATCCAGGCGTACCAGTGGCCGGCGAGCACGGCGACGATGATCGTGACGGCGGCCGCGATGACGGCACCGGCGATCAGACCCGCCAGTGCTCCGGGGGCGTCGACGCCGTAGGAGGCCCGGGCCGGAGCGGCGGCCCGGGGGGGAGTGTCGGACGGCATATGTTGATCTTATGCACCGAAGGGCGGCGGCGCGCGCGGCCGGGCCCTGCCGTCACTCCAGCACGGTCACCGGGTCGCCGGCGCGGATCGTGCCGGTGGTGTCGGGGATGAGGTTGACGGCGAACCAGACCTTGCCGTCGCGGCGGCGGTACTTGGCCAGGGTACGGGTGGGCTCCTTGCCGCCCTCCAGCGTCTCGGGGTCGATGGTGGGCAGGACGCACCGGTCGCAGCCCCGGACCGAGCGGAAGGTCACCTCACCGACGCGGACGCGGCGCCAGTGATCTTCGGCGAACGGCTCGGGCACGTCGTCGATGACGATGCTCGGGCGGAAGCGGCGCATGGCGAGCGGGGGCGGGGCGTCCTCTCCCCGGGCGACGGCCTCCTCCGCGATCCAGTCGTTCAACCGGCGCAGGGACGCCGTGGTGGCGAGCAGCAGGGGGAAGCCGTCGGCGAAGCTCACCCGGTCGTCCGGGGTGCCGAAGCCCGCAGGGACCGGTCTGCGGGTCGGGTCGTCGAGCCAGACGCAGCGCACGGGCGCATCGATCAAGGTGGAGAACCAGGCGGCGGCGGCGTCGCCGGTGTCGATCGCGGCGACTTCGTCCTGCCACACGCGAACCGGCCGGGTCGGGCTCTCGCGGCTCGGGGCGAGGCGCAGGGGCGGGGCGTGCGGGCCGGTGACCTTGAGCATGCCGTCGCCCTCGATCGCGGCCGCCACGTGGAGCAGCGGGCGCCGCTCGCGGGCCGTCACGACGTCGCCGTTCTCGTCGACCAGCATGAAACGGCGATCGCCCGCAAGGCCCCACGGCTCCACCTGCGCCGCGGACACATCGATGGGGGCGATCGACTTGATGGGATAGATGTGGATGCTCCCCAGCCGCATGATTCGACGCTACCAGGCGGTGGCGGCGGCGCCAGGGGTTCGCGGATACGTGTTCCGGCGCGCCGATCGGGCGGTCGCGTCGCGGGTCGCGTCAGGGGGGGCCGGGCAGAGTGGTCGCGTCAGGCGGCGGACCGGGCCGGGGTGCCGCACGCCGCGACGCCGGTGACCCGGGCGCGGCGGCGGCCCGGTACGAAGGCGGTGATCAGCATGGCCGCGAAGGCCGCGACGGTGGCGACGGCGAGGGCCGCCTGCAGGCCGCGCAGGGAGGGCACCGTCGTTCCGGCGTACGGCATCGTCAGCCCCGCCAGCACGGCGCTGGTCACGGCGCTGGAGGCCGAGGTGCCGATGGAGCGCATGAGGGCGTTGAGCCCGTTGGCGGCGGCCGTGTCGGTCTCCGGCACCGAGGCCATGATCAGGGCCGGCATGGCGGCGTACGCGAGGGCGAGGCCGGCCTGGATCGCGGTGGAGACGACCACGATCTGCCACACCCCGCCGGTCAGGAACACGGCCGCGGCGTACGAGACGCCCATCACCGCCGAGCCGATCATGAGGGCGGCCTTGGGGCCCCGGGCCCGCGAGATCCGGGCCGAGACGGGCGACAGCAGCATCATCATCACGCCGCCCGGCGCGAGGCACAGGCCCGAGCCCATCAGCGACAGCGCCAGGCCGTAGCCGTTGTCGCGCGGTGACTGGAGGATCTGCGGCAGCACCAGCATCATCACCATGATCGAGAAGCCGACCAGGATCGACGCGAGGTTGGTGAGCAGCACCGGACGCCGGGACGAGACGCGCAGATCGACCAGCGGTTCGGCGCGGCGCAGCTCGTACCGGCCCCACACGAGCAGGACCAGCGCGCCGCCGGCGGCGGTGCCGAGCGTCAGGCCGCTCCCCCACCCCCAGGAGCCGCCCTTGCTGATCGCGAGCAACACGCAGACGAGGCCGGTGGCGAGCCCGGCCGCGCCGGCGAAGTCGAAGCGGCCGGGCGAGCGCAGCGACGACTCGCGGACGCACCCGACGACGAGCAGGATGTCCAGCACGCCGATGCCGGCCGACATCCAGAACATGGCGTGCCAGTCGGCGTGCTCGATGATGTAGGCCCCCAGCGGCATGCCGATCGCGCCGCCGATGCCGAGCGTGGCGCTCATCAGCGCCATGGCCGAGCCGAGCCGCTCGGGGGGCAGCTCGTCGCGCATGATGCTGATGCCGAGCGGGATCACGCCGATGGCGCAGCCCTGCAGCGCGCGACCTGCGATGACGGGCAGCAGGTCGTCCGACAGGGCGACGATGGCCGAGCCGGTGACCAGCATGGCCAGGGTGATCAGCAGCATGCGGCGCTTGCCGTACATGTCGCCCAGCCTGCCGATCACCGGGTTGGACACGGCGGCGGCCAGGAGGGTCACGGTGATGACCCATGAGGCGTTGGCCGCCGAGTCGTGGAACAGGCGCGGCAGGTCCGGCACCAGCGGCACGACGAGGGTCTGCATGAGGGAGACGACGATGCCGCAGAACGAGAGCACCGCGATGACGAGCCCGGAGCGCCGCCCGGTCGGAGCGCCGTCGAGTGCGGTTGCGAGCACGCGTGACCTCCGTGGTGTCGACCAGGGTGATATATGCAGAATACAGGCGACTTAGTCGCCAATATGCGGCACATCGCTCGCCATCTGCTCGACGCCGGCTCGACACCCGCTCGACGCCCGGCGGAGCCGGGTGCCGGAGCCCTCCGGCACCCGGCCGGCGTACGCGGCCGGCGCCGCCCGGTCAGCGCAGGAACGCGGCCGCCACCCCCGCGTCGACCGGGATGTGCGCGCCGGTCGTCAGGGACAGATCGCCGCCGGTCAGGGCGAAGACGGCCGCGGCGACGTGCTCGGGGAGGACCTCGCGCTTGAGCAGGGTGCGGCGGGCGTAGAAGGCGCCGAGCTCCGACTCGGGGACGCCGTAGACCTTGGCCCGGTTGGCGCCCCAGCCGGAGGCGAAGATGCCCGAGCCGCGCACCACGCCATCGGGGTTGATGCCGTTGACGCGGATGCCGTGCTCGCCGAGCTCGGCGGCCAGCAGGCGGACCTGGTGGGCCTGGTCGGCCTTCGCGGCGCCGTACGCGACGTTGTTGGGCCCGGCGAACACCGCGTTCTTGGACGCGATGTAGACGATGTCGCCGCCCATGCCCTGCTCGATCATGATCCGGGCGGCCTCGCGGGACACCAGGAACGAGCCGCGGGCCATGACGTCGTGCTGGAGGTCCCAGTCGTCGGCCGTCGTCTCCAGCAGCGGACGCGACAGCGAGAGGCCGGCGTTGTTGACGATCAGGTCGACGCCGCCGTAGGCGCGCACCGCCTCGGCGAACGCCGCGGCGATCTGCTCCTCGGAGGTGACGTCGACGGCGACGGCCAGGGCCATGTCACGCGAGCCGATCTCGGCGGCGACCTTCTCGGCGGCGGCGAGATCGCGGTCGGCGACGACCACGCAGGCGCCCTCCGCGGCCAGCCGCCGCGCGGTGGCCGCGCCGATGCCCGAGCCGCCGCCGGTGACGAACGCGACCCGGGTGGCGAGCGGCTTGGGCGCCGGCAGGCGGCGCAGCTTGGCCTCCTCCAGCTCCCAGTACTCGATGCGGAACTTCTCCGACTCCGGGATGGGCCGGTACGCGGACAGCGCCTCGGCGCCGCGCATCACGTTGATCGCGTTGACGTAGAACTCCCCGGCGACCCGGGCCGTCTGCGCGTCCTTGCCGAAGCTGAACATGCCGACGCCGGGCACCAGCACGATCGCCGGGTCGGCGCCGCGCATGGGGGGCGAGCCGGGCGTGGCGTGCCGGGCGTAGTAGGCGGCGTAGTCCTGCCGGTACGCCTCGTGCAGCTCGCCGAGCCGGGTGACGACGTCGGCGAGGGGAGCGTCGCCGGGCAGGTCGACCACCAGCGGGGCGACCTTGGTGCGCAGGAAGTGGTCGGGGCAGGAGGTGCCGAGGGCGGCGAGGCGGGGGTGCTCGGCGCGGGACAGGAAGTCCAGCACCTCGGGCGTGGCGGTGTAGTGGCCGACCTGCCGGGCGTCGGTGGAGCACAGGCCGCGGATCACCGGGAACAGCTCGGCGGCGCGGGCGAGCCGGGCGTCCTCGGGGAGCGGCGGGTGGACGACCGCGCCGAAGGGGTCGGGGCGGCCGTGCTCGGCGATGTACCGCTCGGCCGTCCGGATGATCTCCAGGGAGTTGGCCTGGCACTCCTCGGAGGTCGCGCCCCAGGCGGTGATGCCGTGCCCGCCGAGGATCACCCCGATGGCCGAGGGGTGGTTCGCGGCGATGGCGGCGATGTCCATGCCGAGCCGGAACCCGGGCCGGCGCCACGGCACCCAGACGACCCGGTCGCCGAAGATCTCCCGGGTGAGCCGGGGGCCGTCGGCGGCGGTGGCGATCGCGATGCCGGCGTCGGGGTGCAGGTGGTCGACGTGGGCGGCGTCGACGAGACCGTGCATGGCGGTGTCGATCGACGGGGCGGCGCCGCCCTTGCCGAAGGCGCAGTGGTCGAAGGCGGCGACCATCTCGTCCTCGCGGTCGTCGCCCGGATAGACCTCGGTGAGGGCGCGCAGCCGATCGAGCCGCAGCACGGCGAGGCCGCGCTCGGTGAGCGTGCCGAGGTCGCCGCCGGAGCCCTTGACCCACATGACGTCGGTGTCGCGACCGGTGACGGGGTCGGTGGCGGTGCCCTTGGCCGAGGCGTTGCCGCCGGCGTAGTTGGTGTTGCGCCGGTCCGCGCCGAGCAGGTGGCACCGTGCCAGAAGCGCATCAACTGTCGATGTCATGAAATTTCCCCCAACGAAACGACACGGTGTCTCAGGCTCCCCAGCCGGCCTGGGTTCCTCCCACACGCTCGGCCGCAATCTTCTCGAAATAGCCCGAACGACCATAGGCGGCCATCGGATCGGGATCGAGACCCGCCTCCTCCCGCAGCTCGGCGAGGAGGGGGCGCACGTCGGTGTTGTAGGCGTCCATCAGGACGGCGTTGGCGCCGAGCACGTCGCCGGCGGACTGCGCGGCCGCCAGGGCGTCGCGGTCGACGAGCAGGGCCTTGGCCGTGGCCTCCTGGACGTTCATCACCGACCGGATCTGACCGGGGATCTTCGGCTCGAGGTTGTGGCACTGATCGAGCATGAAGGCCACGCCTGACCGCTCACCATACCCGCCGCCCCTGACGACCTCGAACATGATGCGGAACAGCTGGAACGGATCGGCCGCGCCCACCATCAGGTCGTCGTCGGCGTAGAAGCGCGAGTTGAAGTCGAACCCGCCGAGCTTGCCCTCGCGCAGCAGGAACGCCACGATGAACTCGATGTTGGTGCCCGGCGCGTGGTGCCCGGTGTCGACCACGACCTGGGCCTTCGGGCCCAGCTTGAGGCAGTGGGCGTACGCCGTGCCCCAGTCGGGCACGTCGGTCATGTAGAAGGCCGGCTCGAACAGCTTGTACTCCAGCAGGAACCGCTGGTCGTCGCCGAGCCGGTCGTACACCGTGGACAGCGCCTCGGCCAGGCGGTCCTGGCGGGCCCTGATGTCGTCCTGGCCCGGATAGTTGGTGCCGTCGGAGAACCACAGCTTCAGCGTGTCGGACCCGGTGAGGTCCATGATGTCGACGCACTCCAGCAGGTGCTCGGTGGCCTTGCGGCGCACGGCGGGGTCGGGATGCGTGACGCTGCCCAGCTTGTAGTCGTCGTCCTGGAACACGTTGGAGTTGATCGCGCCGATGCCCACCCCGAGCTCGGCGGCGTGCCGGGCCAGGTCTGCGTAGTCGTCGACGCGGTCCCACGGGATGTGCAGGGCCACCGTGGGGGCCACGCCGGTGTAGGCGTGCACCTGGGCCGCGTCGGCCAGCTTCTCGTACGGGTCGCGCGGCACCCCGGGCTGGGCGAACACCTTGAACCGCGTGCCGGAGTTGCCGTACGCCCACGAGGGCGTCTCGATGCGCTGCTCGCGCAGCGCCGCCTTCACGGCGGCCATCCGGTCGACGCCGGTGCTGCCCGTGGTGCCGGTGGTGGTGCCTGCGCCGGTGGTGCCGGTGTCGTTGGTGGTGTCGGTCTCGGTCATGAGGTCCCCGATTCAGTCCAGGTGGAATATCTCGTCAAGGGGGGTCATGGCCGCGTCGGGCGCCGCCCCCTCCAGGCCCTCGAAGAAGGGCGCCATCTCCGCCTGCCAGCGGGCGTTGACCTCGGTGCGGGCCATCGCCTCCTTGGCGGCGTCGAAGTCGTGGGTCTCCAGGTAGCCGACGAGCAGGCCGTCGGGCCGCAGGAAGATGGAGTAGTTGTGCCAGCCCGAGTCACGCAGCGCGTCCAGCATCTCCGGCCAGACCGTGCGATGGCGTTCGCGGTAGTCGGCCAGCCGGTCGGGCCGCACTCGCAACAGGAAGCAGACGCGCTGCATGACGAAGGTCCTCCACAATCGGGTGTCGTCGGTCAGAAGTCGAAGTCGTCGATGTTGTCCTTGGTGAACACCGTGGGCTTGCCGAGCAGCACCTCGCCCTTCGCGCCCACCGTGTAGTCGCCGAGCCGGCCCGCCCGGAACGTCTCGCCCTCGGCCCCGGTGATCTGGCCCGACGCGAGCGCGGCGGCGGCGTAGGCCGCCAGGTAGCCGAGGTCGCCAGGGCTCCACAGCTCGAAGCCCTCGATCGTGCCGTCCTTGACGAACTTGCGGAGCTGGTTCGGGGTGCCGAGGCCGGTCAGCTTGACCTTGCCCTTGTACGGCGAGCTCGACAGGTACCTGGCCGCGGCGGCGATGCCGACGGTGGTCGGCGAGATGATGCCCTTGAGGTCGGGGTAGGAGCGCAGCAGGCCCTGGGTCTCGGTGAACGACTTCTGGTCGTCGTCGTTGCCGTAGGCCACCTTGACCAGCTCGATGTCCTGGTACTCCGGCTTGCTCAGCTCGTCCTTCATGAACTCGATCCAGGTGTTCTGGTTCGTGGCGTTGGGCGTCGCCGACAGGATCGCGATCTTGCCCTTGCCGCCGATCTGCTCGGCGATCAGCTGCACCTCGGTGCGGCCCAGGTCCTCGGCGCCGGCCTGGTTGACGAACAGGTCACGGCCCTCGGGCGCGGTGTCGGAGTCGTACGAGACGACCTTGATGCCGGCGGCCTTGGCCTGCTTGAGCGCCGGCACGACCGCGTTCGGGTCGTTGGCCGAGATGACGATGGCGTCCTGCTTCTGCTGCACGAGGGTGTTGATGTACGACACCTGCGACGAGGCGCTGGCGTCGGACGGCCCGACCTCCTTGACCTCGGCGCCGATCTCCTTGCCGGCGTCGGCGCCGCCCTGGTCGGCGACGGTGAAGTAGGGGTTGTTGACCTGCTTGGGCAGGAACGCGATCTTCAGCCCCTGCTTGAGCGGGGCGTCGGGGTTCGCGGAGGCGGCGGACGACGCGGCGGGGGCCGAGGACGCCTGCGCCTGGACGTCGCTTTTGGTGGTGCCGCCGCAGGCCGAGGCGAACAGGGCGAGCCCGGCGGCGAGCGCGACGGCGGGCGTCGCACGGGCGGGACGACGGACGGCGGAAGTGGGGGGATACGCGGTCATGTCGCTGCCTTCCCTTCCAGGTGAGCGGGCTCGTCCACAGGAGCGGGGTGACGGACCCGCCGCCGCCACGCCGCTGTCAGGTTCGGCGTCAGCACGGACGCGACGAGCAGCAGCCCGGTGACGAAGTTGAGGACCTCGTTGGCGACGTCGGCGAGGATCAGGGCGTTGCGCACGACGCCGAGCAGCAGCACCGCCATCAGCACGCCGGGCAGCGTGCCGCGCCCACCGAAGATCGACACGCCGCCGAGCAGCACGGCCGCCACCACGGCCAGCTCCAGCCCGAGGCCGTTGTCGGCGCGGGCGCTGGCGTAGCGGAACGTGTAGACCAGGGCGGCGAGCGCCGCGAACGCGCCGCAGGCCACGAACAGCCAGAACTTGATCCGTTTCACCCGGATGCCGGCGAAGAACGCCGCCTCCTCGCTGGACCCGAGCGCGAAGATCGCCCGGCCGAGCCCGGTGGCGTGCAGCACGACCGCCACGAGCACGGCCAGCACCGCCACCAGCACCGTGGGCAGCGGCACCGGCCCGAGGACCCGGGTGGCGAGCCCGGTGTACGCCGGCGGCAGGTCGGCCACCGCCTGGTCGCCGAGGATCACGTACGCCAGGCCGCGGTACAGCGCCAGCGTGCCGATCGTGACGGCCAGCGACGGCAGCCCGAGCCGGGTGACGAGCCAGCCGTTGACCGCCCCGCAGGCCGCGCCGGCCAGCAGGCAGATCGGCATGATCGCCTCGATGGGCAGCCCGGCGTTCCACAGCGTGCCGAGCACCGCGCACGACAGGCCGAGCGTGCTCGCCACCGACAGGTCGATCTCGGCCGCGACGATGATCAGCGTCATGGGCAGCGCCATGATCGCGATCTCGGTGGTGTCGAGCAGCAGGAACGACACGTTGGAGGCGTTGCCGAACCCCGGCACCCCGATCGCCGCCCCCGCGCAGGCGGCGACCAGCAGGACCAGGATCAGCCCTTCCCAGCGGTGGGCGAGGCCGGCGCCGATCTCCCTAACCCGCGGCACGGTACCTCCTGCGGCGCAGGCCGGCGGCGACACGCAGCGCCAGCACCCGGTCGAGCACGATGGCCGCGATGAGCAGCGCGCCGTTGATGGCGGTCTGCGCCAGCGCGTCGACCCGCAGCACGGCCAGGGCGCTGGTGATGCTCGCCAGCAGCAGCGCGCCGAGCGCGGCGCCGTACACCGAGCCGCTGCCACCGAAGATCGCGACACCGCCGACGACGACGGCCGCGATCACGTCCAGCTCCTTGCCGGTGGCCACGGTCGCGTCGACCGTGCCGAACCGCGCGGCCCACATCACCCCGGCGAGCCCGGCGAGCGCGCCGCCGGCGACGAACGCCGCCACCACCCGGCGGCGCACCGGGATCCCGGCCAGCACGGCGGCCTTCGGGCTCGACCCGATGGCGTACAGTTCGCGCCCGGCGGGCAGGTCGCGCAGCACCCAGCCGACGGCCAGCAGCACCACCAGGGCCACCAGCGCGAGCAGCGGCACCCCGAGGACCGAGCGCGAGCCGAGCGACAGGAACGCCTCCGGCATGTCGGCGGCGTTCACCTGCCGGCCCCCGGCGACGGCGTAGTCGATGCCGCGGAAGGCGTACAGGGTGCCGAGCGTGGCGACCAGCGCCGGCACCCTGGCGACGCCGACGAGCAGGCCGTTGAGCACCCCGCAGAGGGCGCCCAGCAGCACGCACCCGATGATCACCACGGGGATCGGCACGGCCGGATGGTCGGCGAGCACCAGCGCGCCGCCGAACGCCGTCAGCCCGACCGTGGAGCTGACCGACAGATCGACGTTGCGGCTGACGATCACCAGGGTCTGGCCGACGGCCAGGGTGGCCACGATGGCCGAGTTGAGCAGGATGTCGCGCAGGCTGCCGAGGGACAGGAAGCCCGGGTTGACGGCGCCGGTGATGCCGTACAGCGCGATGAGCGCCACCACGATGCCGAGCTCGCGCACCCGCACGACCCGCTCGACGAGCCTGCGGCCACCGTCGCCGCCCCGGACCCGGTTCGGGGCGGCCGCCATCGACGTCCCGCCGGTCAC
>JBIQJI010000019.1:74364-84731 GCA_044507605.1 Actinomycetales bacterium | reverse complement strand
ACCAGTCGCCCGACTCGGGCACGTCGGTCTGGTCGCCGAACACCTGCGGCGAGGCGATCGGCAGGTCGGCGTACCAGTCGTAGAACGACAGCATCGTGCCGCCGATCAGCGAGATGAACCTGGCGCCCGCGGCGTACGACACCAGCGACATGGCGGGGATGGGGGAGAAACCGGCCACCCGGTCCGGGCCGTACTCCTTGATCGTGTGCACGTGCGCGGCGGCGATCAGCTCGCTCACCTCCGGCCACGTGCTCCGCACGAACCCGCCCTTGCCCCGCGCGTCCTTGTACCGGGCCGCCCGCTCCGGGTCGCCGCTGATCTGCGCCCACGCCGCCACCGGGTCGCCCAGCCGCGCCAGCGCCTCGCGCCACATCTCCAGCAGCGGGCCGCGCACGTACGGGTACCTGACCCGGGACGGCGAGTAGGTGTACCAGGAGAACGACGCGCCGCGCGGGCAGCCCCGCGGCTCGTACTCCGGCGAGTCGGCCCCGGTCGTCGGATAGTCGACCTGCTGGGTCTCCCAGGTGATGATCCCGTTCTTGACGTACACCTTCCACGAGCACGATCCGGTGCAGTTCACCCCGTGGGTCGACCGCACCACCCGGTCGTGCCGCCAGCGTTCCCGGTAGAACTCCTCGGCCTGCCTGCCGTCGCGCCGATGCACCTCACGGAAGTCCCCCGAGGGCCGGCCCGCGGTGAAGAACTGGGCGGTGCGCAGCAGCGCCTCCACCGCGGGGCCGCCCGACAGCCGCCCCCGCCCCTGGGCCGGCGGCGTCGGTGCGGTCATCGAGAACTCCTTACAGCGCGCGGACCGCCGCCCCTGAACGAGGAGCGCGGCCCGGGGCCGCGAAGGACGTCAACGGTTCGGTGCCGGCTGCGCCACGGCGTGCGGTTCGCCTCCGGACATACCCGTATGTCACCTCATCGTCGCCGACGGCGAGGTGTGCATAGCGTCAGCCGAGGGGAAAATCTCCGCACGGGCCGCGGATCAGGCTCGGTAGGCGTGCGTCTCGGCCGCCTTCACCGAGGCCCACACCCGCCGGCCGGGAACGAGGCCGAGATCGGCCACGGCCGCCTGGGTGACGTCGGCCGAGGCGCTGATCGGGCCCGTCAGATGGACGCGGGCGTTGTCGCCGTGGCGCTCGACGCCCTCGATGGTGGCCTGCCACAGGTTGCGGGGCGTGCCGTCGGGACGGGCGCGGTAGAGGGCGACGGCCGACGGGGAGAACGCCACGAACACCGGCCCGGTCGCCGGCTCCGCCGCATGCCCCGTCGCCGGCTCCGCCAGATGCCCGGACACCGGCTCCGCCGAGGGCCCGGTCGCCGGCACCGCAACCTGCTCGGTCGCCGGCTCCGCCACCGTGAACGTGAGATCGCCCACCGTCACCTTCCTGCCGTCGGCGACGCCTCGGTACAGGTTGAGCCCGACCAGGCGGGCCACATAGTCGGTGCGGGGCCTGCGCGCCACCTCGGCCGGCGTGCCCCACTGCACGATCGCGCCGTCCTCCACGACCACGAGCCGGTCGGCCAGCACCATCCCGTCGAGCGGGTCGTGGGTCACGAGCACGGTCACGCCGTCGAAGTCGGCGAGGTGGCCGCGCAGCCGGGAGCGGATCTCCAGCCGGGTGTGCGCGTCGAGCGCCGCCAGCGGCTCGTCCAGCAGCAGCAGCCGCGGGGAGGCGGCGAGGGCCCGGGCCAGCGCCACCCGCTGAGCCTGGCCGCCCGACAGCCGGCCCGGCCGCACCTGCGCGAAGCCGGCGAGGCCCACCCGCTCCAGCCAGGCGGCGGCCGTACGCCGCGCCGCCGCCTTCGACGCCCCCTGGCAGCGCGGCCCGAAGGCCACGTTGTCGAGGGCCGACAGGTGGGGGAACAGCAGATGGTCCTGGAACACCACGCCGATGGGGCGCTGCTCGGTCGGCAGGGTGTGCAGGGCGTCGCCGTACAGGTCGATGTGGCCGCCCGTGAGCGGGGTGAGCCCGGCGAGGGCGCGCAGCGCGGTGGTCTTGCCGGCGCCGTTGGGGCCGAGCAGCGCGACGACCTCCCCGGGGGCGGCCGCGAGGTGGACGTCCAGCACGAAGCCCGGCCGCCGCACGACCAGGTGGGCGTCGAGGCTCATGGGCCGGTCACCCACCTGCCGCGCAGGCTCGCCAGGACGATCACCGACACGGCCAGCAGCACGAGGCTGAGCACGATGGCGGCGTCGGGCTCGGTCTCCAGCGCCAGGTAGACGGCCAGCGGCATCGTCTGGGTCCGGCCGGGGAAGTTGCCGGCGAACGTGATCGTGGCGCCGAACTCGCCGAGCGCCCGCGCCCAGCACAGCACGCCGCCGGCCACCACACCGGGCGCGACCAGGGGGAGCGTGACCCGGCGGAAGACGGTCCAGCGGGAGGCGCCGAGCGTGGCGGCGGCCTCCTCGTAGCGCCGGTCGGCGGCGCGCAGCGCGCCTTCCACGCTGATGACCAGGAACGGCAGCGCCACGAACGCCTCGGCCACCACCACCCCGGCCGTGGTGAACGGCAGCGTGACGCCGAACGCCGAGTCGAGCCACTGCCCGACGAGCCCTCGCCGCCCGAGCGCCAGCAGCAGCGCCACGCCGCCCACCACGGGCGGCAGCACGAGCGGCACGGTGACCAGCGCCCGCACGACCCGCAGCCCGGGGAACGACACCCGGGCCAGCAGCCACGCCAGCGGCACGCCGAGCACCAGGCACACCAGCGTGGCCAGGGTCGCGCTCAGCATCGACAGCCGCAGCGCGTCGAGCACCTGCGGCTCGGCCAGCCGCCGGGGGAGCGTCGGCCACGGCGCCCGGGCCAGCAGCCCGAGCAGCGGCAGCACGAGGAACGCCAGCCCGGCCAGGGCCGGCAGCATCAGCACCCACGGCACCCGCCCGGTCGCCCGGCGCCGCGGCGGTTCGGCCGCGACCTGCGGAGCGGGTGAGCCGGCGGTGCGCGCCATGGTCAGGCGGCCTCGAAGCCGGCCTTGGTCAGCACGGCCCTGCCCTGGTCGGACAGCACCAGGTCGACGAACTGCTGCGCCAGTGGCCCGGCCGGGGCGTCCTTCAGCACCGCGATCGGGTAGTCGTTGATCGCGTTGCCGGCTTCGGGGAACGCGATGCCCTCGACCTTGCCACCGGCCGACACCACATCGGTCCGGTACACCAGGGCGGCGTCGACCTCGCCCAGTTCGACCTTCGTGAGCGTGGCCCTGACGTCCTTCTCCAGTGTCACCGGAGTGATCGTCAGCCCGGCGGAGTCGATCGCCCTGGCCGCCGCCGCGCCGCACGGCACCTGGGGTGCGCACATCGCCACCTTGACCTCGGGGTCGGTGAGGTCGCGCAGCGACCGCACCTTCGCCGGGTTGCCGGGCGGCACCGCGATCTCCAGCGTGTTGCGCACGAACGTGGTCGGCGTGGCGGCCCGTGAGGCGTCGGTGACGGTCTTCATGGTGGCCGGGCTCGCCGAGGCGAACACGTCGGCGGGGGCGCCCTGCACGATCTGCTGGGCCAGCGTGGCGCTGGAGCCGAAGCTCAGCCGCACCGTGACGCCGGGGTCGGCCGCCTCGAAGTCCCTGCCGAGCCGGGTGAACGTCTCGGTGAGCGAGGCGGCGGCCAGCACCGTGACCGTCGTGGCCGATCCGCGTGACGACGCTCCGGAGGCCGCCGCCGCGGTATCGCCCGAGCCGCCGGTGCCGCAGCCGGCGAGACCGGCGGCCATGAGCAGCAGGGGCAGCGCGACGGCCCATCGGGACGGCCGCCCGGCCATCACTGTCCTCCGCGCGGATCGATGTCGGCCCCCGGCATGGCGCTCTCTCCCCTTCAGGTCGTCATCGCCCACCACCTTACCGTCGTATATGCGTGGCCGAACAGTCCCATTCCCTCGCACTCGCGACCATGAAGACCGCGATCTTCTCGTATTCGCGAGCCCTCGTGAGGGCACCCGGTGGAGTCGTCTCGGCAGCGGCCGTGTGCGGCCTTCGGCGCGTGGCCGGGTGTCGGATCGGGGATCGGCACCGGGCATGAGCACAATGGGATCATGCAGAAGCTCTCACTGGACGCGCAGGCCCGCGAGCACCTGGAGCGAGCGGCGGCGAGCTCCGCCGGGCGCAGCGCCGAGACCGTGTACGGCGGTCACGAGCACACGCTGCGCCAGACCCTCGTGGCCATGGTCGCCGGCACCGTCATGGCCGAGCACGAGAATCCCGGCGAGGCCACGGTGCTCGTGCTCCGCGGCCGCATCAAACTGTCGAGCGGCGACGTGTCCTGGGAGGGCAGGGCGGGCGACCTCATCGCCGTGCCCTCGGCCAGGCACGGCCTGGAGGTCCTCGAGGACTCCGCCTTCCTGCTCACCGTCGCCAAGAAGGACTGACCGCCGGGCGGCCGGGCCCCGTCAGGCGGTCAGCACGACGCAGCCCAGCGCGATCAGCGCGAGCACCTTCACGAGTTCGAGGCCGACGTAGTAGAGGTGCGCGTGCGAGCGGCGCTCGGCGGGGTCCTCGCCCGACAGCACGCGGTCGGAGCGCCGGTTGAGCCTCGGCCGCACCACGGCGAGCTGCACCGCGAGCACCACCGCGGCGGCGGCCGTGAGCGCGATGACGAGCGCCCCGGCCCCGCCGGTCGCCACGGCCACGATCACCGCGAGCGCGAACACGATCTCGGCGAGGTTGAGGGCGCGGAAGACGATGCGGCCGATGCCGAGCCCGATGGGGATCGTCACCCCGGGGGCGCGGAACTTCAGCGGCGCCTCCATGAAGGAGATGGCGAGCACCATCCCCAGCCAGACGAAGATGACTCCCGTGGCCACGGCTGCCGAGGTCGCGTTCATCGGTGACCCTCCATGTGCGGGGTGACGGGGTGCGGCGCGGACCCTCCCGCGGGGTAACCCTGCGCGGGGGCGCCGGCGGCGGTCTCGCGCGTCTGCTGCGGCTTGGGCGCCTGGGCCGGCACGAGGTGGGCCAGGCAGGCGTCGGGTTCGGCGAACGGCTCCAGCACGCCCGCCGCCACGGGAGCGCGCAGCTCCGTCAGGGCGCCCTGCATCAGGCCGAGGTGCAGGGGGCAGACGATCGAGCCGTACTCTTCGGCCAGTTCGAGGAACGGGCAGTGCCGCAGCCGCACCTGTGACGGCGGGCCGGTCGTCGCGTCGGCGGGGTCGGGGTCGAAGCCGAGGTCGGCGAGCATCGCGGTCAGCCGGTCCACGGCCTCGGGCGCGGAGGGACGGTGGAACGGGGGCAGCGGCTCCACCAGGTGGCGGCCCCAGATCTGCCCGGCCTCGACGGCGGCGGTCTCCGCGGCCGGGCCCTCGGCGGCCAGCCTGCTGAGCAGGATCTGGGCCAGCAGGCGGTAGCGGCGCTCGCCGCCGCGGTCCATGCCGGGCCGCACCGCGTAGACGGTGCGGGGACGGCCGGGCCCGGACGGCTGTTCGACCGCCCGCTCGACCGCGCCCTCGGAGACGAGGGCGTCCAGGTGGAACCGCACCGTGTTGGGGTGCAGGGCGAGCCGCTCGGCGAGCTCGGCGACGCCCAGCGGCTCGCCGGCGGCCCGCAGCGCCTCCAGGACCGCGCGCCTGCGCGGAGTGTGTTCCGGGGCCCGCGTGGGCTCCTGCAGGGCAGGATCGCGAGGCCGCGTGTGGTCGGGTGAGCGGGGGTGCTCCTGGGACGCGTGCCCCCGAGACGCTGCCATCACCCCGAACACCACCCCTCCTGTATTTGTCCTAATAGTACCTGTAATAATGGTGACAACCCAGTGAGGTGCGAGAGGAGACACCTACCGTGGCTTCGCCATCCGAGACTCCCGTCGAGGGTACCGACAAGAGCCTGCCGCTCCTGGAACAGGAGCAGTCGCCGGCCATCGACGGTGCCGCGCTCGATGACCTGGACGTCATCGACGTGCGGGAGATCCCGCATGCCCGGCGCCACCCCACGATCTTCGCCCGCTTCGACCGGCTCGCCCCTGGCGAGGCGTTCACCCTGGTGAACAACCACGACCCGCGCCCGCTGCTCGGCCAGTTCGAGCAGGCGCACCCCGGCGCGTTCACCTGGGACTACGTCGAGTCCGGCCCGGAGGTGTGGCGAATCAGGATCGGACGACCGGCGGAACAGGGCTCCTGACGCCGGCCGCCCGAAACGACTGGGGGCCTGCACCGGTCGACCGCCGTGCGACCGGTTCAGGCCTCCGGCCAGCCGAGTGGGTGGATGCCGGTGGCGGCCGGCTCCCCACTCGCCGCGTTGAACGCCGCCAGCGCGGCGATCAGCGCCTGGCAGTGCTCGGGCGACATGCGAGAGATGATCGCCCGGATCTCGTCTCTGCGCCGGCCGGTGACCTCGTCGACGACGCGCCGACCGGCCGGCGTGAGACCGATCAGAGTCTCGCGGCGGTTGAGCGGGTTCGCCTCGCGGCTGATCAGCCGCGAGGCGATGAGCCGGTCGGCCATCCGCATGGCGGTCGACGGATTGACGCCCAGCCGGTCGGCCAGCGTGACCAGCTTGATCTCCCCGTGGCCGGCCAGCACGACGAGCATGCGAAACTGCGGCAACGTCACCTTCTCGCCCGCCGGGCCGCCGTTCGCGGCGCCGGCGGTGTCGAGCGACCGGACGGCGATGCCGACCAGCACCCGCGTCGCGGCGAGCACCGCCGCGGTCACCGCCGCCGGATCGGAGCCGGTCGGGTCCGGCTCGATTTCTCCCATGCCACTGTTCTACACGTCCAACATCGGAGCCGATCCGATCAGGCAGACGGCGAACAGGGCGAAGGCGAGCACGTGCACCGCCGTGCACCACAGGCAGATCGCGTCGACCTGGAAGAGCTCCACGTAGACGAGGTACAGCACCGTCAGGATCCCCGCGGCGGCGACCGCGATCCGCGCCCACACGAGCGGCCCGGGCCGGCGCCACGCGGGCGGCAGGTTGAGGGCCGTCATCGCGGCGAAGAAGACCAGCCCGTACACCGCGACCGGGACGCCGAGCACCACCGACTGAGGGCTCGTGGTGACCTTGACGCAGTTGATGGCGCCGGTGTCGGGGCACGCGAGCGCCCGCGGCGTCGTGTAGTGCGTGATCGTCAGGTAGGCCGACACGGCCAGCCCCGCGAGCGCCAGCGCCGTCCCGGTGATCGGTACCCATCGGGCGGCCGTGCGCTTCGCGCGGGCCGCGCGCGCGTTACTTCCCACCGAGACCCTCCCTGATCTTCTTGATCACCGGGTCGTCGCACACCGTCGCGGGCTCGTTCCCGTCGATCGCGCAGATGCCCGCCGTGATCATGTTGGCGACACTGTCGACCTGCTTGCCGATCTCGCTGGTCGGGTCGGACAGCGCGTCGGCGATCTGCGCGTGGGTCTTGCCCTTCAGCACGTCGGGCGAGTACGACGCACCGGAGATGAGGTACTTGTTGCCGAGGTCGATGAACGGGATGGACCCCTTCGACGACTCGGGCACGTACGGCGGGGCGTTCAGCTTGTCCACCAGGGCCTGGTCGGCTTCGGTGAGACTGTCCAGCGAGTGGCCCTGCTCCGATTCGGTCTCGACCGGGGTGAAACTTACATACTTGCTCATGAAGTTCGCCGACCGGAACGTGAACGTGGGCGTGTGCGGGAACACGTCGGAATCGGACGAATAGGCCTGGTCGAGCCCGTCGAACGTGCCGAACCTGGACAGCGCGACGATCAGTGGCCAGCGCTCGGCCGCGCAGTAGGGACAGTACTCCGCGCCGACGTACAGGATGCGCGGCTTGCCGTCCTCGGTCGTCAGCGGCCGCTGCCCGGTCACCGGGATCAGCTTGGCGTCGCCGCCCGGCGCACCGGCCTTGGCCAGCGTCTCGGGCGCCACGCTGGTGATTTTGTTCACGGTGGTCGTGAGCGCCGTGGCCGACGTCTGCTCGGGTGTGGCCGTGGCCGTGGCCGTATCGGACCCGGCCAGCCGCACCGCGACCATGGCGCCCACCGCCACCACGACCGCCGCGATGGGTGCTGTGATCATCGTGATCCTGCGACGTCGCGCCCGCGCCCTCCTGCGGCGGGCCTGTTCGGCGCGCATCGCCTCGACGCGTCTGCGCTTCTCCTTCGACTGCGACATGTCAGGCACTCACCTCCGTCAGCTTTTGTGGTGGACAAATATTGCATTGTGCCTCGATCACGGTCATCTCGAACCGGCGTACCTCCCGGCGGAAACCGAGCGGGCGGCCGTGCGGAGCATCCGGCGACGGCGGCCCGCGGCGCGGACGCACCTCGCCGATCGGGCCCGCGCCGTCCCGGGCGACACGCACCGCCTTGCGGCCGCGACCGATTCCGGCGGGACCATAGACCCGGCCGTGTCATGCCGGCGTCAAAAGACCGGCCCGCGGCGGCACCCCGCCCGGGTGGCAGAGTGGCGGTATGCGGATCGCGATTCTCGGACCGCTGGAGATCACGGGGGCGGACGGCGCGACCGTGCCGATGGGCGGAGCGCGGCTGCGCGCGCTGCTGACCCGGCTGGCGGTGGACGCCGGACGGCCGGTCGCCGTCGAGTCCCTGACCGGCGCGCTGTGGCCCGAGCGGGCGCCGCGCCATCCGGCACCGGCGCTCCACTCGCTGGTGTCGCGGCTGCGGCGGGCGCTGCCCGCCGGCGCCGCCGTGGTGCCGGGCGGCGGCTGGTACCGCCTCGACGTCCCGCCCGAGACGGTCGACGCGCACCGCTTCGAGCGGCTCGCCCGGGACGGCGCGCAGGCGCTGCGTGCCGCGGCACCGGAGCGCGCGGGGCGGCTGCTCCGGGAGGCGCTGGACCTGTGGCGGGGCGAGCCGCTCGCCGACGCCGCCGGCGCGCCGTACGCCGAGGCCGTGGCCGCCCGCCTGGGCGAGCTGCGCCTCACCTGCGTCGAGGACCGGCTGACGGCCGACCTGGCGGCCGGCGCGGACCCGGCCGCGCTGGTGGCGGAGCTGCGCGAGCTGACCGCCGCCCACCCGCTGCGCGAACGGCTGCGCGGCCTGCTGATCGAGGCGCTCAGGGCCACCGGCAGGGACGCCGAGGCGCTCGCCGGTTACGAGGAGTTCCGCCGCCTGCTCGCCGACGAGCTCGGCACCGACCCGGGGCCCGAGCTGCGGCGGGTCCACCTGGGGCTGCTGCGCGCGGAGCCGGCCGCGCGCCCGGCGCCGCGCGGCGGCCTGCGCGCGCCCGTGACGGCCTTCTTCGGCAGGGAGGCGGAGCGGGCGCGCATTCGGGAGCGGTTCGCCCAGGGGCGGCTCGTCACGCTGGTCGGGCCGGGCGGCGCGGGCAAGACGCGGCTGGCGACGGTCGCGGCCGGAGAACTCCAGACCACCGGCGGCGTGTGGCTGGTGGAGCTGGCCGCGGTGACCGATCCGGACGAGGTGCCGAGGGCCGTGGCCCGCGTGCTCGGCGGGCCGCAGGCCGGTCCGTCCGGTCCGCCCGGCGCGGCCGACCCGATGTCGGCGCTGGTCCGGGCCCTCGCCCCGGTCGGCACGCTGCTCGTGCTCGACAACCTGGAGCATGTGCTGGACGCCGCCGCCCGCCTCGCCGGCGAGCTGCTCGCCCGGTGCCCCCTGCTGCGCATCCTCACCACGAGCCGTGAACCGCTCGGCATCCCCGGCGAGGCGCTGTGCCCGGTGCCGCCGCTGCCGTTGCCCGCGCCGGGCGCCCCCGCCGATGACAGTCCCGCCGTCCGGCTGTTCGCCGACCGCGCGGCGGCCGTGTCTCCGGCGTTCGCGCGCGCCTGGGACGGCGGCGACGCGGCCGCGCGGGAGCGGGTGGCCGCCGTCTGCCGCGCCCTGGACGGGCTGCCGCTCGCGATGGAACTGGCGGCGGCCCGGCTGCGCACCATGTCGCTGGAGACGCTGACGGCCCGCCTGGCGGTCGGCACCGACGACGGCGTGACCGATGGCCTGCCGGACGGCGTGTCCGACAGTGCGACCGGCGGCGCGACCGGCCGATCGCCCGGCGCGGCCGACGACCGGCTGGGCCTGCTGACCGGCGGACGGACGGCGCCGTCCCGGCATCGCACGCTGCGCGCGGTGATGGCGTGGAGCTGGGATCTGCTCGATGCGGACCAGCGCCGGCAGGCCGACCGGCTGGCGGTCTTCCCCGGGTCCTTCGACCCCGAGCACGCGGCCCGGCTGGGGGTGCCGTGGGAGACGCTGGACGCCCTGGTGGACCGCTCGCTGCTCCAGGTCGACGACGGCAGATACCGCATGCTGGAGACGATCCGCCGGTACGGCCGGGAGCGGCTGGCCGAGACGGGCCGGCTCGACCGGGTCAGGGCCGAGCACGCGGCCTGTTTCCTCGACCTCGCCGAGCGCGCCGCGCCGCGGCTGCGCGGCCCCGGCGAGCTGCCGTGGCTGCGCGTCCACGCCGCCGAGCGCGACAGCCTCCTCGCCGCCCTGCGGTTCGCC
>JBIQJI010000019.1:0-74354 GCA_044507605.1 Actinomycetales bacterium | reverse complement strand
GACGCGCGCCCGCGAGACGGGCGACGCGTCGGCGGCCGTGCGGCTGGCCGCGCCACAGGGCCTCGTGTGGGCGATGCACGAGGGCCATGGCGTGGCCGCCGAGCGGCTCGCCGCCGCGCTCCGGGTGCCCGGCGAGGCGCCGCCGGAGGTGCGGCTGAGCGCCACCGCCGAATGCCTGCTGCACGCCGTGTTCGCGGACCGGGCGGAGCTCGCGGCGCGGCTGCCCCGGCCGCCGCACCTGCCGGAGCACCCGGCCGCCGCCATGGCCGGTGCGCTCCGCGCGCTCCTCGCCAAGGACCCCGCCGCCGGCGTGGCCACGCTCGATCGGCGGCCGCCGCCGGCCGATCCGTGGTGGCGGGGCATGCTGGCGCTGACCCGCTCGATGCTCAGCGGCAACCTGGGCGACGTGCGGCTGCTGCACGCGGCCCTGGCCGACGCGGTCGAGGGGTTCCGCGCGGCGGGCGAGCGCTGGTGGCTGGCCACCGCGCTGACGTACCTGGCGATGGCCGGGAGCATGGCCGGCGACCTGGCGGGCTCGGCCGCGGCGCTGGAGGAGGCGGTGCGGCTGATGCGCGAGCTCGGCGTGCCCGACGGCTTCCAGCGCGCCCAGCTGGCGAGGGTGCGCATGTGCGCCGGCGACCGCGAAGCGGCGCGGGCGGACCTGCTGGCGCTGCTCACCGACGGCGCGGGGCCGGGCCCGGCGCCCGCGGTGCGCGCCGCGCTCGCCGATCTCGCCCGGCACGAAGGCGACCTGGCCCAGGCGTCGCGGCAGCTCGACCTCGCGGCCCGCGATCTCGGCGAGGCCGCGGCCTCCGACGCCTACCTGCGCTCGGCGCTCGGCTTCCTCGCCGTGGATCGGGGCGACCGCACCGGGGCGAAGACGCATCTGCGCGACGCGCTGGCGTTCGCCGTGCGGATGCCCGACCTGCCGATGGCGGCACGCGTGGCGGTCGGGGCCGCCCTGCTGGCGAGCGGCGGCGGGGACCCTCGTGGCGCCGCGCGCCTGCTCGGCGCCGCCGCCGCGCTGCGCGGCGGGCCCGACGAACACGACCCCGACGTGGCGCGGGCGGCGGCCGGGCTGCGCCGGGCGCTGGGCGACGACGGCTACCGGGCGGAGTACGCCGCCGGCCGGGCCCTGACCGGCGACGACGCGCTCGCGTTGGTGGCGGCCCGGCTCGGTGAGCCCGCTGACAGCCGCGTGTGAGGCGTCTGGCAGACCGGCCCGGCATCGTCGGGCCCATGATGTTCGCCGAATTGTTCGTACCCAAGGGAACGTTCTCGCAGGAGGAGCTGCGCCGGCTGGCCGGGCGGCTGACGCAGCGGGGCCTGCTGGACAAGGCACAGGAGCTGGCCGGTGACCAGGACATGCTCACCGGCGCGCACACCGACCCGGGTGTGCTGAAGTTCCTCGACTCCATCAGCCACGTGATCGTGCACGAGCCCGCGGTCTGGATCGCCGCCGGGGAGCCGGTGGAGCCGGCCGAGCCGCGCTACGTGGTGCGGGTGCACGTCCCGAACCCCTGGCGCAAGGAGCTCACCCCTCACCTGGTCACGTCCATAACGGCGATCCTCGCCGACGCCGAACGGGCGGCCGGGCGCGACGCCGGGCGGCTGCACGACCGGCCGCACGCGGAGATCCACGTCGTCGGGACGGCCGAGGGGGCGTACGGCGCCTTCGGCCGGGTCGTCGGCGAGTCGGCGCTGAACGACCTGATCTCTCAGGCCAGGTCGGTGGACCCCGACGCGCTGCCGTCCGGCATGGCCATGGACCCGATCTGCGGCATGACCGTGCCGCTGGAGAAGGCCACCATCACGCTGGAGCACGAGGGCACGACGTACGCGTTCTGCTGCGAGGGCTGCCGCCGCCACTTCCTGAAGCGGCAGCAGGCGGCGCCGGCCTGAGCGCCCGGCAGGGCCGCTACGCCGACACGTCGGGCGGGTCCGGGAACGACTCGGGGGTGGTCAGGCCGGTGCTCTCCAGCATCTGCTGGTGGCCGAGCACCGCCTTGTTGCACTGCTCGGCGAACTCCCGGATGAGCGTGTTCTGGGTGGTGCCGCGCACCTGGCCGATGAGGCCGAAGATCTGGCCGTGGGCCAGGCGCAGCCACTTGACGAAGGCGGCGTCGTACGCCTTGCCGGTCTTGCCGGTGATGTCGGCCATCCACTCCTGCTGCTGGTCGGTGGGCCGCACCGGGAGCTGGACCTTCATCTTGGCGGCCAGGTCGCGGTCGGCCTTGTCCAGCGCCTGATGCTGCGTGGCGATCATCTTGCTGATCTGGCGCACCCGGGAGCTGTTGCCGCGCTGGGCGGCCTCCTGCGCCATGACCATCTCCCAGAGGGTGGCCAGCCGCACCTTCTTCAGCAGCAGCCGGTCGGCCGCCGAGAGCGGCCCCCACTGGGTGTCCCAGGTGCTGTTGTCGTCATCGTCCGACGCGGGCGCGGACGTCGCCCCGCCCGCGCCCGCCCCGGCTCCCACCCCGGCGAGGCTCGTCGCCGGCGGCGCGGACGCCACACCGGCCACATCCGCGCCGGAACTCGGGTAGCCGGAGAGGGCGCCGCACGCCCCCACGGGCAAGAGCGCGGCGATGCCGCACGCGGCGAGAATCAGACGGCTGCGGTGCATGGGCCGTCATCCCCTTCCAGGTCGTGTGGATATGGCCCGATCGGTCGGCTGCTCGACCTGGGATACGCAAGGCGGGAAGGGGGCGTTCATCGTCCCGCGCACGTTGCGCGCCGGCGGCCGCCGCAGGCCGCGCCGGTGCGCGGGAGGCGGTCAGGCGGCGGGGGCGCCCAGCCAGGTGGACAGGCACGTGGCGAGGGCCGCGGGGTCGGCGTCGCCGTCGTCGGCGGCCCAGGCGACGTAGCCGTCGGGGCGGACCAGCAGACCGGCCAGATCGGGGCGCGCCGGAGCCGCGGCGTGCAGGACCGTGAGCCGGTCGGCGTAGCCCGCGGCCGCCTTGGCGAGGACGCCGGCCGGGTCGAGCAGCAGGGCCTTCCCCTCGTGCAGGTGGTCGGCCAGGGCGGTGCCGTCCAGCAGCTCCAGGTCGGGGGCGCTCTCGCCGACGAGCGGATGGTCGCCGGGCAGGTCGTACCGCTGCCACACGCCGGAGATCTTCTTCACCAGGTAGGTCGTGCCGTCGACGGTGCGGGTCAGGTCGGTCAGGACCGAGCGCAGCGCGCGGGCGTGGGAGTCGGGGCGCATCACGGCGATCTGGGCCCGGGTCCACTGGAGCACCCACGCGCCGATCGGGTGCCGCTCGGCGGTGTAGGTGTCGAGCAGGTCATCGGGGGCGGTGCCCCTGATGGTGGCGGCGAGCTTCCAGCCGAGGTTCATCGCGTCGCCGAGGCCGAGGTTGAGCCCTTGGCCGCCGAACGGCGAGTGGACGTGGGCGGCGTCGCCGGCGAGCAGCACCCGCCCCTTGCGGTAGGTCGTGGCCTGGCGGGCCTGGTCGGTGAACCTGGTCGCGGTCGTGATGGCCTTGACGGTCACGTCGACCCCGGTGACCTCCCGGATGGCCGCCTGCAGCTCCTCCGGGGAGATCGTGCCGTCGCCGCGCACGGCGGGCGTGCCGGTGAACTGGACGGTGAGGATGCGGCCGGGCAGCGGCCCGAAGGCGTAGATGCCCCGGGGGGTGGTGTTCCAGCTCATCCGCAGGCCCTCGGTGTCCGCCAGCTCGGCCATCGCCTGGTAGGCGGTGATCTCGGGGTCGGTGCCGGGGAACTCGAAGCCGGCGAGCTTGCGCACGGTGCTCCTGCCGCCGTCGCAGCCGACGAGCCACCTGCCCCTGATCGTGCCGCCGCCGGCCACCGACACGGTCACCCCGTCGTCGCCGGCCTCGAACCCGGTGAGCTCGACGCCGCGTCGCACGTCGGCGCCGAGGGCGGCGGCCCGCTCGCCGAGGATCTCCTCCAGCTGCTGCTGGGTGACCAAGCCGATGGTGTCGGCGGGGCCGTGGCCCGCGAGGTCGGGATCGGACTCGTCGAGCAGGTCGCCGCTGAGCGGGATGCCGGCGAAGTGCCCGGCGAACCTGGGCGGAGGCTTGGGCCCGTCCGGGCCGGGCGCGGCGCCGGCCTGCCGGGCGAAGGCCGCGAACTTCGCCATGTTCTGTTCCTGCGCCTGGCGCAGGGCGGGCAGCAGGCCGCGCCGGTACAGCGCCGCCACGCTCGGGGTGTTGAGCGCGCCGGCCTTGATGGTTTCGTCGATCTCGGTGAGCCGCTCCAGGACGATGACGGACGCGCCGCCCAGCCGCAGCTCGCAGGCGAGCATGAGCCCTACCGGCCCCGCGCCGGCCACCACCACATCCGCGTCGAACGACATGGACGCCCCCTTACATTCAGTGAAAACTTACTGTCGATATAAATTTTCTCCGACTATACTCCTACGGCGTGAGCAACGCGTCAGGCCTGCGGGAGCGGAAGAAGCGGCAGACCCGTCAACTGATCTCCGACGTGGCCACCGACCTGTTCGTCCGGCGCGGGTTCGACAACGTCACCGTCGCCGAGGTGGCCGAGGCCGTCGGCGTCTCGACCAAGACGATCTTCAATTACTTCCCGCGCAAGGAGGACATGTTCTTCGACCGGGAGCCGGAGGCGGCGGAGCTGCTCACCAGCACGATCCGCGACCGCCCGGCGGGCGAGACCCCGCTGCGGGCGCTGCGCCGGCTCCTCGTGGACGCCGCCGAGCAGGGCCGGCCGCTCGGCGGGTTCCGGCCCGGCCTCCGCCACTTCATGCAGACCGTGCTGGAATCGGCGGCGCTGCGGGCGCGGGTCAGAGAGCAGGTCCAGGCCGCCGAGCGACTCCTCGGCGACCTGTTCGCCGAGGCCGCCGGGGCCGGCCCCCACGATGTGTGGCCGAGGCTGCAGGCGGTGGCGGCGGTGTCGGCGTACCGGGTGGTCTATCTCGAGAGTGCCCGGCGGCTGCTGGCGGGCGAGCCCGCCGACGCGATCGTGCGCGACCACGTGGCGCTGGTGCATCGCGCCTTCGACGCGCTGGAACGGGGTTTCGGCCCGTCCTGAGGGCGCGGCGGTCGCCCCGGCTTGACACTGATCGGCGGAAATGGCTTTCCTGGCGGGGTGAGCCAAGCAGACGACATCGCGGCGTCCTCCCGCCCCACTCCTTCCCCGGCGACGTTGGAGCAGGTGGCGCGGGTCGCCGGCGTGTCGCTGGCGACCGCGTCCCGCGTGCTCAACGGCGGTGCGCGCCGGCCGCGCGAGGAGCTGCGCCAACGGGTGCTGGCCGCCGTGCGCACCCTGAACTACTCGCCCAACGCCAACGCCCAGGCCGTGGCGCGCGGGCTCAGCGACATCGTCGGGCTGGTCGTCCACGACATCAGCGACCCCTACTTCGCCTCGATCGCCTCCGGGGTCATGCGCGAGGCCGACCGGCACGGGCTGGTCGTCACCGTCACCGACACCCGGCGCGACCCCGAGCGGGAGATCGCGTACGTCGCGGCCCTGCGCCGCCAGCGCGCTCGCGCCATCCTGCTCGCCGGCACCCGCACCACCAACGCCCGGCTGACCCGGCAGCTCGGCGAGGAGCTGGAGGCGTACCGCTCGTTCGGCGGGCGGGTCGCGCTGATCAGCCAGCACGTCTACGGTATCGACACGATCCAGGTGCTCAACCAACAGGGCGGCGCCGACCTGGCGGAGGCCCTCTACGGGCTCGGCTACCGCCGGTTCGCGCTGCTGCCCGGCCCGCCGTCGCTGCGCACGCCCCGCGACCGCGTGGCGGGGTTCCGGCGGGCGCTCCACGCGCACGGCGTCGCCGTCGAGCCCGGCGACATCGTCAACAGCGACTTCAGCAGAGACGGCGGCTACGAGGCGATGACCCGGCTGCTCGCCCAGGGCACCCGCGCCCACTGCGTGTTCGCGGCGAACGACGTGATGGCGGTGGGGGCCATGGCGGCCATCAGGGCCGCCGGCCTGCACGTGCCCGATGACGTGGCCGTGGCCGGTTTCGACGACATCGTGACGTTGCGCGACATCATGCCGTCGCTCACCACCGTGCACATCCCCCTGGAGGAGCTCGGCACCCGCGCGGTGGAGCTGGTGCTCGACCCGTCGCCGGAGGGCCCCCGCACCCGGCGGGTGCGGGGCAGAGTGGTGCTCCGCGACAGCACGCCTCCGCTCAAAGCCGCCGGGACCCGACCCGGCGCGTAGGTCACTCCGGCGGCAGGGGCAGGCGCAGCGAGACCATGCCGCGCAGGTCCAGCCAGGCGGCGCCGGGGGTCCGCACCAGGCGCAGCATGACCTCCTCGCACCCCGGGCAGCGGGCCACCAGGCCGGGGTCGGGGCCGTAGACCTGCAACGTCGCCAGCGGGCCGGTGCGGCCGCAGTGGGCGCACCGGCCGGTCGCGGTGGTGGAATCGACGGTGAGGATCTCGCTCAGCGGTCCCGCCAGCGCGTTGCCGTCGACATAGTCCATGGTCATGCCGTCTCCGGTCTCACATCAGCCTCCGGTGGGCCCGAAGCGCTCGGTCCTGATCTTCTCTGGGGCGTGGCCGAGGGAGAGCAGCAGGTCGGCGGCGGCCTCCACGAACCCCGTCGGCCCGCACACGTAACAGTCGGGGCCGGGCTCGCCGGACCTCCCGGCCATGGGGAGGTCGCGCGCGGTGATGCGGCCCGGAGGGCGGGGCCAGCCCGGGGGAGCCGTGCGGGTGTAGAGGTAGGACACCTCCAGCCCGGGCTCGGCCCGGCCGAGCTCGTCGGCGTAGTAGCGACCGGCGGCATCACGGGTCGAGTAGACCAGCCGGAACGGCACCTTCGCGCCGAGCGCGCGGCGCGCCCGGATCATGGCCATCAGCGGCACTATCCCGGCACCGCCGCCGACCAGCAGCACCGGCGCCGGGCCGTCGCCGCGCCAGACGAACCAGCCCCCGACCGGTCCGCGCACCTCCGCCTCGTCGCCCGGCGCCATCGCCTCGGTGAGGTACGGCGACACCTCGCCGCCGGGCACCCGCTCGACGGTCAGCTCGACGCGGTCGCCGTCGGCCGGCGCGGCGAGCGAGTAGCTGCGCCGCGCCTGGTAGCCGTCATCGGCCGTCAGCCGCAGGTCGAGGTGCTGGCCGGGCAGGTGCCCCGGCCAGCCCGGCACGTCGAAGACGAGCGTGCGGGCGGTGGCGGTCTCGGCACGGACGCCCGTCAGCCGGGCGGGCCGCCAGTTCGAGCGCCGCATCTAGTCGCCCTGGTACCGCTGCTCGCGCCACGGGTCGCCATAGTCGTGATAGCCGGCGGTCTCCCAGAAGCCCTGCTGCTCCTCGGTCAGCAGCCGGATGCCGCGGACCCACTTGGCCGACTTCCAGAAGTACAGGTGCGGCACCAGCAGCCGCGCCGGGCCGCCGTGCACCGGGGCGAGCTCCTCGCCGTCGTACCGGTGGACGATCCAGGCCTGGCCGTCGAGGAGGTCCGCAAGGGGCAGGTCGGTGGTGTAGCCGCCGTAGGAGTGGACGAGGGCGTAGCCGGCCGCGGTCTCGACGTTCTCGAACAGCACGTCCAGGGAGACGCCCTGCCACTCGGTGTCGAACTTGGACCATTGCGTCACGCAGTGGATGTCGACCCGTGGCGACTCCATCGGCAGCGCCATCAGGTCGGCCCAGGACCAGCGATGCGTGTCGCCCGTCTCGGTGTCGATGGTGAACTCCCACCGATCGAGGGCGATGCGGGGTGTCGGGCCGGCCGAGAGCACCGGGAAGTCTTCGACCAGGTACTGACCGGGCGGCAGCCGGTCGTCTTCGGTTGCGGCGCGGCCGCGGAAGCCGCGCGAGACGATTGCCATGAGACCTCCCGCCCGCCACGTTATCCGGCGCCTGATCAGGAGGCACGGACCGGCTCGGGTGTCGCGGCGCGTACGCTGACCGCGGGCCCGGAAGCCGGCGAGCCGGCCGAAGCGATCACGGCGCCGATCGTCGAGGAGGTCGTCGACCTGCGCTGTCAGGTGACGACGGACCCGGTGAGCGGCACCCCGCCGATCATTTTCGCTGGGCCGGCATCACGGGCCGGACGACCACCGGTGATCGTGTCGCGTGGCGCTCTCGCCGCGCCGCGAAGGTAAACCCGAAATTCGGACTATTGACCTGTTGATGGCCTAGCCGTAACATCCTCCCGTCATCTGCTCAATAGGTGAGCAAATGCTCAGTGGAGGTCAAAACGTCCGGCTATGACGCCCGCCTGATCACCAAGGCGGCGACCCTGTACCACCTGAACGGGCTGACCCAGGTTCAGGTGGCCGAGCGGCTGGGCATCTCCCGGCAGCTCGCCGGACGGCTCCTTCGCGAGGCGAGGCGGCGCGGCATCGTGCACATCGAGATCCGCCCGCCACGGCCCGACGTCCAGCCACTGGAACCCCGGTTGGAGGAAGCGTTCGGGCTCACCGAGGCGGTGGTGGTGACCCCCGTCAGCGACTCGGAGCAGGTCATCAACCGCACCATCGGCCGCGGCGCCGCCGAGCTGGTGACGCGGCGGCTGCGCGAAGGCGGCGTGCTCGGCCTGTCGTGGAGCGCCACCGTGTACGAGACCGTGCAGGCGCTGCCCGCCCAGCCCCAGCGCGGTGCCACCGTCGTGCAGCTCGACGGCGGCGCCAACGCCGGCGGCCACCAGACCCACGCCGAGCAGATCGTCGCGCTCGCGGCGGCGGCGTTCGGCGGCCCCGGCCACACCCTGGTCGTGCCCCTGTACGTCGAGCGCGAGGAGACCGCCCGCGGCCTGCTCGACGACAGGGGCGTCGCCGGCACCATGGCGCTGGCCCGGCGGGCCGACCTGATGGTGTTCGGCGTCGGAGCGGTCTCCGCGGCCGCCTCGCTGTACCGCGCCCGCTACCTGAGCGATGACATCCTCGGCGAGCTCGGCGCCGCCGGCGCCGTCGGCGATGTCTGCGGCCGGTTCTTCGACGCCGAGGGGCGCGAATGCCTCGACGCGCTCAGCCGCCGCACCCTCGCCGTCGGCTTCGCCGACATCCGCTCCTGCCCCTTCTCGGTCGCCGTCGCCGGCGGTCCGAACAAGATCGACGCCATCCTCGGCGCGCTGCGCGCCGGCCTCTGCGACGGCCTCGTCACCGACCAGGCCACCGCCACCGAGTTACTGCGCCGGACCACCGCCGGCTAGGCACGTCTCCGGCGCCACGTCCCGCAACGGGCCGATGGCGCCGGAGGAAGGAAACACCCAGTGAAACACAGACTCTCCTTCGTCGCCGTGGCGGCCCTCGTGGCGACGCTCACGGGATGCACGCTCAGCACCTCCTCCGGCTCCGGGTCCGGCTCCGGCGCCACCGGCAGCACGGCCCCCACCTCGGCCGCGCCGGCCACGGCCGGCTCGGTCAAGGCCGACGGCCCGCTCAAGGTCGGCATCGCCTCACGCGAGATCCTCAACGACTACAACCGCGACATCATCGCCGGCGCCAAGGCCACCATCGAGCAGGCCGGCGGCACCGTCACCGTCACCGACGGCCAGGGCAACCAGACCACGCACATCAGCAACATCGAGAGCCTGATCAACTCGGGCGTCAACGGGCTGATCATCGAGCTCGGCGACGCGGGACAGCTCGCCCCCGTGGTGGCCAAGGCCAAGGAAAAGGGCATCAAGGTGGTCACCGCCGGGGTGGGCTCGCAGGTGCCCGGCACGCTCACCGACGTCGGTGGCGACGAGCACCTCATGGCCGAGATGATGGGCCGCGCGCTGCTGTCGTCGATCGACTACCAGGGCGATGTGTACGCCTTCTGGGTGCCCGGAGCGCCCCTACTGGAGACCCGGCTGCGCGTCTTCCAGGCCATGGTGAAGGACTATCCCAAGGTCAAGCTGCACCTGCAGCCGTCCGACCACAGCCCGGCCAAGGTGCAGTCGCAGATGCAGGCCATTCTCACCGCCCACCCCGACAAGGGCAGCGTCGCCGGCGTGTGGGGGGCGTACGACCAGATGACCTCCGGCGCGGTGCAGGCCATCCAGCAGGCCCACCGGGACGAGATCAAGGTCGCGTCGATCGACGGCGACCGCGCCACGTTCTCCATGCTGTTCGGCAAGGACAGCCCGTTCGTGGCCACGGTGGTGCAGAACGCCCAGCACATCGGTGAGCTCGCCGCCGAGGCGCTGGTGAAGTCGCTCAACGGCGACGCGACCGAGCTGCCGCCGTCCACCTACACCACCGCATGGCTCGCGACCCGGCACAACGGCATCGCCGCCGCCGAGGAGCGGTACGGCGACGGCTTCTGGGCCGCGGCGAAGCTGGACAAGGCCGACATCGAACAGCGCTTCCCGCAGAACCAGAAGGTGGTCGTCGTCTCCCCGGTGCTGCCATGACCACTCCGCTGCTCGAGGCGACCGGCATCCGCAAGGCGTTCCCCGGTCACGTCGCGCTCGACGACGTCGACCTGAGCGTCGAGAGCGGCGAGGTGCACGCGATCGTCGGGCAGAACGGCGCCGGCAAGTCCACGCTGGTGAAGATCCTCACCGGGGTCTACCAGCCGGACGGCGGCTCGATCCGGCTCGACGGCGAGCCGGTGCGCGTCTCGGACCCCAACCGCGCGCGCCGGCTCGGCATCGAGATCGTGCACCAGGACCATCCGCTGGTGCCGCAGCTCGACGTCACCCGCAACGCGTTCCTCGGCAGGGAGCCGCGGCGGGGCGGGCTGCTCGACCTGGCGGCGATGCGCGCCGCGACCGAGGAGGCGCTGCGCACCATCGGCGCCCGCTTCTCGCCCGACACGCTCGCCCGCGACCTCACCGTCGCCGAGCGCATGCAGGCCGCCATCGCCGCGGCGCTCACCCAGCGGCCGAGGCTGCTCATCCTGGACGAGCCGACGGCCTCGCTCAGCGTCACCGAGGCGGAGAAGCTGTTCGAGGTCATCCACGCCGTGCGGGAGGCCGGCGTGACGATCGTCTACATCTCCCATCGGCTCGGCGAGATCACCAGCCTCGCCACCCGGGTCACGGTGCTGCGCGACGGCCGCAAGGCGGGCACGCTGCGCATGGCGGAGTCGAGCCGCGAAGAGATGATCCGCATGATGGTGGGCCGGGACCTGTCCCAGCTCTACCCCCGCAACGAGACCGAGCCCGGCGAGATCGTGCTCGACGTCGCCGGCTGGCGCGTCGGCGACCACGTGAACGGCGTCGACCTGACCGTGCGGCGCGGCGAGATCGTCGGCCTCGCCGGGCTGGTCGGCTCCGGCTGCTCGGAGCTCGCGCTGTCGCTGTTCGGCGCCCTGCGCCCGACCGGCGGCACCGCGACCCTCGCCGGCCGGCCCATCGGCGGCCACGGCCCGCGCCACAACATGCGCCGGGGCGTCGCGCTGGTGCCCGAGGACCGGCGGGCCGAAGCGGTGTTCGAGACGCTCACCCTGCGCGAGAACCTGTCCCTGTCCAACCTCGATGCGCTGTCCACCGCCGGCTGGGTGCGCCGCCGGGCCGAGCGGCGCCAGGCCGCCGGCCTGCTCGACCGGCTGCACGTCGCCTCGACCGGCACCGAGCAGCGCATCGGCGACCTGTCCGGCGGCAACCAGCAGAAGGTCGTGATCGGCCGCTGGCTGGCCCGGGGCGCAGAGCTGTACATCTTCGACGAGCCCACCGCTGGCGTCGACGTGGGCTCCAAGGTGGAGATCTACCGGCAGATCAACGACCTCGTGGCGGGCGGCGCCGCCGTGCTGCTGATCTCGTCCGACTTCGACGAGCTGCTGGAGCTCTGCGACCGTGTGCTCGTCGTGGTCGACGGCAAGATCACCCGCGAGGTGCCGTACGGCACCGCCGACCTGGCCCGGCTCACCTACTGGGCCGCGGGCGGCGAAGCGGCCGAGGCGGCGGCCGAGGCCGAGCGCGCCGCCGGACGGGACGCCGCCGCCACCGCCCGCGAACGCCCCGGCCGGGCCTCCCGGCTCACCTCGGCCCGGTCGGTGACGATCGGCGCGATGATCGCCATCCTGCTGGCCATCGGCGTCATGGCGCCCGGCTTCTTCCAGCCGGAGAACCTGTTCGACGTGCTGAAGCAGGGCAGCGTCATCAGCCTCGTCGCGGTCGCGCTCACCTGCGCGCTCGCCGTCGGCGGCTTCGACCTGTCGGTCGGCGCCAACGCGCAGCTCGTCGCCAACGTCACGGCCGGGGCGGTGCTCGGCGGCCTCGCGCTGCCCGTCACGATCGTCTCCGGCGTGCTCATCGGCGCGGCGGTCGGCCTCGTCAACGGCCTGGCCATCGTGCTGCTGCGGGTGCCGTCGTTCGTCGCCACGCTCGGCATGCTGTTCCTGCTGATGGGCATCACGCTCCAGGTCAACGGCGGCCTCGCCCGCACCGTCCAGACCGCCGGCAACGAGTCGTTCCTCATGCTCGGCCAGGGCTACGCCGGGCCGGTGCCGGTGTCGCTCGTCATCGTCGTGCTGGTGGCGGTTGCCATGTGGGTGCTGCTCAAGCGCACCGGCTTCGGCCTGCGCCTGTACGCCGTGGGCGGCGGCCCGAAGGCCGCGGCGATCCGGGGCGTCAGCGGCCCGCGGCTCACCCTGCTGGCGTTCGTGGTGAGCGGCGCGGTGGCCGGGTTCGCCGGGGTGCTCCAGGCGTCGTACAGCTCGGGGTCCACCGCCGCCGACTCGTCGCTGAGCGTGCTGGTCGCCGCCCTGGCCGCGGCGTTCCTCGGCAGCACGATCTCGTCGTCCCGGGAGTTCGACGTGGTCGGCACCACCATCGCCGCGATGTTCGTGACCGCCGTCGGCAACGGGCTGATCCTCAACGGCCTGTCCAACCTCGTCCTGCCCGGCGTCCAGGGCGCGATCCTCGTCGCCGCCGTGCTCGTGGCCGTGATCCGCGAGCGGCGCCTCGGCCAGGTCGCGGTCTTCTAGGAGAGAGCTCATGTCCGCCCAAGCCACCCGAGTCCGGCCGGCGAGCCTGCCGGGAACCGTGCTGCGGCACCTGATGTCGTTCAGCACGCTGATCGGGATGCTCGTCGTGCTCGTCGTCATCCAGCTGCTGCGGCCGGTCTTCCTGACCTGGGACAACATCAACGGCGTGCTCGTCCAGGGCAGCACGCTGGTCGTGCTCGCCGTCGGCCTCGCCGTGGTCATGGCCATGCGCGGCCTCGACCTCAGCGTCGCCCAGGTCGCCGACCTCGCGGGGTACGTCGCGGCCGCCATGGTGCTCTCCGGGTCCGGTGTGCTGCCGGCCGTCGCGGTCGCCGTGCTGATCGGCCTGGCCGCCGGCGCCGCCAACGGCGTGCTGTCGGCCTATCTCGGCGTGCCCGCGATCGTCTCCACGCTCGGCGTGTCGTTCGTGCTGCAGGCCGTCGAGCTGGTGGTCTCCGACAACGGCAAGCCGCAGCAGCTGTTCTCGTCCGGGCAGGAGGGCGTGGCCGGCTTCCTGCTGATCGGCGACGGCCGGCTCAACGGAGTCCCACTGATGATCATCATCGCGGTGGTGGTCGCGGCCGCGCTGTGGCTGCTGACCCGGCGCGGCGTGCTGGGCCGCTACGCCGAGGCGCTGGAGATGAACGCCACCGCCGCCTACCTCGCCGGGGTGCCGATCCGCCGCGTCTTCTGCAGCGGCTTCGTCATCAGCGGGGTGCTCGCGGCCGTGGCCGGGGTCATGCTGGCCAGCCGCAGCGGCATCGCCGCCCCCAACGCGGTGCAGCCGTACCTGCTGGACGCCTTCACCGCCGTCTACCTGGGCGCCATGGCCGCACCACGGCCGGTGGTGCGCGTGTCGTGGACCGTCGTCGGCGCGGTCTTCGTGTCGCTGCTCGCCAACGGTCTCACCCTGCTCGGTCTCGGCGCGCCGTACCGGTACGGGCTGAACGGCCTGCTGATCCTGCTCGCCCTGGCCCTCGGCGTCACCCGCCGGGGCAGGTAGTCATCGGCCCCGCCGGCCCACCAAGCCCATCAGCGACAAGGAGAGAAGAAGCGATGTACATCGACGCGCACAACCACCTCGGCGTACGGCACGGCGCCAGCCAGACCCCCGGCGAGCTGGTGGCCCGCATCGACCACGTGGGGGTGCACCGGGCCGTGGTGTTCCCGTTCGTCGAGGGCGACTTCGACAACGCCGTCATCGACGAGGCCGTCGCCGAGGCGCCCGACCGGCTCATCCCGTTCTGCGCGGTCAACCCCTGGCACCGCGACAAGGCCGTCGCCGAGCTGCACAAGCGGGCCGACCTCGGCTTCAAGGGCGTCAAGCTGCACCCGACGCTGCACGGGTACCACCTGTCCGACCCCGGCCTCGCCGACCCGATCTTCGCCGCGGCCCGCGAGACCGGCATGGTCGTCATCTGTCACGGCGCGAGCGACCTGTACAACGCGCCGCCCGAGTTCGCCCGCATCGCGCTGCGCTTCCCCGAGGTGCCGCTGCTGATGGCGCACAGCGGCACGTTCTGGTCGCATGAGCAGGCCATCGAGGTGGCCCGCGAGGTGCCCAACATCTACCTGGAGACCGCCCGCGTGCCGGTGTTCGAAGTGGCCCAGTCGGTGCGCGAGCTCGGCCCGGAGAAGGTCGTTTGGGGCACCGACTCGCCGTTCGTGGACTACGAGATGGAGTTCACCAAGATGCGCCGCACGGCCGGCTCCGACGCCGCGTACGAAATGGTCGTCGGCGGCAACCTGGCCCGCCTGCTCGGCCTGTGACCGGCCGCCACCGCTTCGTTCGCGTTCATTCGCGCTCATCGTCATCGAGGAAAGGGGCTCACCCCGTCATGCGAGCTGTCATTCTGGACCGGCCCGGCGTCCTGCGCGTCGGCGAGCGGCCCGACCCCACACCGGGGGAGGGGCAGGTCGTCGTCCAGGTCCGCGCGTGCGGCATCTGCGGCACCGACCTGCACATTCTGGACGGCGAATTTCCGCCGAGCCCCTACCCGATCACCCCGGGGCACGAGTTCGCCGGCGACGTGGTCGCGCTCGGCCACGGCGTGACCGGGCTCGCCGAGGGCGACCGGGTCGCGGTCGACCCCTCCCTGTTCTGCGGCCGCTGCCCCCAGTGCCAGCGGCGGCGCGGCAACCTCTGCGACAACTGGGGTGCCATCGGCGACACCGTCGACGGCGCCTTCGCCGAGTACGTGGCCGTGCCCGCCGGGAACTGCTACCGCCTGCCCGGCTCGGTCGACCATCACGCGGGGGCGTTGGTCGAGCCGGTGTCGTGCGCGGTGCACGCCATCAACCGGCTGCACATCGACCTCGGCGCGTCGATGCTGGTGGTCGGCGCCGGCACCATGGGCCTGCTGCTCATGCAGCTCGCGCGGGGGGCCGGGGCGTACGACGTGGCCATGGTCGACACCGCGCCCGGGCGGCTCGACCTCGCCCGCGAGCTCGGCGCGACGGCCACCGCCGCCTCGGTGCCGGAGATCGTCGACCTGCACGGCGACCGCTTCGACTACGTGGTCGAGGCGACCGGCGTGGCGGCCGCGGGCCAGGACGCGCTGGGCGCGGTGCGCAAGGGCGGCACGTTCATGGTCTTCGGGGTCGCGCCGGAGCAGGCCCGGCTCCAGGTGTCGCCGTTCGACGTCTACAACCGGGAGATCACGATCCTCGGCTCCATGGCGGTGCTGTCGACCTTCGGCCCGGCCGTGCGCGCCATCGCCTCCGGCGTCATCGACAGCGCCCGCATGGTCACCCACGTGGAGCCGCTCGACCGGTTCGAGGCGGCGATCGGCCTGGTGCGCGGCCGCGCCGGGCTCAAGGTGCAGGTCCGGCCCGACCGGGTCGCGTAGGCGGGGAGCCGCAGCCGGCGGGTGACCACCGCCGCGACCCGCCGCGCCCCGCCTCGGCGCGGCGCGACCCGTTCGCCCGGATCGCGACCTAGACTCACCGTAGCCAGGCAATTACGGATAGGTGAGTGCATCGTGACTGATTCGCACGGGTCGATCTTGAATCGTCGGTATCTGATGGGGTTGTCCACGGGGATGGTGGGCGGGCTGGCGGTCACCGCCCTGACCGAGGCGGCGGGCGCCGGCGCGGCGCTGGCGGCCACCAGACCCGACGACGGCCTCGACGAGCTCGCCGGCCTCGCCACCTACCTCGGCGACGGCACCGCGCGGGCGCCGTTCACCCCGCCCGAGGACCTCATGCGCGACCACGGCGTGCTCAAGCGGATCATGCTGGTCTACAACGAGGGCATCCGCCGGATCCTGCGCGGCGAGCGCGTTCCCCGCGCCGAGCTGCGCGCCGCGGCGGAGATCATCCGCCACTTCGTGGAGGCGTTCCACGAAGGGCTGGAGGAGACGTACCTGTTCCCCAAGCTCGATCGCGTCCTGCACCAGACGATCACGACCTTGTACATCCAGCACGGCAAGGGGCGCGTCCTCACCGACCATATCCTCGCCGCGACCGCCGCCGGCCACGGGTCCCACTCCAAGGAGGAGCGGCAGCGCCTTGCCCGCTACCTGGAGATGTTCGTGCGCATGTACGAAGTGCACGAGGCCCGCGAGGACACCGTCGTGTTCCCGGCGTTCCGCAAGATCACCCCGCCGCGCACGTTCATCGAGCTCGGCGACCGCTTCCACGAGGAGGGCGAGCGCCGATTCGCCAAGCAGGGCGGCTTCGCGGGCCTTGTCGAGATGTGCGTCCAGATCGAAAAGCGCCTCGACATCTACGACCTGGCCAAGTTCACCGCCAACGTCAAGGACAACCGGCCGGGCAGGGGCGGCACACACGGTTCGGGCCGGCACAAGAGGTGACGGCGGCCGTCAGGCGGCCCGGGTGGCCTCCTCGCTCGCCGCGGCGGTGGCCACGTCGCGCGGGTAGGTCCGGATGCCCTTCAGCAGGATGATCCCGTTCGCGAGCAGCGGCACCAGCATGATGAGGAAGGTGAGCTGCAGGCCGTGGGAGTCCGCCCCGCCCCGCCCGCCGAGGGCGTCGGCGATCGCGCCGAACAGCAGCGGGGCGGACGTCTCGGCGCCCGTGCGCAGGAACATGCGCACGCTTTCGGCCCGTCCCCACAGCCTGAAGTGCATGATGTCCAGCCGCGCGGCGTCCAGCGGCGGGTTGGTGGCGCCCAGGAACGCCGCGGCGAGCACCGCGAGGGGGAACGCCAGCCACAGCGTCGTCGTCAGCAGCATGGGCAGCAGGCACACCGCGCCCGCCACGAACGCCACCGACGACACCAGCACCCTGCCCGGCACCAGGCCGCGGCGGACGAGCCGGTCGGCGACCCGGCCGCCGCTCAGCACACCCCCCAGGATGCCGACGCCGAGCGCGACGACCACGAGCGTCACCTGCGCCGTGCCCAGGCCGTAGTGCGAGGTCGCGAAGACGATGCCGAACGTACGCAGGCCGGCGAAGAAGAAGTAGCCCACGGCCGACGCCACGATCAGCACCATGTTGGTGGGCACGCGGAGCACGTAGCGCACCGCCGTCGCGATCGGCATGTCGGCGGGGTCCCGGTGCAGCACCAGAGCGGGGTCGGGCGCGATGTGCCGCCTGCTGGCCGCGATCTTGGCGGTGTCGTCGCGGGTGCCCCCGCCGCCGGGGCCGCCAGGGCGTTCCAGGCGGTCCTGGCCGCCCCGGGCCGGCTCGGGCAGCAGGAGGCGCAGCGCACAGGCGACGATGAACCCGAGCAGGGCCAGGAACCAGAAGGCGTAGCGCCACGACAGCTGCGCCGAGATGGCGTGACCGGCCAGCAGGCCGAGCCCGGTGCCGAGCACCTCCCCGCTCAGCAGCAGGCCGTAGATGTGGCCGCGCTCGGAGGGGGGAAAGAAGTCGCCCACCAGGGAGGCCACGGCGGGGCCGGCCGCGGCGATGATCGCGCCGAGGGCGAGGCGGGAGAGCAGCAGCCACAGGAACGAGTGGGCGAGGCCACCGGCGACCATGGCGACGCTCCAGACCACGATGCTTCCCGTCAGCAGCCCGATGCGGTGCACCCGGTCGGTGATCACGCCCGCCGGGATCGCCGCGAGGGCGCCCATGCCGGCCGACGCCGACGGCAGCGCCCCGAGGGCGGTGCCGCTGAGGTGCAGATCCCGGATGAGCTCCGGCGCGATCGCCCCCACCAGGCCCTTGTCGGCGGCGTCGAGGGCGAGCACGCAGGCGAGCAGTACGATCACCCTGGCCCGCATGTGGTCGTGCGCCGGCTCCCGCAGCCGCCTCAGGGCGCATCCGACGGCGGCGGGCCGCCACCGACGTCCGTCCGGGCGGCGCCCGCCTGGCGAGCTGGACACCCAGGAGGTCTCCCCGGTGGGGAGGGGTTGACACGGCGACGGGCGCGGCGCGGACCCCGGCGATCAGGGCAGCCAGCTCACATGCCCGTGCAGCAGGGCATAGCCGACGAAGGCGACGGCGTCGATGAGCGAATGCGCGATGATCAGCGGCATCGTGCGGCCCCAGCGCTGGTACAGCCGGCCGAACACCACGCCCATGACGACGTTCCCGGCGAAACCGCCGAAGCCCTGATAGAGGTGGTAGGAGCCGCGGAGCACCGCGGACACCCCGACCGCTCGCCACGGCGACCAGCGCAGCTGCGCCAGGCGGTGCAGCAGGTAGCCGCTGACCAGCACCTCCTCCAGCACACCGTTCTGCACGGCGGCGGCCAGCAGCACGGGAAACCGCCACCACACCACGGGCAGGCTGCCCGGCACCACGTTGAGGTTCACGCCGAGGTGGTAGACGACCAGGTAGAACGCCAGGCCGCTGCCGCCGATCACCGCCGCGAGGGCGACGCCCCTCACCGAGTCGCGCAGCGGCGCACGCAGGTCGGCGCCGATGGTGCGGGGAGACTCGGCGGAGCGGGCCAGCAGGTAGCACACCAGCGCGACGGGGGCCAGGCCGATCGCGATGTCGCTCACTTGATAGGCCAGGTCGAGCCAGGGCCGGCCGGGCGCGAGCGTGCCGACCAGCACGGCGCGCTGGCCGCTCAGATCACGTGACGCGGTGAGCGAGTCGATCAGGCTCAGCAGCGCACGCAGCCCGCTGGCCCCGAGGGAGACCGCGAAGACGACCAGCACCTCGGCCCGGATCAGCCCGGGTTCGAGCGGACGGCTGACTGGAGGCGTGGCGGTGTGCATGTCGGCAGGCTATCGGGAGACCGCAGGCCACTATTGTGACCGCTGGGGAAAAGTGCAACCACCGGTAACGGTGGGAGAAAAGAAAATCAGCAGATTTGGAAAAAGGTACCAGCGGCGCGTGAACCGTAAAGCCGGACCATCCGTTTGACTATTTGGATGACTTTTAGTCAATACTGTTAGAGGACGGCTTGACCCGCGCGTGGGGTGGCTTCGCCCAGCTCGGTGCGCATCCGGAGGGAGATGGGGCGGGTGTTCCTGACTTGGTCGATCGGGAATCTGTCAAGGGTGTTGTCATGACGGCGGCGGTGATGCCTCCGGCGTTCCGCCCGGCGATGTCGCGTACCCTGCGCATGGCGGCCGCCACCTCGTCGGTCCGGTTCGCCCGCCGGGAGGTCGCGGCGGCCCTGGCCGAGTGGGGGCTGCCGGTCGAGACCGACACGGCGCTCCTGCTGACCAGCGAGCTCGTCGCCAACGCCGTGACACACGGCGCCAAGGCCGGTGAGCCGGTCTGGCTGGTCATCATCTGCTGCGGCGACCAGCTCAGGGTCGAGGTGCACGACCCTGTCGGGTGCGGCATCCCCGTCGGGCGCGGCATCGAGTGCGCGCGACCCGGCATCGGCGCCGAGCCCTGCTTCGGCGAGTCGGGGCGCGGACTGGCGATCGTCGCGGCGCTGTCGGACGACTGGGGCTGGCAGCCCACGGCGTGGGGCAAGGCCGTCTACTTCCGGCTGACCGCCGCGGCGCACGCCCCCGGTCTGGCCGCGTAGCCGGTCGCGGATCCCCCCGCGGAGAGGATCACTCAGGGTGGCCCGACAGGTCGCTGGACGCGCCCACCATGATCGGTGGGTCGGGCAGGGCCGGCGGCTCGGTCGCCGGCACGACATCGGCGACGACGCAGGTGATGTTGTCGGGGCCGCCCGCCTGATTGGCCAGGTCGATGAGCCGCCGCACCAGGGTGTCGAGGTCGTCGATGGTCGTCATCGCCTCGTACAGGTCCTCCGGCCCGAGCACACAGGTCAAACCGTCCGAACACAGCAGATACCGGTCGTCGGCCCGGGCTTCGCGCAGGGACAGGTCCGGCTCGACGTTGCCGCTGCTCTCCAGGGCCCGCAGCAGCATCGACCGGCGCGCGTGCGCCGCCGCCTGCTCGGGGGTGAGCCTGCCCTCGTCCACCAGCGACTGCACCAGGGTGTGGTCATGGGTGATCTGATAGAGAACCCCGTCTCGCAGGAGATATGCGCGCGAATCTCCCACATGGGCCATGGCAAACCTAGTACCGTCCCACAGCATGGCGGTCAGCGTGGTGCCCATCCCCTTGAGCGAGGGGTCGCGCCCGGTCATTTCCCGGAGCCGATGGTTGGCCTCCCTGACCGCGGCCTCCACGGCGGCGACGAGGTCGATCCCGTCGGGGTCGATCTCGGGGAGCTCGCCGTCGAGGGCCGACATGGCGACGATCGCCACCGAGCTGGCCACCTCCCCGTGCCCGTGCCCGCCCATGCCGTCGGCGACGGCGAGCAGGCGCGAGCTGGCATACGCCGAGTCCTCGTTCTGCTCGCGGCGGCGCCCGACGTCAGAGCCGGCGGCGTAACGAAGTCGAAACTGCGCTTTGTTTGCCATGCCTGCAGTAAATCATTGGTTGAGGCACTTCACAAGTGAAGTTCTTGTAGACCGTCGGATATTTGTGAACTAGGGTGGGCGACTGGGAGGTGACGGGGATGACCGACGATGCCACCGTGAACGCCGGCGACATCGCGCGGCTCGCGGGCGTCGGCCGCGCGGCGGTGAGCAACTGGCGGCGCCGCCACGACGACTTCCCCCGCCCCGTCGGCGGCACCTCGTCCAGCCCGCTGTTCTCCCTCGTCGAGATCGAGCGATGGCTGCGCGACAACGGCAAGAAATACGCCGTCACCCGGGGCGACCGGGTCTGGCAGCGGCTCCGCGCCCACCGCGACGACCTGCACCTCGGCGAGACCGTCGCCTGGGCCGGCGCGTTCCTGCTCTACCTGCGCCGCCTCGGCGACGACCGGGCCGCGTGGCGGCGGCTCGCCCGCGCCCCCGACCTGCTCGACCGGCTGCCCGAGATCGTCGCCGCCGCCACCGCCGACCTGCCCGGCACGCTGCCACGCCCCCTGGAGAGCGCCGCGCTCATCCGGTCGATCGCCGACCTCTCCGAGCGGCGCCGGCCCGACCGGCACGCCGCGGACGGCGGACAGGACGGCGCCGGGCAGAGCGGCGACGAGGCCGTGGACGAGTGCGGCGCGGCCTTCGAGTTCCTGTGCGAGCGGTACGTCGACACCCAGTCCCGCCGCCTGTCGGTGACCCCCGCCGACGTCGCCTCGCTCATGACCCGGCTCGCCTGCCCCGATGGCGGCACGGTGCTCGACCCCGCGTGCGGCCTCGGCGGCCTGCTGCTCGGCGTCCGCGACGGCGCCCGCCTGCTCGGCCAGGAGCTCGCCGGGCCCGCTGCCCAGATCGCGGCCGTGCGGCTGCTGCTGCGCGGCGCCGCCGCCGACGTCCGCGCCGGCGACTCGCTGCGCCACGACGGCTTCGCCGACCTGCGCGCCGACGCCGTGGTGTGCGACCCGCCGTTCAACGAGCGCGCCTGGGGCTACGACGAACTGATCGGAGACCCCCGCTGGGAGTACGGCCCGCCGCCGCGCGGCGAGTCCGAGCTGGCCTGGGTGCAGCACTGCCTGGCCCACACGCGGCCCGGCGGCACGGTCGCGATCCTCATGCCGCCCGCCGCCGCTTCGCGCCGCCCCGGCAGGCGCATCCGCGCCAACCTGCTGCGGGCCGGCGCGCTGCGCGCCCTGGTCACGCTGCCGGCCGGCGGGCCCGACCTGTGGCTGCTGCGCCGCCCAGAGCCCGGCGAGCGGCCGCCGTCGCGCCTGCTGATCGCCGACGCCACCGGGGGCGCGCCGCTCGTGGAACGTGCCTGGCGCGCCTACTCGGCCGACCCCGAGTCCGAGCCGGCCCCGGCGAGCCACACCGTGCGCATCATCGACCTGCTCGACGACGAGGTCGATCTCAGCCCGTCCCGGCACCGGCCGCAGCGCGGCGGCGTCGACCTCGGCGCGGCGTTCGTCGCCGCCCGCGACCGGTTCGCGCAGGTGTCGGCGGCGCTGGCCGCCCGCGTGCCCGACGTCGTTCCCGATGCCGAGACCGGCGCCGAAACCGACGTGCAAACCGGCGCCGACACCGGCGCTGAAACCGACGGCGGGCCCGCTGCCCGGAACGGCGCCGAGGCCGCCGCCGAGGGCCGGGCCCGCGCCGCCGCGCCGCAGGTGGCGGGCCGCACCGCGGTCCCCGCCGTGCGCCCGGCGGTCCGCGCTGCCGTGCGCCCACCGAGCCGGCCCGTGAGCCTGCCCATGACCACGGTGGGCGACCTGATCAAGGCCGGCCTGGTCAGCGTCCATCACGCCCCGGTCAAGATGGTCACCGACGCCGGCGAGACGCCCGTGCTGACCGCCGAGGACGTCGCGAAGGGCGGCCCGCCGTCCGGGCGCACCGACGCCGAGCCCGGCCTGATCACCGTCGAGCCCCTCGACGTCGTCACCACGATCATCACCGAGGCCGGCGCGGCCAGGGTGCTCGCCGAAGGGGGCGCGGTCCTCGGGCCGCAGCTGTCGCTCTACCGGGTCGACCCCGAGCGCATCGATCCGCACTTCCTCGCCGGGTTCCTGCGCTTCGCCGGGGGACTCACGCCGCCCAGAGGACATTCCGGGGCGAGCCGCGCCGACGGGCGGCGGGCCCGTGTGCCGCTGCTGCCGATCGACGAGCAGCGGGCGTACGGGCGGGCCTTCCAGGAACTCGTCACACTGGAGGACACGCTGCGCGAAGCCGCCGCGCTCGGCGACACCCTGGTGCGGCTCGGCTTCGACGGGCTGGCCGCGGGACTTCTGCGGCCGGGCTCGGCGAAGGTGTAGTTTTCCCGAGAGGTCACGGGAGGGGCTGGATGGTCATCGGCGACCGATATGAGCTGGACGACTTCCCTCTCGGTCAGGGCGGCATGGGCGCCGTGTACGGCGGCCACGACAAGCACCTCGACCGGAAGGTCGCCGTCAAGTTCCTGCGGTTGCCGGGCGGGCCCGACGACGAGCTGGAGCGCCGCTTCGTCCGGGAGGCCCGGATCCTGGCCCGGCTGGAACACCCGGGCGCGCCCGTCCTGTACGACTTCGGCACCTTCGAGCAGCGGCTGTTCCAGGTGATGCAGTTCATCGAGGGCGTCACCGTGGCCGACCTCGTCAGCGAGCACGGTCCGCTCCCGGTGCCCTGGGCCGCCACGATCGTCGCCCAGGCGTGCGCGGTGCTGTCCGCCGCCCACGCCCTGTCGATCTACCACCGTGACCTGAAGCCCACCAACCTCATGCTCTGCCCCGACGGCAGCGTCAAGGTCCTCGACTTCGGCCTGGCCGTGCTCCGCGAGAGCGACACGGCCCCGTTCACCCGCATCGGGCAGATCCTCGGCACCCCCGCCTACATGTCCCCCGAGCAGATCCAGCGCGGCCAGGCCGGCCCGCGCAGCGACCTCTACGCGCTCGGCTGCGTCCTGCACGAGATGCTGACGGGCGAGCAGCTGTTCACCGGCCCCACCGAGTACGCCGTCTTCGAACGCCAGGTCAAGGAACGGCCTCCGCTCGTCCCTGGCGTGCCCGAAGGCCTGGCCCGCCTCATCGCCGACCTGCTGGAGAAACGGCCGGAGAGCCGGCCCGCCGACGTCAACGTCCTGTACGACCGCCTCCAGCCGTACGCCGAGTCGCCGCCCATGCTGCCCGGCTTCCTCACCCCGCCCGCCACCCCGAGCCCGGGCCGCATGTACGCCCGCGTCCTCGGCCGGGTGCTCGCCTGAACACGTTGATCGCCACATTCGTGACGGCGGTCGAACTTTTGCCCAACGTGAATTCGTGTCATGCTGTCGGCCAAAGGCAGTGGGGTGCGAGGTCATGGCAGCGAAATCACTCGATTCGCGGGGCGGGCGCTCCTTCGCCGACCGGCTGCTGCACGTCCTCGACGTGTTCGACGCCGAGACCAGGCGCATGCCCCTCACCGAGATCAGCCGCCGCAGCGGCCTGCCCCTGCCCACGGCGCACCGCATGGTCGCCAAGCTGACCGCGTGGGGTGCGCTGGAACGGGGCGACGACGGCATGTACCACATCGGGCTGCGGCTCTGGGAGGTCGCCACGCTCGCGCCCCGCAGCCTCGGGCTGCGCGAGGCCGCCATGCCGTTCCTCGAGGACCTGTACGAAGCCACGCACGAGAACGTGCACCTCGCCGTGCTCGACGGCACCGACACCGTCTACATCGAACGCCTCTCCGGCCGGTCCTCGGTCGGCGTGCTCAGCCGGCCCGGCGCGCGCTGGCCGCTGCACGCCACCGGCGTGGGCCTGGTGCTGCTGGCGTTCAGCTCGCCCGAGTTGCAGGAGGCCGTGTGCGCCGGCCCGCTGCAGGGCTTCACCGAGCTGACGATCACCGACGGCGCCCGGCTGCGCAGAACCCTGGCGGAGATCCGCCGCACCGAGTGCGCGGTGAGCGACCGGCAGATCACGATGGACGCCCTGTCCGTCGCCGCCCCCGTCCGGGACGAGCGCGGCGCCGTCGTGGCCGCCGTCGGCCTGGTCGTGCACACCAGCATCCGGCCCCACACCCTCGCCCCGGCGGTGCGGCTCGCCGCCCGCGGCATCTCCCGCGCGCTCGGCGCGACCTCGCGACTTTCACCGAGTGAAAGCGTCGTTGTGCGGGCTTCGGCGGGCTGCGGACACTGAGGGCGGCCAGGCGGATCCACCGCCAGGCCGGGAGGAGTGGCTGCACATGTCCGGATTCGTCGACGACTTCGCGCGCGACCAGTGGTACGTCGCCGCATACGGCTCCGAGGTCGGCCGTGATCTGCTCGCCCGCACCATCTGCGGCGAGCCCATGGTCTTCTATCGCACCGAGTCGGGCGAGGTCGCCGTGCTGGCCGACCGCTGCGTGCACCGCCGCTTCCCGCTGTCGGAAAGCCGGCTCGACGGCGACACCATCGTCTGCGGCTACCACGGATTCACCTACGACAAGTCGGGCACCTGCGTGTACGTGCCCGGCCAGAAGCGGATCCCCCGCACGGCGCGTGTCCCGTCCTACCCCGTCGTGGAGCTCGACTCGTTCATCTGGGTGTGGATCGGCGACCCGGCGAAGGCCGATCCCACGTCGGTGCCGCGGGCCCCATGGCTGGCCGACCCGCAGTGGACCACGGTGTACGGCATGGAGCCGCTGAAGGCGCGCTACGGCCTGCTCGTCGACAACCTGCTCGACCTCTCGCACGAGACGTACCTGCACGGCGGCTACATCGGCACCCCCGAGGTGGCCGAGACGCCCATCGTCACCGAGGTCGACGAGGAGAACGGCATCGTCCGGGTCAGCCGGCACATGGCCGACGCCGCCTGCCCGCCCTTCTACAGCAAGTCGACCGGCCTGACCGGCCGCATCTGCCGCTGGCAGGACATCGAGTACCGGCCGCCGTGCCTGTACACCCTGCACAGCAGGGTGGCCCCCGTGGGCTCGGAGCCGCGGCCCGACGGCACCGACCCCGAGGGCTTCCACATGGAGATCGTGTACGCGATCACGCCCGAGACCCGGCACTCCACGCACGACTTCTGGGCGGTGGCCCGCGACTTCGCCCGGGACGACACGGAGATCTCCACCCTCCTGCACGACTTCAACCGCACGGTGGTCCTGCAGGACGTCAAGGCGCTGAACCTGCTGGAGGAAGTGATCGCGGCCGAGGGCGAGGGCGTCCAGGAGCTGAGCATCAACATCGACACCGGTGGCCTGGCCGCGCGCCGCATGCTCCAGCGCCTCGTGTCGGCCGAGCCGGCCGTCAAGGCCGCCGGCTGACCGTGACGATCCGGGAACGAGGGGCGAGGGCTCGCGGCGCGACGCGCGTCGCGAGCGGGGCGGACGCGGCGAGCGGAGTGACCACGTGAACACGGCGAACACGGCGAACACGACCGACCGGACGGGCCCGGCGAGCATCGTCTACGTCGTGCGCTGGATCCCCGGCACCGATCGGCTCGTCGGCACCTGCCACTGCGGCGCCACCCGGGAGGCCGACGACCCGGTGCGCCTGTGGGACTGGCTGTACGGGCATCCGGCCGGCCACCAGCGCAGGGGCGGCCGCCTGTGAGCGAGCACGGCGAGCGAACGAGCGAGCGGGGCGGTGTGGCGCTCGCCGCCCCGCGGCAGCCGGAGGAGTTCACGGTCGTCGTGACGCGCAAGGAGCCGCTGGCCGACGGAGTCGTCGGGCTGACGCTGAGCCGGCCCGACGGCACCCTGCCCGAATGGACCCCCGGCGCGCACATCGACCTGCTGCTCGGCGCCGGAGCGCCCGGCGGGCCGCCGGACGGTGCGCCGATCAGGCAGTACTCCCTGTGCGGCGACCCGCGCGACCGCACGTCGTGGCAGGTCGCGGTGCTGCGCGAGCTGCAGAGCCGGGGCGGGTCGGCGTACGTGCACGACCGGCTCACCGCCGGCACCCGCATCGGGGTGCGCGGTCCGCGCAACAACTTTCCGCTGCTCCCCGCCCCGCGCTACCTGTTCATCGCGGGCGGCATCGGCATCACCCCGCTCCTGCCCATGATCGGCGCGGCCGACGCGGCGGGCGCCGACTGGCGGCTGCTGTACGGCGGCCGCACCCGCGCGTCGATGGCCTTCCGCGAGCGCCTGGCGGCGTACGGCGACCGGGTGGCCATCAGGCCCGAGGACGAGACGGGCCTGCTCGATCTGGCCGGCTTCCTCGGCGAACGGGCCCCCGGCACCCTGGTCTACTGCTGCGGCCCGGAGCCTCTGCTGGCGGCGGCCGAGCGGCAGTGCGCCGAGCCCGGGACACTGCACGTCGAACGGTTCCGGCCCACCGAGCCGGCCGCCGGCGCGGGGGAGGACACGGCGTTCGAGGTGGTGCTGGCCAGGTCCGGGCTCACCCTGCCGGTGCCGCCCGGCACGTCGATCCTGGAGGTCGTGGAGGCGGCTGGCGTACAGGTGCTGTCGTCGTGCCGCGAGGGCACCTGCGGCACCTGCGAGACCGACCTGCTCGAAGGCGAGGCCGACCATCGCGACGTGCTGCTCACGCCGGACGAGCGGGCCGCCAACGAGTCGCTGATGATCTGCGTGTCCCGCGCGCGCTGCCCCCGCCTGGTCCTCGATCTGTGACCCGGGCCACCGGGCCGCGAGGGGGCCGCGCGGCGGGCCGCCGAGCGGTTTCGGCGGTAAAAAGCCGGGGTAAAAGGGCGCGCATGGAAACGTGGGACGCCATCTGTGCGCGGCGCAATGTGCGGCAGTACACCGACCGCCCGATCGCCGACGGGGACCTCGACCGCATCCTTGAGGCCGGGCGCCGCGCTCCGTCATCGCAGAACTGGCAGCCCTGGGACTTCGTGGTCGTGACCGAGCGCGAGCGGCTGGCCGAGCTCTCCAAGGTCTGGCGCGGCGCCGGCCACGTCGCCACGTCGGCCGCCACCGTGGCGCTCGTCGCCCCCGTGCCCGAAGACGACCGCATGCGGCAGCGCACGGCGTACGACCTCGGCCAGGCCACCATGATCATGATGCTGGCGGCCGCCGACCTCGGCATCGGCAGCGGCCACTCGGCGGTCGGCGACGAGGAGCTCGCCCGCCGCCTGCTGGGCCTGCCCGCCGACCGCTATTGCGCCTACCTCATCGCGTTCGGCTACCCGGCCGACCGTCCCCTCGCGCCCATCCGCCGCCCCGACCGCCGCGCCTTCGACGACGTCGTCCACCGGGAGACCTGGTAGGCCGCACGCCCCGGCGGCGCTCGGCCCGTCCCGCGAGCCGTTCGCCGGCCGGGCCGCCCGCGACCTTGTGATCTTCTCGGCGCCCGGGCCGCCCGGCCCGGGCCCGCGCCGCGATCCGGGTGCGTTTGCCCGCCTGCCCTCCGGGTACGCGCCGCGCATGGAGTCGAGCACGCAAACCCTCGCGATGGCCCTCGGCGACGCCGAGGTGAACGGCGACCTGTTCGTCCCCACGGGCGCGCGGGGACTGGTCATGTTCGCCCACGGCAGCGGCAGCTCCCGGCACAGCCCGCGCAACAAGGCCGTGGCCGCGCACCTCAACCGCACGGGGTTCGCCACCCTGCTGCTGGACCTGCTCACCGAGGCGGAGGAGGCCCGCGACGCGTGGACCGGCGAACTGCGCTTCGACATCGACCTGCTGACCCGCCGCCTGATCGACGCCATCGACTGGCTGCCGCAGCGCCCGGTCACCGAGGGCCTGCCGGTCGGCCTGTTCGGGGCGAGCACCGGCGCCGCCGGCGCGCTGCGGGCCGCCGCCGAGCGCCCCGATCTGGTCCGGGCGGTGGTCTCGCGGGGCGGCCGCCCCGATCTCGCCGGTGACGCGCTGGCCAGGGTCACCGCCCCCGTGCTGCTGATCGTCGGCGGCGCGGACGAGCCCGTGCTGGAACTGAACCGCGACGCCGCGCAGGAGCTGAAGGGCCCGCACGACATCGCCGTGGTGCCCGGCGCTACCCACCTGTTCGAGGAGCCCGGCGCCCTGGACCGGGTCGCGGCCCTGGCCGCCGACTGGTTCCGGCGCCACCTGTCCCGCTGACGGTCGCAGACGGCCGCCCACCGGCCGCATGTCGTCGGCGGTATCGGGGGCGGGCCGGGCCCCCGGGTGCGATGATGGCCCGGTGGTCGTAGCGGGGTACGAGATCGAGAACCGGCTGCGGGCCGCCGGAGCGCGGTGCGTGGCGGGCGTCGACGAGGTGGGCCGGGGCGCCTGGGCCGGGCCGGTGCTGGTGTGCGCCGCCGTGACCGACCTGAGCACCCCGCCGGAGCTGCCCGGCCGGGGCGGCCGCACGGTGCGGCTCACCGACTCCAAGCTGCTCACCGCCGCCCAGCGCGAGGCGTTCGCCGAGGTGCTGCCGGGCTGGCTCACCGGTCACGCGTTCGGCGAGTCCACGCCGGAGGAGATCGACGAGGTGGGCATGACCGAGGCGCTGCGGCGTGCCGCCCGGCGGGCGCTGGCGGCCCTGCCGACGCGGCCCGACGTGGTGATCCTCGACGGCGCCCACGACTTCCTGCGCGCCCCCTGGCAGGTGTGCTGCGAGGTCAAGGCCGACCAGCGGTCGGTGACGGTGGCCGCCGCGTCGGTGCTGGCGAAGGTGCGCCGCGACGCGCTGATGGCGGCACTCGACGACGACCACCCGGGGTACGGCTTCGCCGACGGCGCCGGCTACCCCTCTCCGGTGCACCAGCGGGCGCTGGCCGAGCGCGGCCCCACACCGCATCACCGGCTCTCCTGGTCCTACCTCGACGACCTGCCCCAATGGCGGCACCTGAAGAAGCACCGCGACCCCAACGCAGGCTCCGGCCAGCTCTCGCTGCTATGACTATGGGCATGACCTCCGATGACCGGCAGGCCCAGGCGCTGTCGTTCGGGGCGGCGGCGGCCGCGTACGAGCGGGGCCGTCCCTCCTATCCGGGCGAGGCGATCGACTGGCTGCTGCCGCCTGGGGCGCGGCGGGTGCTCGACCTCGGGGCCGGCACCGGCAAGCTCACCCGGCTGCTGCGCGAGCGAGGGCTGGACGTGCTCGCGGTGGAGCCCTTGGCGCAGATGCGCGACCAGCTCGCCCGGGCCGTTCCCGGCGTCGAGGCGCGGGCCGGCACCGCCGAGGCCATCCCGGCCGGTGACGGCGAGTTCGACGCCGTGCTGGTGGCGCAGGCCTGGCACTGGGTGGATCCGCCGCGTGCCGTGCCGGAGGTGGCCAGGGTCCTGGCCCCCGGCGGCCGGCTCTGCCTGCTGTGGAACTACCGCGACGAGCGGGTGCCGTGGGTGGCCCGCCTGGGCGCCCTGCTCCGCCCGTACGGCGCCGACGGCGGCAGGGGCGCCGACCCGGTGATCGGCGCGCCGTTCGAGCCGCCGGAGCGGCACGACGTGCCGTGGACCCATCGCCTCGACCGCGACGCGGTGCTCGACATGGTGGCCTCGCGCAGCTACATCATCACGCTGCCGCGGCCCGAGCGCGACCGGGTGCTCGCCGAGGTCGCCCGCCTGCTCGACACGGTGCCGCCCGCCGAGGGGGCGACCGGCGTCGCCCTGCCGTACGTCACGCACTGTTATCGCGCCCGGCTCCGGTGAAGCCGCCCCGGTGACGGGCGGGCCGGCTCAGCGGCGGTCGCCTTCGCCGCCGAACGCCACGACCGCGCCGAGGCCGATGTAGACCAGTCCGCTCGCCACGTCGAGCCGGCGGGCCGTGCGGCGGGTGCGCCGGCGGATCTTGGCCGCGACGGCCGCCGACAGCAGGGCGTAGGTGCCGTCGGAGGCCATGCCGAGCAGCAGCCAGCACAGGCCGAGCAGGAGGATCTGCGGCGCCACCGGCCCGCGCGCGGGGTCGGCGAACTGGGGCAGGAAGGCCAGGAAGAAGACCGCGGTCTTGGGGTTGAGGACGTTCACCACGAACCCCTGCCCGAACAGCCGGCCCCGCGAGACCGGCCGCGCGACCTCGTCGCCGGTGTCGTGACCGTGGCCGAGCAGCTTGCGCAGGCCGAGCCACACCAGGTAGGCCGCGCCGAGGTACTTCACGACCGTGAACGCCGTGGCGGAGGCCGCCAGCAGGGCGCTCACGCCCAGGGCGGCGGCCGCGATGTGCACCAGCGAGCCGGTGTGAACGCCGAGGACCGACAGCAGACCGGCCGTGCGTCCCTGGGTCACGCTCCGCGTCACGATGTAGATCACCGCCGGGCCGGGAACGATCAGCAGGGCGAGTGTGGCGGCGGTGAACAGGGCGAGCGTCGCGACGTCGGGCATGTGTCGATCGTAGTGGGTTGGGTAGGGCGCGCCCATGAGCTATCAGGGGGACGGACCGCTCGCGCACGTGGTCACATGACGAGGGTCACCGCATCCGTGGAGGCGGACGAGGAGCGCCGGCAGGCCGGTCATGGCCGGTGGAAGGCGCTCGCCGTCGCACTCCTGGCCGGGTTCATGACCCTGCTCGACGTCAGCATCGTCAATGTGGCGCTGCCGTCGATCCGCACGGGCCTGCAGGCCGGTGAGAGCGCCCTGCAGTGGATCGTGTCGGGCTACGCCCTGACGTTCGGGCTGGTCCTGGTGCCGTCGGGGCGGCTCGGCGACGCGCGGTCGCGCCGCGTCGTGTTCATGGTCGGCGTCGCCCTGTTCACGTTATCGAGCGCGGCCGCCGGGATGTCCCGCTCGGTCGGCTGGCTGGTCACCGCGAGGCTGATCCAGGGGGTGGCGGGCGGGGTGATCAATCCGCAGATCTCGGGGCTGATCCAGCAGTGGTTCCGGGGGGCGGAGCGGGGCCGCGCCTTCGGCATGCTCGGCGGCACCATCGGCATCGCCACGGCCGTGGGGCCCCTCACCGGCGGCCTGTTGATCGGCGCGGAGGGCTCGCAGGACGGCTGGCGGTGGGTCTTCTACGTCAACGTCCCGGTCGGGATCGTGGCGCTGGTCCTGGCCTGGCGGTTCCTGCCGGCCCGGCCGTTCCTCGGCGGCAAGAAGGAGAGCCTCGACCCGTTCGGGGTGCTGCTGCTCGGCGGCGGGGTGGCGCTGCTGTTGCTGCCGTTCGTCGAGCAGCGCGAGTGGCAGGGCACGGGCAAGTGGCTGCTGATCTTCGCCGCCGTCGTCACGCTCACCTGCTTCGTCCTCTGGGAGCGCCACTACGGCACGCGGCGCGCGCCGCTCGTCGACCTGCGCCTGTTCACGACCCGCTCGTACGCCATGGGCGCCGCGCTGATCCTGCTGTACTTCGCCGGCTTCAGCGCGATCTTCTTCATCTACACCCTCTACGTGCAGAACGGCGTCGGCTACACCCCGCTGCAGGCGGGCCTGGCCATGACCCCGTTCGCGATCGGCTCGGGCATCGCGAGCATCATCGGCGGCAGGCTCGTGTCCCGGTTCGGCAGGCCGCTGGTGGCGGGCGGCCTGTTCCTGGTCGCGGTGGGGTTCGTGGCGGTCGACGTCGCGGTGCATCTGGTGCCGGGCCCACGGGTGGCGCTGGCCACCGCGCTGCCGCTGTTCGTGGGCGGGCTGGGCAGCGGGCTGGTGATCGCCCCGAACCAGACCATCACGCTGTCGGAGGTCTCGCCGGAGCGGGGCGGTGTCGCGGGGGGCGTGCTGCAGACCGGGCAGCGCATCGGCGCGGCCATCGGCATCGCCGCCGTCGGCGCGGTCTTCTTCTCCGCCGTGGCGGCCACCAAGGGGTCGTGGGCGACCGGGTTCGAGCATGGCCTGGTGGTGCTGCTGGCCTTCGTCGCCGCCGCGTTCGCGGTCGCGGTCGCGGATCTGATCGCCGCCCGGGCCGCGCGCCGGTCGCGCGGCACGAGCGACCGCTGAGCGAGGTCCCGCCGGAAAGCCCGGCACCGCCGGACGAACCCGTCATGGGCGACGTTACCCTGTCGTCCCGAGACGCCTGTGCCGTTCCCAGGTGTGGTAGGAACAGGTCTGACAGGGCGGCGAGAGGCGCGAAGGGCGGTGATCATGAGGACGCAGCGGCTGCTGGCACTGCTGCCGTTCGCGATGATGGCCGCCGTGGCCTTCGCCGACCTGATCACCGGTCGTGGCACGGGCTACCTGCCGTTGCTGGCGCTCGGGCCCGCCTTCGCCAGCGTCTCGTGCGGCATCCGCCGCACCGCGGCCGTCGGCGCCCTCGCCGAAGCGCTCTGCGTGGGGCTGGCGGCGTGGAACGAAGTGGCGTGGAACCGGCAGAGCGTCCTGTTCATGCTGGCCATCGCCGGGGTCACCATGGCGAGCATGCTCGCCAGCGCCGGGCGCATCCGCAGGGAGCGCCAGCTCGCCGACGTCCGGCTCATCGCCGAGGCCGCGCAGCGGGTGCTGCTGCGGCCGGTGCCGCGCCACGCGGGCGAACTGAGCATCGCGCTGTCGTACACCTCCGCCGCCGCCGAGGCGCGCATCGGGGGAGACCTGTACGAGGTCGTCACCATTCCCGACGGGGTGCGGGTGATCGTGGGCGACGTGCAGGGCAAGGGCCTGGCGGCCGTCGAGACGGCGGCGCTGGTGGTCGGGGCGTTCCGCGAGGCCGCCTACGACCAGACCGACCTGCAGGGGGTCGCCGCGCGGCTGGAGAAGGTGCTCGGGCGGCACCTGTCGGGGGAGAAGTTCGTGTCGGCCGTGATGGCCGAGGTGTCGGAGCGCGGCATCACGTTCCTCAACTGCGGCCATCCGGCGCCGCTGATGCTGCACGCCGACGGCACCACCGTGCTCGCCGAGGCGCCGGAGGAGTCGCCGCCGCTCGGCCTGGCCGACCTGCGCACCGACCAGCCCAAGCCGTACGGGATGCCGTTCGGCCCGGGCGACAGGGTGCTGCTGTACACCGACGGGGTGATCGAGGCACGTGATCGCCACGGGGCGTTCTATCCGCTGGAGGAGCGGGTGGGGCTGCTGCGGTCCGGTGATCCGCAGGAGGCCTTGGACGCGCTGCGTCTCGACCTGCTCCGGCACGTCGGCAGCCCGCTGCCCGACGATGCCGCCATGCTGCTGCTCTACTGGCCGCCCTCGTCGTGAGGTCCGCGGCCGGGGAATGGACCGGTCGCGAACCTCACGACATGAGGGCTCCGGGGCCTGAGGACCCGGAGCTGGACCACCGAGGCCCGCCCCCCACGGACGGGCCTCGGGTTCATCTGGCCAGATCGTCGAACTCGCCGTCCTTCGCGCCCTTGATGAACGCGTCGATCTCGGCATGTGTATAGATCAGGGCCGGTCCGCGCGGATGCCTGGAATTCCGGACGGCGAGCCGCCCGTCGGCGAGTCTCGCCACTTCCACGCAGTTGCCACTTGGATTGCTATGGCTGCTCTTTCGCCATACGGCGCCCAGCAATCGATCCGCTGGAACGCCGTTGTCCACCTCGTCCATCGCGTCTCCCCGGGGATGCGAATGCACGTGCATTTGTACTTGCAGTTGTGCTTGCAGATTCACGATACGACACGACGGCCCCGGCGGGTGGGCAGAACCGCGAAGATTTCCGTCAGCCGGCGAGGTCGCGGTGAACGGCGCGCAGGAACCGTGCCGAGGCCTGAGGCGTCATCGCCTCCATGCACACCCGGTCCATGACGCGGGCGTAGTGGTCGGTGTCCTCGGGCTTGTCCAGATAGAGCGAGCTGGTGAGCTGCTCCAGGTAGACCACGTCGGGCAGCTCGCGCACGGGGAAACGCAGGATCGTGAACGGGCCTCCGGCCGCCGCGTGGCCGCCGTGCGCGAACGGCATCACCTGCAGGGTGATGCCGGGCCGTTCGACGAGCGTGAGCAGATGCGCCACCTGCTCGCGCAGCACGGCCCGGCCGCCGATCTCGCGGCGCAGCACGGCCTCGTCGACCACGACCCACAGCCGCGGGCCGTCGGGGCACAGCAGCCGCTCCTGGCGGCGCAGCCGCAGCGCGACCCGCTGCTCGACCTCCTCGGCCGAGGCGGTGCGGTGCTCCAGCAGGATCACCGCGCGGGCGTAGGACGGGCTCTGCAGCAGGCCGGGGACGAACTGCAGCTCGTAGGCCAGGATGGCCGAGGCGGCCTCCTCCAGGCTCACGTAGACCTCGAACCAGGGCGGCAGGACGTCGTCGTAGCGGCGCCACCAGCCGGGCGAGCCGGCCTTGGCGGCGAGTTGCAGCAGGGGCCCGCGCTCGTCGCGGTCGATCACGCCGTACAGCGTGAGCAGGGCGGACAGGTCGTGCGAGGCCAGGGCGACCCGGCCCATCTCCAGGCGGCCGATCTTGGCCGGGGTGGCCCGGATGGCCCGGGCCGCACGCTCGCGGTCGATGCCCCGGGCCTCGCGCAGCTCACGCAGCCGGGTGCCGAGGAGGATGCGAAGAACGGTCGTGCCGCTGCCGCCGATCGGCAGCACGCTCGCGTCGTCTTCGTCACGCTGTTGAGCGATCATCGACACTCCCTGGAGCGCGGCAAGCACCGAGTATTCCATTCCCCCGCCCGCCCTACAACCAAATGCCGGCACGATCGGGCAAATGCACGTGCATCCGTGCTTGCATATGGCGCGTGCGTGAACGAAGATTGACTCCCGAAATGAGCCGGACCGCACAGGGATCGTGATGACCGCCTACCCGGCACGTTGGACCGCGGACAAGTCAGCGGGAGAGGTGCTTCCCGCGTGGCTCGCCACCGCGATCGAACGTCCCGACGCCCGGGACCCCAGCTCTCCCGCTGAGGCCGCCGCGCTCAAGGAGCACGTCTACGGCCTCGGGGTCGACCGGCAGAGCGCGCGGTCCGCCCGCGAGCTGACCGCCGCGGCGCTGGCCGAATGGGGCCTGCCCGACCTCGCGTTCGAGGTCGAGCTGGTGGTCAGCGAACTGGTCACCAACGCCCTACGCCACGCCGTCGCGTACCTCTCGCCCGCGTGGCCGATCCGGTTACGGTTGATGCAACACGCGTGCTACTTCGTCTGCGCCGTGCAGGACCCCAGCGGTGAGGTGCCGGTCGTCGGCGAGGCGGACCAGTTCGACGAGTCGGGCCGCGGCCTGCACCTCGTCGAGGCCATGAGCATCGCGTGGGGCTGGTCGCTGCTCGCCCACGGCAAGGTCGTGTGGGCGGCCTTCAGATCATCTTGACCGAGCGCGCGATGAGCTCGTAGGACCGCAGCCGCGCCGCGCCCCCATGGAAGGTCCCCGTGATCATCAGCTCGTCGGCCCCGGTGCGGCCGCGCAGCTCCTCCAGACCGGCGCGCACCGTCGCCGGGTCCCCGTACACCGCGTTGGCGAGCCAGCCGTCGAGCATCTCCTGCTCCAGCGGCGTGTAGGGGTACGTCTCGGCCTCCTCCGGAGTCGGCACCAGCCCCGGCATGCCCCGCCGCAGGCGCAGCATCGCCAGTGCGCCCGTGCGCGCCAGGCGCAGCGCCTCCTCGGCGGTGTCGGCGGCGATGGCGGTCACCCCGATCAGGGCGTACGGCCGGTCCAGCGTCTCGGACGGCCGGAACGACGAGCGGTACAGCTCCAGCGCCGGAATCGTGTTGGCCGCGCTGAAATGATGCGCGAAGGCGAACGGCAGGCCGAGCAAGCCGGCGAGCCGCGCGCTGAAGCCGCTGGATCCGAGCAGCCAGATGGGCGGGCGGCCGACGCCGGGCGCGTTCGCCTCGCCCGGGATCGCGTGGATCCGCCGGTACGGATGCCCCTCGGGAAAGTCGTCGTCGAGGAACGAGGTCAGCTCGGCCACCTGCTGCGGAAACTCGTCGGGGTCGACGTCGGCCGAGCGGCGCAGCGCCCGCGCCGTCGCCTGGTCGGTGCCGGGGGCGCGGCCGAGACCGAGGTCGATGCGGCCCGGGTGCAGCGCGTGCAGCATGCCGAACTGCTCGGCGATCACCAGCGGGGCGTGGTTGGGCAGCATCACGCCGCCTGAGCCGAGCCGGATCGTCTCGGTGTTGGCCGCCAGGTGCGCCAGCAGCACCGCCGGTGAAGAGCTGGCGACGCCCGGCATGCCGTGGTGCTCGGCCACCCAGAACCGGTGATACCCCCATTCCTCCGCCCGCCGGGCGAGCTCGGTGGTGACGGCCAGAGACTGCGACGGGGTGGTGCCTGCGCCGACCGTGGCCAGGTCGAGGACCGACAACGGCACCTCGGCCTCGCCGCGCGCGACGCCACGAATCACATCTTCCACACCAAACGGCAACTAGGCCGCACTGAGTGGTATTCCACTCCAGGGGTAGAGCGTTCGGCATGGGAATCGATCCGAGCGCGCTCACCGACGAGGACCCGCACCGGGAGATCGGGCGGCGGCTCCGTGAGGGGGCCCGGCGGCGTGGCTGAGCGGGATGACCTGCACGACGTTCAGGCCCTGTCGGACACCGAGACCATGGTGTACGAGGCGGTGTCGTCGTGCGCCGTCGACGAGGTGCCCGCACGGCTCGGCGAGATCGTGGAGATGACCGACCTCGCCGAGGACGTCGTGCGGCACAGCCTGGACAGGCTCGTCGCGCACGGCTGGCTGCTCGTGCGCGAAGACGCCTACGTCGTCGGCCCCCACGACTGGGGGCTCGACTACTGACGGCGCCGGCCGCCGCCCGGGCCGTGACCGGCCGCACATCTCATCGTCGAAGCCGTGACGCGCGGCGCACACCGCCCGCCCGTCCCGAAGCCCTTGCACGGCAGGCGGGTGCGCCGGCCGCGCCGTCAGGAGGCGCAGGCCTTGCCGAGCCGCTGGGCCGCATCCGCGGCCTGCCTGCTCAGCTCGGTCAGCTTGGCGGCGGAGCCCGCCAGGTCCGAGGAGTCGATCTCGATCTTGCCGAAGGAGGACGCCATCGACGAGAGCGCCGACTTGAGGTCCCCGTCGGCCTGGCCGGACAGCTCGTCGAGCTTCTCGACGTATTCGTCCTTCGCGGCGTTGACCTTGCTGAAATCGCCGCCCGCGGCGGCCGCTATGGAGGAGGCGTACGCACTGCTCGCCGCCTTGGCCTGATCGCAGATCTCGGTCGTGTTCCCGCCACCGCATGCCGAGGTGATCAGGAGCAGGGCCGATACACCGGCGACGCTCAGCGTACGGTTGACGATCTTTATCATCGATGCCTTCCCAGCGAATACGGCTGCGACTGGATCTTGTCGAACTTCGCACGCGACCCTAGGGACCCCCGCTTGCGTATCGCTCACACGCCGCTTGTACGACCCCGCCGCAAGGTCCCACGTGTACGACCGGGTGGTGTGCCACGATGAGTGGATGTCAGCTTTCCCGCCGGGGGGCCAGCGGTGATCGAGGTCTGGCCCGGTGATCCGTACCCTCTCGGGGCGACCTACGACGGCGCCGGCACCAACTTCGCGCTCTACTCCGAAGTCGCCGAGCAGGTCGACCTGTGCCTGTTCGACGACCGCGGGGCCGAGCGCCGGGTGCCGCTCACCGAGGTCGACGGCTTCGTGTGGCACGGCTACCTGCCGGGCATCGGCCCCGGCCGGCGCTACGGCTACCGGGTGCACGGCCCGTACGACCCCGCGAAAGGGCTGCGCTGCAACCCGGCCAAGCTGCTCCTCGACCCGTACGCCAAGGCCGTCGAGGGCGCCATCACCTGGGACCAGGCGGTCTACGGCTACCGCTTCGGCGATCCCGACAGCCGCGACGACACCGACTCGGCGCCCTACACCATGCGCTCGGTGGTGATCAATCCGTTCTTCGGCTGGGGCCATGACCGGCCCCCCGCGACCCAGTACCACGACACGGTCATCTACGAGGCGCACGTGCGCGGCCTCACGATCCGGCATCCCAAGATCCCCGAGCGCATCCGCGGCACGTACGCCGCGCTCGGCCACCCCGAGATCATCGATCATTTGACGGAGCTCGGCGTCACCGCGCTGGAGCTGATGCCGGTGCACCAGTTCGTCACCGACCACGCGCTGGCGCAGCGCGGCCTGACCAACTATTGGGGCTACAACACGATCGGGTTCTTCGCCCCGCACAACCGCTACTCCTCCTCCGGCGAGCGCGGCCAGCAGGTGCTGGAGTTCAAGGCGATGGTCAAGGCCCTGCACGAGGCCGATATCGAGGTCATCCTCGACGTCGTCTACAACCACACCGCCGAAGGCAACCACCTCGGGCCGACCCTCAGCATGCGCGGCATCGACAACACCGCCTACTACCGGCTGGTCGAGGACGACAGCCGCTACTACATGGACACCACCGGCACCGGCAACAGCCTGCTGATGCGCTCGCCGCACGCGCTGCAGCTCATCATGGACTCCCTGCGCTACTGGGTGACCGAGATGCACGTCGACGGCTTCCGGTTCGACCTCGCGGCGTCGCTCGCCCGCGAACTGCACGACGTCGACCGGCTGAGCGCGTTCTTCGACCTGGTGCAGCAGGACCCCGTGCTCAGCCAGGTCAAACTGATCGCCGAGCCGTGGGACGTCGGCCCCGGCGGCTACCAGGTCGGCAACTTCCCCGGCCGCTGGACCGAATGGAACGGCCGCTACCGCGACACCATCCGCGACCTGTGGCGCGGCGAGCCGCAGGCGCTGCCCGAGTTCGCCTCCCGGCTCACCGGCTCCAGCGACCTGTATCAGGACGACAGCCGCCGCCCCGCCGCCTCGATCAACTTCGTCACCTGCCACGACGGTTTCACGCTGCGCGACCTGGTGTCGTACGACCGCAAGCACAACGAGGCCAACGGCGAAGACAACCGCGACGGCACCGACGACAACCGGTCGTGGAACTGCGGGGTCGAGGGCCCGGCCATCGGCGCCATCGAGACCCTGCGCGAGCAGCAGAAACGCAACTTCCTCGCCACGCTGTTCCTGTCGCAGGGCGTGCCGATGCTGTCGCACGGCGACGAGCTCGGCCGCACCCAGCGCGGCAACAACAACGCCTACTGTCAGGACAACGAGATCTCCTGGGTCGACTGGTCCGACATCAGGGAGAACTGGCTGCTGCTGTCGTTCACCAAGCGCCTGGCCAGGCTGCGCCGCGAGCACCCGGTGTTCCGCCGCCGCCGGTTCTTCTACGGCCGGCCCGAGCGCGGCTCGCGCGACGGACTGAGCGACATCGCCTGGCTCACCCCCGCGGGCGAGGAAATGACCGACGCCGACTGGCGCAACGGCTACGCCAAGTCGATCGCGGTGTTCCTCAACGGCGACGCGATCACCGAGCCCGACCGCCGGGGCCGGCGCATCACCGACAGCAGCTTCCTGCTGTTCTTCAACGCCCACCACGAGGTCATCCGCTTCACCATCCCCAGAGACTTCGGCGAGATGTGGACGACGGAGATCGACACGGCCGTCCCCATCGCCGTCGACCAGCGGGTCTGCCGCGCCGGCGAGGGCGTGCCGGTGGCCGGTCGCTCGGTGCGCGTGCTGCGCCGCGTCTGACGCGCCCCCGGAAGGGCCGTGCGGCGGGCGTACCGGCCGGGGGCGGGGCCTCGCGCGGGCGCATGGCAGAGGCGAGGATGGGGCACATAGCCCGGCGATGTCTAGGATCGCCGTCACTGGCGGCGTCGAAGGGTGAGCGCGGTGATTTCGACCTACCGGGTGCAGCTGACTCCAGGGTTCGGCTTCCGCGACGCCGCCGAGCTGACCGGCTACCTGCGCGAGCTCGGGGTGACCCACCTCTACCTGTCGCCGATCCTGCAGTCCGTGCCGGCGTCCGCACACGGCTACGACGTCACCGACCACTCCCGTGTGCGCGCCGAATTCGGCGGCCTGCCGGGCTTGCTGGAGCTGGCCGAGCGGGCCCGGCGGCAGGGGATCGCGCTCGTCGCCGACGTCGTGCCCAACCACATGGCCGTGCCGGTGCCCGAGTCGGGCAACGCGGCACTGTGGTCGGTGCTGCGCGACGGCCCCGCCTCGCCGTACGCGCGCTGGTTCGACATCGACTGGGCCGGCGGCCGGGTCGCGCTGCCGGTGCTCGACGACTCCGGCTCCACCGAAGGGCTCGTCGCCGGCGGCGACGTGCTGCGCTACCACGACCACGAGTTCCCGATCCGGCCGGGCACCGGCGGGCTGCCGCTCCCGGAGCTGCTCGACGCCCAGCACTACCGCCTGGTGCCGTGGCGCGAGGCGCCCGGCTACCGGCGATTCTTCGACGTGTCGTCGCTCATCGCGCTGCGGGTCGAGGATCCCGAGGTGTTCGAGGCCACCCACCGGGTGCTGCTGTCGCTGGTCGAGCGGGGCGTCCTCGCCGGCCTCCGCATCGACCACCCCGACGGCCTCGCCGACCCGCGCGGATACCTCGCCCGGCTGCGCGACAGGGCCCCGGTGTGGACCGTCGCCGAGAAGATCCTCGTGGGCGACGAGCGGCTCCCGGCCGACTGGGCGTGCGCCGGCACCACCGGATACGACGCGCTCAACCGCGTCACCCGGCTGTTCGTCGACCCAGCGGGGGCCGAGCCGCTGATCGACACCTTCGTCAAGCACACCGGCATGCCACGCGACTACCCACAGGTCGTGCGCGCGGCCAAACGCCAGGTCGTCGACCGGTTCTTCCGCGGCGAGGTGGACCGGCTCCTGCACGTCATCGGCGACCCCGGGCTGCGGGAGGCCCTGGTCGAGCTGCTGGTCGCGATGCCCGTCTACCGGGCGTACGTCGTGCCGGGGGAGCCGCCGCCCGGACGCGCGGTCGCCACCATCAGGGCCGCCGCGCGGGTCGCCGCCACCCACACCGACCCCCGCGCCGTCGAACGGCTCGCCGAGCTGGTGCTGACCGGCCCCGCCGAGTTGATCGTCCGCTTCCAGCAGACCACCGGCCCCGTGATGGCCAAAGGCGTCGAAGACACCGCGCTCTACCGCTGGTACCCCTTGTCGAGCCTCAACGAGGTCGGCGGCGAGCCCGGCGAGTTCGGGTTGCCGCCGGAGCGGTTCCACCGGTTCTGCGCCGAGCTGCCCCCGCTCACCATGACCACCCTGTCCACCCACGACACCAAGCGGTCCGAAGACGTCCGCGCGCGGCTCGCCGTGCTCGCCGAACTGCCGGACGCCTGGGCCGAGGCGGTGGGCGAGTGGGCGGCCACCGTGGGCTTCGACCCGCCGCTGGACCAGCTCGGCTGGCAGAACCTCATGGCCGCCTGGCCCATCGAACCCGAGCGGTTCGCCGCCTATCTGGTCAAGGCGGCCAAGGAGGCCAAGACCGCGATCTCCTGGCTGGACCCCGATCCCGCCTACGAGCAGGGCGTACGCGACTTCGCCCGGCGCGCCATCGACGAATGCGGGCCGTCGATCGCCGAGTTCTGCGCCCGTATCGACCCGTACGCCCGGGTGAACTCCCTCGGGCAGAAGACGGTGCAGCTGATGATGCCCGGCGTGGCCGACGTCTACCAGGGCAACGAGGTCACCGACTTCTCCCTGGTCGACCCCGACAACCGCCGCCCCGTCGACTTCGCCCGCCGCCGGCGCCTGCTCGCCGCGCTCGACTCCGGGCCGCCCGACCCCGGCGGCCGGGAGGGCTGGGACCTCGCCAAACTGCGGGTCACCCGGGCCGCCCTGCACCTGCGGGCCCGGCTCGGCCCTGCCACGCCGTACCTGCCGATCCGCGCCGAGGGGGCCGCCGCCGAGCACGCGGTCGCGTTCGCCCGGGGCGACCACGCCGTGGCCGTCGCCACCCGGCTGCCGGTGGGCCTGGAGCGGCGGGGCGGCTGGGGGAGCACCACGCTCACACTGCCCCCCGGCCGATGGTGGGAGCTGCTCACAGGCCACGAGCACACCGGCCGCGTCCGGCTCGCCCACCTGCTGGCCCACCACCCCGTCGCGCTCCTGGAGAGGACTGGCGAAGATGATCTTTGAGGTCTGGGCGCCCGACTCCGGCAAGGTCGAGGTGCTCGCCGCCGGCACCCGCACCCGGATGAAAAAGGTCGACCCCAGAGAAGGCGAAGAAGGCGGCTGGTGGCGGGCGGACGTGCCGGGCGCAGGGCCCGGCACCGACTACGCCTTCAGCCTCGACGGCGGCTCGCCGCTGCCCGACCCGCGCAGCCGCCGCCAGCCCCACGGCGTCTTCGGCCCCAGCCGCCTGTACGACCACGACAGCTACCTGTGGGGCGACCAGGAATGGCACGGCCGCGACCTGCGCGGCGGAGTCGTCTACGAGATGCACGTGCCGACGTTCACCCCGCAGGGCACGTTCGCCGCGGCCGCCGGCAAACTGGGCCACCTCATCGAGCTCGGCGTCGACTTCGTCGAGCTCATGCCCGTCGCGCCCGTCCCCGGCCGCTACAACTGGGGCTACGACGGGGTGGACCTGTACGCCGTGCACGAAGACTACGGCGGCCCCGACGGGCTGAAACTGTTCGTCGACGCCTGCCACCGTGCCGGGCTCGGCGTCATCCTCGACGTCGTCTACAACCATCTCGGCCCATCGGGCAACTTCCTCGCCGAGTTCGGGCCGTACTTCCACGAATCGGCGTCGTCCTTCTGGGGGCGGGCGGTCAACCTCGACGGCCCGCGATCCGACGAGGTGCGGCGCTACTTCATCGGCAACGCCCTGCAATGGCTGCGCGACTATCACATCGACGGGCTGCGGCTCGACGCCGTGCACGCGCTGGTCGACAGCCGCGCCGTGCACTTCCTGGAGGAACTGTCGGCCGAGGTCGACGCGCTGTCGGCGGCGCTGGGCCGGCCGCTGTCCCTGATCGCCGAATCCGACCTCAACGACCCCCGCATGATCACGCCGCGCGCCGCCGGCGGCCTCGGCATGACCGCCCAATGGAACGACGACGTGCACCACGCCCTGCACGCCGCCCTGACCGGCGAGCGCCACGGCTACTACCGCGACTTCGGCTCCATGGCGGCGCTCGACAAGGTGCTCACCAGCGCCTTCCTGCACGACGGCACCTACTCCACGTTCCGCCGCCGCTCCCACGGACGCCCCGTCGACCGCGCCCACGTGCCCGGCTACCGCTTCGTGTGCTGCCTGCAGAACCACGACCAGATCGGCAACCGGGCCGAAGGCGACCGGCTGCCGCCGGAACTGCTCTGGGTCGGCGCGGGGCTGCTGCTGACCTCGCCGTTCACCCCCATGCTGTTCATGGGCGAAGAATGGGGCACCCAGCGCCCCTTCCTGTTCTTCACCGACCATGTGGAGCCCCACCTGCGGGCCGGCGAAGCCGACCGGCGCCGCCGCGAGTTCATCGGGTTCGGTTACGACGACTGGGCCGAACGCGCACCCGACCCCTCGGCCGAGGCGACGTTCATGCGCTCCAAACTCGACTGGAGCGAACTGTCCGCCGAGTCGCACCAGGCCCTGCTCGGCTGGTACCGCGACCTGATCGCCCTGCGCAAGGCCTACCCCGAGCTGGCCGACCCCCGGCTGAACCTCGTCCGCACCGAGTTCGACGAGACCACCAGGTGCATCGTCGTCCACCGCGGCGCCCTCCGCGTCGCCGCCAACCTCGGCCTGACCCCCCAATCGGTACGGCTGCCGGCCGGCCGCATCCTGCTCGCCTCACACGACGCCATGCGATTCGCCGACGGCATCCTCGCCCTCCCCCCGCAGTCCCTCGCCATCGTCCAGACCTAGCCCCGGCCCGTCCCGCAGCCGCATCGCACGGCCCGACGCGGCCTTCCGGCAAAAGGGCGGCCGGGCCGACGAGGGCTTGCCTTGGCGTGGCCTGGCGTGGCGTGGCGCGGCCTGGTGAGGTCGGCTCAGGTCGGCACGGGCGCGGGTGCGGGCTTCGGCCCGGCATGGGCCGGGCCAGGTCAGGGCTGAGCCTGGTGTGGGCCGGGTTCGGAGGGTGCCGTTGTCCACTGAATGCAATCGAGCCGGTGGGTTATCCACAGAACGCGGTTCTGGTCGGGTGGGGCTCGCTTGGCGGCTCCATGCTTGAGCCCTCACCAAGGAGGGGGCCATGCAGATCACGTTCACCGTTCCGGCCGAGACCATCACCAGGTTCGTCGTGGCGGCCGAGCGCCCGCCGGAGCGGCTGTCGTCGGTCATTCCCTGGCGCATGTGCCGAGCGCACCGCAGACGGGCCGCCGAGGCATTCGGCACCTCCCGCCTGGAGATCACGCCTTATCGTGGCGCACGCTCGCCGGAGCCGCCGGCCCACGAGGCCAAGCACCGCTACGAGGTGACCAGCGCCGCGTCGCCCGCCGACCTGCCCGAGGCGGCCCAGGTGGCCAGGGCCGCCGCGCGGGCCCTCGCCGAGGCATGCGACGGCGTGATCATCGATCCGCTGACCGGCCACCGCCACGACGGCGAGGCCGCGGGCGAGCCGGAGGCCTTCCGGCTCGCCGACCAGTGGCTGGGCTGGTGCGTCGACGTCGACGACCGGGCGTCCTGCCCGCCGTGGGACCCTGCGAGCAGCGGCACCTGCGCCTGCCTCACCGTCTCGACCCGCGGGCTCAGCAGGTTCGGCCTGCCCGAGATCATGGTCGAGGGCGCCGCGTGCGTCCACAGCCACTGCACCGTGCAGCTGCTGCGCACCGTCGCCCATCACCTGGTGCGCGGCCAGCTCGGCTGGGCTGCATGGCATCCGCGGGGCGGCCATCGCTCGATCGCCGATCACGTCACGATAGGGGTGCGCACCCCGATGCACGCCCGGCTCGTGCCCCGCGGCGATCCGCTCCGCCTCCAGGTGGTGCCCCCGCCCGATTTCGACGGCGGGGTCAACGAGTGGCTGTGCCGCGCCGCATGACCACCACGACACGACCGCGAAGCTCAGTGGGGAAGCTCAGTGGGGAGGCTCAGGGGGGCGGTGTCACGGGAGCTTCCAGTCGACCGGAGTGGCGCCTTGGGCCTCCAGCAGCCGGTTGGCGCGGCTGAACGGGCGGGAGCCGAAGAAGCCGCCCGATGCCGACATCGGGCTCGGGTGGGCCGACTCCACGGCAGGCACCGAGCCGAGCATCGGCCGGAGGTTGCGGGCGTCACGGCCCCACAGGATCGCGACGAGCGGCGTGCCCCGGGCGACGAGCGCCTTGATGGCCTGCTCGGTGACGGCCTCCCAGCCCTTGCCCCGGTGCGAGGCGGGCTTGCGGGGCCGCACGGTGAGCACGCGGTTGAGCAGCAGCACGCCCTGCTGGGTCCAGGGGGTGAGGTCGCCGGTCGACGGCGGGGGATGGCCGAGGTCGGCGCCGTACTCCTTGAAGATGTTGACCAGGCTGCCCGGCAGCGGGCGCACGTCGGCGGCCACCGAGAAGCTCAGCCCGATGGCGTGGCCGGGCGTCGGATAGGGGTCCTGCCCGACGATCAGCACCTTCACCTCGTCGAAGGGCTGCTTGAACGCGCGCAGCACGTTCTCGCCCGCCGGGAGGTACGGCCTGCCTTGGGCGATCTCCTGCCGGAGGAAATCGCCCATGGCGGCGATCTGCTCGGCGACCGGTTCGAGGGCCCGCGCCCAGCCCGCTTCCACGACTTCCACCAACGGACGTCCTGCCATGGCCGATCACTCTACCCGTGACACCGACCGGGCGTGTCCCGGACGACCTTTGCCGCAGATGCGGACCTGGGGCGGCCCGGCCCGGGGACGATGGGGGACAGGGACGAGATGGGACAGGGACGAGACATGGGACAGGGCGGGCCGGACCGGTGCCCGCCTGTCCCCGTGAGGCGGGCACCGGAGCGGACCCCGTCGGGGTCACTTCACCGAGCCGGCGAGCAGACCCTGGACGAAGTAGCGCTGGAAGGCGAAGAACAGGATGAGCGGCACGATCAGCGACAGGAACGCCCCCGGGGAGAGGATGTCGATGTTCGTGCCGAACTGCCGCATCTGCGATTGCAGCATCTTCGTCATCGGCTGATTGCCTGTGTCGGCGAAGACCAGCGCGACGAGCAGGTCGTTCCACACCCACAGGAACTGGAAGATCCCGAGGGATGCGATCGCCGGCTTGGCCAGCGGGAACACCACGGTGGTGAAGATGCGCCACTCTGGCGCGCCGTCCATGCGCGCGGCCTCCAGCAGCTCCTTCGGGATGCCCACGAAGAAGTTGCGGAGCAGGAAGATCGCGAACGGCAGGCCGAACGCCACGTGGAACAGCACCACCCCCGCGATCGACCCGAACATGTTGAGCAGGCCGTACAGCTTGGCGATGGGGATGAGCGCGATCTGGATCGGCACCACCAGCAGGGCCACGACGATGAGGAACCAGCCGTCGCGCCCGGGGAAGTCGATCCAGGCGAACGCGTAGCCCGCCATGGCCGCGATGCCGATCACCAGCACGGTGGCCGGCACCGTGATCAATATGGTGTTCCAGAACGATGGGGCGAAGGAGCCGTCGGACAGGAGGTTGCCGTAGTTCTTGAGGGTGAGCTCGGCCGGCTTGGTGAAGATCGTCCACCAGCCGGTGGAGTTGTTCTCCTGCTCGCTGCGCAACGACACGACGAGCAGGCCGAGGGTCGGGATCACCCAGAACAGCGCGAGCAGCACCAGGACCACCTGGAGCACGCCGCCGCCGAACCGGTCGGCGATGCGGCCGAGCGTGCCCCGCCGTGGCGCGCCGGATGAATAGGGCGTGGCCTGTCGGGCCGTGACCGCGGTCAAGACTGATCCCTCCTGAACCTGCGGATGTTGAAGAACATGAAGGGCAGCACGAGCACCAGCAGGAAGATCGACAGTGCACTGCCCAGGCCCTGGTTGCCGCCGCCGCCGAACGACACGCGCCACATCTCCAGCGCGATCACGTTCGCCTGCGGCTGCACCGAGCCCGGCGCGATGATGAACACCAGGTCGAACACCTTGAGCACGTTGATGATCATGGTGACGAACACCACGAGCAGCACCGGAGACAGCAGCGGCACGGTGATCTTGCGGAACACCTGCCACTCGGTGGCGCCGTCGATGCGGGCGGCCTCCAGCGCGTCACGCGGGATCGCCGACAGCCCGGCCGCGATGAGCACCATCGCGAAGCCCGCGTAGACCCAGATGTAGGCGCCGATGATCGCGGGCGTGATGAGGGTCGGGCCGAGCCAGTTCAGCCCGTTGAAGGGCTGGGCGAAGTTCGACTGGGGCAGCCGCACCGTGTACGAGCCGGCGGGCAGCCCGGTGAAGGCGAACGTGCCGTCGGCGGCCGTCGTGGTGGTGGCCTTCACCGCGCCGCCGGCCACGGCCTCCACCGTGATCCCTTCGAGGCCTTTCTCGGTGCCGTCGATCTGGTTGGCGGTGCCGCCGCCGCCCGGGGTGAAGTCGAGCCAGACGGTGCCGGTGAGGGCGCCCGGGGTGGTGGTGGCGGCCTTGGCCGGCGCGGCCTTGGCCACGACGTCGGGTTTCAGCCCCACCAGCGGGATCAGCACGCTCTGCCCGGGCTGCGCGGCCTGCTTGGTCACGACCGCGCCGCCCTGCACCACGTCGGGCGCCTGGTCGTTCTCCCGGGGCCGGGCGCCGGGGTACTGGCTGGACGACGCGAACACGTCGTGGACGGAGGTGATGATGGCGTTGGCCACGCCCCGGTCGGGGGCCTGGTCGTAGACCATCCGGAAGATGACCCCGGAGGCCAGGAACGACACGGCCATCGGCATGAACAGGATGAGCTTGAACGCGGTCACCCAGCGGATGCGCTCGGAGAGCACCGCGAAGATCAGCCCGAGGACGGTGACGACGGACGGGGCCACCACGACCCAGATGAGGTTGTTGCGGATCGCCGTCAGGGTGGACGAACTACTGAAGATCGTCTCGTAGTTGCCCAGACCGACGAAGCCCGAGCCGTTGGCGTCGAACAGGCTGCGGATGAGGGAGTAGACGATGGGGTAGACCACCCACGCGCCCAGCAGGATGAACGCGGGCAGCAGGAACCAGACGGCCACCATGGGGGAGGGACCCAGACGGCCCCTCGAACTCGGGCGGGCTTTCGCCGCAGCGGCCTTCGCCGCCTTCTGCGCCGGCCCGGGGGCGGCCCCGGCGGCGACGGGCTCGGCCTCGTCGCCGCTCGGGACCAGCGGGCCGTCCAACCGGTCGGTCACGGCCGTCGCCCCTCTACTGCTTCCACGCCTTGGCGGCGTCGGCTTCCAGCTGCTTCTGGGTGGCCTTGATGTCGGAGGGGTCGCGCAGGAAGTCCTGCAGGTCCTTCCATTCGCCCTTGCCGTCGGTGCCGCCGAAGGCGCTCGGCGCGAGGTCGGACATGTCGTACCGGACCGCGTCACCGCCGTCGATGATGGTCTGGGCGAGCTGCTTGGTCAGCTCTGCGGGGTAGTTGTCGGGGGAGACGTTGCGGTTGGGCGACAGGTAGCCGGGCTGCTGGGCCCACACCGAGCCGCCTTCGACCGAGGCGAGGTACGCCAGGAACGCCTGGGCGCCCTTGGAGTCCTTCATCACGACGCCGACGTCACCGCCCAGCACGACCGGCGCGGTGTCGCCGGCCTTGGGGAACGGGATGATCTTGGCGCCTTCGCCGACCTTGGCGTCGGACTGGGAGATCGAGGCGGCGACGAAGTCGCCCTCGATGACCATCGCGGCCTTCTTCTGGTTGTACACCTGGGTGACGCAGGTCGGGAAGTCGGTCTGCAGGGCGCCGGACGAGCCGCCCAGCATGAAGCTCTGCTTGCCGAAGATCTGCTTCATCTTCTCCAGCGCAGTGGCCACCGACGGGTCGGTCCACGGGATCTCGTGCTTGGCCAGCTTGTCGTAGTTTTCGGGCCCGGCGGTGGAGAGGTAGATGTTCTCGAAGATGTCGGTGAGGGACCAGCCGGAGGCGCCGCACAGCGCGAACGGCGCGGTGCCGGAGTCGGACAGCGCCTGCGCCGTCTTGCCGATCAGGTCGTCCCAGGTCGCGGGCGGCGTCGCACCGGCGTCGTCGAACGCCGAGGTGCGGTACCAGATGAGCGACTTGTGCGCGGCCTTCACCAGCACGCCGTACACCTTGCCGTTGGCGGAGCCGAGCTCCTTCCAGTACGGCGTGTAGTTCTTGTCGATCTGCTCCTGCACCTCGTCCGACAGCGGCGTCAGCGCGCCCTGGTCGGCGTACTGCTGCACCAGCCCGGGCTGCGGCAGGATCGCGACGTCGGGCGGGTCGCCGCCCTGGATGCGCGGGCCGAGATAGGCGGCCGTGTCCTCACCGGTCGAGGCGTAGGTCACCTTGGCGCCGGTCTTGGCCTCGAAGGCGTCGAGGACCTTTTCGAAGTTCTTCTGCTCGTCGCCGGTCCACTTGGCCGCGACTTCGATGGAGACGCCCTCCAGCGGCTTGGCGGCCGGGGCCGACGACGAGCCCGACGACGCGGACGCGCCGCCGCCCGTGGCCGGCTCGTTGGACGAACCGCACGCCGCCGCTGCCGCGGCCAGTGCGAGAATGGCGACCGCCGCTGGCAGTCTGCGCATGATCTACCTCCTGCTTTCTTCCCCCGAGTCGATGGTGTTACCCCCGCGGATCAAGGGCTGTGCACGACCTCGCGCAATTGCCGATCAAGGTCGTCGACCGCCTGGGCCACGGGTTTCCTGAAGGTGAGCGCGTCGGACACGACGCTGGAGATCACCAAGCTGATCTGGTTGTAGTCGGCGCTGACGGGGCGGGGCCGGGCCGCCTCGATGCTCTGTTTGAGCACCGGCAGGTACGGATACCGCTTGATCAGTGCCGGGTCGTCGTACAAGGCCGACAGCACGGGCGGGAACGACCCCTCGGTCAGCACCAGCCGCTGGATGTCGGGGCTGGTGAAGAACCGGATGAACTGCAGGGCCGACTTCTGCCGCTTCGAGAAGGCGCTGATCGCCAGGTTGTAGCCGCCGAGGGAGCTGAGGCCGGGCCCGTTCAGGCCGGGCAGCCGGGTGACGGCGAACTTGCCGGCCAGCTCGGAGTGGGTGGCCGGGCCGTAGGCGTGCGGCCAGTTGCGGGCGAACAGCACCTTGCCGTTCTGGAAGGCGAGCCGCGCCTCCTCCTCCTTGTAGGAGAGGGCCTCCTGCGGGATCCAGCCTTCCCGCAGGCCGTCGACGAGGAACTGCAGACCGGCCCGGGCCGACTGGGGGTCGAGCGTGACTCTGGTGCCGTCGTGACTGACGAGCTGCCCGCCGGCGGACTGGACGGCCTCCATGTAGTTGACCGTCAGCCCTTCGTACGGCAGGAACTGCCCGACGTACCCCTGCAGCTTGTACTTGCGGCTCAGCCGGGTCGCCTGGTCGCGGAGCTCGGCCCAGGTCGTGGGCGGCTTGAGGTGCTCCTTGTCCAGGATGTCCTTGCGGTAGTAGAGCAGGCCGGCGTTGCTGGAGTACGGCACCGCGTACAGCTTGCCCTTGTACAGCGCGGTCTGGACGACGCTCGGGATGAAGGTGTTCAGCGGGAACATGCGCCGGTCCAGAGGCACGATCCAGCCGGCTTCGGCGAACTCCGGCGTGAGGATCACGTCGGTCGCGAGGATGTCGTAGCGATCGTTCTTGGCCTGCAGGTTGGCGACCATCTGGGCCCGCTGCTCGTCTGCCGCCTCGGGCAGCTCCAGCATCGTGACCCGTTCGTCGGGATGAACGCGGTTCCAGGCGTCGAGCAGCGGCTGGAAGTAGGACGTGGTGTCCTTGCCGACGACGAAGGTCATCGGCCCGCTGTCGGCGACCGGGCCGCCGTCGTCGGCCTGCGTGCCGGGCCCCGAGCATCCGGCCAGCAGCAGTATCGCCGCCAGCAGGAGCGGGACCAGGCGTGGCACGTGAATCCTCCGGGAATGGTTCTCGGTTACATACGTGTTAGGTACTGTGCATGCATGTTATGCATAGCGGTAATCTGGGAGTCAACCGACAATCCAGTAACGCTCCTGTAACGCGTCTGCCGCTCGACAGGTCAGAGGGGAGGTGGGGAGTGCGGCTTCATCTGCTGGCGCTTCTCGCTAAGGAACCGGCGCATGGGTACGAGCTCAAGCAGGCGCTGGAGCAGACGTTCGGCAGTGCGTATCCTTCACCGAACATCGGGCAGATCTACGTCACGCTCGGCCGGTTGGAAAAGGACGGGCTGGTCCGCTCCGTCGACGTCGAGCAGAGCAACCGGCCGAACAAGAAGGTCTACTATCTCACCGCCCAGGGCCGTGAGGCGCTGGAGAATTGGGTCGACTCGCCGACCGAGGGGCCCAGGGTCCGCGACGACTTCTTCATGAAGCTGGTGCTCGCCCCGATGACGGGCATCGCCGACCGCATGCTGCTGATCAACCGCCAGCGCCGGCATTACCTTGGTCTCATGCGCGAGCTGAACGACGCGGCCGAACGCACCGACCCCGGCAACCGTGCCGCTCACCTGCTGATCGAGGGGGCCATGCTGCATCTGCAGGCCGACCTCGACTGGCTGGAGCGCTGCCAGGAAGACTTGGTCTGATCGACCGGGAGGAGTGACCGGGGCCGTGACCACCGTGCTGCGCACCGTCAACCTGGAGAAGATCTATCAGAACGCCGGTGTGCCGGTGCCCGCCGTACGGGGAGTGGATCTCGAGGTCGAGGAGGGGGAGTTCGTCGCCATCATGGGGCCGTCCGGCTCCGGCAAGTCGACGCTCGTGCACATGATCGGCGGGCTCGATCCGCGCACCAACGGGGAGATCTGGATCGACGGCAGGCGGGCCGACACCCTCTCCGAGAGCGGCTGGGCGCTGCTGCGCCGCGAGAAGATCGGGTTCGTGTTCCAGTTCTTCAACCTGGTCGCGAACATGACGGTGGCCGACAACGTGGAGCTGCCGGCGCTGCTCGCCGGGTCGTCGGCCAAGGAGGCCCGGCGGCGGCGCGAGGACCTGCTGGAGGCGCTCGGCCTCACCGACCGCTCCGAGGCGGCGCCCGGCCAGCTGTCCGGCGGTGAGCAGCAGCGCGTCGCCCTCGCCCGCGCCCTGTCGAACCGGCCCCGGCTGCTGATCGCCGACGAGCCCACCGGCAACCTCGACAGCCGCAGCACCCGGCAGGTGCTCGGCCTGCTCGGCCAGGTGCACCGCGACGGGCAGACCATCGTCCTGGTGACCCACGATGGGTCCGTGGCCGCCAAGGCCGACCGGCTGGTCTACCTGGTCGACGGGCAGATCACCGACGATAGCGCGCCGCCGAGACACCGCCCCAAGGGCGGCGCGGGCGACGTCATCGAACTGCACGGCTGACGGCATGGCGCTCGGAGCGGCCGGCCGCTGGATCAGGGCCGACCTGAAGGCTCGCCGAGGCCAGGCGCTGCTCACCGTGCTCGCCGTGGCCGGCATCGTCGCGGCGCTGATCACTGCCGCCACCCTGCTGGAAGACGGCACCAACCCCTGGCGCGGCCTGTTCACCCGGGGCAACGGCGCCCACATCTGGATCCACACCGCCACCGCCCCCGACCCCGCCGTGCTGCGGAGCGTCGACGGCGTGACGGCCGTGGCCGGCCCCTACCGCAGCGCCCCCGCGACCCTGCTGCACGGCGCCGCCAAGACACCGGTGGCGCTTCAGGAGATCTCCGCCACGCCGCCCGCCGTCGGGCGGCCGCTGGTGGTCGACGGGCGCTGGCTGGACTCCCGCGACCCCGACGGCGTCGTCGTCGAACGGTCGTTCGCGCGCGCCATGGGCCTCGGGCCCGGCAGCCCCTTCGTCGTCACCGGGCTCGACGGCACGACGCACCGCCTGGTCGTGGTGGGCCTGGCCGAGAGCGGCGATCAGGGCTTCTACCCGGAGTGGACGCCCGGCCTGGTCTGGGTGCTGGCCGAGACCCTCACGACCGTGGAGCCCAAGAGCGCCCGCAGCGAAGCCGTCACCGGGCTGCGCCTCGCCGACCCGGACCTGACCGACCTGACCGTGCAGCGCGTGGTCACCACCCTCGGCGGCCAGGTGCAGCGGGTGTCGACGTGGCATGAGGTGCGGGCGTCGATGGCGCTCGACAACAAGCTGCTCGGGGTGCTGCTCGCGCTGTTCGGCGCCGCCGGGCTGGTGGCGGCGGCCCTTGCGATCGCCAACGCCGCCGGTGGCCGGGTGCTCACCCAGCTCCGCGAGATCGCCACCCTGAAATCCCTGGGCTTCACCAGGGCCCAGGTCACCCGCACCCTGATCGCCGAGCACGGCGCGCTGGGGCTGGCCGGGCTCGCGCTCGGCCTGCTCTGCGGCTGGGCCATCACCAGGTACGCCCTGCCCGACGCCGTCGTGCTGCCCCTGTCGTTCGGCCCCCTGGCCGGCATCGCCGGCGGCACCGCCCTCATCGTGCTGGTGGCGGTCGGCCTGCCGGCGTGGCGGGGCGGGCGCACCCCGCCGATCCCCGCCGCCCCCGCCGCCCCGCCTCGGGGCCGGCTGTCCAGGCTGGCCCGCCTGGCCCTGCTGGTGCGGCTGCCGCCTGCCCTCGTCCTCGGCGCCAGGGACGCCTTCACCCGTCGCACTCCCGCCCTGCTGACCGTGGCGGGCCTGGCCGTGCCGATGATGATGATCAGCATCGGGCTCGGCTGCTGGGCGACGCTCGACGACTTCGCCGAACATCCCGAGATGGTGGGCCAGGCGGCGGCGCTGCAGGTGCGTCCCGGCAGCCGCACCGCCCTCGACGCGCAGCGGCTGGCCCTGGCCGACCCGGGCGTGGCGAAGGCGTACCCGGGGGCGGAGCTCGACACGCTGGTGCCGGGCCAGACCCGCACCGTGCGGGCGCGCGCCCTCGGCACGTCGGCCGACCCGTACCCGTTTCCCGTGGTCGAGGGCAGGCTGTTCCGCGAGCGCGGCGAGGCCGTGGCCGGGCAGGGCCTGCTGGACCTGATGGACGTGCACGTCGGCGACAGGGTGCGGGTCACCATCGGCGGCACCCCGCTGATCGTCCGCATCGTGGGCCGGGTGATCGAGCCCGAGCAGGACGGCGAGGTGCTGTCGTTCGGCATCGACACGCTCGCCGCCAAGGACGCCGTGCCCGTGCCCATGTACGGCCTGGTGCTGCGCGACGGCGCCGACCCCGACCAGGTGCGGGCCCGCCTGCAGCGGCAGGGGCTGGAGGTGTCGGAGGCGGTGAACCCCGCCGACCGGCTGGCCATCATCCGGGTGATCATCGTCGCGCTGGTGGTCGTGCTGGCCCTGATCGGCCTGGCCAACCTGCTCACGGCCAGCGCCCTCGGCCTGCGCGACCACGCCGTCGACCTGGCCGTCCTGAAGGCGATGGGGCTGACCCCGCGCCAGGTCATGGCGACCCTGGTCACCGGCACCGGCCTGCTCGTCGTGCTCGGCGTGCTGCTGGGCACCGCGGCGGGCGCCTCGGTGTCGGCCTGGCTGATCGACCTGCAGGGCGCCGCGAGCGGGGTCGGCGCCGGCATCGGCCGCTCCCCGAGCACCGCCACGCTCGCCGTGACCGTGCTCACGGCGATCGCGGCGGCCCTCCTGGTCGCGCTGATCCCCGCCCGCCGCGCCGCCAGGGCACAGGTGCCGATGACGGCGCGGTGAGCCGGTCTCAGCCGGCCGCCCGGTCGCGGGCCCGCGCGACGATCGCCATGATGGGGTCGCGCAGGGCGGGGCAGACGGCGAGGGTCATGGCCGAGTCGGTGGTGTGATCGGTGCCGTCCTGGTCGAGCACGGCCCCGCCGGCCTCGCGCACCAGGAGCACGCCGGCGGCGGTGTCCCACGGCGCGTTGGCGAGGATGAGGGAGGCGTCGAGCCTGCCCTCCGCCACCCAGGCGAGGTCGATGGCCGCCGAGCCGAGCATCCGGATCTTCCGGGCCCGGGCGCCCAGCTCGGCGAGCAGCTCGATGCGCAGCCGGTTGAGCGGCTCCGCGTCCGGGCCGACGGCGAAGTCGCCGACGGAGATCAGCGCCTCGGACAGGTCCGCCGGGGCCGCCACGCGGATGCGTTCCTCGCCGGCGTACGCGCCGTGGCCCTCGGCCGCGACGTAGGTGACGCGCAGGAACGGCAGGTCGACGACCGCCACCGTGGCCCGGCGGCCCCGGACGAGGGCGAGCGACACGGCGGTGAGCGGGATGCCGCGGGCGAAGTTGGCCGTGCCGTCGATCGGGTCGAGCACCCACCACAGGTCGTCGCCGGGCGGCCCGGTGTGCCCGCGCTCCTCGCCCAGCAGCCCGATGCCGGGGGTCTCCCGGGCCAGGAAGCCGCGCACGGCGTCCTCGACGGCGTGATCGACGTCGGTGACGATGTCGCGCTCGGCCTTTTCTCGCACGGTGCTGGGCGTGCGCGTGCGGATGATCCGGTGCGCCCGCGCGACGGCCTCCCTGGCGACCAGCACCAGCTCGCGCGGCGAGTCGCCCGGAGGCTGCGGGGATCCGGCCCCGCCCGGCGGCCTAGCCACCGGCGCCACAGCGCCGCGCCTCGGCGGGCGGGGCGGGTTGCGGCCGGAGCGGGCGGCCGGGACGGTCGAGCGGGGACTGGTCGAGTGCGGATCGGTCGAGTGGGAGCTGATCGAGGGGCGGCCGGTCGGAAGCGCACTGGTCGAGGTGGGGCAGGTCGTGGCCGAGGCGGTCGCGTTTGGCCACCAGGTAGCGGATGTTGTGCACCGTGGCGGGAGCGAGCAGCGGCACGCGCGCCGACACGGTGATGCCGTGCGACTCCAGCGCCCGGATCTTGTCGCCGTTGTTGGACATCAGCCGCACCGAACGGATGCCGAGGTACTTCAGCACCCGGGCCGCCGGGCCGAAGTCGCGCGCGTCCACCGGGTAGCCGAGCGTCGTGGCGGAGTCGACCGTGTCCATGCCCCCGGAGTCCTGCAGCATGTGGGTGCGCACCTTGGCGACCAGGCCGATGCCCCGGCCCTCGTGGCCGCGCAGGTAGACGAGCACGCCGCCTCCTTCGCGGACGATCGCGTCGAGCGCGGCCTCCAGCTGCTCCCCGCATTCGCAGCGCAGGGCGCGGAAGATGTCGCCCGTGACGCATTCGGAGTGCACCCGCACCAGCACATCGTCTCGCGTCCGCTCGCCGTAGGCGAGGGCCAGATGCTCGTGCCCGTCGGCGGGGTCGCGGAAGGCGATCGTGCGGAACGTGCCGCGGCGGGTGACCAGGTCCGCCTCGGCGACGTCGCCGAGCAGATCGTCGAGCGAGCCCTCGCGGGGGCCGCCGGACGAATCGGCGGGCGGGTCCTCGCCCGCACCGCCGCGTCCGCCATCACCCGCACTGCGGTCGTCACCCATCTGCGTCTCCTCGATCGTCCGCTTGCGGCTCATCAGACCTTCCCCCGAGTCCGAAAGGTGGGAAAACAGATCGTTGCTCCGGTTCTTACGATGTTGCGAGTTTACGAGCGGTGGCAGAAGCTGGCGGGATATGGGGAATCCCGCGCATCCGCCGTCCACCACCGTTCTGCCCACGACCACGACCACCGACGAACGAGACCGGCACGCCGACGTGGCACTGCTGCCCATCGGCAGCTTCGAACAGCACGGGCCGTACCTGCCGCTGGCCACCGACACGGTCGTCGCCTGCGCCGTGGCCGACGCGATCGCCGCCGCGCACCCCGTGCTCCGGCTGCCGCCCGTCACGATCTCCTGCTCGCACGAGCACGAGCATCCGGCCTGGCCGGGGACGGTCAGCGTCTCGGCCGCGACCCTGTACGCCATCGTCCGCGACGTCGCCGGCTCGCTGCGCAGATCGGGCATCACCCGGCTGGTCCTGGTCAACGGCCACGGCGGCAACTACGTGCTGGGCAACGTCGTGCAGGAGGCCGCGGCGGACGGCACGCGCATGGCGCTGTTCCCCGGCGCCGCCGAGTGGGTGGCGGCGCGGCGGGCGGCCGGCATCGAGACCTCCGACCAGAGCGACATGCACGCCGGGGAACTGGAGACGTCCCTGCTGCTGCACGCCCGTCCCGACCTGGTCCGTCCCGGCTACGAGACGGCCGACCGGCTCGCCGACGACCGCCCGCACCTGCTCACCCTCGGCATGGCCGCCTACACCGAATCCGGCGTGATCGGACGGCCGTCGCTCGCGTCGGCGGCGAAGGGGCGGGCGGTGCTCGACAGCCTGGTGGAGTCCTTCGCCGGTCACCTCGCCGCCCTGCGCTGAGCGGCGGGCGGCGGCACACGGGCCCGGCACCGGCGTCAACCGGCCCTGCGCCGGTCGCGGCGCTGCCCGGCATGCCGGAACACCAGCACGGCAGCGCCGGGCAGGCTCGCCACGAAGGCGAGCATGCCGTAGACGACGGCCGTCGTGAGGCCCAGCTCGGCCCCGAGGCCGACGGCCCCGAACGCCACCGCCGAGAACGCCTCGCGGGGCCCGAAGCCGCCCACGTTCACCGGCAGCGCCATCACCAGCAGCGCGAGCAGCAGCAGCGGCATCAGCCGCCAGACCGGCGCCACCGTGCCGGCCGTGCGCGCGGCGACGACGAACAGCGCGAGGTGACCGGCCAGGGTCACCGCCGACAGCAGCAGCACCCCGGGCCAGGCGTCGCGGGCGAGCAACCCGCGTCGCACGTCGGCCAGCGTGGCCCGCAGGGCCCGGCGCCACCTCGCGGCCGTGCCCGCTCGGGCCGCGACGACCGCCGCCCCGGCCAGGCCGCCCACCAGCGCGACCAGGACCCCGGCGCCCGGCAGCACCCCGCGGGCCACCGCGGTGACCAGCGACGGCTCCAGGCACAGCACGCCCAGCCCGGCGACGATGAGGACCACCTGGCCGCCCATCCGCTCCAGCACCACGGCCCGCACACCGCGCGCCACGTCGCCGGCGCGACGCCCGTGGCTGACCGCCCGGTGCGCGTCGCCGAGCACGCCGACCGGGAGCACGGCGTTGAGGAACAGCGCCCGGTAGTAGTCCGCGAGCGCCGCCACGGGCGGCAGCGGCAGCCCGAGCCGCCGGGCCACCAGGCACCACCGCCACACGCTGAACAGCGTGGTCAGTAACCCGATGCCGAGCGCGATCAGCGCGAGCGGCCCGTTGATCAGCCGCAGCCCGTCCACGAACGCCCCGGTGCCGAGCCGCCACACCAGCAGCCCCAGGATGCCCACCCCGACGAGCACCCGCGCCCAGGGCAGCACCCGCGCCACCGCGCCCGGCGCCCGGCGAGGCCCCGGACCGGGCGGCAGATCAGCGGGCCCGTCCGGTACGGCACCCTCGGCGCCGCTCGCCGCGAGGCCGGGCACAGGCGAGAGGACCAGCGCCGGTGCCACCTGCGGCACGCCCGGCGCCACCTGCGGCCGGCTCGGTGCCACCTGCGGCCGGCCCGGCGTCACGGCCGCGCTCCCGGCAGCGCCAGCAGGTCGTGGTGCCCCACCACGACCCGCAGCGTGCCCGAAACGCACTGCGCCAGCCTGCGGTGCAGGTACGCCCGCCCCTCGGCCGCCAGATCGGGGCGCCGCTCGCAGGCGGCCCCGACCCAGCCGCGCAGCCACTCGGCGATCAGCGCGGTCTGCCCCGGCCCGAGCCGCCACGGGCTGGGCCGCGTGCGCACCTGTGCGCCGAGACCGGCGAAGGCCCGTTCCGCCACGGCGACGGCGTCAGGGCCGAGCAGGCGACGGCCGCCGCTTTCGCGGCGCTGATGCGCGTTGAACGCCGCCGCCAGCTCGGCGTCGAGCGGGTCGGCCGGGTCGAGCTCGACCCGGCCCGCGACAGACAGGGTGAACAGCACGGGGCGACCGGCGCACGCCTCGGCGATCGCGCCGAGCTCGTCCGCCGTGAGCAGGTCCAGCAGCGCGGACGCGGTCACCAGGCCGGTGCCGTCGAGCATCTCGGGACGCAGCGTGGTGATGTCGCGTTCCTCCGCCGTCACCGTCACCGCGCCGCCCCCCGCGGCCGGCCCGATCGCGCCGGCGACGGCGAGGCCCAGCAGCCCGGGGTCGCGATCGTGCAGGATCCAGCGCTGCGGGCCGGGCAGCCGACCGGCCAGCCAGCGCCCCATCGCGCCGGTGCCGGAGCCGAGGTCGCGGACGACCAGCTCACCGTCCCTCGGCGGCGTGGCCGCCAGATACTCCCGCAGCGGGCCGAGCAGGTCCGGCGACCGGGCCGAGGCGTCTGCGGGCTCACGCAAGGCCAGCCACTGCGGCGAAAAGCCGGGTTGGTACATCAGGCTCCCTGGATGGCGCGAACCATGAGCTTCGTTCAGTGAAGTAAACGCACCCGGACGGCGCTCGGTTCGGTGACATGCCTGTTCGCCGTGCACACGGAGCGCGTTCCCCCAAGGCGATTCCCGCCGCCGGGCGCCGACATACGCCGGCACCGATCGGCCGAGCCTGCCCGGCCGCTGCGGACGCCGTCCGTGATGGCGGGTTCGCGGGGCAGGGGGAGGCCGGGGCGGTCCCTGCCGGCGGGCCGCCGACGCGTGTCGGTGCCGATCGGCCGAGCCTGCCCGCCGCTGCCAACGGATGTCCGCGAGGGCGGGCTACGGCAGGGGAAAGGAGGCCGGGGCGGCCTGCCATCGGCGACGTCATCGTGCGCGGCGCGGCTCGGGACTCGCGCGGCCGGGCGTGGCGCAGGTCGGGGCACGGACGGCGCCGGGACCGGACCCACGCCTGCCCGTGTGGGCTGCCGGCCTGGACGATCGCGGTCCATCGGGCCGGTGCACGTGGCCGCCCTAGGCGCGAGGCTCCTGTCGGAGCCGGGTGAGGAGGGCGGCCAGCAGGCCCGAGGCGGTGGTCCAGTCGTCGAGCGTGGCGCGGCGGGCGCGGGCGGCGGCCCGGAGCCGCTCTCTCAGGGCCGGTTCGGTCAGCCAGCGGCGCAGCGCGTGGGCGAGGGCGGCCGGATCCTCCGGGGGCACGAGCAGGCCGGGACGGTCGCCGTCCGGGGCGACGCCGAGGGTCTCGGGCACCGCCCCGGCTGCCGTGGCCAGCACGGGGACGCCGCGCGCCAGCGACTCGGCGATGACCATGCCGTACGTCTCCGCTCGCGAGGCCAGCACGGTGAGGTCGGCCGCGGCGTAGCGGGCGGCGAGCGCGTCGCCGGTGCGGGGGCCGGCCAGCCGGACCCGCCCGTCGAGGCCGAGGTCCGTGATCAGGGCGCGCAGCCGGGCCGCGTGGCCGGGGTCGCGCAGCGCGCCGACGCACTCGCAGCTCCACGGCAGGCCGGTCAGCGAGCCGAGGGCGCGGACGAGCAGGTCGTGGCCCTTGCGCGGGGTCACGGCGGCGACGCACAGCAGCCGGGACGCCCCGTCGGTGCCGGGGGCGAGCGGCGCCGGGTCGGCGCCCGGCGGCACGACGTGGACCCGGGCGGGGTCGAGGCCGTGCCGGGCCACCAGGTCGCGGCCGGCCCACGCGCTGGTCGCGAATACCGCGGTCGCCGCGTGCAGCGTGGCCCGCTCCCGGGCCGCGAGCTCCCGCGCCCGTCCGGGCGGCAGACCGGTCTCGGCGGCCAGCGGCAGGTGGACGAGGACGGCGACCCGCAGCCGCCGCGTCTCCGGCACGACGATCTCGGGCACCCCGCAGGCGACCAGGCCGTCGATCAGCGTCACGGCGCCGTCGGGCAGCCGGCGCAGCCCTCGCGTCAGCCTTTCGCGGGCGACCTCGCCGGGCCGGGGCCACTCGCCGGCCACCGTCAGCTCGCGGACGGGTACGCCGAAGTCGCCCAGCCCTTGGCAGATCCGCCGGTCATAGACGTTGCCCCCGCTGGGCGTGGCCGGATCGTCCACGTCGCCGGGCAGGACCACCCACACCGTGCCGGGCCCGGTCACGCGGCGCTCCCGGCCGGGTGCCACGGCATGGTCTCAGCCACGACGCGACGGAGCGGCCGGACGCCCGGTCGCGGCGGCCCGCCCCGCCGCCCGCCTCGCAGTCCGCCTCGCCGGCCACCTCACCGCCCGCATCGGTCGCCGCACCGGTCCCCTCATCGGTCCCTCGTCCATCGCCTCATGCGCCGGCTCATGGCCACCCCATGTGGCGCCGCGAGAAGGCCCTCCTCCGGCGCCGCCCGGCCCCCGTCACGACTCCCGGCGACGCCGAGGCCGGCCCGCACCGACGGACCGCACGGATGTGCCGATCGGGTCACAGGGCACGCTCGTAGCTCGCCCAGGCGACGTGGGACTCGTGCAGGGTGACGGTGATGCCGGCGAGGCCGCGGGCCTGCTCGCCGAGCGCGCCGGCGGCCACCCGGCCGGCGAGCCGGTCGGCGATGACCTTCGCCAGGTACTCCGTCGTGGTGTTGATCCCGGCGAAATCGGGCTCTTCGTCCAGGTTCCGGTAGTTCAGCGCCTCCAGCACGCCGCGCAGCTCGGCGGTGGCGAGCCCGATGTCGACCACGATGTTGTCGGCATCGAGCTCTTCGCGGCGGAACGTCGCGTCGACGACGTAGGTGGCGCCGTGCAGGCGCCGGGCGGGTCCGAAGACCTCGCCCTGAAAGCTGTGCGCGATCATCAGGTGGTCGCGGACGGTGACGCTGAACATCGGCTCACCCCTCCTCGGCGTACACGACACGATGGCACAGCGCGGGCAGCTCGCCGCTCGCCAGGAGCGGCAGCACCGCGGGCAGGTCGGGGAAAGCGCACTCGCCGGTGATGAGCGCGTCGAACGCCGGGTCGGCGAGCAGCCGCAGCGCCAGCTCCATGCGGTCGGCGAACGTGCGGCGCGCCCGCCTGGCCGGGGACACCGCGCCGACCTGGCTGCCGCGGATGGTGAGCCGGCGGGAGTGGAAGGCCGCGCCGAGGGGCGCGGAGACCGGGCGGTCGCCGTACCAGCTCAGCTCGATCAGCGTGCCCTCCATGGCGAGCAGCTCCAGGGACCGGGCGAGCCCGGCCTCGCTGGCGCTGGCGTGCACGACGAGATCGCATTCGCCGGCGGCGCGTTCCGGCGGGGCGAAATCGACGCCGAGCGCCACGGCGACCGCGGCCCGGGCGGGATTCACGTCGACGAGCTGCACGCGGGCGCCGGGCAGCCCGGCGAGCAGCCGGGCGACGCAGCAGCCCACCATGCCGCCCCCGACCACGGCGATGCGGTCGCCGATCAGCGGGCCGGCGTCCCAGAGCGCGTTGACCGCCGTTTCCACGGTGCCGGCCAGCACGGCCCGGCCCGGCGGCACATCGGCGGGCACCGGGGTCACGGCGGCGACCGGGACGACGTACCGGGTCTGGTGCGGATAGAGGCAGAACACCGTGCGGCCGGGCCAGCCCGGCGGCCCCTGCTCGACGACGCCCACGTTGAGGTAGCCGTACTTGACCGGCGCCGGGAAGTCGCCCTCCTGGAACGGAGCCCGCATCGCCTCGCGCTGGCCGGCCGGCACACCGCCGCGGAACACCAGGGTCTCGGTGCCTCGGCTGACACCGGAGTACAGGGCGCGCACCAGGACCTCACCGGCCGCCGGCTCGGGCACGCCGACCGGCCGGATCTCCCCGGCGCCGGGGGAGCGGAGCCAGAAGGCGTGTGCCGTGCGCTCCATGCGGCTCCTCCCCTGTCGGTGCGCACCCCACCGGCCCGCACCGTGCCCGTGTCCACCGTGTCGGTGTCCACCGTGTCCGTCCGCCCCCGTCCCGATCGGCCGGAGTTCGGCGCGCGCCGGTGCCCGATGGGCACGTGTGGTGGCGTTCGGCCCGCCTGGGAGGCGAGATACGGTCATGATGTCCGCGGGCAGTGTAGCCCGACATATCGAGCTGGAGGCGCTGTGGCCCATACCCCACTCACGGCGATGACCACGCGCGACTGGCGCGGCGCGGGCAGGTCGGCCAGGGAGCCGGCGGCCGGGGTGGGGGCGCAGATCGTCCTGCTCGGCCTGCTGTGGGCGGCCGTCGGGCTGTGCCCGGTGGGCTGGCTGGCCGCGACCGGGTACGCCGTGGTGGTCGCCGTCTTCCTCACCTTCGCGCTGCTGCGCTCGCACGCCCGGTCGCTGGGCCCGGCGGATCGGGTCACCCTGGCGCGCGCGGTGCTGGTGGGCGGGGTCACGGCGCTGGTGACGTCGCGGCTCGCGGGCACGGCCGTACCCACGGCGCCGCTGGTGGTGATCGGCGCGGTGGCGCTCGCCCTCGACGCGGTCGACGGCAAGGTGGCGCGGCGCACCGGCACCGTGTCGGCGCTGGGGGCGCGGTTCGACATGGAGGTCGACGCGTTCCTCATCCTCGTGCTGAGCGTCGACGTGGCCTTGTCGGCGGGTGTGTGGGCGCTCGCGATCGGGCTGATGCGCTACGTCTTCGGCGCGGCCGCCTGGGTGGCGCCCTGGCTGCGCGCGCCGCTGCCGCCGAGCCGGGCCCGCAAGGTCGTGGCCTCCGTGCAGGGCGTCGCCCTGCTGGTGGCGGCGGCCGGCGTGCTACCCGGCCCGGCGGTCATCGCTCTGACCACAACGGCGCTGGCGCTGCTGACCTGGTCGTTCGGCCGCGACGTCGTGTGGCTGTGGCGGCGCCGCCACGACCCGGTCGGTCACGCCTGCTCGGACAGCGAGAACCAGTAGAACCCGTGGCCGGGCAGCGTGAGCAGGTAGGGCAGGTCGCCGATGGGCGGGAAGGGGACGTAGCCGCGGCATTCGACCGGACGTATCCCCTTGAACCGGCGTAGGTCCAGCTCGACCGGCTGAGGATGCCTGGACAGGTTGTTGACGCAGAGCATGCGGTCGTCGCCGTCCTCGCGCAGGAACGCCAGCACGCTGGTGTTGGCCGGCCACAGCTCGGTGTAGGCCCCCGTGCCGAACACCGGGTGACGCCGCCGGATCTCCAGCATCGTGCGGGTGAAGTGCAGCAGCGACGCCCGGCTCCGCTGCTGCGCCTCGACGTTGATCACCTGGTGCCCGTAGATCGGGTCCATGATCACCGGCAGGTAGAGCCGGCCCGGGTCGGACGTGGAGAAGCCGGCGTTGCGGTCGGGCGTCCACTGCATGGGGGTGCGCACCGAGTCGCGGTCGTCGAGCCAGATGTTGTCGCCCATGCCGATCTCGTCGCCGTAGTAGAGGACGGGCGAGCCGGGCATCGACAGCAGAAGCGCCGTGAACAGTTCGATCTGGTCGCGCTCGTTCTCCAGCAGGGGGGCCAGCCTGCGCCGGATGCCGAGGTACGCCCGCATGCGGGGGTCCTTGGCGTACTCGGCGTGCATGTAGTCGCGTTCCTCGTCGGTGACGCTCTCCAGGGTGAGCTCGTCATGGTTGCGGAGGAAGATGCCCCACTGGCCGTTCTCGGGCAGCTTGGGGGTGCGCGACATGATCTCGGAGATCGGCATGCGGTCCTCCCGGCGCACCGCCATGAACATGCGCGGCATCAGCGGGAAGTGGAACGCCATGTGGCATTCGTCACCACCGGTGCCCGGGTCGCCGAAGTACTCGGCGACGTCCTCGGGCCAGCCGTTGGCCTCGGCGAGCAGCACCCGGTCGGGGTAGAGGCGGTCGACCTCGGCCCGGATGCGCTTGAGGTAGGCGTGCGTGGCCGGCAGCCCGGCGCAGTTGGTGCCCTCGCTCTCGAACAGGTACGGCACCGCGTCGAGCCGGAACCCGTCGATGCCGAGGTCGAGCCAGAACCTCAGCACCTCCAGCATGGCCTCCTGCACCGCGGGGTTCTCGTAGTTGAGGTCGGGCTGGTGGTGGAAGAAGCGGTGCCAGTAGTACTGCTTGCGCACCGGGTCGAAGGTCCAGTTGGACTCCTCGGTGCCGACGAACACGATGGGCGCGTCGGCGTAGCGGGCCGGGTCGTCGGACCAGACGTAGAAGTCGCCGTACGGGCCGTCGGGGTCGGTGCGGGAGGCCTGGAACCAGGGGTGCTGGTCGCTGGTGTGGTTCATGACCAGGTCGGTGATGATGCGCAGGCCCCGGGCGTGGGCCTGCTCCACCAGCTCCACGAAGTCCGCCAGGTCGCCGAAGGCAGGCAGTATCTTCGTGTAATCGGATATGTCGTATCCGCCATCTTTAAGAGGCGACTCGTAAATGGGGAGCAGCCACAGGCAGTCCACGCCGAGCCACTGCAGGTAGTCCAGCCGTTCGATAAGGCCGCGCAGGTCTCCGGTGCCGTCACCGTTGGAGTCTTTGAACCCGCGCACCAGAACCTCATAGAAGACCGCACGCTTGTACCAGTGCGGGTCGCGCGAGGTGAAGTCCTCCGAAACCGCGTCAGGGCAGGGGTCAGGGATGCCCGCAACAGACATGAGAACTCGCTCAATAGACAGGGCCGTACCGGGGGAATGGCCGTGCCAACCGGATGGGGGAGCCGCCGGGAGACAGCGATGTGCCCCTTTTCACCGATCGCAGAGTCCGTTGATCGTGTCATGGCCCCTGACGCGCTGCGGCGGCGTTAAGGCCGAACACTACCAGCCAGAAGGGCCGTCCGAATCCCATTTCACCTGGGCATGCTCCACTTTCGTGGGAAAAACCTGCATTTGGCCCGGGACCCCTACTTCACCTGCCAAGGTGGAGTCAGATCCCCCAGAAGATCATCGTAATCGGTCAGCCACGCGCCGAACAGGACCAGGCCCCGCAGCCAGAACCGCGAGTTCCACGAACTGAACGCCGTCAGGGCGTCGGGACCGGCCGCGATCACTTCCCGCATACCGTCCGACAGCAGCCCGTCCACCGACGCCGTCCGCAGCAGCATGCGGTGATTCCACTCGCGCGCCACCGGACCGTTCGACCGCAGCGGCACCCGCCGGTGCGGCAACCCGCCGTTGGTCGACGGCAGCGCCGCGGCACGCGGATTCGCGGCCCGCAGCACCTCCCGGTAGAACGCGCCGCCCTCCTTCCGCTGCACCGGCACCGACAGCGCCGCGTCGAAGAACTCCGGATGCAGGAACGGGAAGATCGGCGACACCTCGGGGCCGACCAGGTTGACCGGGGAGCGGGCGATGCCGCGGGCGGTCCTGGTGTGCAGCACGCTCAGCGGCAGCTCGGCGCGGTGCCCCCGCAGCATCGAGGTGGCCTGCCCGAACGCCTCGGCCACCCGGTCGTCGATCCAGGCGCGCGCGGCGTCCGACAGCACCGGCAGATGCGGCTCGCCGAGCGACAGCGCCTTCAGCAGCGCCCCCTGCCGCGACGCCTCGGTGCCCGCGCCCACCGCGTCCGCCGTGATCATGAAGTTCTTCATCAACGGCCCACCGGCCAGGCCGTCGATGATCGGCCGCCCTGCCGCGTGCACCTCACGGGCGAACGGCGAATACCAGGCGTGGTGGCTCGTCAGGAACTCCAGCCGCCGCGCCGCCCACAACGCCTCGCGCGGGTAGGCGGCGGCGTCCTGCGGCACGATCCGATGCGGCACGCCGAGCTCGCGGGTGACGTACCTCGCGAAGTCGATGTCGTTGTCCAGGCCGTCGTCGGGGCTCGTCGTCCACGACTCGACGTCCATGCGGCGGGCCACCGCCACACTCGCGAGCAGCCGCGAATCGTACCCCCCGCTCACGGGCACCAGTACCGGCCGGTCGTCGTACGGCTTCAGCGCCTCGTGCAGCAGCGCGACCATGTCCCGGCCGGTGACGCTCCGGTCGACCGGCTCCTCCCGCACCCAGCGCGGCGCCCGCCGTTCCACCGCCGTCCGCCGCCGCGCCCGCGACCACACCAGCGCCGACGCGCCGGGCAGCCGCCTGACCTCCCGGTACGGCGTGTCCTCCAGCAACGGGTAGGTCAGCTTCAAGATCGCCGCCCACGCGTCCCAGTTCACCTCGTACGGCCGCCGCGCCAGCGCCAGCAGCGGCTCGATCAGCCCCGAGAAGTAGATCGCCTCGCCGTCGGCGAGATAGTAGACGTCGATGAGCCCGAACGCCCCCGTGTGCAGCGTCACGGTGTCCCCGGCGCCGTCAGTCGCGTCGATCAGCCCGGGCGTCTCGCACGCCTCGGCGACCACATGCCACGGCTCCGCCGCCTCCGGCCGGCCGGCCCAGGCGAACCTGCCCGGCGCGTACGGCTCGATGGGCGCCGAAGCGAACAGCGCGGCGTCGCCGCCCTCGTGCACCGCCCGCACACCCGGCCCGGCGGCCCGCAGCGCGGCCAGCCGCGCCGGGTCGAAAGGGCCGATGGCGCCGCAGACGTACGGCCGGGACTGGAAGGTCGGCCAACTACGCACCGGGTCTCCTTCGCGCTGATCGATGGGTGCTTAGTGTATGGATTGACGGAAAAGCGCGGGGATGATGTGGTCCGCCGATATTCTTGCTCGACCTCTCGGTAACGATGACAGGGTGATCACATGTCGGAGCTGGAGGCGACCCGCAAGGCGCTCGCTGACGCCGTCGGCGAAGCCACCAAGGCCGCCGAGCTGACCCGCCTGCTGGCCGACTACCAGCGGCGCTACGACGAGGCGGCCCGCGCCGAGGCCGAAGCCGAGACGCGTCGGCGCGAACTGGAGGAACGCCTCAAGGTGATCGAACGGCAGGCCACCAGGCTCGCCAAGAAACTCGCCGAACAGCGCTACCAGACCGAGGTCGCCCGGTGGAAGCTCGACTCCCTGCAGGAGAGCCGCTGGTCACGACTCGGCGGCGCGATCAACTCCAGCGGCCGCAACCCCGCCAAGCTGGCCAGGGAACTGCGCGGCATACGCGCCCCCGTCCAGCGCCCCAAGGCCCCGAAACGCAGCGACTTCCCGCCCGAGGCCCTGGAAGAACCCACCCGGCCCGTCACCGCGCCCACCCCCGCCCCCGGCCCCACCGTCTCCTCGGCCCTCGCCGAAGGCTTCACCGTGCCGAAAGGACCGCTCGTGCGGCCCTACCTGACCGTGGCCTGCATCGTGGACCGGCAGTCGGAGGCGCTGTTCCGGTACGAATGGCGGCAGGTCACCAACTTCGGGCCCGACAACTGGGCCAAGATGCTCGACGAGCACCAGCCCAGCCTGCTGTTCGTCGAATCCGTGCGGCCCGGCCCCCGCCAAGGCAACGGCGGCCGCTGGCTCGAGGCGCTGGCCCTGGAGAACCGCGCCCTGCGCGACCTGCTGGAGGAGTGCCAGCGGCGCGGCATCCGCAACCTGTTCTGGCACTCGGGCGGCCCCATCTCGGCGTACGTGCCGGCGGCCATGCTGTTCGACCGCGTGCTCACCATCAACGAGGCGCGGGCCCGGGAATGGCGGGCCGCGCTGCGGCACGACCGCGTAGGCGTGCTCCCCAACGAGATCGTCCAGCCCCGCGTGCACAACCCGATCCCGGCGGCCGACGGCGGACGCACCGGGGGAGTGCACACCCTGGGCACGGTCGCGCCGCCCGACTCCGCGGACTGGCCGGCCCTGCCGGCGCAGCGGCCCGACGACAAGATCAGCTACGACGACCTGCTCACCGCCTACCGCCGCCCCGACATCGTCGTCGCGGGCGCCGACGCCGACCCGCGCACCCTCGCCGAACTGGCCGCCTGCGCCACACCCGTCCTCCGCCTCCCCGAGGCCAAACCCGGCCGCCCCGCCCCCAGCCCCGAGCAAGCCGCGGCCGACGCGGGCGGCGACCTGTTCGGCGACGCCGACCTGCGCGCCCGCCAGGCCCACCTCGCCTGGCGAGCCACGGTGAGCGTCACACCGCTGCTCGACCCGATCCTCGACACCGTCGGGCTGCCCAGCGTGCGCAACGCCGGCGCCATCTCGGCGATCGCGGCCATCACCGGCGAAGCGGAACTACGGCACCTGCTGTCCCAACTGGGCCGCCAGACCCAGGCCCCCGGCCAGCTCGTCATCGTGGCCGACGGCATCGACGCCGCCGAAGTGGAAAAGGCGGCCGGCGCCGTCCACGCCGGAGACCTGGTGGTGCGCGAGTGCGACACCCCCACGACACGCGGGGCCGCCCTCGACCGCGCACTGCGACTCTGCGACGGCGACCTCGTCGCCGTCTTCGACCCCCGCGACCTGTACGGCGAGCACTACCTGGCCGACCTGTCCCGCGTCTTCGCCGCCACGGACGCCGAGATCACCGGCAAGGCGTCGTTCTACGCCCACCTCCCGGCCACCGGCGCGACCCTGCTCCGCCAGCCCGGCGCCGACCACCGCTTCCTCCCCGAGGTGGCGGGCCCCACCCTGCTGGCCCGCCGCCCCGCCCTCGTGGCCCTCGGCATCGCCGACCTATCCGACGAATGGGACGAAACCCTGATGCGCCAGTGCCGCACCGACGGCATCCGCGTCTACTCCGCCGACCGCTACTCCTACATCTGCCGCCGAGACTCCACCGAAACCCGCCTCCTCATGTCCTCCAGACTCCAGGCCTACGCCCCAGCCGAGCCCTTCGCCCTGATCTGACGAACCGGCTCCTGACACACCGACCCCCAACGGGCCGGACCCCGAGGGCGGGCAGGTCGTCGTAGCCGGCGGTCCCTGACAGACCGACCCCCGATGGGCCGAACTCTGCCGGGCCGAACCCCTGGCCGGTCGAGCTTCGCCGGGCTGACGTTCCCCAGGGCCGAGCCTTTGGCGGGTCGAGCAGGTCGAGCAGGTCGAGTTCGGCGAATCGGGCAAAGTCTGATCGCTGAGCGTTGGCGGACCGAACCCTCATGGCCGACCGTTGGGAGCCGAGTGCCGGCGGGCCGAACCTCTGGCGGGCATGGCTTGGGCCCAGTTCCGGTGGGTGTGGCCTTTGGCGGGCATGGCTTGGGCCGAGCTCCGGTGGATGTGGCCCTTGCCCATGCCGTCGGGCGCGCTGCGGTGGGGCGGCGCGGTTTGCGGACGGCGGATCACGATCCCGCCTACCCTGCGAAGACATGACTCCATCGCGTCTGGCGGAGATCCTCGGCGAGCCGCCCATGCCCCATGGTTCATGGCGCCACGAGGCGGTCTACGCCTCCCGCGCCGCGATCCGCCGCGCCCGCGCGGAGCCCGGCGCCCTGTCTCCACAGGCCATGGCCGTGACCCTGGCCCGGCGGCTGCGCGACCTCCCTGGCGTCTCCCGCGTCGAGACCCGCCCGGGCGGCCTCCTGCTGATCACGGTCGATGCCCCCGAAGAGGTGGTCGGGGAGATCCTGGAGGCCCCCCACACCGGAGTCCCCCGTCCTCCACTGGCCGAGCCCGGCGCGGCAGGCCGTGCGGGTTCCCGGGGAGAGATCGGCCACACGTCCCCGACCCTCCCGCCGGAACAGCCCGGCTTGCACCCGACGGCCGAGGAGCGGTTCACGCCACCCCGGCCCGTGCGGCCGAGCGAGCCGCCCGTCTGGCCCGATTTCCCGCGCACCTGGGCCAATCCCGGCTTCGTGGTCAGATACGCCTATGTCCGCGCCCTATGGGTGCGGCGCTGGGCCCACGACCTCGGCCTGGCCCTCCCGTCAGAGGTCGACCCGGCGCCGCTGGCAGGGCTGACGGGCCGGTACGACCGCGCCGTGATCCGCGTCCTGGCCGAGGCCCCCAGCAGGCGCCTCCACCCGTCCCACGGCCTCCCGGCCTACCTCGAACGTCTGGCCACCGCCTACCACGACGCCCACGAGCACGCCCCCGCCCTCCCCCAGGGCGATGCCCCTCCCACCCCCCTCCACACGGCCCGCCTCCACCTGGCCGAGGCCGTCCGAGTCACCCTGGCCGAAGGCCTCACCACCCTCGCCGAACCCCTCCCCACCCGCCTCTGACCCACGCCACCCAGCAACCCTGCTCCCGGCTCCACGCACCGCTCTCAGCGTCCGGGCCCCGGGTGGTGGGTGCGTGCCGGCGCTTGGCCCAAGGCGTGGGCAGAAGGTGCGGCGCCCGGCTCATGCGCGCGGGGGCGCGGCGTCTATCGCGAGGCCGTCGCCGTGACGCCAGGTTGTTGATGCGTATTTCCCGTCGCGACGTGAGCCCTGTTTTGGTGATCTCCCATAGCTCGTTGTCGTAGCTGTGCCACCAGTGCCCTTGGGCGTGGGGTGATGGGGCCGGTTCCGGGGCATGCACTTTGGGCGCCGATACGGCGAGTCGGCGGTGCGGCGGGTTTTCGGCGCCGGGGAACGTCGGCGGGTACGCGGCGGAGCCGGGTGAGGCGACATGGGAGAGGGCGGGTTCGGATAACCTCGTTCGGGTGAGTCGATTCGCCCACCCCGCCGGAGACCGGCACGCAGAGGTTCTGCCCGAGGAGCGCCCGCCGCAGGTGCCCGCCGACCTCCACACGCTCAACCCGCTGATTTGGCCGCGAACGTCGGCCCGCGTCGACGGGGCGGTCACGATCGCCGGCGTGGACGTCAGGGATCTCGCACGTGAGTACGGCACGCCGCTCTACGTGATCGACGAGGAGGACTTCCGGTCTCGCTGCCGCGATTATCGCGCGGCGTTCGCCGACGCCGATGTGTACTACGCCGGCAAGGCGTTCCTGTGCCGGGAGGTGGCCCGCTGGATCGACGAGGAGGGCCTGGGCCTCGATGTGTGCAGTGCCGGCGAGCTGGCGGTGGCCCTGAGTGTGGGGTTTCCGCCCGAGCGGGTGGCGATGCACGGCAACAACAAGTCGCAGGCGGAGCTCGACCGGGCGTTGACGGTGGGTGTGGGGCGTATCGTCATCGACTCGTTCGAGGAGATCGCCCGGCTCGGTTTCCTCGCCGACAAGCACGGTGTCCGGCCGAAGGTGCTGATCCGGGTGACGACGGGTGTGGAGGCCCACACTCACGAGTTCATCGCGACGGCGCACGACGACCAGAAGTTCGGCCTGTCGTTGAGCAGCGGTGCGGCGGCGGAGGCGGTGCGCCGGGTGCTGGCGCTGCCGCAGCTGGAGCTGGTGGGTCTGCATTCCCATATCGGTTCGCAGATCAGCGACACGGCGGGGTTCGAGGTGGCGGCCGGGCGGCTCGCCACGCTGCTGGTCGATGTGAAGGAGGAGCACGGGGTGGTGCTCCCCGAGCTGGATCTCGGCGGCGGCTACGGCATCCCGTACGTGGAGGGCGACGACGCCCCCGACATCAAGGTGATCGCCGACAGCCTGCGTGAGATCGTCACCAAGGCGTGCCGGGCGGCGGACTTGCCGGTGCCTCGGCTGACCGTGGAGCCGGGCCGGGCCATCGCGGGTCTCGCCGGGGTGACCCTCTATGACGTGGGCACGGTCAAGGACGTCGAGGGCCTGCGCACCTATGTGAGCGTCGACGGCGGTATGAGCGACAATGTCCGCACCGCCCTGTACGGCGCCGAATACACCTGTGTGCTGGCGTCCAGGCAGAGCACGGCCGCGCCGATGCTGTCGCGCCTGGTCGGCAAGCATTGCGAGAGCGGCGACATGGTGGTGCGCGACCTGTGGCTGCCCGACGATCTGGTGCCGGGCGACCTGCTCGCGGTGGCGGGCACGGGCGCCTACTGCCGCTCGCTGGCCAGTAATTACAACTACCTGCCCAAGCCGGCCGTGGTCGCGGTCAGGGACGGCAGGTCACGCGTGATCATCCGACGCGAGACCGACGAGGACCTGCTGAGGGGGCAAGTGTGAAACCCGCACTGAGAGTCGCACTGCTGGGCTGCGGCGTGGTGGGCACGCAGGTGGCGCGCCTGTTGCGCGAGCAGGCCGACGACCTGGCGGCGAGGGTCGGCGCCCCGCTGGAGCTCGCCGGTGTGGCGGTGCGCCGCCCCGATCGTAAGCGCGATCTCGTTCTCGACCCGGCGCTGATCACCACCGACGCGGAGGCGCTGGTCACGCGTGACGATGTCGACATCGTGGTCGAGGTGATCGGCGGCATCGAGCCGGCCCGTTCGCTGATCTTGTCCGCGATGTCGCACGGCAAGTCGGTGGTGACGGCCAACAAGGCGCTGCTCGCGCAGGACGGCGCGACGGTGCACGGCGCCGCCAAGGCGAGCGGTGCCGACCTGTACTACGAGGCGAGTGTGGCGGGCGCGATTCCGCTGCTGCGGCCGCTGCGCGAGTCGCTGGCCGGTGACCGGGTGCGCCGGGTGCTCGGCATCGTCAACGGCACCACCAACTACATTCTCGACAAGATGGACACCGAGGGCACGTCGTTCACCGACGCGCTGGAGGAGGCCCAGGCCCTGGGCTACGCCGAGGCCGACCCCACGGCCGACGTGGAGGGTTTCGACGCGGCGGCCAAGGCGGCGATTCTCGCCGGGCTGGCCTTCCACAGCCGGGTGACCGCGGCTGACGTGCACCGTGAGGGCATCACGGGCGTCACCGCCGCCGACGTGGCGAGCGCGAAGGCGATGGGGTACGTCATCAAGCTGCTGGCGATCTGCGCCCGCTCCGACGACGGCCGGTCCGTCGGGGTGCGGGTGCATCCGGCGATGATCCCGCGCACGCATCCTCTGGCGGGTGTCGGCGGGGCGTACAACGCGGTGTTCGTGGAGGCCGAGTCGGCCGGTCGGCTCATGTTCTACGGCGCGGGCGCAGGCGGCGCGCCTACGGCGTCGGCGGTGCTGGGCGACATCGTCGCGGTCGCGCGCAACCGGCTGTCGGGGGCGCGGGGCCCGGAGGAGTCGACGTACGCCGACCTGCCGACGCACCCGATGGGCGACACGATCACCCGCTACCACGTGTCGCTGGACGTGGCCGACAAGCCGGGTGTCCTGTCGCGTGTCGCAGACATGTTCGCCAAGCAGGACGTGTCCATCCAGACGGTGCGGCAGGAGGGCAGGGGTGACGACGCCCAGCTCGTCCTGGTCACGCACCGCGCCAGCGACGCCGCCCTGTCGGCCACCATCGACGCGCTGTGCGAGCTCGACGCGGTGCGGGCCGTGGCCGGGATCATGCGCGTCGAGGGCGACGAGACCCCCTGACCTCAAGGCCGCGGGCCACCTGATCCGGGCCGCGCTGCGCGGCCCCGCCGCCCCGCCGGCTCGCGCCCGCCCGGCGCCGCCGCGCCCGTGATGCCATCGCCTGGGGCCCCGCTCATCCGGCCCCGGGCGCACGGGGTCCCGCGGCACCGCCGCCCGGTCCGTCGTCACGTCGGCCCGGGGGCGCCCGTGGTCCGGAGAAGGCCCGGGACGGTTCGACGGCGGCACGGTGGGCGTATCGCCCGTCCCTGCCCTCGGTGGGCAATCGCCCGAATCACCCCAGTGGCCCTCACTCTTGGGGAATACTTGGATCTCCGGCATAGAACAGGACATCCAGGCTGCTGACTCGAACCTCTTCATGACCATGACCTCTGGCGGTCCCACGACCCTGACCCCCTACGGCTTCCAGCGCACCCCTTCGGCGGGGGTGGGCGAGCTGCGCCGACGGGATGGCGGCTGGGTCGCGGGCGGTGAGCCTCTCGCCGACCCGCCCGGTCCCGACGACGTGGCGCGGCTGCGCGGCCTGCGCGGCCTGGCCGTGCGGTGGCCGTACGAGGACGGCAGGCAGGAGATGCTCGGGCTGCTCGCGGGCCTGGCCGCGGCCGGCGTCCCGCTCACGGCCGAGACGGTGCCGCCGTGGCTGGAGCGGGCCGATCCGGATCTCGCCGACCTGCTGCGTTCGTGGCCGGACGAGGAGGAGACGCAGGGAGCCGGCGCGCCCGCCGCCGCCCAGGCCCGGACCGCTGCGCCGACGGCCGGCGGCGCGCCATCG
>JBIQJI010000097.1:0-18378 GCA_044507605.1 Actinomycetales bacterium | reverse complement strand
GGCGCGGGTGGGGGTGGTGATCAGGGGGAGGAGGCGGGTGGCCGCGGAGCGGGCGCGGGCCAGGCGGCCGAGTTGGCTGATGGCGGCGCCGATGCCCGCGCTGAGGGCGACGTATCGGGCCGCGGCGTACAGTTCGCCGGGGGTGAGGTCGCCGGCGGCGAGGCGCAGGCCGCCGGCGCCGAGGACGGCGACTTCGAGCAGGGGCACCGCGGCCCCCGCGCGGACCCCGGCGGTGGCGTTCGCCCGCCACAGGTCCATGGCGTGGGCGCGCAGTCGGGGCAGGGGGGCGAGGACACGGCGTGCTTCGCGCTCGTGGGTGCCGGCGGCGGCGATGGTGCGCGCTCCGGCGAGGGCCTCGACGAGGCGGCCGGCGAGTTCGCCCTGCGCCTGCTGGTAGCCGGTGGCGATCGCGGTGCTGTCGCGGAAGAAGGCCCGCTGGGAGGCGGCGATGAGGACGAGGCCGGCGAGCAGCGTCGCGGCCGGCCAGGGGTCGATGAGGGCCACGGCGATCAGGCCGCCGAGCGAGGGGATGAGCAGTGTGGCGCCGGTGATGACCGCTTCGGGGACACGGCCGAGTTCTTCGGCGTTCATGCCGAGGCGGGTCACCAGGTCCCCCTCGGGGACGTCGCGGGTGACGGCGGGCCCGACCCCCAGCACGTGCCGGATCAGGCGGCGCCGCAGCCAGGCCGTGGCGGCGGCACCGGCCGCGCCACCCGCCCAGACGCAGGCGGCGTCGCAGGCGACCACGGCCGCCGTGATCACGGCGCAGCCGGTGAAGGCGGTCCAGCGGCCGGGGGCCGCCGAGACCAGGGCGTCGACCGCGTGCCCGAGCGTGATCGGCAGGGCCAGCCCGGCGAGCGAGCCGAGGACGGAGGCGGCCGTGAGGACGACGAGCCATCGGCCGCCGCGTCGGACGGCTTCGGCCACCAGGCGATCCGCCGGGCGCATCGGCCACCTCCTCCCCGCACCGGTTCCGTGCTCGTCCGGTTCCGGCGGGTGTACCTATCGGTGCGGGTGCCCGGGGCTACAGGCGCGCCCCGGGCACCTGTCTCATCAGTGACAGAGCACGAGGCTCAGGTTGCTCGGCGTGTTCGAGGCGCAGCCGAGAACGGTGAGGGTGCTGCCACCGCCGCCGTGCCCGCTGTGACCGCCGGGGGCGTCGAGGGCCTGCAGGTCGAGAAGGACCATGTCTGTTACACCTCCTTTCGGTGCTCGATGGGTGGTAGCCGCCTGGCGCCGGGCGGCTCGGTAAAGGGGAGGTGCACCGGCTCGTCGTGGAGCACGGTGCCCAGGGCGAACAGGACTCCGGCCGTGCCGGTCGCGAAGTCCATGGAGAGCCGCAGCAGCTGGTCGCCGGGGAAGGCCAGGCCGCCGCCGTACGGCAGCGCGTGCCAGGCCAGGCCGCGGGTCAGCGTGGCGAGCTCGGGCTCGTGGCGGCCGGCCCAGCCGGCGAGCGCGGCGATGACGCCGGCCCGCCCGGTGAACAGGCCGGACTGGACGAAGTAGCCGCCGAGCGTGACGAGGGCGAGGCGGTCGAGGGCCGCCGCGAGGGCTTCGTCGTGCCGGTGGGTGAGGTAGCGGGCGAGGACGAGGGCGATGCCCACCGAGCCTTCGTCGAGGTAGGGCAGGGTGCGCCAGCCCTGGTCGACCTGGAGCGAGCCGTCGTGGGCGGGGCCGCAGCGCCGCAGGTCCTGCCGCAGCGCGTCGCCCGCGAGGTCGAGCAGCGCGGTGTCGCCGGTGTCTTCGTAGGCGCGCAGGAACAGCAGCGCGGGGCCGGCCGAGCCGTACATGAGCCCGGCGCGCGGGTGGTCGCCGCCGCTGATCTCGGGGACGTCGTGGGGTCCGCCGAGCCGGTCGGCGCACAGCCCGGTGACGTCGGCGGAGAGGTCGGTGAGGGCCGGCTCGCCGGCGGTGCGCCCGAAGTGCCGCAGGGCGAGGCCGATGCCGGCGAGGCCGCCGAACAGGCCGAGGTCCAGGGACTCCCAGTCGCGTTCGGCGCCGATGGCGTCGCCGATGGTGTCGAGGGCGTCCTGGCGGTGGCCCAGCAGGTCCAGCACGTACGCCACGCCGTAGGGCCCGTCGTAGAATCCGGTGCCCGCCGCGCGGCCGGTGCCTCTGGCGGCGCGGGCCGCCGTCAGCAGCCATTCTTCGTGCTCGGCGGACCGGCCTGCGCCGGTCGTCTTCAGCGCGTAGAGCACGCCGGCGGCCCCGTACGCGAGGCCGATTCCGCCGCCGGGCCGGAACTGGGCGGGGTCGCCGGGGAACAGCCGGTCGCGGCGTTCCGGCGTGGCGGAGGCGAGGATGGCGTGCCGCATCGCCTGGCGCAGCGCGGGCCAGTCGCCGGGCCGTCTCACCGGGTCGAACCGGGGGGCCGGGGAGGCGGGGGCGGGCCGGCCGCCGGTGATGACGCGCACGGCGTCGTCGATGACCGGGTCCGGCACCGGGAACGTCTCTTTGATCAGTTCGGCGAGGCCGAACACTTTCGCGCGGTCCAGCGGCAGCATGATCGTGGCCTGCGGGGCGAACATGCCGAGGGTCAGGCAGGCCAGGGCGTACCGGTCGACGTCGACGCCGCGCCGGTCGGGCGGGGCCGCGTAGGCCGGGTTGGCGAGCGCGGCGCGGGCCGGCTCCTCGGCCAGGGTCGCCACCTCGAAGTCGATCAGCACGGGCCGGTCGTCGGCCGTCAGCAGGATGTTGCTGGGGTGCAGGTCGCCGAACACCACGCCGCGCTCGTGCAGCGTCTCGACGGCGCGCCGGATCCGCGGCAGCACGCCGAGGACCCATTGGGTGTAGGCGGCGCGGGCGGGGGCGTCGCAGTCGGCCCTGGTCAGCGGGTAGCGGCGCACGATCTGCCGCTGCAGCGGGTCGCCGTCGACGAACTCCATCACCAGGAAGTGGTGCTCGCCCACGGTCAGGTGGCCGAGCGGCGCGGGTGCCGCGTCGAGCCCGGCGAGCCGGGTCAGCATGTCGCGTTCGTGGGCGAGCCGGGTCACCGCGTCGCGGCCGGCGGCGTCGAGCCCGGCGTACGGGCGGGCCTCCTTCAGCACGACACGGCGTCCGGTGCTCGTCTCGGTGCCGAGGTACACGCCGCCGCCGTTGGAGAACTGCATCACGTCGTCGATCCGGTACGGCAGCCCGGCGACGGTGACGGCGTTGCGCGCGGCCAGGTGCGGTTCGAGGAACGCCGGCAGCGTCACCCACGAGGGCACCGTGAAGGCCGGCCGGCGCACGTCGGGCACCAGGGCCCCGGCGCCGTCCTCGATCGCCGGCACCGGCTCGCCGTTCGGGCCAAGGCAGCGGCGGTCGTGGAAGCCGCCGTAGCGGACGTGCAGCGGGCCGTCGCCGTAGCGCAGGTCGCTGAGCACGTACGGCCCGCGGACGCCGCGCAGCGCGACGTCCAGCTCTTTCAGCACGAGTTCCAGCTGGTCGTCGTCGCGGGGGTAGATGGTGACGAGCTTGCCGCTGGAGCCGCGGTCGGCGGCCTTGGAGTTGAGCATCGCCATGACGGGCAGGCCGCGCAGGAACTTGAACGGGATGCGGCGGGGCACGCAGTAGTCCCACACCGTGTCGATGGCGCGATCGGCGTCCGCCACCCGGGCCGACACGTGGATCTTCCAACCCTGTCGCGGGGTGTCCGCGTCCTCGGGGGCGTAGTGCAGCCAGACGTCGGTGGCCTGGTGCCGCCATCCTTCGGGGACGCCCCGCCCGGCCGCGGCGAAATCCTGCCGGTCGTCCCGGGTGTCATTCACGATGTCATAGAAAGAGGGATTTGCGATGCAATATAACTCGTACTTCGCGAATTGGTCATTCACCGCAATCTCCCTCAGCTCGCCTATAAAGAGAATCTCGGGTCGGTGAGGAGATCGCTAGTGACGAATTCCACCACTACGATGTGCGATTCTCACGAATCGGGGCGGGCCTCCGGGAGGGGCACCTCGGTGACCAGCGTGAACCACCCGTCCGTGCCCGCGGCCCCGCGAATGCCGTAAACGGCGCCGCCGAGCGGCTCGATCCGATGCCGCAGGTTGCCGATCCCGGTGCCCGCCGCCACGGCACCGCCGCCGGCGCTGTCATCGGCCCTGTCATCGGCCCTGTCGTCGGCGCTGTCGTCGGCGCTGTCGCCGGCCGCCTCGTGGGCCCCGTCGTTGGCCATGGTGAGCCGGATGCGGTTCTTGCGCCGGGCCAGGACGATCACGCAGGTGGTGGCGGTGCTGTGCCGCAGCAGGTTGGTCACGCCCTCGCGTACGACGGTGCCGAGGGCGACGCTCAGGGCGGGGGTGAGGGGGTCGCGGGTCACGTCGGCGCGGCATTCGACGCCGAGGGTGCGCAGCAGCGCCGTGGCGCGGCGGATCTCCTCGTGCACGTGGACCGGCGACCGGACCATGCCTGCCGTCGCCACTTCGCGCACCGCGTACGCCGCGTGTTTGACGGCGTCGACGGCCTCCCCGAGTTCGCGGCGGAGCCGCGCGTCGCCGCCGGCGTGCCGGTAGGCCAGTTCGCTTTTCACGGACGCGAGCCAGAGCCAGTGGCTCACCAGGTCGTGGACATCGCGGGCGAGGTCTTCGCGGGCCCGCACGACGGCCGATTCGCGTTCTGCTCGGAGTCGCCGAATCCGGACGGCCAATACGACCGTGCACGCGACCGAAACGGCGAAGAACACCGATATGACCGCCACGACGACGCAGGCGCGATGCGCCATGGCCCTCCCTAGTCAGCCGCCCATCACCGCAATAAATCTCCATGCGAGACTATAGGAGGATAATTCAGCTAGTCGGTGAATCTTTCCTAGGGAATGCCATTAATATCGGGCATTCTTCCCGAAAGGGGTGGGGCCTGAGGGCTGGGCGCGGGCGTGGCGGCGCAGGGGAGATCAGGGTGGGGGGTGCGCGAGTGCGGGGGAAGCGGGGGGTGGGGGAGCGGCGCCGTCAGCGCGCGGCGCGGCGGGCGACGATGGTGTCGTAGTCGGGGATGCGCTCGGCCACCGGGTTGCCGGTGAAGGCGCCGACCCAGCCGTCGTCGTCGTGGAAGAACCGGATGGCGGTGAAGTCGGGGCGGGTGCCCATGTCGAACCAGTGCGTGGTGTTGCGGGGCACGCTGAGCAGGTCGCCCGCCTCGCACAGCACGGCGTACACCTTGCCGTCGACGTGCAGGTAGAAGATGCCGGACCCGCTCACGAAGAACCGGACCTCGTCATCGTCGTGGGTGTGCTCGGCCAGGAACTTCTGCCGCGCGGCAGCGGCCTTCTCGGCCCACTCGGGAGTGTCCTCGGGGTGGAGCTGGGCGACGTCGACGAGGATGTACCCCTCCTCGGCCACCACGCGGTCCACCTGGTCGCGGTAGGCCGCCAGGACCTCCTCCTGGCTCGCGCCGGCGGTCAGCCCTTCGACGACGTCCCAGTGCCGCAGCCGGACCTCGATCTCCTTGAGGATGGTGTCGATCTCCTCCAGGTCCTCGGTCTCGGTCAGCGTCTCAGGCGCGTCGGCGTCGGTGTAAACGGTCAAATACGTCATAACCAGATTGTGCGCCGTCCCGGGATGGCCGCGCAAACCCCAGTATACTGGTCGGGAAAATCGACATATAGCATGGCCAAGCCTAAGATCTCTGACACCCCCCGCCTGCTCCCAGCACTGTGTCAGCGAGAACGTGATCCATAATGAGAACAACCCGCCCCCTCCTCGGTGTCTTCGCCGGCCTGCTCGCCGCGGTGACGCTCACCGGATGCACCCAGGGGACGCCGGGAGGCGACGCCGGCGGGGCGTCCGCCCCCTCCACCGCCGCATCGCAGGCCCCCGCGCCCACCGTCAGCGCGCCACCGCGGTTCGCGAGCGGCGACGTCGACATCGCGCTGGTCCGCCAGCTGTCCTCGGGCGACTACTTCGAGCAGTGGCTCGCCGGGGCCCAGGCCGAGGCCAAGGCGCTCAACGTCACCCTGAACATCTCCAGCGGTGACGGCAACAACGACAAGCAGGCGCTCAACCTCCAGCAGGCCGTCAACCAGCGGCCCGACGCCATCATCGTCGACCACGGCTTCGCCGACACCATCCAGCCGGAGATCAAGAAGGCGGTCGACGCCGGGATCCCGCTCGTGGCGTTCGACGTCGACCCGGGCAGCGACGAGGCCGTCTCCCTCGACCAGGACGACCACCAGATCGCGAGCAAGGCGCTCGACCTGCTGAAGGCCGACACCAATGGCTCCGCCAAGGTGATCTACGTGTACGTCGCCGGCTTCGCCCCGCTCGACCGCCGCAACGAGACCTGGACCCAGTTCAAGCAGGACAACCCGGGCATCGAGCAGGTGGCCCAGATCGGCGTGGTCAACAACTCCACCGCCTCGGCGGTCGCCGACCAGGCCAAGGCCGCGCTCCAGGCCAACCCCGGCGTGACGGCGATCTTCGCGCCGTACGACGAGTTCGCCAAGGGCGCCGTGCTGGCCGTCAAGGAGCTCGGCCTGCAGGACCAGGTCAAGGTGTACGGCGCCGACATCTCCACCGCCGACATCGGCCTGATGACCGAGCCGGGCAGCCCCTGGGTGGCCACCGCCGCCACCGACCCCTCCAACGTGGGCCGGGTCGCGGTGCGGGCGGCCGCGCTGCTCGTCGCCGAAGAGCAGGTCGGCCACGAGCTGAAGGTGCCCCCGGCGCTCATCACCCAGCAGAAGCTGCGCGACGGCGGCATCGCCAACATCGAGCAGCTCGTCACGGCGATCCCCGAGCTGCTGACGCCCGACGTCGCCAGGGTGCCCTGGGCCGCCGGGTCGTGACCGCGCCGCCCCGGCCGGCGCCCGAGCCGGTGCCCGAGCGTGCCGAGCCGCCCGTGGTCGCGGTCTCCGGGGTGTCCAAGCGGTACGGCGCCACCGTGGCGCTGCGCGACGTCACCCTGGAGATCCGCCGCGGCGAGGTGTTCGGGCTGATCGGCACCAACGGCGCCGGCAAGTCGACCCTCATCAACATCCTGTCGGGGGTGACCCGGCCGACGTCCGGCGAGCTGCGGCTGCGCGGCCGCCGCGTCGAGCTGCCGGGGCCGCTGGCCGCGCAGGACGCCGGGGTGCAGACCGTGCACCAGAACATCGACGACGGCGTGGTGTTCGGCACCAGCGTCGCCGACAACCTGACCCTCGACGCGCTGGCCAGGCGCGGGCGGGGCCGGTTCGTCACGCGGGCGCGGATCCGGGAGGCGGCCCGCGAGGTCGCCAGGGCCGCCGAGCTGGACGTGCCGCTCGACGCCCCGGTCGAGACGCTGCCCGCCGGGCAGCGGCAGCTCATCGTGATCGCCCGGGCGCTGTCGAGGCGGCCGGAGCTGCTGATCCTGGACGAGCCGACCTCGACCCTGTCGGCGGCCGAGACCGGGGTGCTGCTGGCCGCCGTGCGCCGCATGGCGGCCGACGGCGTCGCGGTGCTGTTCGTGTCGCATCGGCTCGGCGAGATCCGCGACCTGTGCGACCGGGTCGCCGTGCTGCGCGACGGCGTGATCCGGCGCACCTTCACCGCGCCGGTCGACCCGCGGCGGCTCGTCGCGGCGATGCTCGGCGGGGCCGTCCCCGAACGGCCCGAGCGGGCCGCCGCCGCGCCCGGGCCGGAGGTGCTCGCCGCCACCGGCATCCGCACCCGCCCCGGGGCCGAGCCGTTCGATCTGACCGTGCGGGCCGGCGAGGTCGTCGGCGTCACCGGGCTCATCGGCGCCGGCAAGAGCGAACTGCTGGAGCAGCTGTACGGCTCCCGCCCGCTCGTCTCCGGCGAGCTGCGGCTCGGCGGCGAGCCGTACCGGCCGCGCGACCCGCGGGCGGCGATCGACCGCGGCGTCGCCCTGGTCGCCGAGGAGCGGGCCGCGCAGGCCATGGTGCCCGGCTGGTCGGTGCGGGCCCACGTGTCGCTGCCCAGGCTGCGCGCGCACAGCAGGACGGGACTGCTGTCGCGGACCGCCGAGACCGCTGCGGCGCGGCGGGTCATCGACCGGTTCGGCGTGCGCGGGCCGGGCCCGGAGGCGCCCATCGAGGCCCTGTCGGGAGGCAACCAGCAGAAGGTCGTCGTCGGCCGGTGGCTGGAGGGCGCGCCCCGGCTGCTGCTCGACGAGCCGTTCCGCGGCGTCGACGTGGGGGCCCGGGCCGACATCGGCCGCACCCTGCGCGAGAGCGGCGGCGCGATGGGCATGATCGTCGCCTCGTCGGATCCGCAGGAGGTGCTGGACGTGGCCGACCGGATTGTGGTGCTGCACGACGGCGACCTGACCGGCGAGCTGCCGGCCGGGGACGTCACGGCCGAGCGCCTCGCGGCGCTGATGGCGGGAGGGAAGACCCCATGATGGCGGTCCGCGAGAAGACGACCGCGCCCGGGGCGCGGGCGACCCCGCCAGGGGAACGCGTCGCCGGGCTGGCGTACCGGTACGGGCTGATCGCCGTGCTGGCCGTCATGGTGGTGGTCTTCGCCCTGCTGCGGCCGGCGTTCGGCACCTACGCCAACATCCTGATCGTGCTCCAGTCGGTGGCGATCGTCGCCGTCGTCGCGCTCGGCGTGACCGTGTCGATGGCCACCGGCGGGTTCGACCTGTCGGTCGGCGCCAACGTCGGGTTCGTCGTCATGGTCACCGCGCTGGCCATGGTGCGCTTCAACCTCACCGGCGGCACCGCCATCGTCGCCGGTCTGCTCGCCGGGCTGCTGGTGGCCGCCGTGAACGTGCTGCTCACCGTCGTCGCCCGGGTGCCCGACCTGGTGGCGACGCTCGGCACGATGTTCCTGTTCCAGGGGCTCGCGCTCATCATCACGTCCGGGCAGTCGGTGTCGGCCGGCATGATGGCCGGCGGGCGGCCCGCGCCCGGCCGCTTCACCGAGGGGTTCGCCTGGCTCGGCAGCGGCAAGATCGGCTCGGTGCCGGTGCCCGTCATCGTGATGCTGCTGCTCGGCGCCGCCACCTACGTGTTCCTCAACCACACCCGCTGGGGCCGTGCCCTGTACGCCATCGGCGGCAACCCCCGCGCGGCCCGGCTGGCCGGCATCCGGGTGGCCCGCTACCGGGCCCTCGCCTACGTCATCTCCGGCCTGTGCGCCGCGCTTGGCGGCATCCTGCTGGCGGCCAGGCTGGGCCGCGGCGACGTCGGCGCCGGCGACCCGTACCTGCTGCAGTCGGTCGCCGCGGCCCTCATCGGCTTCGCGGTGCTCGGCGCCAACCGCCCGAACGCCCTCGGCACGGTCATCGGCGCGCTGTTCATCGGCGTGATGATCAACGGTTTGACGATGCTCAACGCGCCCTACTACGCGCAGACGTTCGTGCAGGGCGCCCTGCTGGTCGGCTCGCTCGTCATGAGCTACACCCTGACGCCGGGCCGCCGCGACAAAGGCCCGGCCTGACCTCGCGGCGCCGCCGGACGGGGTGGCAACCGACAGGCGACAGTGGACAGGCGGCAGCGGACGGGCAGCGCCGCGCGGGAGCCGGCCGGCCGGTCAGCCGATGGCGAGCGCGTACGACAGCAGCCACTCGGTGCACTCGGTGACGTGCCGCGCCCGCATCAGGTCGGCGCCCCAGGCGTACAGGCCGTGCGAGGCCACGATCACGGCGGGGACGCGCGGGTCGTAGGCGGCCTCGAAGCGGTCGCCCAGCTCCGCCATGTCCTGGCTGTTGGCGATCACCGGGAACACGACCTCGTCGTCGTGCGCCGCCCGGCCGATGCCCTTCAGCGTCTCCACGTCGCGCAGCCGCACCCCGCCCGGCCACCGGTGGCCGGCGACCACGGCGCTCAGCGCGTGCACGTGCACCACGGCGCCGGCGCCGGTCACGGCGGCCACCCGGGCGTGCAGCCCGGCCTCCGCCGACGGGCGCAGCGGCGCGATGCCCGGCACCGGCGCAGGCTCGCCGTGCGGCCCCACCACGGCCACATCGGACGGGGCCAGCTCGCCCTTGTCCAGGCCGCTCGCGGTCACCGCGACACGCAGCGGGTCGCGCGCGACGACCTCGGACAGGTTGCCGGAGGTGCCGCGCATCCAGCCGTAGCCGGTGAAGCGGGCCGCCTCGGCGGCGAGCCTGGCGCCCGCGGCGAGCACCCGGTCGGCGTCGGGGGCGGTCACGCGATCACCTCCAGGGTCAGCTCGGCGAACGACGAGATGAGCGGGTGGGCGCCGAAACCGGTCTGGGCGTTCGGCTCGCCGGGCCGCCGCACGCCGACCGTCTGCCAGCCCGCACCGGCGGCGGCGTCGAGCTCGGCCGGCACGTCGGACAGGAACAGCAGGGTGTCGGCCGGGCCGCCCAGCTTCTGGGCGATGCGGTGGTACGACATCGGCTCGCGTTTCGGCCCGGCGTTGACCGTGTCGAAGTGCTGCTCGATCAGCACCGACAGGTCACCGGCGTCGGTGTGCCGGAACCACGGCCGCTGGCTCGCCACCGAGCCGGACGAGAACACCGCGAGCCGCAGCCCCCGCTCGTGCCAGGCCCGCAAAGCCGGCGGCACGTCGGGAAAGAAGTGCCCGGTCAGCTCGCCGGCGGCGAACCCGGCGGCCCAGATCTGCCCCTGCAGCGTCTTCAGCGGCGTCGCCTTGACATCGCCGTCCATCCAGCCGTGCAGCACGCCCACCACGTCGGCGGCGGGCGCGTCGCCCGGCAGCCCGGCGGCCTCGCGCACCTGCGCGACGGCCGCGCGCACCTCGGCGTCGTCGCCGTGCGCCTCGATCCAGGGGCCGAGCCGCGGCCGCGCGTAGTCGTACAGGCCGACGTGGACCGAGCTGGTGGAGCTGGTCGTCCCTTCGATGTCCAGCACGACCCATCTCGCCGCGATGGTCATCGTGGCGCCCTCGGCGCTGTCCCCGATCAATGTCCTCACCTTTCCGTGTGTCCCCGTCCGTGTCGCCGTCCCCGCAGGCCCGCCCGTCAGGGCGCGTCCGCCAGGGCCAGGCTCGTCAGCTCGGCGGGGCGGGACACCTCGCCGCGCCGTACGATCAGCTCCCGGCTCAGCCGGGCCACCCGCGCGGCCGCGCGCGGGCGCTGCGGGTCGGGCATGGTCTCGATGTCGGCCACGTGGGCGTAGCCGATGATGCGGCGCAGCGCCTCACTGCCGGTGAACCCCACGGCGTCACGCCACACCCCGGCCAGGAACTCCGCGAGGAACGCGTCGTCGAAGAACGTGTCGACCCGCGACGGCCACAGCCGGCGGAACTCGGCGGTGAACGCCGCCCAGCTCGCGCCCACCTGCCCCGCGTGCTCGGCCGCGAGCTCCGCGTCGCCGAGGACGTCGGCGCGCACGGCCGCGATGAGCGCGTTGGCCCAGAACAGGCCGAGGTCGAAGCCGATCGGCCCGACGAACGCGAACTCCGGGTCGATCACCACGACCCGTCCGTCGCCGCCCGGCCGCGCCACCATGATGCTGCCCGAGTGCAGGTCGCCGTGCAGCAGCGCCTCCGCCTTCGTCATGAAGACCAGCTTCAGCAGCGCCGCCTCGCGCCGCAGCTCGCGGTCGGCGCGCAGCTCCCGCACCAGGTCGTCGAGCGCCGGATGGTGGTGGTTGTGCTCGTGTTCGATGTACGGCTCGGTCAGCACCACGTCCTCGGTGAGCTGGCACAGCTCCGGGTTGACCGACTCGGCGATCAGCCGTTTGCGTTCCTGCGTCGGCATGCCGAAGTCGGAGGTGGCGAACGACAGCCGCGCCACCAGCACGCCCATGTGCCGCCCCACCTCGCCCCACGGGCGGCCCGCCATCGAGGCCGTGCGCAGCACGTCCAGGTGCCCCACGTCCTCCATGACCATGGTGAACGTGGCGGGGTCGTAGCCGTGCCAGCCCGGAATGTACTCCGGCGCCACCTTCGCCAGGTGCTCGTACGCCCGCGCCTCCACGGCCGCCCGGAACGGCGTCAGCGGCCACGACTCGCCGTGCACCCGCACCCACGGCAGCGCCTGCTTGACCGCCAGGCCGGGCGTGCCGGGGTCGCGGCGCACCAGGAACACGCTGTTGAGGTTGCCGTCGCTCACCTCGCGCACGTCCAGGCCGTCGGTGGTGGAGACGCCGAGCAGCGGCAGCAGGCCGCGCGCCTCCAGGTGGGCGGCGACGTCGTCGCCGGTCTTCAGCAGGGGGTAGTCCGGGTAGTCGCTCATGATCGCGCCAGGGTCTCCACGAAGTCGGCGACGAACCGCGCCGAGTCCACCTCGGTGACGACCGTGGTGTCCGGGGTGCGGTCGTAGGGGAACGCGGGGGGCAGCCCGTCGAAGGTGCGCATCAGGTGCGCGCGGGACAGGAAGCCGTCGGTGACCACGTTGACCGGGCCCGGCACCGTCGCCGTCGCGAACGACGGGTCGAGCAGGATGCCGGCGGCCAGCGGGTCGTGCAGCGGGATGATCCGGCGGCCCCAGTGGTTCTGGTAGAAGTCCAGGTAGGAGTCGAGGATCTCGGTGGCGAACCTCGCCGTCGGGGTCGCCGCCGCGCGCAGGGCGGCGATGGCCGGCTCGGTGAGGATCGTGACGGCGGTCACGTTGACGCCGACCATCACCAGCTCGGCGCGCGGCGCTGAGAACACCGCGCGGGCCGCCGCGGGGTCGTTGTTGATGTTCGCGTCGATCATCAGCGACGAGCCCAGGGCGGGGTACGGCCCCGAGCCGCCCATCAGCACGACCGAGCGGTACTTCGTGAACAGCTCGGGGTCGATCCGCAGCGCCAGCCCGAGGTTGGTCAGCGGGCCGAGGGCCAGCAGGTCCAGCTCGCCCGGCCGCTCGCGCGCCAGCCGCACCAGCGTCTCGGCGGCGGTCTCGCCGGTGACCGGGGGGATCGGCCGGTCGTAGCCGCGGTCGCCGAGACCGTCGCGGCCGTGGACGTGGCGGGCGATGAACGGGGCGCTCTCCAGCGGCGCGTCCGCGCCCCGGGAGACGGGCACGTCCAGGCCGAGCAGGCCGCAGACGTAGCCGATGTTGCGCACCGAATCCTCCTCCACGCAGTTGCCGTAGACCGACGTGATCGCGACGATCTCGGCGTCCTGCCGGCCGGCCAGATAGAGGAGGGTGTGGGCGTCGTCGATCCCGGTGTCGGTGTCGACGACGATGCGGCGGACTGTGCTCATGACTTCGGCTGCTCCAGATCGGGAGAGAAGTGGTCCGCGACGCGGTGCGGCTCGAACGCGCCGCGGCCCGTGACGATGCGGGTGACCAGGCGGGGCGGGGTGGCGTCGAAGGCCGGATAGTAGCCGGTGGTGCCCTCGGCGGCGCTGCGGACGCCCAGGACGTGCAGCACCTCGTCGCCGTCGCGGTGCTCGATCTCCACGTCGCCGATGCCCGGCGCCTGCGGGTCGGGGGCCTCGACGAGCGCGTAGAACGGCACGTCGAAGGCCCGCGCGGCGAGCGCCACCTGCAGCGTGCCCACCTTGTTCACCACGTGACCGTCCAGGGTGACGCGGTCGGCGGCCACCAGCGCGACATCGGCCAGCCCGTCGGACAGGGCGGCCGCCACCATGCCGTCGGTGATCACCGTCGGGTGGTAGCCCATCTCGACGAGGGTCGCGGCGGTGAGCCGGGCGCCCTGCAGGTACGGCCGGGTCTCGGTGCACACGAACTCCAGCCGCTTGCCGGCCTCCTGCGCGGCCCGCACCGTGCCGATCAGGTAGGCGTCGGCCCAGCAGTGCGTGAGCACCCGCGCGCCGTCGTCGATCAGCGCGGCCGCGTGCCGGCCGAGCGCCGCGCTGTGCGCCCAGTAGGCGGCGTCGTGGGCGTCGGCGGCCACGGCCACCGCACGCGCCAGCTCCTCGCCGCCGGAATCCGCGAGCGGGCCGTCCACCGTGGCCGCCAGGACCGCGTGCACGGCGTCGCGGATGTGGTTGTTGGTGGGCCGGGTCGCGATCAGCCGCGCACCGGCGGTCCGCAGCAGGTCGGCGGCCACGCCCGGGCCGGCACGCCGCGCGGCGTGGGCCGCCAGCTTCAGCCCCGCCGTCGTGGCGAACAGCGGGCCCGAGCTCTGCGTCACCATCCGCTCGATGGCCTCCGCCACCTCCTCGTACGTGCCGCACCGCACCCAGCGGCGCTCGAACGGGAAGACCCGCCGGTCCAGGATCTCCACCGCCGGGCCGCCGGAGCCCTCGATGAACCGGACCGAGTCCGCGAGCACCGGACCCCCCGTCGCCGGACCCGTCGGCCCCGGACCCGCCGGTACGGACGCCTCGGCAGTCACACGATCACCTCCACATCGGAGCCTGCGGGGGGTGAGGCGGCCCGGACGCGCCGCCGGCGAAGCTGAGTGAGGATCAGGGCGAGCAGCGTGATGACGTACGGCGCCGCATCGGCCGCCTGCTGCGGCAGCCCGAGGCCCTGCAGCCGGAACCCGAGCGCCTCGGCCGCACCGAACAACAGGCAGGCCGCCACCACCGGATAGACCCGGGTGCCGCCCAGCATGACCGCCACGACGGCCACCCAGCCGCGCCCGGCGCTCATGCCCTCACTGAACAGTGTGACGTTGCCCAGCGCGAGCTGCGCCCCGGCGAGCCCGCACAGCGCCCCCGCGCCGAGCACCGTCCAATGCCGGTACGCCGTCACCTTCAACCCCAGCGCCTCGGCCGCCTCGGGATGCCGGCCGATGCCGCGCAGCCGCAGCCCCGACCGGGTACGCCGCAGCCACGACGCCATCGCGACGGCGAACACGGCGGCGAGAAGCACCAGCGGCGACTGCCGTCCGAGGACGTCGCCGAGCACCGGCACATCGCCCAGCCCGAGCCCGGCCAGAGTGGGCAGCCCGGCGAGGTCGGGCGCGGAGTACGTGCCGCCGGTCCCGAGCAGCCGCCGCATCAGGAACGCCGTCAGCCCGACCGCCAGCAGGTTGGTGCCGACGGCCACCACGATCGGGTCCGCCCGGAACGTCACCGACGCCACCGACAGCACGGCCGCGAACAGCGTGGTGGCGGCGAGCGCCCCGGCCACCCCCAGCCACGCGCTGCCCGTGAGATGGCTGAAGAGCACGGCGGTGAACGCGCCCCACAGCAGCTGGCCCTCCAGCGCGATGTTGAACACGCCGGACACCTCGCACAGCAGCCCGCCGAGCGCGGCGAACACCACCGGCGCCGTCGCGGTCAGCACGGCCGCCAGGAACGACAGCTCGAAGACGTTCACGCCGCCCCCTCGCCCGCGCCGGCATAGGCGCCCGAGGCCGTCGGGCCGCCCGCGGCGTCACCAGGCGCGTCGGCCGGTTCGCCGGCCGGGGCCGCCCGCCGCTTCTGGCGGACGTGGCGCACCACCGCCAGAACCGCCACGATCACGATGATCAGCCCCTGGATGATCTGGGTGAGCTGGCTCGGCACGTCGGCCTCACGCTCCATGCCCTGGCCGCCCACCTGCAAAATCGTCAGCAGCGCCACCGTGAGCGGCACCGCGATCGGCCGCCCCGCCGCCAGCAGCACGGCCGCGATGCCCGTGAACGTGTAGCCGGGCGAGGTGAGAGCGCCGTCGACGAACCGGAACGGCGGGCTCTGCACGATGATCGCGCCGATCAGCCCGGCGAACGCGCCACCCCCCGCCAGCGTGGCGATCGCCAGGCGGTCCACCGACACGCCGCCATACCGCGCGAACTCCCGGTTGGCGCCCGTGGCGCGCACCTCGTAGCCCAGCACCGTGCGCGCGTCGGCGTACAGCCAGGCCGCCAGCAACACCAGCACCAGGGGCAGCGCGACCGTCACATAGCCGCTCGCGCCGATCGCCGGCAGATGCGCCGCCTCGGGCAGCATGGGCGTCTCCGCGATGCCGGTGTTCGGCTCGGCGAGCGGAAACCGGGCCAGATACGACGCCAGCGCCACCGCCGGCGCGCTCAACAGCAGCGTGCTGACGATCGCCGGAATGCCGAGCCGCGTATGCAGCGGAGCCGACAGCCCCGCCAGCAGCGCACCGGCCAGCGTGCCCCCGGCCAGCGGCACCACCAGGGCCAGCGGGCCGGGCAGATGCAGCGCGAGCGCCGCCGCCGTGATGCCGCCGAGCGCGAGCTGGCCGTCGCCGCCCAGGTTGAACTCGCCCGTGCGGAACGGAATAGCGAACGCCAGCGCCATACCGAGCGTCGGCACGAACGTCGCGATCGTGTACTCCAGGTTCCCGTCGGCGAGCGCACCCCTGATCAGCGCGGGATACGCCTCGCCCGGCGCCACACCCACGGCCAGCATGACCAGCGTCGTCAACGCCAGCGACCCCGCGACCGCCAGCACCGGCGGCGACCGCAGCACACCGACGGCCCCACCGCCGATCGCCCGCACGACCTGCCCGCCCGCCCCGCTCACGCCGGCCTCCCCGGCCCGATCCGGACGGCCGCCAGGACGCCCCTCACGTCGCGCCCGATGTCACGCTCCGGGTCGCCGCGCCTGATGCCGCGGCCCGGGCTGCCGAGCCTGATGTCGGGCCTGATGCCGCGGTCCGGGTCGCCGCGCCTCATGTCGCGCCTCCCGTCGCGCTCCGGGCCGCCGCATCCGTCATCGTGCCCGTCATCGCCTCGCCGATCCGCTCGTCGGTGGCCTGCTCGCGCGACAGCTCGGCCGTCACCCGGCCCTCGTACAGGACGAGGACCCGGTCGGCGAGGGCGCGCAGCTCGGCGAGCTCGCTCGACACCAGCAGGATCGCCTGGCCCCGGTCCCGGGCCTCGACGAGCAGCGACTGAATGTACTCCTGCGCCCCGACATCGACGCCCTGCGTAGGCTCCTCGATCACGATCACGGGGGTGCGGCGGGACAGCTCCCTGGCGAGCACGGCCTTCTGCGCGTTGCCCCCGGACAGCGCCGACATCGGGGCGTCCACCGAAGGATGACGCACCGAGAACCGCTCGGTGAGCGCCCGGGCGCGCTCCCTGACGGCCCGGCCCGACAGCCCCAGCCGGCCGCGCAGCTCCCGGCCGCGCTGGTCGCCCATGATCAGGTTCTCGGCCACCGACATCGTCGCCGCCGTCGCGCGCCCATGCCGGTCCTCGGGCACGTACGCGATCCCGAGCTCCCGGCGCCGCCGCACGCTGTCCGCCGCACGCCCGCGCCGAGCCGCACCCGCATCGCGTCCGTGTCGAGCCGCACCCTCGTCGCGGTCGTGCCGCGCCGGTCCGCCGGAGAGCACGGTGCCCAGCAGGCGGACCACGCCGGATCGGTCGGCGGACGGGCCGGGGCCGAGGCCGGTGATCGTGTCGACGAGTTCGCGCTGGCCGCTGCCGGCCACGCCGGCGATGCCCACGATCTCGCCGGGTCGCACGCCCAGCGACACGTCCGACAGGCGGGTGACGCCGTCGGCGTCGCGCACCGTCAGCCCGCGCACCTCCAGCGCGTACGGCGTCTCCGGGCCGGGCGCCGCCGCCCGGCCCCGCGGGGCGGCGGCCAGGGAACGGCCGATCATGGCCCGCACCAGTTCGTCGGAGGAGGTCTCGGCGGTGACGAACCGGCCGGTCACGCGGCCGTGCCGCAGCACCGTGACGCGGTCGCTCGCGGCCATGACCTCGCCCAGCTTGTGGGTGACCAGCACGACCGACACGCCGCTGCGGGTCACCGTGCGCAGCACCTGGAACAGCCGGTCGGCCTCCCCGGGCGTCAGCACGGCGGTCGGCTCGTCCAGGATCAGCACCCGGGCGTCACGGTACAGCGCCTTGAGGATCTCCACCCGCTGCCGTACGCCCACCGGCAGGTCGCCCACCCGCGCGGCGGGGTCCACGCGCAGGCCGTACCGCTCGCCGAGCTCGGCCACCGCCCGGTGGGCGGCGTCCCGATCGACCAGCCCGCCACGCAGCCGACCGGCGAGCCGCGACCTGCGGGCCCCGGGCGCGGCCGGTGCCGCCGAGGCCGGCCCGAGCGGGTGGGGTCCGGCCTTCGTGGGCTCGGCGCCGATCACCACGTTCTCGGCGACGGTCAGCTCGGGGAACAGCCGGAACCGCTGGTGCACCATGCCCAGGCCGAGGGCGATGGCGTCGGCGGGGGAGCGGAACCGCACCCGCTGCCCGGCCCGCAGGATGTGCCCCTCGTCGGGCTGGTGCAGTCCGAACAGGATCGACATCAGGGTCGACTTGCCCGCGCCGTTCTCGCCGACGACCGCGTGCACCTCGCCGGGCGCGATCGCGAGATCGACCCGGTCGTTGGCCACGACGGAACCGAACCGCTTGGTCACGCCGAGCAGCTCGGCCGCCGGCACCTCTCCCCGCCCTCGGTCGTCGCCCGGCCCTGGGCGGCCGGGGTCCGGGTCATCGCAGGCCGGTCGGTGGGGTGCCGAGCCTTCGCGGTCGGGGCGGTTGGGCACCGATACCTCGGGGGTGCGGTGGCCGGGTGCCGAGCCGTCGCGGGCCGGATGGCCGGGCGCCGGGTCGTCGCGCGTAGGGTCGCCGGGCGCTCGGCTTTCGCGAGCCGGATCGCCGGGCGCTCGGTCATCCCGAATCGGATCGCCGGGCGCTCGGTCGGCGGGCCCCCGGTCGTCGGGTGGGGGGCCGCC
>JBIQJI010000150.1:0-2740 GCA_044507605.1 Actinomycetales bacterium | reverse complement strand
AAGGCCATCGCCGTCCTGCAAAACCTCGAAACAGCCCGAGGATGAAAAACGTTCAATATAGGTCTGATCGTGCGTCATGAGCACGCGCGCCCCGGTGACTATCGCCGCGGCATCGATCGGCGTGCCGAGCCGATCGGCCTCGGCGAACGCGACGGCCCAGCTCTCGAACAGGGGACGGTTCAACGGCCAGCGCCCGTCCGCGTAGAGCGGCCACTTACGGAAAGCGTGATCCCCGAAGACCGCACGCGCGGCTCTCATAGCCATCACGAAGTCGGCTGCCAACCCATCGAGATCGGCATCGGAGGTTCGGCTGACGTCGTCGATCCGGGCGGCGGCTTCGTCAAGATAGGGATCCATGGCACCCTGGTACTTGTCCAGGGTGAGCAGCCGGAACGCGCAGAATCGCAGTACCAGTTCGCGGTCGGCCATGCGTACGTGGTTGCGAAATGATTCACCGACGGTCGCCAGAAACTCTGGATGCTCGGCGCAGCGCTTGAGAAAGTTCCGACAGCGACCGCTCGTCAGGCAATGCCTGATCTCCTGAGCGTTCAGCGGTGTGCCACCCGTATTGATTCGCTTGAAGATGTCGTACTTGACCTGAGAAGGGGTCTGCGGATCGATGACGTGCACGACCAGTTGGGTCTGGTTGAACCGGCGACGCCAGACCGGCGACAGGTCGCTCCAGCGTTTACCGGCCTCTTCGCCGAGATACTCCAGGTGGTCGAGCGCGAAGGACTGCGCTCGGGCGAAGCCATAGGCCGTGGACAGCCGCTGCAGTCCATCGATGACCTTCATCGTGCCGTCCTTGTCCTGCGCGAAGTAGAAGGCGGGCAGCGGGATCTGCAGCAGGATGGACTCGATCAGGCCTGATTTTTGCGGAAGCTTCCACACCTCGTTGCGCTGGAAGTCGGGCGCGAGTTCCAGCTCATCCTCCTCGATCATGTCGAGGACGTTGCGGAGCGAGTAATTCCGCGATGACACGCGGATGGCCTCCGGCTGCCAGGGCAGTCCTCCGGCCTTGCCCTCGGCCTCGGTCTCGGCCTCGACGTCCAGCGGCCGGTCAAGATAGTGCTCCTCCAGCACTTCACGCTGTACCGAGTCCTCCATTGGTTCCGTCCTTCATCGCGATTCGTCTTCAGGCTAATGATCGCCACACTCTCACACCCGAGGAAGAGATAACAGTTCGGAGTCGAGTCGCGGCTGTATGTGACACCACGGCCGTCTCGGCGGGCGTGTTCCGTGGGTCAGCGGGCGAGGTCGGCCAGCAGGTCGGCCAAGACCAGTTCCTCCTCGACACGCAGGGCCCGTTTCGTCATCGCGCCCGACAAGGGCGGGTCCCAGGGGGTGGGTACCCGGCGGGTGGCGGGCAGGGTGGGGGTGGGTTCCGTGCAGGTGGCGACGATGCCGTCACAGGCGGCCTCGTAGGACGGTGTGTCGTAGCGCCAGGGCCGCCAGGGGAAGCGGGCGCGGATGGTGCTCGCGATGCTGATGCCGCCCCAGTCGAAGTCGCCGTGGTAGGCGAAGGAGGCGCCACCAGCAGATAGGAGGTCGAGGAGCCGCCGGACGGCGACCGAGGGGTTGCCGTTGACGCATACGAGGGGTAGGCAGGCATGGCCCAGCTCGTCGGCGGCTGCCGCGACGACGATGGGGTTCTCGCAGACATGGACCACTCCGGCCGTGATCGGGCTCTCCTGGCGGCGCAGCTGGCGGAGGGTCAGCACGCATGGTTCACCCGCCTCGCGGGCCGCCGCGAGGGCGCCGCCCGCTGGGGTGCCCGCGTCGCCTTCGAGGCCGAGGCACAGGGCCAGGGAGGACAGCTCGTCCAGGTGGACGCCCACCTGCTGCCAGGCCGCACGCCGGGCGTCGGTAGTGCCCTCGGAGGCGTACGGGAGGCCGGTCAGGGCACGGGCGGCCGACAGCGCCAGGGTGGAGAGGGGGCGGCCCTCGTCCAGGGCGTGGGCGTCGCCGCAGGTCTCGGCGGCCAGGCGGCCGAGGGGGATCGCCGGGGAGGGGAGGCGGTCGATCAGGCGGGCCAGGGCATCCAGAAGCGGCCGCGCGTCGGTGGGGCCGGAGGTCAGTCGGCGGACCAGGCCGGTCGCGTCCAGCCAGGTACGCCACCCGACCAGCTCGGGCCGCTGGTCGGCCAGCTCATCGAGCTTGGCGTACGCTTCGCGCCAGGCAGCCTCGTCACGGGCGGCCTCGGCGGCACGGTCACGCACGGGGCCGCCCAGGACGTGGACGGCCGCAGCGAGGCCGCCGGGGGAGGCGCCGCTAGACCGCAGTACCGCGTCCACCTCGTCCAGGGACACCGACAGGGACGCTCCGGTGCCCGCCCGCCTGCCGAGGAGCAGCTCGACGGCCCGTCGCTGGGCCGGCGAGGCGGTGGCCAGGGTGACCGTTCCGCTGGCCGGGCGGCCGTGCTCGAGCCTGCGGCGTACCCGTTCGACCAGCCACGCCGTGTCCGGACCACCGAGCAGTCTCCGCAGCCGGTCATCGCTCACATTGGTCATCACTCACTTCGATCAGGTCAGGCGCTGAACAAATCGGGTTGGGATTCCTGGGCGCGGGGCGCGGTCGGCTCGGCGGGAGCGGGGAAAGGGTCGGGGCGCTCGGCGCGGCGGCATTCGTGGCCGTCCCAGCGCCAGGGCGTGACCAGGACGGCGTCGATGCCATCCCGGCGGGACAGCTGAGCGATGGCGAGGCCGGGGACCTGGGGGTAGCAGCCCCATTCACGTTCGCT
>JBIQJI010000149.1:0-2753 GCA_044507605.1 Actinomycetales bacterium | reverse complement strand
GGCGAGGACGGCGGCGGCGACTTCTTCGGTCCCGGCGGCATCGGCGCCGTCGGCCCGAGCGGCGGCGCGGCCGTCGACACGGTCGCGGGCCAGGACGGCCACGACGGGTTCGACGAGCAGTACGGCGGAGGCGGCGGCGCCGGCGGTTACGGCACGTCGAACTCCATCAAGCACTCCGGCAACTGGGCCGGCGGCACCGTCGGCGCCGGTGGTGGTGGCGGGGGCTACGCCGGCGGGGGTGGCGGCTCGGCCGGCGCGACCGCCGGCGGCGGCGGGGGCGGAGGCAGCGGCTACATCTCCGCGTGGCGCCTGCCGGACCTGGCCTCCGTGCAGTTGCTCATGGGGCAGGGCTCGACCAACGACGGCCTGGTGGTCATCACCTACCAGCTGCCGGCCAAGCGGCCCGGCAAGTCCGGCGCCGGCGCCCCGGTCGCACACACGACCGCGGCCACGGTCACCTCGCGCCAGGTTTAACGACCGAAGACCTCCCGCTTCCGGCGGGAGGTCTTCAGTTCGTTCGACAGGTCGAGCTCGTGCGGTCGAGCTGCGACCGTGGGGGCTACTTGCCGCCCGGGGTGTCTCCACCGGCGAAGTCACCGGCGTTGCCACCGGTCACGCCGTTGCCGTAGTAGCCGGAGGCGCCACAGGTGGTGAAGCCGTCCAGCGGGCTCCCCGTGCAGGGGAACGGCGGGGCGGCACCCGGGGTGCTGGCGCTCGCGGCGGCAGGAGTCGCCAGGACCGCGACCGCCGCGGCGCCGGCCGACACAGCAGTACGCAGCGCGATGGCGCGGGTGCGGTTGGGCTTGCGGTGACGACCACCGCTCGAGGTGTTGTGCATGGGGACGCTCCCAATCGTTAAACCGGTCCGGCGGGGCAAATCCGGACAAGGTGGGCAGCTCGCAGGTTAACGGCTGAGCGGGCCCCCCGAAAGGCGTCCAACCAAAGTTGTGTGACAGCACCAACAAAAGTCTTACCCCTGAGTGGCGGTCAGTTCTGACCGCCACTCAGGGGTTTTTGTTCTGGCCCACAAAGGTGCGAGCGTGGACTCAGGCGGACGGGCCACCTTCGCCGCCGCCGCCGCTCTCGCCGCCACTGTTGCCGCCGCCGAGCGACGGGGTGTCGCCGCCGACGCCGTCACCGCGGTCGCCACCCTTGTTGTAGTGGCCGCCGCCGGCGCAGGTCGTCTGCGCGTCGAGCGGCGCGCCGGTGCACGGGATCGGGAGCGGGAACAGCGGGACCGGGTCGACGAAGGCGACCTGGGTGCTGCTCGACTCGGCGCCGCTGTCGGCCGCCGTGACCAGGCCGGTCGCCGCGAGGATCGCGGCCGCGCCGGTGGCCGCGAGCCGGGTCGCGAGGGATCGAGTTCGGATGTGCGTGGGGGCGGTTCGCATTCACAACTCCTCTGGGTCTCGCCCGCCCGGGGAAAAGCGGACGAAGCTGGACGAATGCTGCATGCTTCGTGCGGTCTGGCTGCCCGCCCCGATTCCGCACAAACAGAGGTCCGCGTCACGCCCGCCCCGCCGCCGCTGAGGGTGGATCAGAAGCAGACGTACTTGTTGCCCCGCGGGGCCTCCCAGCCGCGCTCGGTGAGCAGGGCGTAGTAGACGCAGTTGTGCTCGCGGGCCGCCTTCTGGCCGGGCGAGAAGGTGATCGGCGGGGCGAGGCCGTCGAGGGTCTCGTTCTTCACCCTGCCCAGCCCGGTCAGGACGTCCGCGGAGGTGATCGGCCCGGCTCGGGCGGCGTCCCCGAGGTTCCCGATCGCCGCGGCGAACAGCTTCGCGGCGGCCCACGAGGCGAGGGAGACGGCGTCGCGCGGCGTCCCCGGCGCGTACCGCTCGAGGATCGCGGCGTACTCCTTCTGGCCCGCGTTCTCGGTCAGCATCCAGGGCGCGTTGGGCGTCGAGACCGAGAGGGTGTTCTGCCGCATCCCGGGGTCGGTCGCCTGCGCCGCGCTGACGAGCATCGCGCCGGAGATGAGCTGCGGACGGAAGCCGAGGGCGGCGCACGAGCGCACGACCCGCGTGATCGTGGACCCGTCGACGCACATCCCGAACGACTGCACGCCGGCGTTCTTGGCGTTCTGGCACTGGGCCGTGAAGTCGGTCTGCGTGAGCGAGACCGGCGAGCTGTAGACGAGTTCGGCGCCCATCTGCTCGGCGTACTTCGACACGACATCCTGCACTCCGGCGCAGAGCGGCGTCTCGACGCAGTAGAGCATCCCGATCTTGGTGAACCCCGCGTCGACGGCCTGGCGCAGCGCGCCGGCGACGGCCCCGTTGAGGCCGGCGCCCTGGGGGAACAGCAGCGGGTGGGAGTACCAGTCCGGCATGACGGAGTCGCCGCCGACGACGGGGAGCTGGTACCGCTCGATGGCCGACCGCATCGCCGGGATCGACAACGGCGCCCACAGCGACACCAGCGCCTGCACCTTGCGCTGCGTGGCGAGGGTGCCGACCGCGGCCGCGCCGCGGCTGGGATCCATGCCGTCGTCCATCACGTAGGCCGTGACGGGGTGACAGGCGAGCCCGCCGGTGGCGTTGACGTGCTTGACCCAGAGGGCGAGCGCGGTGCGCCCGCTGGCCGTGATCGGCCCCATGACCCCGCTGAAGCTGCCGATCTGGCCGATCGCCAGCGGAGCTTCCCGACCCGTGCAGGCCGCCGGCCGGGCCGCGGTCGGCGCGGAGCCCCGCGCCTCCGCCGGCACCGCGCCCTCGACGCGAGCCGGAGCGGCCGCCGGCGCCGCGGCCGCACCG
>JBIQJI010000001.1:80885-260749 GCA_044507605.1 Actinomycetales bacterium | reverse complement strand
CCAGGCCAAGAAGGAGGCGCTGGAGAAGGTCGGCGTACGCGTCGGCAGGACCCCCGGCGAGACCGCCCGCATCATGCGCGAGATCCTCGGCGGTGACGTACTGGTCGGCGCCGCCAAGGAGGACGCATGAGCACCCGGCCCCTGAAGTTCGATGTCAACCTGTCGATCCTGTTCACCGAGCTGCCGCTGCTGGAGCGGCCGGCCGCCGCCGCGAAGGCGGGGTTCCGGGCCGTGGAGCTGTGGTGGCCGTTCGACACGCCGGAGCCGCCGCGCGCCGCGCTCGACGCGCTGCGCCGCGCCATCGAGGAGGCCGGGGTGCGGCTCGTCGGGCTCAACTTCGACGGCGGCGACCTGGCGGCGGGCGAGCGCGGGCTGGCGTCGCGGCTCGCCGGCTCCGAGCGGTTCCTGGCCAACGTCCCGGTGGCCGTGGGCTTCGCCGCGTCGATGGGCTGCCGGGTGCTCAACGCCCTGTACGGCAACAGCGAGCCGGGCGTGGAGCCGGAGGCGGCGCGGCGGCTCGCCGTGAGCAACATCCGGCGGGCGGCCGAGGCGGCCGGCGAGGCGGGGGCGACGGTCGTCATCGAGGCCATCAACTCGCGGGAGAACCCGCACTATCCGATCACGTCGTCGGCCGCGGCCCTTGAGCTGATCGACGAGGTGGGCGCCCCCAACGTCGCCTTCCTCGCCGACTTCTACCACCTGGGGCTGATGGGCGAGGACGTCGCGGCGCTCATCGACCGGCAGGTGTCGCGGTTCGGTCACGTTCAGATCGCCGACGTGCCCGGCAGGGGTCAGCCGGGCACCGGCGAGCTGCCGTACGCCGCCCTGCTGGAGCGGCTGGCGGCGTCCGGTTACCAGGGTCACGTGGGCCTGGAGTACCGCCCGGTCGGCCCGAGCGCTGGCAGCTTCGACTGGCTGACGCCGCGAGAGCGCTCGGCACCCGAGGAGTGAAGGAGACGCGATGGCTGCTATCGGATTCATCGGCCTGGGCATCATGGGCGGCCCCATGGCCGCCAACCTGGTGCGGGCCGGGCACGCGGTCGCGGGGTACGACCTCAGCCCGGCCCGTGTGGACCGGCTCGCCGCCGACGGCGGCCGGGCGGCGACCGGCATCGCCGACGCGATGGCCGGGGCGGAGGCCGTCATCACGATGGTGCCCGACTCGCCGCAGGTCGAGCAGGTGGTGTTCGGGCCGGGCGGCCTGCTGGAGAACGGCAAGCCGGGCCTGCTGTATCTCGACATGAGCACCATCAGGCCCGAGACGTCCCGCAGGGTCGCCGCGGCCGCGCGGGAGAGGGGCATCAGGGCGCTGGACGCCCCGGTCAGCGGCGGTGAGCGGGGCGCGATCGACGGCACGTTGTCGATCATGGTGGGCGGGGCGGCCGAGGACGTCGAGGCGGCGCGGCCCATCCTCGGCGTCCTCGGCACCACGGTGCGTCACGTCGGCCCGAGCGGCGCCGGGCAGACCGTCAAGGCCGCCAACCAGCTGGTCGTCGGCGGCGTGTACGGCCTGGTGGCCGAGGCGATCGTGCTGCTGGAGGCGTCCGGGGTCGACGCGCGCACCGGGCTGGACGTGCTGGCCGGCGGCCTCGCCGGCTCGCGCATTCTCGACCTCAAACGCGAGTCGATGGTGAACCGGGAGTTCGCCCCGGGTTTCCGCATCGACCTGCACCACAAGGACATGGGCATCGCCACCGCCGCGGCCCGCGAGGCCGGCGTGGCGCTGCCCCTCACCGGCATGGTGGCGCAGCTCGTCGCCGCCGCCAGGGCCCAGGGCTGGGGGGCGCTGGACCACTCCGCCCTGCTCAAGGTCGTCGAAGGGTTGAACCGATGAAGCGGGTCCCCTGCATGGAGGCCGTGGTCGCGGTGCTCGAGTCGGAGGGGGTCGACACGGTCTTCGGCATCCCCGGCGCCGCCATCCTTCCCCTGTACGCCGCGCTGCGCACCGGCTCGATCCGGCACATCACGGTGCGGCACGAGGAGGGCGGCACGCACGCCGCCGACGGGTGGTCGCGGACCACCGGCAACGTGGGCGTGTGCATCGGCACCTCCGGCCCCGCCGGCACCAACATGATCACCGGCCTGTACACCGCGATGGCCGACTCGGTGCCGCTGATCTGCGTCACCGGGCAGGCGCCCCGCGCCAAACTGCACCAGGAGGCGTTCCAGGCCGTCGACATCGTGGACATCGCCCGGCCGGTGACCAAGTGGGCCGTGCAGCTCAAGGAGCCGGCCCAGGCGCCGTGGGTGTTCCGGGAGGCGTTCCGGGTCGCCCGGTCGGGCCGGCCCGGGCCGGTGCTGATCGACCTGCCGCTCGACGTGCAGCGCGGCACCTGCCTGTACGACCGGGAGCTCGACGGCTCGCTCCCGGTGGACGTCGTCGAGCCGCGCCCGGGCGCGGTGCGCGCCGCCGTCGATCTGCTCGCGACGGCCGAGCGGCCGCTCATTCTGGCCGGCGGCGGCGTGATCGGCGGCGACGCCTCGGCCGAGCTGCTCGCCCTCGCCGAGCATCTGCGGGTGCCGGTGCAGGTGACGCTGATGGGCAAGGGCGCCTTCCCGGAGGACCACGAGCTGTTCGCCGGCATGGCCGGCATTCAGACGCAGACCCGCTGGGGCAATGCGGCGTTCCTGGAGAGCGACCTCGTGCTCGCCGTCGGCGCGCGGTTCGGCGACCGGCACACCGGCGACCTCGACACCTACCGCAGGGGCAGGCGGTTCGTGCACGTCGACATCGAGCCCACCCAGATCGGCAGGGTCTTCGAGCCCGACCTGGGCATCGTCGGGCATGCCCGCCTGACGCTGGCCGCCATGGCGGAGGACGCGCGGCGCCGCGTGCCGGCGCGGCGCTCCGGCCGGTGGGTGCGCCGGGTCGCCGAGCTGCGTGAGACGCTGCCGCGCCGCGACGACTTCGACGACGTGCCGATCAAGCCGCCGCGGGTGTTCCGGGAGATCAACGAGTTCTACGGCAGGGATACGACGTTCGTCACGGCGATCGGGCTCTACCAGATCTGGTCGGGGCAGTTCCAGCGGACGTATCTGCCGCGCCGCTATCTGGTGTGCGGGCAGGCGGGGCCGCTCGGCTGGGAGATCCCGGCGGCGATGGGCGCCAAGTGCGCCCACCCGGAGCGGGAGGTGGTGGCCGTCGTCGGCGACTACTCCTTCCAGTTCCTGATGGAGGAGGTGGCGGTCGCGGCGCAGTATCGCGTCCCGTTCGTCATCATCATGATCAACAACGGGTATCTCGGCCTGATCAGGCAGTCCGAGCTCGCCTACGGCATGAACTACGCGGTCGACCTGCACTACGGCGAGGGCGGCATCGACCACGTGAAGGTGATGGAGGCGTTCGGCTGCCCGGCGCGGCGCGTCGAGCACCCCGGCGACATCCGCGACGCGCTGAGCTGGGCCGCCGTGGAGTCCGAGCACGTCCGGCTGCCGGTGCTGGTCGAGGTGATGGTCGAGCGCGAGGCCAACGCCGCGATGGGCGCGTCGCTCGACTCCATCGAGGAGTTCGAGCCCGTGCCCGCCGCGCGCCCGCTCACGGCGTCCGTCGACTGGTCCGACTGAACAGGAGCGCCCCCGTGCCGCTGATCCTCAAGCCCGGAACCGCCTGGGACGACGCGTACGCCCGCTGCCGCGGCGTCGCGCCCGAGGCGTTCCACGACGACCGCGTGCTGAACCACTGGGGCGGCATCTGGCACCGCGACGGCGACCCCGCGCCCGATGTCTCCCCGGTCGACGGCACCGTCATCGCCGGGCCGCCCCGGCTCGGCCGCTCGGCCGCCGCCCGAGCCGTGCGGGCGAGCCTCGACGAGCACCGGCAGTGGCGGCACACGCCGCTCGCCGAGCGCAAGGCCCGCGTGTCGGCGGCGCTGGACGCCTTCACCGAGCACCGTGACCTGCTCACGCTGCTGCTGGTGTGGGAGATCGGCAAGCCGTGGCGGCTCGCCGCCGCCGACGTCGACCGGTGCGTCGAGGGCGTCCGCTGGTACGTCGAGGAGATCGACCGCATGCTCGCCGGGCGCGCCCCGCTGCCCGGGCCGGTGAGCAACATCGCCAGCTGGAACTATCCGATGAGCGTGCTCATGCACGCCATGTTGGTGCAGACCCTCGCCGGCAACGCCGCCATCACCAAGACCCCCACCGACGGCGGCCTGTCGTGCCTCACGCTGGCGTGCGCGCTCGCCGTCCGCGAAGGGCTGCCGATCACCCTGCTCAGCGGCGGCGGCGCGGAGCTGTCGCCCGCGCTGGTGCGGGCCCGCGAGATCGGCTGCGTGTCCTTCGTCGGCGGGCGCGACGCCGGCGGCCAGATCGCCGCGTCGCTGGCCGACCTCGGCCGCCGCCACATCCTGGAGCAGGAAGGGCTGAACTGCTGGGGGGTGTGGGAGTACGGCGACTGGGACACGCTGGCCGGGCAGATCCGCGAGACGTTCGACTACGCCAAGCAGCGCTGCACGGCCTACCCGAGGTTCGTGGTGCAGCGCGCCCTGTTCCACGACTTCCTGGCGGCGTACCTGCCGGCGATCGGCTCGGTGCGGTTCGGGCACCCCCTGGCCGTCGAGTCGCCTGCCGGCGCGCCGCCCGACCTCGACTTCGGCCCGCTGATCAGCGACGCCAAGGCCAAGGAGCTGTCGGACCAGGTCGACGCCGCCATCACGGCAGGCGGGATCCCGCTGTATCGGGGCGCCGTGGCCGACGGCCGTTTCCTGCCCGGCCAGTCCACGGCGGCGTACCTGGCGCCCGTGGCGATCCTCGCCCCGCCGCGCCCGTCTCCGCTGTTTCACGCAGAGCCGTTCGGCCCGGTCGACACGATCGTCCTGGTCGACACCGAGGCGGAGCTGCTGGCCGCCATGAACGTCAGCAACGGCGCGCTGGTCGCCACCATCTCCTGTGACGACGAGGAGACCGCCGCCCGGCTCGCCACGGAGGTCCGCGCCTTCAAGGTCGGCATCAACGCGCCGCGCTCCCGAGGAGACCGGGCCGAGCTCTTCGGCGGTCTCGGCGCCTCCTGGCGCGGCGCCTTCGTGGGCGGCGACCTGCTCGTGCGCGCCGTCACCACGGGCCCCGCCGGCGAGCGCCTCCCCGGCAACTTCCCCGGCTGCACGCTTTTGCCCGGCCGCTGACCGGCACCCGCCGGAGGGACGAAAAGAGCCCCTGGATCGACGGATCCGGGGGCTCTTCGGGTGGCTCCCGCGACAGGACTCGAACCTGTAACCTGCCGGTTAACAGCCGGACGCTCTGCCGATTGAGCTACGCGGGATCGACACATCACCGCGATCTACGGGAGCGTTGCCCCCGTTCCTGCGGCGCGGAACTAGATTAGCGCACTCTGGGGGGTGCTTGTCGCATCCATAAGGTGGGGAGGGCCCACGCTTGGGTAGGGGGCGTTTGATAGGGGTATGCCCGGAAAGCAGCGCGGAGGTGGGAAGTATGCGTAAACGCGTGGTTTTCGGCGTCGGCCTGGCCATCGGCTACATCCTCGGCACCCGAGCCGGTCGTGAGCGTTACGAACAGATCAAGCGGTCGGCGCAGCGGGTCGCCGACAACCCCAAGGTGCAGGAGGTCGCCGGACTGCTGGGAGCGCAGGCGACGCGCATTGCCGCCGCCGCGAAGGACCGGGTGGGCGATCGGTTCGCCGATAAGGTGCACCTCGGACACAAGCACGACGGGCAGCGTGGCGACACGGACTACGTCGAGCCGGTCGGCGCCCGCGGCGGCTGGCCCGACGGTGCGAGCTGACCGGTCGCGCCGGGCCACCCGGCGCGACAAGGCGAAGTGGCATCCCATTTAATACTGGGGTGCCACTGTTTCGTTCCCGCCTGTCCGCCGATGTCCGCAGCACGCTCGCCCTGGAGCCCGGTGAAAGGGTGCTCGGCCACGCGGCGGCCCGGCCGGCCCACGCCTCCGCCGTCGCGCCGGACGCCGATCCCGCGGACGGCCCCGCCGCTTCCCGCCACGTCGTGGCCACCGATCGCGCCCTCTACCTGCCCGGCGGCGTACGGCTGCTCTGGCAGCGCATCGACCACGCGTGGTGGGACGACGCGGACCTGCGGGTGGTCACCACCGAAGGCGCCGAGCATCGGGTGGGGGTGCCGGCGCCCGGGGCGCTGCCCGAGGTCGTGCGCGAACGGGTGACCGCCTCCATCGTGGCCAGCAGGCACGTGCGCCTCGGCAACAGGGGCGGGGTGCGGCTGGTCGCCCGCCGGGCGCCCGGCGGCGACTCCCTGGAGTGGGAGCTGCTCTTCGACCGCGGCCTCGACCCCGACGACCCGGGGCTGCGGGCCCTCGCCGAGCAGGCGCTCGAAGAGGTGCGCCGCAGCCTGGGCGTCTAGGCCGGGCCCGGCCGGTCGGCCGGTCCGCCGTGCGGGCCGGGCGTGCGCCTACTCCAGATAGTCGCGCAGCATCTGGGCGCGGGTCGGGTGCCGCAGCTTGGCCAGGGTCTTGGACTCGATCTGCCGGATGCGCTCGCGCGTCACGCCGAACTCCCGGCCGACCTCCTCCAGGGTGCGGGGGTGGCCGTCGGACAGCCCGAACCTCAGCTGGATGATGCGCTGCTCGCGCTCCGACAGGGTGGCCAGGATGTCGTCGAGCTGGTCCTGCAGCATGATGAAGGCCGCCGCCTCCATGGGCACGACCGCGTCGGCGTCCTCGATGAAGTCGCCGAGGTCGGAGTCCTCCTCTCCGATCGGCGACTGCAGCGAGACCGGCTCCTGCGCGATGCGCTGGATGTCGACCACGCGGTCGACGGGCAGGTCCATCTCCAGCGCGATCTCCTCGGGCGCCGGCTCGCGGCCGAGGTCCTGGTGCAGCTGCCGCTGCACCCGCACCAGCTTGTTGATCGTCTCCACCATGTGCACCGGGATCCGGATGGTCCGGGCCTGGTCGGCGATCGCTCGGGTGATGGCCTGGCGGATCCACCAGGTCGCGTACGTCGAGAACTTGTAGCCCTTGGTGTAGTCGAACTTCTCCACGGCGCGGATCAGCCCGAGGTTGCCTTCCTGGATCAGGTCGAGGAACAGCATGCCCCGCCCGACATACCGCTTGGCGATGGACACCACGAGCCGCAGGTTGGCCTCGATGAGCCGCTGCTTGGCCCGCACGCCCTCCCAGACGAGTTCTTCCAGTTCGGGCTGGACGCGCCTGACGCCGGGCACGCACAGGCGATCCTCGGCGAACAGGCCCGCCTCGATGGCCTTGGCGAGCTCCACCTCCTCTTCGGCGGTGAGCAGTGGCACCCGGCCGATCTCCCGAAGATAGATCCGGACCAGGTCGCTGGTCGACGCGCGTTTGCCGTCGTCCTCCTCGACCCGGCTCGGCTCCTCTTCAGCGGGCGGTTCGAGCACCTCCACGCCGTTGTCGGCGAGCATCCGCACGACACGCTCAAGCGCGTCGGCCGGCAGCTCGGAGCGGTCGAGCGCGGCGGCCACGTCGTCGACGGTGACGCTGCCGCGCTCCCTTCCTCTCGCCATGAGGTCCGCCACATGGTCTACCCGTGGCGGCCTGCTGGTTGGCAGTACCGATGCACCCACGAAACATAGTCTGCGGTATAAGGACAGTGAAATGGCAGACCTATTTTTGTCACCGAAGGTAAGATGATCAGGCTTACCGAATTGGTATGTGAATTGAGGTTTACCGCCGCATATTGTGGATAGATAAATTCAGTTTGCCCCGGTGGCGCGCTCGCGTAGCACCCGCCGCTGCTGTTCCAGCGCCGCGAGCTCGCCGAACAGCCGGTTGTACTCCTGCTGCTCCTCGACCGGGTTGAGCCGCTGCATCCTGGCCTTGACCTGCACGAGCGCCCTGGTCACCGCGATCTCGGCGAGGCTCGCGAGGGTGGCCGCGCCGTATCGCTCCTCGTTGTCGACGTCGGTGCGAATCGCGTCGACGGCGAGCCTGGTGATGGTCGCCCGCATCGTCTCGTCGGACGTCGCGGCGAGCAGCCGATCGACCCATTCCCGGCCGCCCGCGCCGCACGACGCGGTGCCGCCCGCGGCCATGATGAGTTCGTAAACCGCGGCGTGCCCGGGATCGGTGAACGCCTCCACGCCGAGAGCGTCGAACTCCGGGCCCATGAGCGCCGGCCGCTGCACGGCGAGCTTCAGCGTCTCCTGCTCGACCCGCACGACCGGGTCGGACAGGTCGGCCACCCGGCGGGGCGCGCGCCGTCTCGGGGAGTCGGCGGGCCGGCCGTTGCGGGCGGCGACCTCGCGGACCCGCCGCAGCACGAGCTGCTCGTCGAGGAACCCGAGCCACCGGTCGAGGTCGACGGCGTAGCGGGCGCGCAGCGCGCCGTCCTTGATCGACGCCACCAGCGGCGCGGCGGCGTCGAGCGCGGCCAGCCGGCCCTCGTTGGTGCGCAGGTCGTAGCGGTCGATGACGCTGCGGATGGCGAACGCGAACAGCGGCTCGCGCCCGGCCACCAGGTCGCGCACGGCGGCGTCGCCGTGCTTGACCCGCAGGTCGCACGGGTCGAGCCCGTCGGGCTGCACCGCCACGAAGGTCTGGGTCACGAACTTCTGCTCGTCGGCGAACGCCCGCAGCGCGGCCTTCTGCCCCGCCGAGTCGCCGTCGAAGGTGAACACCACCTCGCCGCGGAACTCGGCCTGGTCGAGCAGCAGCCGCCGCAGCACCTTGATGTGCTCCTCGCCGAACGACGTGCCGCAGGTGGCCACGGCGGTCGGCACGCCGGCCAGGTGGCAGGCCATCACGTCGGTGTAGCCCTCGACGATCACGGCCTGGGAGCGCTTGGCGATCTCTCGCTTGGCGAGGTCGATGCCGTACAGCACCGTGCTCTTCTTGTAGATCGGGCTCTCGGGCGTGTTGAGGTATTTGGGGCCGTCGGCGTCGTCGTTGAGCTTGCGCGCGCCGAACCCGATGACGTCGCCGGTGATGTCGCGGATGGGCCAGACGAGCCGGTCGCGGAACCGGTCGATCGGCCCCCGCCTCCCCTCGCGGGCCAGGCCGCCCCTGACCAGCTCGGCGGTCGTGAAGCCGCGCCCCATCAGGTGCCGCGCCAGCGCGTCCCACTCGGCGGGGGCGTAGCCCACCCCGAACCGCTCGGCGTCGACCCGCTCGAAGCCGCGCTCGGACAGGAACCGCCGCCCGGCGGCGGCCTCCGGCGCGGCGAGCCGCTCGGCGTAGAACTCGGCGGCGGCGCGATGCGCCTCGATCAGCCGGGTGCGCTCGCCCTGCTCGCGGCCGGGCACGTAGCCGCCCTGCTCGTAGCGGAGCCGGATGCCGGCCCGCTGGGCGAGCCGCTCGATCGCCTCGGTGAAGGACAGCTGCTCGATGCGGCGGACGAACGTGATGACGTCGCCGCCCTCTCCGCAGCCGAAGCAGAAGTAGTAGCCGCGCGCGGGGGTGACGTTGAACGACGGGCTCTTCTCGTCGTGGAAGGGGCACAGGCCCTTGAGGTTGCCACCGCCGGCGTTGCGCAGCTGGATGTGCTCGCCCACCACGTCGGCGATCGGGGATCGCTCGCGGACGAGCGCGATGTCGTCGTCACTGATGCGCCCTGCCACGTCGTGAGTCTATTGCGGCGCCGCCCGGGCCGTCCCTGAAGGGTGCGGCCGGGCCGCGGCGACGCCGAACCGCAACCAACCCGTTGACGGAACCGGTCGTGTGTCCGGGATGGGTCGGTTAAGAATGATTCGCTATACATGCCGGGAACGAGAGTGGGGGAACATGCGAGCGGGACGACTGGCCGCGCCGGCCTGCGCCATCGCGATGGCGCTGGCGACGGGCGCGTGCGGCGCTCAGGGCGGCGTCGCGGGGATCAGCTCGCTGCCCCCGCCCCCGCCCCCCGGCGGCAACGGCACGGTCACCGACGCCTCCAGCCACCGGTTCGTCGCGACGCCCGCGCCTGCGGCGACCGGGCAGGAGCCCGTGCGGGTGCCGCCGCCGAAGGTGTCGTCGTACACCTACGTCTTCCCCGTCAAGGACTGCAAGGTGACCTACGAGCGCAAGAAGCTCGTGCTGCCCAAGACCACCATCTGGGCCAAGCGGGGCTGTGAGTTCGTCGCCCCGATCGACGGCACCGTGGACGAGGTCGCCACCCAGACCACATGGTCGGCGGCCACCGACCTCGGGCCCTCCCGCGAGGGCCGGTTCGTGTCGATCATCGGCAAGGACGGCGTGCGGTACCTGGGCGGCCACCTCGACTCGGTCGCCGGCGGGCTCAAGCCGGGCGACAAGGTGAAGGCCGGCCAGGTGCTTGGCCGGGTCGGCAACAGCGGCAACGCCGCGGCCATGGCGACCAATCTGTACTTCGCGGTGTCGTGGCCGGCCCCCGCGAGCCACTGGTGGGTGCGGCGGGGCATGGTCACCCCCTGGAAGTACCTCGACGCCTGGCACGACGGCAACACGACGTACTCCCCGCGCGCGGAGGTGCTCGCCGTGCGCAAACGGGTCGGCAAGACCCCTCCGTGCCGGATCCTCTGCGCCGGCAAGCCGCAGCCCAAGCCCACGCCGTCGGCCACCCACAAGCCCGCCAAAAAGAAGAAGGGCGACGCCTCGCCGCCGCCGGTCTTCGTCGAGGACGGCCGGCCCGGCGACGAAGACTGAGCCGCGCGCTCAGGCGAGGCTCGCGAGCGGCACGCCGGGGTCGGCGAGCCGGTCGGCGTCGACCGGGCGGCCGCCGCGGATCAGCGCCTGAACGTCTTCGACGACGTCCCACACGTTGACGTTCATGCCGGCGATCACCGCGCCCTGCCGCAGCCAGAACGCGATGAACTCCAGGTCCTCGGCGCTGCCCCGGTAGACGATCTGGTCGTGGCCGGTGATGTCGCCGGTGAACTCCATGCCGAGTTCGTACTGGTCGGTGAAGAAGTACGGCAGCCGGTCGTACACCACGTCCTGCCCGAGCATGGCCCGGGCGGCGGCCGGCCCGCCGTTGAGCGCGTTGGCCCAGTGTTCGACCCGGATGCGGCGGCCCAGCAGGGGGTTCATCGACTCGGCGACGTCGCCGGCGGCCCAGATGGCGGGGTCGGAGGTGCGCAGCGAGGCGTCGGTGACCACGCCGTCGCCGACCTCCAGGCCCGCGGCGGCGGCCAGCTCGACGTTCGGCGACACGCCGATGCCGGCCACCACCACGTCGGCCGGCAGGGCCTCGCCGTCGGAGGTGACGACCTCGCGCACCCGCCCGTCGCCGGCGAGCCGCGCCACGCCGAGGCCGAAGCGCAGCGTCACGCCGTGCTTGCGGTGCAGCCGGGCGAAGACCTCGCCGATCTCGGCGCCGACGGTGCGGTAGAGCGGCACGGGGTCGCGCTCCACGATGGTCACCTCGCACCCGGCGTTACGGGCGGCGGCGGCCGTCTCCAGGCCGATCCAGCCGGCGCCGATGACGACGACGCGGCCGCCGCGGGAGAAGGCGCTGCGCAGCGCCTGGCTGTCGGCGATGGTGCGCAGGTAGTGGACCCCGCCGAGGTCCGCGCCGGGCACGGTCAGCGGGCGCGGCGTGGCGCCGGTGGCCAGCAGCAGCCGGTCGTACGGCTGCCGCCCCCCGTCGGCCAGCCGCACCTCGCGGACCACCGGGTCGATCTCGGTGGCGGCGACGCCGAGGCGCAGGGTGACGTCCTGGTCGGCGTACCAGCCGGCGTCGTGGACGTACACCGACTTCAGCTCCGCGGCGCCCTGCAGGTAGTCCTTCGACAACGGCGGCCGCTCGTAAGGCGGCTCGTGCTCGGCGCCGATCAGGACCAGCTCGCCGTCGTATCCCTCGTCTCTGAGGGTCTCGGCCGCCTTGGCGCCGGCCAGGCCCGCCCCGATGATCACAATGGCCATGGCGTTCTCCCTGTGGTCTGCCCCGTTCGTGACTCGAGACCACGATGCCACGCCACCGCCGCCGCATCCGTGAGGGACGCGACCTGATCGACGATGACGCGCAGCCGGGCGGCGTCGTCGGCGGCGTCGAGGAACGCCGGCCGCAGCGCCGGCTCCAGCGCGTCGGGCGCGCGCGTCGCGATCAACGCGGCGAGCTCGGCGATCAGCTCGCGCTGGCGGGCCTGGTCGGCGCGGTGGTCGGCGCGGCTCATCACGTAGTGCGCGGTGACGCCCTTCAGCAGGGCGCACTCCAGCCTGACCTCGCGCGGCACGATCAGCGCGGCGTCCGGGTCCGACTCCCCGTACGCCTGCCGGGTGGCGTTCTCGGCGGCCCGGCAGAACCTGCCGATCAGGTCGCTGGTGAGCCGCTTGATCGCGACCAGGGCGGCGATGCCGGTGCCGTCGTGGCGCGACGGCCACAGCGGCAGGGCGACCAGCCGGTCGAAGACGGCCTCCAGCTCGTCGAGCCCGGCGCCGGCGATCTCCCCGGCGTACCAGTCGAGCGTGCGCTCGCACACCTCGCGCCGCCGCCCGGGGTCGTCGAGCCGGGCGAGGGTGACGTGGCCCGAGTGCAGGGCGTCCTCCAGGTCGTGCACGGAGTAGGCGACGTCGTCGGCCCAGTCCATGACCTGGGCCTCGAACCTGAGCCGGCCCGGCTCGGCGCCCTGCCGCATCCAGCGGAAGACCGGCAGGTCGTCGTCGTAGACGCCGTAGGGGGCGCCGCCGCGCGGGTGGCCGCCCCGCCGCCAGGGGTACTTGCAGGAGGCGTCGAGGGCGGCCCTGGTGAGGTTGAGCCCGGCGGTGCGGCCGTCCTCGGTGAGCACCTTGGCCTCCAGCCGGGTGAGCAGCCGCAGGCTCTGCGCGTTGCTCTCGAAGCCGCCGCAGGGCGCGGCCAGCTCGTCCAGGGCGGCCTCGCCGTTGTGCCCGAACGGCGGGTGGCCGAGGTCGTGGGCGAGGCAGGCGGTCTCGACCAGGTCCGGGTCGCAGCCGAGCGCCTTGCCCATCTCACGGCCGATCTGGGCGCATTCGAGGGAGTGGGTGAGCCGCGTGCGGGGGATGTGGCGGCCCTGGTCGACCGTGTCGCCGGGCCCGACGACCTGGGTCTTGCCGGCGAGCCTGCGCAGCGCCGCGCTGTGCAGCACCCTCGCGCGGTCCCGCTCGAACGCGCTTCTGCGGGGGTTCCCGGTCGGTTCGGGCACCCATCTGTCCTGGTCGTGTTCGGGATAGCGCCTCATGGATGTCCGGACTCTACCCACTCCGGCCACAGATTTCACGACAGGCGCGGCTTTCACGCCGGGCGAGGCACGGTGCGAGCCGGCCCGGGACAGCCCGGCGGCCGGGCCCGGTGAACGGGCGCCGGGCCCGGCCGCCGGCCGGCGTCAGCGGGAGTCGGAGCCTTCGCCGGCCAGCGCGGCGCGACCGGCCTCCAGCCGCGCCACGGGGATGCGGAACGGCGAGCAGGACACGTAGTCGAGCCCGATCTCGTGGCAGAAGTGCACCGAATCGGGGTCGCCGCCGTGCTCGCCGCAGATGCCGAGCTGGATGCCGGGCCGTGCGGCGCGGCCCTCCTCGACGGCGATGCGCATGAGCCGCCCGGGCCCCTCGCGGTCCAGCGTCTCGAACGGCGACACGCCGAAGACGCCCAGCTCCAGGTACCTGGAGAAGAACGACCCCTCGACGTCGTCGCGGGAGAAGCCCCAGGTCATCTGGGTGAGGTCGTTGGTGCCGAACGAGAAGAACTCCGCCGCCTCGGCGATCTGCCCCGCGGTGAGGGCCGCCCTGGGCACCTCGATCATGGTGCCGATGAGGGCGTGCACGCCGACCTCGTCGAGGATGCGGCGCGCCTCATCGCGCACCAGCTCCAGCTCCTGCACCGAGCCCACCAGCGGGATCATGATCTCGGGACGGGGGTCGCCGCCCTCGCGCAGCCGATCGGCGGCCGCCTGGGCGATCGCCCGCACCTGCATGGCGAACAGGCCGGGGACGACCAGGCCGAGCCGTACGCCGCGCAGGCCGAGCATGGGGTTCTGCTCGTGCAGCCGCCTGACCGCCTCCAGCAGCCTGCGGTCCTTGTCGTCGGCGGAGTCCCCGGCCAGCGCCACCTTGACCGACAGGTCGGTGATGTCGGGCAGGAACTCGTGCAGCGGCGGGTCGATCAGCCGGATCGTCACCGGCAGGCCGTCCATCGCCTTCAGGATCCCGGCGAAGTCGGACCGCTGCAGCGGCTCCAGGGCGTCCAGGGCGGCCTGCCGCTCCTCGTCGGTGGTGGCCAGGATCAGGTTCTCCACCAGCTGCCTGCGCTCGCCGAGGAACATGTGCTCGGTGCGGCACAGCCCGATGCCCTGCGCGCCGAACCGCCGGGCCCGGGCGGCGTCCTCGGGCGTGTCGGCGTTGGCCCACACGCCGAGCCGGCGGCCTTCGTCGGCGAAGGCGAGGATGCGGTCGACGGCCCGCACCAGCTCGTCGTCCTCGTCGATCGGCGCGCCCTCGAAGTACTCCACGACCGACGACGGCACCACGGGCACCTCGCCGAGGTAGACGGCGCCGCTGGTGCCGTCGATGGAGATCACGTCGCCCTCCGCGACCACGGTGCCGTCGGAGGTCGTGAACCGACCGGAGCGGGTGTCGACGTCCAGCTCCTCGGCGCCGCACACGCAGGTCTTGCCCATGCCGCGGGCCACGACGGCGGCGTGGCTGGTCTTGCCGCCCCTGCTGGTGAGGATGCCCCGGGCCGCGATCATGCCGCCGAGGTCGTCGGGGTTGGTCTCCCGGCGCACCAGGATCACGTCCTCGCCGCGTCCGGCCAGCTCCACGGCCCGTGCGGAGGAGAACACCGCCCGGCCCACGGCGGCGCCCGGCGAGGCGTTCATGCCCTTGGCGATCTGCTTCTTGGCGGAGCCGGTGTCGAAGCGGGGGAACATGAGCTGGGCGAGCTGATCGCCGGTGACCCGCGTGACCGCCTCGCGCATGTCGATCAGGCCCTGGTCGACGAGCTGGGTGGCGATGCGGAACGCCGCCGCCGCGGTGCGCTTGCCCACGCGGGTCTGCAGCATCCACAGCTTGCCGCTCTCGATGGTGAACTCGATGTCGCACAGGTCCCGGTAGTGGTTCTCCAGGATCTGCATGATGCGCATCAGCTCGTCGTACGACCGCTTGTCGATGCGCTCCAGCTCCTGTAGCGGCATCGTGTTGCGGATGCCGGCCACGACGTCCTCGCCCTGCGCGTTCTGCAGGTAGTCGCCGTACACGCCCTGCCGGCCCGTGCCGGGGTCGCGGGTGAACGCCACGCCGGTGCCGGAGTCCATGCCCCGGTTGCCGAACACCATGGTGACCACGTTGACGGCCGTGCCGAGGTCGGCGGGGATGCGCTCTTGCCGGCGGTACAGGATGGCCCGGGGAGCGTTCCAGGAGTCGAAGACCGCGGTGATGGCCTGGCGCATCTGCTCGCGCGGGTCCATGGGGAAGTCGTGACCGGTCTCGGCGCGCACGATGCCCTTGTACGTCTCGACGAGCCGCTGGAAGTCGCCGGCGTCGAGGTCCAGGTCGGTGGTGGTGCCGCGGGCGTGCTTGGCCTTGTCGAGGGCGTCCTCGAACAGCTCGCCGTCGATGCCGAGCACGGTCTTGCCGAACATCTGGATGAGCCGCCGGTAGGAGTCCCAGGCGAAGCGCTCGTTGCCGGCCTGCTTGGCGAGGCCGTGCACCGAGTCGTCGTTGAGCCCGATGTTGAGGACGGTCTCCATCATGCCCGGCATGGAGAACTTCGCCCCGGAGCGCACGCTGACGAGCAGCGGGTCGTCGGCCTGGCCGAGCCGCCTGCCCATCTTCGCCTCCAGGGCGGCCAGGTGCGTCTCCACCTCCTCGTCGAGGCCGCTGGGCACGCTGCCGTCCCTCAGGTAGGCACGGCACGCCTCCGTCGTGATCGTGAACCCAGGGGGCACCGGTAGGCCGAGATTGGTCATTTCCGCGAGGTTGGCACCCTTGCCTCCGAGGAGGTCTTTGAGGTCCTTGTTGCCTTCGTTGAAGGTGTACACATACTTGGGCACGACAGCTCCTCCCACGGCCATCAGGCGCATGTTTACCGCCCTGCCCAATGGACTCTACCGACCTTGAACGCGACAAAACGTCACCACTAGGGCAATAGAGACGTTTGTGCTGGTAGAGGCACATGTAGCGGTCTACTCCATTGCAAATTTCCGTCCGATTCCGTGATATTGGTCGCGGCCCGGAATGGTATGTACCAATGGTGTATACCAATTGCGCGAGAAAGGTCCTCTTAACCGATCTCCGCTCCACCTATCTCCCGCTACGCCGATAAACCCATCTTTGCCGCAGAACGCGAATCGGGCCCGGCACGAAGTGCCGGGGCCGATGTGACATCAGTATCCTATGGGGCCCCTGTGGTCGGGGCCCCGCGTCTGCGCGGTGTCGTCGGCGGTGTCGTCGGTGCCGCGCCGACGGGCTAGTCGTCGAGCTGCCCGCGCAGGAAGGTCTCCACCTGGTCGAGGCCCACGCGCTCCTGGCGCATCGAGTCGCGCTCGCGCACCGTCACCGCGTTGTCCTGCAGCGTCTCGAAGTCGATCGTGACGCAGAACGGCGTGCCGATCTCGTCCTGCCGCCGGTAGCGGCGGCCGATCGCGCCCGCGTCGTCGAACTCGACGTTCCAGCGGCGCCGCAGCGCCGCCGCCAGATCGCGCGCCTTGGGCGACAGGTCGGCGTTGCGCGACAGCGGCAGCACCGCCACCTTCACCGGGGCGAGCCGCCGGTCGAGCCGCATGACCGTGCGCTTCTCCAGCACGCCCTTGGCGTTGGGCGCTTCGTCCTCGGAGTAGGCGTCGAGCAGGAAGGTCAGCACGCACCGGTCGACGCCGGCCGCCGGCTCGATGACGTACGGGACGTACCGCTCGCCGCTCTCCTGCTCGAAGAACGACAGGTCGGCCCCCGACGCCTTGGAGTGCGTCGACAGGTCGAAGTCGGTGCGGTTGGCGATGCCCTCCAGCTCGCCCCACTCGCCGCCGGCGAAGTTGAAGCGGTACTCGATGTCGACGGTGCGCTTGGAGTAGTGGGCCAGCTTCTCCTTCGGGTGCTCGAACAGGCGCAGGTTGTCCTTGGAGAGGCCGAGGTCGACGTACCAGCGGAACCGCTCGTCGATCCAGTACTGGTGCCACTCGTCGTCGCTGCCCGGCTTGACGAAGAACTCCATCTCCATCTGCTCGAACTCGCGGGTGCGGAAGATGAAGTTGCCCGGCGTGATCTCGTTGCGGAACGACTTGCCGATCTGGCCGATGCCGAACGGGATCTTGCGGCGCGCCGACTGCTGCACGTTCAGGTAGTTGATGAAGATGCCCTGCGCGGTCTCGGGCCGCAGGAACGCCAGGCCAGATTCGTCCTCGACCGGGCCGAGGTAGGTCTTGAGCAGCCCGTTGAACATGCGCGGCTCGGTGAAGGCGCCCTTGGTGCCGCAGTTGGGGCAGGCGATGTCGGCCAGCCCGTTCTCGGGCGGGCGGCCGTGCTTGGCTTCGTAGGCCTCCTCCAGGTGGTCGGCCCGATAGCGTTTGTGGCACGACTGGCACTCGGTGAGCGGGTCGGCGAACTCGCGGACGTGGCCGCTGGCCTCCCACACCTCACGGGCGAGGATCACCGAGGAGTCGATGCCGACGATGTCGTCGCGGCACTGCACCATGGCCTTCCACCACTGGCGCTTGACGTTGTTCTTGAGCTCGACGCCCAGCGGCCCGTAGTCCCACGACGCCCGCAGGCCTCCGTAGATCTCGCTCGACGGGTAGACGAGCCCACGGCGCTTGGCGAGGCTGACGATGGTGTCCATCACATCGGTACGTCGTGCCACAACGGTCTCCATCCGGCTGGCGGTCGGGGTTGGTTCGGCGAGTCAGAGTGCGCATCCGAGGAAGAACGGCCTGGGCGGCACCGCCCCGCGCACCATCTGCTCGTTCGCCCTCTAAGCCTAGGGGACGCCGCACCGCGATCGCGCCCCGATAAGTGCGACGGGCGGGGCGTGGCCCGGCGTCAGGCCGTGGTGTAGAGGACCTCGAAGGCGTTCGGCTCGTTGATCATGAGCGACATCATCGGATACATGACCATGCGCGCCGCCGAGAGGGCCCGCCGGTAGAACCCCGCCCCCTCCCACTCGCTGGTCAGCACCCACACCGACGTGTCGTCGGCGGCACGGCCGAGCCGGCCGGCCCGGTGCCCCGGCTGGGCGGCGAACAGGTCGAGGATCTCGCGGGCGTGCGTGGTGAACTCCTCGGTGCGCTCGGCGGGCACCGAGTAGCGAATGACGGCGAGCATGCCGCCCAGGATAGGGGGCCCGGAGCATCCGGGACGGCGGACTAGGCTCGGAGGGTGGCGAGCAAGCGTGAGCCGGGGGCTCGGAAGAAGACGGCGGCGCCCGCGCATCCTCTGGCGCGGCGCCCGCGGCCGGCGGCGCGGCCGGCGAGACGTCCGCTGCCCGGCGGAGAGCAGTTCTTCACGCCCGGGGCGACCGGGGTGCGGCGGGCCGTCGAGACCAGGAGCGCCACGCTGCTGGTGTTCCTCTACCAGCTGCCGCGGTGGGTGCTCCCCGTGGTGATGGTGGCCCTGCTCATCACCGGGCTCGCCCTGCCCGACTGGCGCGGCGGCGTGGCCACGCTGCCGGTGCTGGCTCTGGTCGCCTGGCTCTCGTATCTGTCGTGGCCGTCGCTGCGCAACGGCGGCAGGCTGCTGCGGGTGGCGCTCGTCACGTTCGCGCTGCTGCTCGCCCTCGACCGCTTCGGGCTGTTCTGACCGGGCCGCGCCGCCTCAGCGGGCCGGCAGCGGCCGGTCCGGCTCCGGCTCGGCGGGCGCCGGCGGCTCCGCCAGGTCGAGGCTCTCGCGCAGCCTGACCTGCGGCAGGAACAGCGCGGCGAGCACCCCGGCCGCCGCGATGGCCGCGGAGATCAGGAAGATGTGGCCGGTGGCGTCGCCGTACGCCTCCATCACGATGGCCCTGATGGGCTCGGGCAGCGCCGCGAGGTTGAGGCTGCTGCGGCCGCCCCCGCCCGCCGCGGCCGCCGGTGTGATGCCGGCCCGGCGCAGGCCCTCGGCGATGCCGGTGGCGACCCGGGCGGCGAGCACCGCGCCCAGCACCGACACGCCGATGGTGCCGCCCAGCGACCGGAAGAACGTGATGGCCCCGCTGGCCGCGCCGAGCTCGCGCAGCGGCACGACGTTCTGGATGGTCAGCACGAGGTTCTGCATCGCCATGCCGACGCCGACGCCGACCAGCGTCATCGCGGCGCCGACGTACACCAGCGGGGTGGCGTGGTCGACGACCGACAGCCCGGCGAAGCCGGCGGTGAGCACGATGCCGCCGGTCACGACGTACGGCTTGACCCGGCCGCTCCTGGAGACCATGCGGCCGGCGATCGTGGAGGAGACCAGCACGCCGAGCATCATGGGCATCGTCATCAGGCCGGACTCGGTGGGGGAGTAGCCGCGGCCGATCTGGAAGTACTGGCCGAGGAACACCGCGCCGCCGAACATCGCCATGCCGACCGCGAGGCTGGCGATGATGGCGAGGGCCGGGGCCCGCCTGCGGATGACGTGCATCGGCACCACGGGCTGCGCCACCTTCGACTCCACCACGGTCGCGGCGCCGAGCAGCAGCAGGCTGCCGATCACCATGGCGGAGGTCTGCCAGGAGAGCCAGGCGAAGGAGTTGCCGACGAACGTGACCCACAGCAGCAGCAGGCTGACGCCGGCCGCGATGAGCGTGGCGCCCGCGTAGTCGACCTGGACGTCGGCGCGCCGCATCGACGGGATCTTCAGCGTGAACTGCAGCATGACGAACGCGATGACGGTGAACGGCACGGCGATGAAGAAGCACCAGCGCCAGCCGAGCCAGGAGGTGTCGGCTATCAGGCCGCCGAGCAGCGGGCCGCCCACGGTGGCGACGGCCATGACCGCGCCGAGGTAGCCGTTGTAGCGGCCGCGCTCCTTGGGCGGGATCATCGCGCCGATGACGACCTGCACCAGCACCTGCAGGGCGCCCATGCCGAGGCCCTGCACCGCGCGAAAGCCGATGAGCATCCCGGTGTTCTGCGCGAACCCGCAGGCCAGTGAGCTGACCATGAAGATCACGATGGAGATCTGGAGCAGCAGCTTCTTGCTGAACAGGTCGGCGAACTTGCCCCAGATCGGGGTCGACGCCGTCGACGCGAGCAGAGACGCGGTGACGACCCAGGTGTACTGGGACTGCGTGCCGTTGAGGGCGCCGATGATCTGCGGCAGCGAGACCGAGACGATCGTGGCGCTGATCATCGCCACGAACAGGGCGAGGAGCAGGCCGCTCAACGCCTCGAGGACCTGCCGATGGGTGAGTGGCTCCGCCGCGGACGGTGCCGCCGGCTCAGCGGTCACGCGCGAGACCTCCTGTTCGGGTGCTGGCACAACAGTGCGATCCTACATTCCCATCGAGAAAGTTTGCCCATTGGGCACCGTCTGTGTGATGCGATAGGATCATCGGGTCATGGGCGGCGGCATGGGGTTGCGCGAACGCAAGAAGGCCGAGACACGGCAGGCGGTGCACGAGGCCGCGCTGCGGCTGGCCATGGAGCACGGCCTCGACCACGTGACGGTGGAGATGATCGCCGACGCCGCCAACATCTCCCGCCGCACGTTCTCCAACTACTTCGCCGGCAAGGAGGACGCCCTCCTGTACGGCGAGGAGCAGCGCCTGCGCGACCTGACGCGCATGTTCCGCGCCCGCCCGCCCGGCGAGCCGTCGTGGACGGCGCTGCGCGAGGCGCTGAACGACCTGCGGCGCGCCAAGGGCCAGCCCGAGAAGGACTGGCTGGCCCGCGCCATCTTCGCCAAGCGGCACCCCTCGCTGCTGGCCAGGCAGCACGCCACGTACGGCCTGCTGGAGACCGAGCTCGGCCAGGCCATCGCCGAGCGCGAGGGCATCGACCCGGCCGCCTCGCTGCGGCCGCGCCTGATGGCCGGCGCCTTCCTGCTGGCCCTCCGCGTCGCGACCCACACCTGGATCGCCACCGACGAGCCGCGCACCCTGACGGAGCTCACCGACGAGGCCATGCACGACATGGCCCACCTGCTCGACCAGGCCTGACCCCCGGCACACCGGCCGCCGCACCGGGCCACACACCGGGCCGGCGCGCCCGGCCCCCCGGGTGCGCCGGCCGGCTCAGGCGGCGGGCGCCGTCAGCTCAGGCGGCGGGCGCCCGGCGAGGGCACCGCGGGCAGGAACCGAGGGAGCCGCCAGCCGCGCTCGGCGTAGGCCCGGGTCACGCTGTCGCACACCGCCTGCTCGCGGTCTTCGGCGACCAGGGCGATGGCCGAGCCGCCGAAGCCGCCGCCGGTCATGCGGGCCCCCGCCGCGCCGCCCCTGACGGCCGCCTCCACGGCCACGTCGAGCTCGGCGCACGACACCTCGTACTGGTCCCGCAGCGACAGGTGGGAGGCGTTCAGCAGGGCGCCCATCTCCCGCACCGCGCCGGCGCGCAGCAGGCCGACCACGGCCTCCACGCGGTGGTTCTCGGTCACGACGTGCTGGACGCGCTTGCGCTCGTCGCCGCTCAGCCGCTCCAGGGCGGCGGCCAGGTCGGTCACGTCGCGCAGCGCGGGCACCCCCAGCCGCGCGGCGGCGCTCTCGCAGTCGCGCCGCCGGGCGGCGTACTGGCCGTCGGCGAGGTCGTGGTGGACCCCCGTGTCGATGATCAGCAGGCGCAGGCCGGCCGCCGCCACGTCGAGCGGCACGCTGCGGCTCGCCAGCGACCGGCAGTCGAGCAGCAGCGCCGCGCCCTCCTCGCCCAGGGCGCTCGCGGCCTGGTCCATGATGCCGCAGGGCACGCCGACGAAGTCGTTCTCGGCGCGGCGGCCGAGCACCGCCAGGTCCATCGCGGTCAGCGGCAGGTCGTACAGGTCGCGCAGCGCGATCGCGGTCGCCACCTCGAACGCCGCGCTGGACGACAGCCCGGCCCCGCGAGGCACGTCGCCGTCGGCCACCAGCGTCACCCCGCCCACGTGCCGGCCGTCGGCAGCGGCCCGCTCGCGCAGCGCCCAGACGACGCCGGCGGGGTACCTGGCCCAGCCCTTCGCGTCGTCCGGGTCGCCCAGCGTCAGCGTCTCGCCCGGCATCTGGAGCGAACGCAGCTCGACGACGTCGTCGTCGCGCGGCGCGGCCGCCACGGTGACCCCCCAGGGCACCGCGAACGGCAGCACGAACCCGTCGTTGTAGTCGGTGTGCTCACCGATCAGGTTGACCCGCCCGGGGGCGTGCCACACCCCGGCAGGGTCGTGGCCATAGGCGGCGCGGAAGGCCTCGGCGACACGCATGACGATGCTGTCTCCTCACATTGGGGGGACTTGGCAGGATATCGGCCGGCGGGGGCGGGGCTACCAGGACTCGCCGGTGATGCGCTCGTACGCCTCGATGTAGCGGGCCCGGGTCGCCTCCACGACCTCGGCCGGCACCTCGGGCGCGGGCGGCTTCTTGTCCCAGCCGGTCGAGGTCGCCCAGTCGCGGACGAACTGCTTGTCGAAGGACGGCTGGGGACGGCCCGGCCGCCACTCGTCCGCCGGCCAGAACCTGGACGAGTCGGGGGTCAGCACCTCGTCGCCGAGCATCAGCGTGCCGTCGGCGGCCCGGCCGAACTCGAGCTTGGTGTCGGCCACGATGACACCGCGATCGGCGGCGATCTGCGCGCCCCTGCGGTAGATCTCGAGCGTCAGCCGCCGCAGCTCGGCGGCGAGCTCGCCGCCCTCCTGGGCGGCCACCTGGTCGTACGTCAGGAACTCGTCGTGCCGGCCGAGCGGCGCCTTGGTGGTCGGGGTGAACACCGGCTCGGGCAGCCGCGACGCCTCCTCCAGCCCGCCGGGCAGCCGCACACCGCAGATCTCCCCGGACCGCCGGTACTCCGTCAGCCCGGCGCCGGTGAGGTAACCGCGGGCCACGCACTCGACCGGGATCATGTCGAGCCGGCGGCAGCGCACCGCCCGCCCGGCGAACTCGGCCGGGACGTCGGTGGCCGAGATGACGTGGTTGGGCACGAGGTCGGCGAGCCGCTCGAACCACCACAGCGACAGGCGGGTCAGCACTCTGCCCTTGTCGGGGATCGGCGTGGGCAGCACCACGTCGTAGACCGAGACGCGGTCGGAGGCGACGAGCACGATGTCGCCCCGATCCGCATAAACGTCGCGGACCTTGCCCGAATGCAGCAGCCTCACCTGTATCCCCTTCGCCGGTCACCTCGCGGGTCACCGTACATCCTCACGCATGGGCCGTCGTCACCTGTCGGCGGGAGGCAGTTCGCCCGAGCCGCGCACGATCAGCCGCACGGGCAGCACCACGCGCCGCGCCGGCCCGGTCTCGCCGTTGATCCGGTCGAACAGCAGCTCGGCGGCCCGCCTGCCGAGGCGGCGCGGGTCCTGCGAGATGGCCGTGACCGGCGGGCTGAGCGACTCGGCGGCGTTGAAGTCGTCGAAGCACACGTGGGCGATGTCGGTGCGCCCGCTCAAGTGCAGCGCCCGCACCACGCCGAGCGAGGTGCGGGCGTTCCCCGACATCACCGCGGTCGGCGCGGGGTCGGAGACGAGCAGGTCCAGCATCGCCGCCGTGGCGTTCTGCGCCCCGATGGCGTCGACCCGCACCAGCCGGTCGTCCACCGGCACCCCGGCCTCCGCCATGGCCGCGCGGAAGCCCTGATAGCGCAGCCGGGTGGTGTAGATGTGCAGCCGGTCGCTGAGGAACGCTATGCGCCGGTGGCCGTACGACAGCATGTGGGCCGTGGCCATGCGGGCGCCGCCCTCGTTGTCGGACAGCACCGTGTCGGAGTCGTGCTGGATGGGCGGCCGGTCGGCGAACACCGACGGCACCCTCAGCGGTGACTCGCCGAGGTAGGAGTGGTCGCCGGAGGTCGGCACGATGATCAGCCCGGCCACCCGGCGGTTGGTGAGCGCGGCGATGGCCACCCGCTCGTTCTCGGGGGCGTACCCCGAACTGGTGATGACGACGAAGGTGCCGCGCTCGCGGGCGTACTCCTCGACGGCGTCGGTCATCTCGGCGAAGAACGGGTCGGCGATGTTCTCCACGATCAGCCCGATCGCGTCGTCGCGGCCGACCCGCAGCGACCGGGCGACGGGGTTGGGGTGGAACCCCAGCTCGCGGATGGCCGCGCGCACCCGCTCGGCCGTCGCCGGTGCCACGCCGGCGTCGTGGTTGATGACCCGCGAGACCGTCTTGGGGCTGACGCCGGCGAGCGCCGAAACGTCGCGCAGCGTGGGCCGCCGGGCCATCAGGCCCGGTCCGTGACGCCGGCGGCCACCTCGGCCGCGATCTCCTCCGCCCGGGCGGGCACCACGTCGCCCGCGAGTTCCCGCTCGACCGAGGCGGTGGCGGTGGCCACGGCGAACACCACGGCGTCCACCCCCGCCCGGCCGCGCGTCAGGGCCTCCACGAGCCCGCCCACGAACGAGTCGCCGGCCCCGATGGGGTTGACCACCCGCACCCGGACGGTCGGGATCCACCGCACGGTGCCGTCACCGTCGGCGAAGGCCGTGCCGGCGGCCCCGGCCGTCACGGCGGCCGTGCGGGCGCCCCGGCGGCACAGCTCCGCGGCGGCTTCGCGGGCCCGGTCCGGCACGTCGTCGCCGTCCTCGTGCACGGCCTCGCCGGCGTGCCCCCGCAGCACGCTTTCGGCCTCGGCGAGGTTGGGCGTCACGATGTCAGGCGAGGCGGCGAGCACCTCGGCGAGCGCCGCGCGGGCCGCGTCGACCACGACCCGCGCGCCGGCCCGCCGCCCGATCGCGGTGAGCCGGGCGTAGCCGTCGTCGGGCGCGCCCGGCGGCAGGCTGCCCGAGCAGATCAGCGTCGCCCCGGGGCGGGCGAGCCGGTCGGCGACGGCCCGCTCGTAGGCGGCCCAGCCGTCGGCGGAGATCTGCGGGCCCGGCTCGTTGAGCACCGTCACCCGGCCGGAGTCCTCCAGGTAGATGGTGGCGACCCGGGCCTCCCCGGGGACCGGCACGCCGACGAAGCCGACCGGCTCGGCGCCGAAGAGCCGGTCGAGCAGGGCGGCGTCGGTGCGCGGCTCGAACGCCACCAGCGTCGCCCTGCGGCCGAACGCCGCCATCACCCGGCCCACGTTGAGTCCCTTGCCGCCCGCCGTCACCGTCGCCCTGGGCGGGCGCAGCACACTGCCGGGGCGTAGCTCGGGCAGGCGCACCGTGCGGTCGACGGCGATGTTGGGTGTGGCGATCAGCAACGAAGCTCCTTGTCAGGTAGGGGCCGGGTCGGCTGACATCGATGTCAGTGGCGTCAACGATAGTGGGCGTACCAGTCCGCGGGCATGGCGGCCGCCGCTTCGGCCGGGGTGAGCCGGTCGGCCCAGGGCCGGCCGTGCGCCCGCACGATGTCGTTCAGCGTGACCAGCCGGCCGGCGGCCCGCGCCACGGCCTCCCGCCGGACGTCATCGGGCAGGTACCCGACCGCGTCGCCCCAGACGGCGCGGCCGGCGATGTAGCCGCTCGCCCCGGCCCGTGCCGCGATGTCCATCTGCACGGCGAAGTCGTCGAACCCGGCGCCCTCGCTGAGCAGCACCCACGGCACGGGGCACGCGGCGTCGAGGTCGCGGGCGGCCGCGGCGGCCGACTCGCGTTCGGCGGCGGTGCCGATCGTGCCGGGGAACTGCACCTTGAGGATGTCGGCGCCGATCGCGGCGAACTCCGCGGCCGCGGCCACGATGGCCTCGGCGCGCCGCCGCCGCACCGTCGGGTCGGCGGGGTCCTCGCCGGGCAGGGCGTACCAGATCGGCTCGACGATCAGCGGCAGGTTCAGCTCCCGGCACGACGCCACCAGCCCTGCCACCAGCTCGCGCTGGGAGGCGGCGACCTCGGCCCGGTCGGCACGGTACGACAGGTACAGCTTGACGCCGTCCGCGCCGAGCCGGGAGATCTTCTCGGTGCTCCAGCCGGGCCGCAGCATCGTCTCCGGCCCGAACCCCGCCGGGGTGTAGGCGAGCCGCTCGATCGGCGCGATCAGGCCGGCCGATCCCGGCAGGGCGCGGGTGACGATGGCCTGGCCGAGCGACCACATCGGGTCGAGCAGCAGCGCCGAGGCGTGCCGCGACAGCTCGGTCACCAGCTCCAGCTTCGACGTGACGACGGTTTCGTGCGGCACCGCCGAGATGTCCTTGTCGAACAGCTCCAGGTAGTTCTCCGGATGATCGATGGCGGCGACGCAGAAGAACCCTCCGGCGTCGGCGAGCCGCGCCATGCGCCGAATCGTGCCGGTCTGCTGGATGTCCAAGACTTGCCTTCCGTCAGCACTTGTCTTTGTAGATGTACTTGTTGACCTCGGGGTCGTCGAGGTTGTCCTTGGTGACGATGACCGACTCGGTGGAGATGCTCGCCTCGACCGGCTTGCCCTGCACCGCGTTGGCGGCCTGCTCGACGCCCTGCACCCCGATGTCGTACGGCTTCTGCGCCACCAGGGCCTGCACGTCGCCGGCCTGCAGCTGCTTGATCTGGTCCGGTCCGGCGTCGAACCCGACGACCTTCACCTGGCCCTGCTTGCCGGCCGCCCTGATGCCCGTGGCGGTGCCCTGGGCCGAGAACAGGTTGGTGGCGAACACGCCGACGATGTCGGGGTCACGCTGCAGCGCCGCCTGCACGATCCGCGCCGCCTGCGCCGGCTCGTTGTGGGAGTACTGCGCGTCCGACGCCAGCGTGAAGTTGGTGAACTTGGTCTCGACCGCCTCGTTGAACCCGGCGATTCGGGCGTCCACCGACGACACGCCCGGGTCGGTCGAGATGACGAGCACCTTGCCCTTGGCGCCGTTCAGGAGCCGGTCGAGCGCCTCGGCCGCCTTCGCGCCGCCCAGCTTGTTGTCGGTGGCGATGCGCGACACCCCGATGCTCGGGTCGTCGACCTGGGTGTCGACCAGCACCACCTTGGTGCCGTTGTCCTGGATGCGCTTCAGCGGCGTGGCCGACGCCTTGACGTCGTCGGGCGCCACCAGCAGAGCGTCGGGCCGGGCCGCGCCGACCGCGTCGAGCAGGGGATTCTGCAGCGTGGCGTCGAACTTGTCCGGGCCCTGGACCTGGAGGTCCACGCCCAGCTCGTCGGCCTTCTCCTGCGCGCCGCACTGCATGGAGATGTAGAACGGGTCGCCCTTGACGCCCTGCATGAGCACGAACTTCTTGCCGGCCACGCCTCCGGCGGCCGCTTCGGTGCTCGTTCCGGCGCTCGACCCGGCCGCCGAGCCGGTGCCGTCACCCGAGCCGCCACAACCGGCCATCAGCAGCATGCCGGCGACGATCGCGGCGCCGGCCGCCGACCTGTGAACCTTCATTGCTTCCTCCTGTGGGGGATGTCAACCGCGGTCGCGGGAGCGCCGCCGCAGTTGGTCGAACCAGACCGCCGCGATGAGGACCAGGCCCACCGCCACGTCCTGCCAGTAGGGCTGCACACCGATGATCACGAACCCGTTCTTCAGCACCGCCGGGATCCACACGCCGATGAGCGTCCCCACGATGGATCCGATGCCGCCGAACAGGCTGGTGCCGCCGAGCGCGGCCGCCGTGATCGCCTGCAGGTTGTCGGTGGAGTGGCCGCCGATACTGGTCGTGCTGAAGTACGCCAGCGACAGGAACCCGGCGAAGCCGGCCGTCACGCCGCCGATGATGTAGATCTTCAGCAGGTGCCGCTCCACGTTGATGCCGGACCTGCGCGCCGCCTCCGGGTTGGAGCCGATCGCGTAGGTGTGCCGGCCGAAGACCGCCTTGTGCAGCAGCACGTACCCCGCGATCACCACGAGCAGCCCGATCGGGATCAGGTTGGGCACGCCGGGGATCCAGGTGCCGTGCCCGACCGGATCCAGCGCGTACGTCGCGGTGTTGACGCCGTCCTGCAGGATCAGCGCCATGCCGAGCCCGGCGCCGAGCGTGCCGAGGGTGGCGAGCAGCGGCGGCACCCTCAGGTACGCCACCACCACACCGTTGACCACGCCGACGACCAGCCCGCCGAGCAGGCCGCCGAGCAGCGCCACCAGGATGTACCACACGCGGGTCTGGTCGGCGGTGACGTCGAGCGCGGTCTGCCCGCCGCCGATGTCGATCAGCCCGAGCGCGTGCGCGGCGAACACCTCGCCGAGCACGATGCCGCTCGGGATCGACAGGTCCACCCCGGCCGTGATGATGACGAAGGTGGTGCCCACGCTCACCACGGTGAGGATCACCACGTTCTGCGCGAGCTGGATGAAGTTGCCGCCCTGGGTGAAGTGGCCGGGCGCCAGCACCGAGAACACCGCGATGATGATCAGCAGCGCGCCGAACGTCATCATGGTCGGGTTGCGCAGCAGCGACCGCGCCAGCGACTCCACGGGCGTCTGCGGGCTCGTCACCCCGCCGTCGTCGTCTCCGTTGGGTGCGGCGGCGCGGACCGCCACCGGCTCGCCGCCCGGCTCGCTCATGACGCCTCCTCGTTGGTGTACGCGCCGGAGATCGCGGCGATGAGCCGGTCGATGTCGGCCTCGCCGCGCCGGAACCTGGCGACGCGGGCCCCCAGCCGCAGCACCTCGATCCGGTCGCTGACGTCCAGGACCTGGGGCAGGTTGTGCGAGATGAACACGACCGCGATGCCGCGGTCGCGCACCCGCCGGATGAGCTCCAGCACCTTGGCGGTCTGGATGACGCCGAGCGCCGCCGTCGGCTCGTCCATGATGATCACCTTGGTGGCCCACATCGCGGCCTTCGCGATCGCCACCGACTGCTTCTGGCCGCCGGAGAACGCCGCCACCGGCTGCCGCATGTCCTGCACCAGGCCCACGCCCAGGTCGGCGAAGGCGGCGGCGGTGCGGCGCCGCATCTCCGCGTGGTCGTGCAGGAAGCGGAACCTGCGCAGCTCCCGGCCGAGGAACACGTTGGCGGCGGCGTCCAGGTCGGGGGCGAGGGCGAGGTCCTGGTAGACGGTCTCGATGCCGCGCCGCTTGGCGTCCTGCGGGTCGGCGAACCGCACCGGCTCGCCGTCGACGCGGATCTCGCCCTCGTCGGGGGTCAGCACCCCCGACAGGGCCTTGATGAGCGTCGACTTGCCGGCGCCGTTGTCGCCCACCAGCGCCGTGACCTCGCCGGGACGGGCCTCGAACGACGCGCCGCGCAGCGCCCGCACGTGGCCGTACGTCTTCACCAGGCCGTGCGCGCTCAGCACCGGTGTGGTCTCGGCGACCGGTGCGGCCCCGGCGCTCACCGGTGCCCCGCCAGTGTCGCGTTGAGGCGGGCCATGCGGTCGGCCGCCGTGGTGCGCAGGAACTCCCGCCGCTCGGCGGGGGGCATGCCCGCCGCCTCGCCCCAGAAGGCGCGGCCGGCGATGTAGCCGCGGGCCCCCGCGTCCACCGCGGTCAGCACCCGCTTCGTGAACCGTTCGTACGGCACCCCGCCCGACAGCAGGGTCCACGGCACGGTCCCGCAGACCTTCGTCAGCTCGCGGCAGCCGGCGTCGTCGCCGGGCCACTCCAGCTTGAGCAGGTCGGGTTCCAGGGCCGCCAGCAGCGCGGCCGACCGGACGACGAGCCGCGCGACCCGGTCGGGCGTGGCCTCCCCGGCCGGCCGCACCAGAGGCTCGATGACCGACGGCATGCCGTACGCCCGGCAGTCGGCCACCACCGCCCGCACCGCGTCGAGGACCTCGCCGGCGTCGCGCGCGCCGGGGTCCCACCGCACCAGGAACTTCAGCGCCACGCCGCCGTGGGCCGCGACGAACGCCGCGCCCCGATCGGGCTCGAACAGCAGGCGGCGGCCGTTCACCATCGGCTGCGGGGACCGGTCGGCGGCGATCAGCAGGCCCGCGCCCGGGGCGAACGCCCCCGCGGCCCGGGCGGCCGGCACGCCGTACTCCGCGTCGGTGAGGACGCCCGTCGCCAGCGGCGACAGGGCGCCGATCACGTCGGCCTTGAAGGCGCCGAGGTCGGCGTCGGAGTTCGGCCGCCCGGCGCGGTCGAGCATCTCGCGCAGGCTGCCCCGCTGGTCCATGGCGAGGATGGCGAACCTGCCCGACTCGTCGGCTATCTGATCCAGGCTGAAGGACACCTGTCACCTCTCGATCATGGGGAAACCGGGGATGTCACGGGGGGCGGCGACAGCGGCAGTCCCGCCGCCGACGCGGCCAGCAGCGCCGCGCCGTACGCTCCGGGTTCGGCGACCGAGGCGATGCGCAGCCCGGGGAACCTGCGGCGCTTGGCGGCGAGCAGCACCGGGTCGTGCAGCCAGCCGCCCGCCGCCACGACCCTGCCGTGCGGACCGGCGATGCCGTCGACGACGGTCAGCAGCCGGTCGGCTTCGGCGACCATGCCGTGCACGGCCGCCCGCCACAGCCGGGGCGGGGTGACGCCGTCGGCGATGCCGGCCAGGCCGAACCCCTCGTCGCGGGGCTCCACCAGGCGCGGCGCGGCCGGGTCGGCGGGCTCGGCCATCGCCTGTTCGGCGAGCGCCATGCGCTCGGCCTCCGTGGCCGCGCCCACCATGGTCGCGATGCGGGTCAGGGTGAGGCCGGTGGGCAGCCCGGCGAGGATGTTCAGCTGCCCGGGGACCACGCCCCAGCCCACCGTCATGCGCAGCGCCGTCAGCGCCGCGACGTGCTCGGGGGCGAGCGGCGGGCGCACCGAGCGCACCAGCGCCTCGGCGGTGCCGAGCGAGTCGAACATCGCGTCGTCGCCGGCGGCCCCCACGCCGTACGCCGCCACCTGGTGATCGTGCCCGGCGACCGTCAGCACGGCGCCGCGCAGCACGCCGGGCAGGTCGTCGCCGTGGGCGCGTCCCGCCGGGGTGCCGGCCGGCACCGGCGGGGGGAGCAGGCCGGGGACGCCCAGCAGGTCGTGGGCCGCCTCCCAGGGCAGCCCGGTGGCGAGGTCGAGCAGCCCGGTGCGGCTCGCCAGCGACAGCTCGGCCACCGGGTCGCCGCCGAGCCCGCGCACCACCCACTCGCCCACCGAGTAGAAGCGGGCGGCGCCGGCCGTGCCGGGGTCGGTGCGGCGCAGCCACAGCAGCTTCGCCAGCGACGGCAGCTGCGACAACGGCATGCCGGTGGTCGTCGGGAACGTGTCGGCGCCGAGCTCGCGGGCGATCGTCTCCACGTCGCCGCGCGGGTCGTGCCAGGCGATGGCGGGGGCCAGCGGGCGGTCGTGCCCGTCGGCCAGCACGCCCGTCTCGGCCATCCCGGTCAGCCCGATCGCGAGCGCCCTGCCGCCGGTGGCGGTCACCGACTCGGCGGCCACCGTGCGGGCGAGCCGCACCAGCGCCAGGGGGTCGGCCTCGGTGCGGCCGTCCTGCCGGCGCCAGGGGGTGGGCCGTTCGGCGCCGCCGCGCACCGCGCCGCGCTCGTCGACCGCGATGGCCTTCACCCGGGTGGTGCCGACGTCTATTCCGACGATCACGTCCGTTCCCACGACCGCCACCCCCCCTCTCAGGCCGCCGGCGGCCGGCAGACCACGACCGTCGCCTCGCCGTCCCCTGTGTCGTCTGTCTCGGCCCGTGGGCCGTGTCCCGCGTCGTTCCCGGGCACGTCGTTCCCGGGCAGGTCGTTCCCGGGCGCGTCGCCGCCGGTGCCGTCGTCGCGCAGCCGCCACTCTCCGGCGGCGTACGGCACGATCGCGGTGTCGCCGCGCCGCAGGGCCAGTTCGCCGCCCGCCTCCGTGACGAGCGTGCCGGCGCCCCGGGTCGCGACCACGATGGCGAAGCCGGGCTCGATGACCGCGCCGTGGCCGCCGCGCAGCAGGTGCGCGCGGAAGAACGGGGCGGCCGCCGGCGGCAGCAGCGGCACCGGCCGGCCCGGCTCGGCGGCGGCCACGCGCTCGCGTGGCACGACCAGCTCGGCCAGCTCGTCCGCGCCGAGCGCCTCGTGGCGCACGGCCCGCAGCGCGAGGTCGAGCCCGAGCCCGAGGTCGGCGCGGATCTCGCCCCCGAAACCGCCCGGCTCCAGCAGGATCGACAGGTCCGTGGGCTCCTGGAGTTCCAGCACGAACACCCCCTCGTCGAGGCAGTGCGGCGTGCCGGCCGGCACCAGCACGGCGTCGCCGGGCCGCACGGACCGGGCGCGCAGCGACGCCACGAGGCCGGCCGTGTCGCGGCCGTCGACCATGGCGCGCAGCCTGGCCGGCGCCATCGGCTCGGCGAAGCCCAGCCGGACCTTGGCGTCGCCGTCGACGCCGAGCACGACCCACGCCTCGGTCTTGCCGTGCCGCAGGCCGAGGTGCCGCCGGGCGAACGCGCGGTCGGGGTGCAGGTGCACCGGCAGCCGCTGACCGGCGTCGAGCAGCTTGACCAGGATCTCGGTGGAGGCGCCGTAGGCGGCGACGTGCGCCGGGCCGAGCCAGCGCTCGGGGTCGGCGAGCACCGCGTCGCGCAGCAGCGTGCCGTCGGCGAGCCGCGACAGCCCTTTGCCGGACGGGTCGTCCTCCGGCGATGTCATCGTGGTCATCGACCCGATCCACTCCTCGGGCCGGTTGGGTCCGCCTGCCCGCTCGTCGCGCCGCCAGGCGGCGATGCGCTCGCCGCCCCGGTAAAAGTGGGTGACCTGGTTCAGCGGCAGACGGCTGGGGCGGAGGGGAGAGGTCTGAGTAGGTGGCACGTGGCCTCCGATGCGATCGACCGGTGATGACAACGATGTCAGTGACCTGGAACCTAACTCTGGTACCGGCCCGGGTCAAGGCCCCGTCAGCGCCTGGAGACGAGTTCGTTACCTCCGTGACCTGGGCAGAGGGCCGCCGAACCTGTCTTGGGCCGTACATCTGTCTCCACCTGCCAGCGGGCTTGCCACATCTGCCGGACAATGAGGGAATTGAAACGATCAGAAAGAGGTGCGGGCATGAGCGGTGACGTGGTGGTCTCTGAGATACGGCGGTTGCGGCAGGCGGTGCCCGGCGTGACCGAGACGGCGGTGGCGGCGGCCGACGGGCTGCTGGTGGCGGCCGACAGCGACAGGGCGCACCCGGAGGTGATCGCCGCGCTGGCGGCGACGGCGCTGGGGCTGGGCGGCCGGGCGGGCTACGAGACGGGCATGGGCGACCTCGGCGAGGTGGTGATCCGGTGCACCGGCGGCTATGTCGTGGTGTACGCCGTGCCGGAGGACGCGCTGCTGGTCGTGGTGGGCGACGAGAGCCTCGACGTGGGCCACCTGCACGCCGAGGCCCATGCCGCGATCGACCGGCTTGGCACGATCTTCATCGGTCAGCAGTCGAACGTCTAGGCGCGCTTCATGAGGCGGCGGCCTCCCCGGGGTGGTCGGGCAGCTCCTCCAGCCTGCGCCGGATCTCGGTCACCTGGGCCGGCTCGGCCGGTTCGTTCCGGGGGGCGAGCGCGGCCAGCCCCGCCTTGCGATGACCGGCGGCCGCCGCGGGCTCGGCGATGGCCAGGTGCAGGTACGCCAGCGCCGTGACGAGCCCGGTGGCGGGCAGGTTGCCGAGCGCGGCGTGGAGCGACTCGGCCGCCTCCGCCGTCCGGGCCGGGTCCCGGCTCCCGCCGTTGAGCAGCGCGGTCGCCTGATGCACCTCGCACCGCGCCCTGCCGGTGCGGTCGCCGCACCGTTCGTAGAGCATGGCGGCGGTGCTCCAGTTCTCGGCGGCGTCACCGTAGGAGTGCAGGTACCAGTTGGCCAGCCCCAGCAGTTCCGCGGCGTGCGCCTCGGCGTGCGCGTCCTCGGCCTCGCGGGCCGGCCCCCGCGCGCTGATGAGCAGCTCGCGGGCGTCGCGGTACGCCTCGGCCGCCGCCAGGGCCCGCCGCTCGCGGTCCCGCTGATCGCCCGGCTGGGCGGCGATGAGCTGGCCGCGTCGCAGTTTCACCACCGCCTTGTCGATCAGGACCGTGCCGAGCCCTGTCAGGTCCGCGCCCCGCAGGGCCCGCGCGTAGTGCGTCAGCGCCGCATCGGCCGCGTCGAAGTCGTCGCCCAGGGCCAGCTTCATCATGGCCTGGAGCAGGTGCTGCTGGGGCCGCCACTTCGCCTCGTCGGCGTCCAGGCGCGAGGTGAGGTCGTTGAAGCGGGCCTTGGCCCGGCCGATCTCGCCCAGCATCAGCGCCACCACACAGCGCCGCACCAGGGCCACCGCCAGCCCGATGTCGTCGTGCAGCCGCTCGGCGGCCCGCGCCGCCCGGTCGGCGGCCTCGCCCCGGTCGTCGACCCGGTGCTCCAGCGCGAACCAGGCGTCCAGCGCGTCGGCGATCCGCCGCAGCGGGCGGGCGGCCCACGGCTGCGTGGCGCCGGCCCCCAGCACCTGGAGCAGCGCCTTGTCCTCGACCTCGAACCAGCGGCGCGCCTCGGGCTGGGGCAGCCGCTCGGCGTTGGCCGCCGAGCGTTCCGCGTAGTACTCGATCAGCCGTCGCCGGGCGAGGTCCAGGTTCTGGGGCCGCGGCACGGTCGGGCGGGCGGCGTCGACCACGCGCCAGCGGGCCGTGTGGACCTGCTCCACCAGGCCGTTGTCGCGCAGCTCCGCCATGAGCCGCTCGGCCTCCCGCCGCGGCAGGCCGGTCAGGGCCGTGGTGGCGTCGATGCCGACCTCGGCCACCGGCATCCCCACGAGCCGCGCCAGCAGCCAGGTGGCGGGCGGGGAGACGTGCCGCACCAGCAGACCCAGCACCTGCTGGGCCTGGTCGTGCGGCTCGTGGTGCAGCTCGGCCAGCAGGTCCGCGATCGACATGCCGGGGTTCTCGGCCAGCCAGCGGCCGATGCCGGTGACGACGGCCGGGCGGGTCAGGTACGACCGGGCCAGCGCCCTGGTGGCGTCCGGGTCGGCGTCCATCCGCTCGGTGACCCCGCCCAGTGTGCTCTGCTCGCGCAGCAGCGCGATGCCCTCGTCGGGCGTCAGGTCCCTGATCGGCACCACGGTGAAGCCCGCCGGGAGGATGATCTGGTCGCACCCCGCCACCTCGCCGGCGGCGATCAGCCACGCGTCGCCGACGTGGTCGGGGAGCCAGGAGATCTGCTCCCAGCGCGCCACGTTGTCGAGGAGCAGCAGCCTGCGTTTGCCGCGCAGGGCCGCCCGCACCTTCTCGGTCGCGGCCTGCGCGCTCTCCACGTCGCCCGAGGGGCGGCCGAGGGCCCGCAGCACCCTGCGGGCGACGCTCAGCGCGTTCTCCGGTCGTTGCCAGTCCTGCCCGCGCAGATCCACGTAGTACTGCGCCTTCGCGTTCGGCGCCAGCTGCGCCGCGGCGGCGATGGCGAGGGTGGAGGTGCCGGTGCCGGCGGGGCCCCGCACCACCACCACGAGGCCGTTGCGGGCGTCGTGCACGATCTGGTCCCGCTCCATGGCGCGGCCGATCAGCCGGGCGGGGCGCGGCAGGACCTCCCGGCCGGCTTTCCCGGCCTCCACGGCGATCGGATCGTCCCGCCGCAGCGACCGGATCAGGACGAGCGCCAGGCCCACGGGGATGATGACGCCGGCGGGGACCACCGTCAGCACCCAGTTCGACAGTTCCTCGGCCACCAGCGTGAGGCCGATGCCGCCCGCCGCGGCGATCGCCACCGCGGTGTACTCCTGGCGGTTCCTGGGCAGCCTGCCGCGCAGCCCGGCCAGCCGCTGCCGCCACCCGCTCACCTGCGCACCCCCAGGGTGAGGCCGCGCACCAGCCAGGGGCCGGTCAGCAGCACCAGCGCCGCGGGCACGGCCGTGGCGACCACTCCCTGGGCGGCCAGCTGCCCGGCCGACGTGATGAACTGCCGGGACTGCTGCAGCAGGATCAGCGGCACCTGGTCGGCGGCCGGCCAGTTCAGCAGCAGCCCGATCACCAGGTCGTTCCAGGCGAGCACGAACGCCAGCACCGACACCGCCACGATGGCCGGCCCGCTCTCGACCATCATCCGCGGCAGCGCCGAGCGGCCCGGCGCCACCCGGCCGATCACATGGTGCGGCACCGAGGCGAACGCGTTGCGCAGGATCAGCACCGCGAGCGGCAGCACCATGGCCGCGTACACCGCGCCCAGCACGGCGAGGTTCCCGACCCATCCGCCCAGCGCCTCGCCGAGGGGCCGCGCCGCCACCTGCGGCGGCAGCACGGCGAGCGTGGTCGCCACGCCCACGATGACGCGCCCCGAGCGGTAGGGGAGCCGCGAGTGGGTGAGCGCGTACGCCGCGGGCACGGCGGCCAGCAGCACGATGGTCACCACGATGATCGCCTGGCGGAAGGTGTGGCTGAGCGCCGCCGCGAACGAGCCGTCGCCGAAGGCGTCGCGGTAGGAGCCCGTGCCGTAGCCGCCGGTCCAGAACCCCGAGGTGGCCGCCGCGACGGGGGAGCGCAGGGACGTGAGCACGAGGATCGCGAAGGGGACGAGCCACAGCACGGCCATCACGATGGCCGCCGCGGAGCGGGCCCGCGCCGACGCGGACGCGGACGCGGGGACGGGGGCGGGCACGGCCTCGAGCGGCCTGCGGTCGGGCAGCTCACGGCGCAGCCGCCACAGCACCAGCAGCGCCACGGCCGCGGCGACGGCGAACTGCAGGGTGGCCAGGGCGGACGACCCGCCGGCGCCCAGTTCGTCCTGATGGCGCCACCAGTACAGCCCCACCACGTCCACCGCGGCCTGCATCGAGCCGGGCGCGCCCACGAGCACCAGGCCGAACACCCGGGCGGCGGCGGTGAGCACGATCAGGAAGGCCAGGGCGGCCGTCGGGAACAGCGCGGGGATCTTCACCAGGCGCCACACGCGCGGCGTGTCCATGCCCAGCACGCGGGCCACCCGCAGCAGGTCGCCCGGCACCCGCGACAGCCCGGCCTGGAAGACCAGGAACGCCACCCCGGTCCACTGCCACACGAACGCCGATCCGAGGACGAGCCAGATCCAGCCGGGGCCCAGGAACAGCACCGGGTGGGGCAGCAGGGCGTTCAGCACGCCGCGCTCGGGGGCGACGTCGAAGATGAGGCGGAAGGCGATGCCGGCGGTCAGCGGCGAGGCCACGGCGGGCAGCGCGATCGAGATCAGCAGCAGCCGTCGCAGCCAGGGGCGCAGCCGCTGGGAGAGCAGTGCCAGGCCGAGCCCGAGCGCGCACACGACGGCCGCGAGGCCCAGCCAGCCGGCGGTGTTGCGCAGGGCGAGCCACACGTCGCCCCGGCGCAGAATGCCGGCGAAGTGGCCGGGGCCGGACATCAGCCCCGTCAGCACGGTGGCGGCCAGGGGGACGATCAGGACCAGGCCGGCCAGCGCGACGGCCGGCAGCAGGTAGCCCCAGGCCCGCGCCCGGGTGCGCGCCCAGCCGGGCCACTTGCGGGGAGCCCGGGTGTCGTGCCTGGGCGTGATCTCGAACAGGAAGGCGTCGTCGCCGCTCATCTCCCGCCCTCCGCCGCCCGCACCATCGCGGCCGTCGCGGCCGAGACGGCGTCGGGCACCCGCACGCCGCGCACGCTCACGGCCGTGAAGAACTCCGTCAGGATGCGCCACAGCCCCTGCCCGTCGCCGCCGGACAACCCGCCCGAGAGCCGGTCGGACAGGTCGAACGCGATGCTGGGCGAGCGGCCGGAGATTTCCCGTGCGGGCTCGTCGAGCAGCGGCGGATAGCCGGGCCGCCACCGCACCGGGGTGAACCCGCCTTCGGCCGCCCATTGCCGCAGCGCCCGATCCCGGGCCGAGGTGTCGCGAGGCGTGCCCGGGGCGCCGGTGGAGGAGGGCGCGGCGAGCCAGTCCAGGAACGCGCGGGCCCGCTGGTCGTCGGCCCGCAGCGCCACCGCGGCCTCCCCGCCGACGAGCACCGGCTGGGCGCCCGACACCGGCGGGAACCGGAACCGCACCCGGGCCGGCTCGGCCTGCGCCCTGGCGGCCTCGGCCGGATCGCGGGCGTACTCCCTGAGGATCGGCCAGGCGAAGTCGGGCGCGGCCACGGCGAGCGCGGTGCCGTAGTGGAACACGTCCAGGATCGCCTCGTGGAACTGCAGGGTGAGCGCCCGGCTGCCGCCGCCGGGCAGCAGCCCCGGCGTCGACCACAGCTCGCCGAGTTCCCGCAGCGTGTTCACGACCGCCGGGTGGCGCCACGCCTCGGGGTCGGCTCCGGTCGCCAGGCTCTCGTAGACCCCGAGGTGGGGGTCGAAGCCCAGCAGGACGTTCTCGAACCAGTCGGTGAGCACCCAGCCGTCCGCGGCGCCGATCGACAGGGGCGCCGGGGAGGCGCCGGCCCCCGCCGCCTGCGCCTGCCGGGCGAGCTCGGACCGCCACGCCTCCCAGGTGCCGGGGGAGAGGGCGTCGCCGCTGGTGTGCCACACCAGCGACTTGTGCGCGGCCTTGATCCAGACGCCCCTGACGGCGCCTTCGCAGGTCACCAGGGACCTCCAGTACGGCGGGTCGGACGACCGCACCGGCTGTAAGCGGCGGCAGATGCCGGGGTCGCGCACCAGCCCTGGCCGGGGCACCATCGCGATGTCGGGGGAGGCGGTGTCGGCGACGGGCTCGCGCAACAGGGCCGCGATGTTGTCGCCGGCCGAGTAGACGGCCGCCGGATACGGGTAGGCCCTCAGCAGGTGCTGGAAGATCCGCCGTTCGAAGCCGCTCCACACCACGGCGATGCGCAGCGGCCGCTCGCCGGAGCAGCCGACGGCTCCGGCCGCGGCCAGGGCCGGTAGCGCGGCGAGCGCCCTCCTACGGCTGATCCGCATCGATGATCTCCCAGGTCTCCTCGGGGGCGGCGAGCCTGGCGGCGCGGGCCGGGTCGTCACCGACCACCAGCACCGGCAGGTCGGGGTACCGCCGCATGGCCCGGGCGGCGGCGCCGCAGGGATGGCCGCCGGCCCGGTCTTCGATGAGCAGGGCGTCGGGCGGGTTGCCGCACATGGCGCGGGCCACGGCCACCACGAGGATCTCGTCGTTGGACAGGTGGTGCAGCCGCAGGCGCAGCCCGCCGATGCCGAGCCGCTCGGCGACGTAGGCGACGTGGGCGCGGCGTTCGGCGCGCGGGCGGCGGCGGCGCAGCCCGAAGGCGATGTTCTGCTCGACGGTGAGGTGGGGGGACAGGCAGCCGCCGGAGGGCACCAGACCGACGCGGCGTTCGGGCGGGGTCCGTGTGGTGACCTCGCGGTCCGACAGGCGGATCGCGCCCTTCTTCGGCCAGGCGAGCCCCAGCACGACGTCGGCGAACGCCTCGGCGTCGGCCGGGCCGTCGGCCACGACCATGGTCGTGCGATCAGCCCGGGCGATCAGGGGGTCGGGTGCCAGGGTGCGCAGCCGCCCGCCCTGCGACCAGACCAGACCGTGGAGCTCAAGGTTCATCGGGGTCCTGACCCATCAGACTCCGGCGTGGCGGGGCCGGGGTGCCCTCGCCGTTGATCCCCTTATCCCAACGTAGCCCAGTGACGGCCGATCGTATACGACTCCTGTGCGATCTACCGCTCACCGCGCAAAATCGACCGCTCACCGTAGTAGTTGAAAAGTGTACGACTCATGGAATACCGTATGTGGTAGGCGATGCATGTGGGTAACAGCATCAGCACACTGTCTGGATTCCTCGATCGTTTCCGTACCATCGCGCCCCCCACCTGGAGCCGGTGGCTGATCCCCCCCGCCGCCCTGTCCGTCCACCTCGCCATCGGGCAGGCCTACTCCTGGAGCGTGTTCAAGCGCCCGCTCGAGTCGTCGCTCGACCTGTCCGGCACGCTGAGCGCGCTGCCGTTCCAGCTCGGCATCGTCATGCTCGGCCTGTCGGCCGCCTTCGGCGGCACGCTGGTCGAGCGCAAGGGCCCTCGCTGGGCCATGTTCGTGTCCATGGTGTGTTTCGCGTCGGGGTTCCTGCTCTCCGCGCTCGGCGTGGCCACCCGGCAGTACTGGCTCGTCGTCTTCGGCTACGGCTGCGTCGGCGGCGTCGGGCTCGGCATCGGGTACATCTCGCCCGTGTCCACCCTGATCAAATGGTTCCCCGACCGGCCGGGCATGGCCACCGGCATCGCGATCATGGGGTTCGGAGGCGGCGCCCTGATCGCCTCGCCCTGGTCGGCGCAGATGCTGAGCTCGTTCGGCACCGACACCGGCGGCATCGCCGAGACGTTCCTCGTGCACGGCATCGTCTACGCGGTCTTCATGACCATGGGCGTGCTGCTCGTGCGGGTGCCCGCCGAAGGGTGGCGGCCGAAGGGCTGGGAGCCGGCGAAGGCCGCCGTGCGGTCCATGGTCACCACGGCCGACGTGTCGGCGCGCAACGCGATGCGCACACCGCAGTTCTACCTGCTGTGGCTCGTGCTGTGCCTGAACGTCACGGCCGGCATCGGCATCCTGGAGAAGGCGGCGCCGATGATCCGCGACACCTTCGCCGGCACCTCGTCGGCGGTCACGGCGACCGCGGCCGCGGGGTTCGTGGCGCTGCTGTCGCTCGGCAACATGTCGGGCCGGTTCGGCTGGTCGACGACCTCGGACCTGATCGGCCGCAAGAACATGTACCGCGTCTACCTCGGCGTCGGCGCCCTGCTCTACCTGGTGCTCGCGCTGACCGGCGACTCCGCCAAGCCGCTGTTCATCGTGTGCGCCCTGGTCATCGTGTCGTTCTACGGCGGTGGGTTCTCCACGGTACCGGCGTACCTGAAGGACCTGTTCGGCACGTACCAGGTCGGCGCGATCCACGGCAGGCTGCTGACGGCCTGGTCGGCGGCCGGGGTGCTCGGCCCGCTGATCGTCAACGCGATCGCCGACGCGCAGGAGTCGGCCGGCAGGTCCGGCCCGGCGCTGTACTCGACGTCGTTCTACATCATGATCGGGCTGCTGGTGGTGGGCTTCGTGGCGAACGAGCTCATCCGCCCGGTGCACGAGAAGCACCACGTGAAGCCCACCGCAGAGCAGGTTCCGATGGCGGGAGAGGCGCGATGACCGACGGACCAGTGACCACCGACGAGACCACCACGACGGCCGGCACCCGGCACGGTGGTCTGATGACGCTGGCCTGGCTGTGGGTCGGGCTGCCCTTCCTGTACGGCGTCTACGAGCTGGTCCAGAAGCTGGCCCAGCTGTTCGGCGCCTAGCCGCTCCACCCGGATCCGCGCCGGGTCACCGCACCCGGCGCAGATCCATCTGGAAGGTCTGCCGCCAGGTCTGGCCGCCGTCGAGGGTGACCTCGCCGATCTCGTGCCAGGTCCTGCGGGTGAACCGAAGCGTGTAGCGGATGGTGGTGGCGGGGGTCGCGATCGACCACTGGAACAGGTGGTCGCCGACCACCGGCACCGCCTCCGTGACGTAGCCCTGCGAGAACGCCTCCCAGCGGTACCGGCCGGTCGTGTCGTTGTAGCCGATGACGGCGAGGGCGGTGTCGACCACCCTGCGGCGATCGGCCTTGTCGTGGCCCTCGCCCTCCACGGTGATCACCTGACCGCCCGCCTTGTAGGCGACGCGTTCGGTCTGCGTGAACTCCTGCTTCTCGCCGGTCGGGCTCAGGTTCCAGCCCGATCCGGCCCACGTGCCCACCATGAAATGCAACGCGCGCATCGCCGTCACCTGCGTGGGCAGATCCGACGCCGCCGTGCCGGAGGCGGGTGCGGCCGCCAGGGCGGCGGGAGCCCCACCGGCCAGCACGAGCAGGCAGACAACGGGCGCGACCATTCGCTTTAATCGCAGCATCATGCCGCGATCATGACATATCGGCCGGGCCTGCGCACACAATTGCCGAGCCGGTGGAAAATCGCGCACCGGCGCCGCGCGACATACGTACGACGGCGGCTTCGGCTACGTATTCCCGGCCTTTCCAGATACGTATGCCGCCGATATTCGGCCCGGTTATTCGGCGGTGAGGGCGAACAGCGCCCCCCACGGGTCGCACATGATCGTCGCGGCTCCGTGCCGCACGACGGCCGTCGCCCCCAGGCGCTGCGCCGCCGCCCGCGCGGCCGGCGCGTCGGCCACCCGGAAGAACGTCACCCACCGCGGCGCGAGGCCGGGCCGGGGGCCCGGCACGGCCCAGGGGCCGGCCCAGGGGCGGGCGCCGAACAGCTTCCCGTAGAAGGTCTCGGCCAGGTCCCCGGCCGCCCACAGCTCGTGGCGGCACCAGGTGCCGGGCTCGTCGACCAGCACGATGCCGTCCGCGTGGCGGCCCTGCCAGAAGCCCACCGACGCCCCGGCGGGGTCGACCGCGAACAGCAGCCGCCCGTCGGCTCCGGCGTCGATCGGGCCGAACACCACCGTGCCGCCCAGCTCGCCCACCCGGCCGGCCAGCGCGCCGGCGTCGCCGGTGGCCAGGTAGGTGTTCCACGCGCCGGGCAGCCCCGGCGGCACGCGGCCGAACCCGCCCACCACCTCGCCGCCCAGCCGGATCAGCTCGTAGGCGCCCTCCCGCTCGAACGTCCAGCCGAACAGCGCGCCGTAGAAGGCGCGCGCGCCGCCGGGGTCGGTCGCCGCGTAGTCCACCCAGCACGGCTCGCCCGGCTCATAGCACTCGTGCATCGGCATGCGCCGCCTCCTTCGCCGTCGCGTGCGCGTGGGCCAGGTGCTCGGCGACGACCGGCGCCACCGCCTCAGGCCGCTCGATCAGGCACAGGTGCCCGGCCGCGGCGAACGTCCGGGTGCGGCAGCCGGGCACCGCGCCGCGCAGCAGCTCGGCGTTGGCCCGGAAGGTCGGCATGTCGTCGTCGCCGAGCACCACCAGGGTCCGCGCCCGGATCCCGGCGAGATCCGCGGGCGTGTGGACGTGCCGGCTGAGCCGCGCCATCGCGCCGTCGCGCAGCTCGCGCCAGCCGTGCCGGGCGATGATCGAGCGCAGCCGGGCGCGCAGCTCCGGGTGCCGCTCGGTGCCCCGGAAGATGTCGGGCGGAGAGGTCATCCACAGGTCGGCCAGCTGCTCGCCGGTCGCGCCGAACCGGGCGAGCGCCGCCAGCGCGCGGTAGCGCTCGCCGGTGCCGGGCTCGGGCGGCGAGCCGGCCAGGGTGGGCGACCCGACGATCAGCCCGTGCATGGTCTCGGGGGCGTCGATGGCCATCTGCAACGCGATCATGGACCCGATCGACTCGGCCACGACCAGGTGCGCCCCGCGTTCCCCGGCGAGCTCCGTCAGCTCGGCCCCGAGGCGCGGCAGGGAGACACCGGGCGACAGCGGGCCGGACCGGCCGTGCCCCGGCAGGTCGACGCCGATGTGCCGCCACCCGGGCAGCAGCGCCCACAGCGGCCCCCACACCGACGAGTCCATCGTGTAGCCGTGGATCCACAGCACGGCCGGGCCGTCGCCGTGCTCCCGGGTGAACAGCGTCACGACGCCTCCTCGAAGGCCGCGCAGAACCGGCGGAAGGCGAGCACGGGCGCGTCCGCGGCGTCCAGCCGCTCCGGCGCGCCCACGTCCAGGTGGTCCCACACGACCCGGTCCTGCTCGAACGCGTAGCGCGCGCCGTCGATCAGCGCGGGCAGCGCGTCGGTGCGGTCCGGGCGCACGCCGATCGCCACCCGCCCCACGCTGCCCGTGCCCGCCGGAGTCGCCCCCGTGATGATCGTGTACGGCGCCTCCGCCGCCCCCAGCTCGGTGACCACCAGATGGGGGCTGAACGCGCGGGCCAGGAACCGGGAGGCGAAGCCGAGCCGCCGCTCCCGCTCCCACGGCGGCGCCTTGGTGCGGAACTCGCCCTCGATGACCAGCTCCCCGTGCGCGCCGTCGCGGGTGCGCATGCCGCGCACCGCCGGCACCAGGTGGACGGCGCTGAAGTGCTCGGCGTCGAACGCGTTCTCCACGACGTACTCCGCCGGCACCGCCACCGGCTGGATCACCGCCGCCACGATGACCAGCTCGGCGGCGAGCCGCTCGATCTCCGCCGCGAAGCCGCGGTCGCCGGCCGGATCGTCCGACAGCCGGGCGAACAGCGCCGCGCCGGCCCGCGCCGAGGGCAGCTCGGGCACCGACCAGCGGCGGGAGGTGTCGCCGAGCGCGATGCGCTTGCCGTGGAACGGGCAGATCACGCAGTCGCCGGAGAGTTCGCCGCCGTATCCGAGGTGCGCGCCCCGGTGCGGGCAGCCGCCCTCGAAGACCCGGATCCGGTCGCCGTCGCGCACCGCGATCAGGTTCCGGTCGCCGAACCGCAGCGGGGTGATGTCCTTGGTCAGCTCCTCGTCCAGCGCGAGCAGCAGCCATCCGCCGTGCTGTGTCATGTCCGCAACACCTCTCTCGCGGCGCGCTCGCCGCTGGCCATCGCCATGTGCACCATGGGCGGGCCGGCCTGGCCCACGGTGGCCTCGCCGGCGAAGAAGAGCGTGCCGTCCATCGGCTCCGCCCAGGCCGCGGCCGCCCCGAGGGACCCCACGGCCGGATAGGTGTAGCCGCCGCCGGCCCACGGGTCGGCGCCCCAGTCGGCGACTTCGATCGAGTCGGGCCGCAGGCCGCGCGTCCAGGGCATCGCGCCGGCGAGCAGCGTGGGGATCCCGTCGCGGCCGGCGGCCCGCAGGGCGGCGGCCGCGCGGCCCTTGGCCACGACGTGCACCTCGGGCCGCCCCCGCGTCGCCCCGACGAACCCCAGCCGTCCGCCGGTGTCGAACACCACCGCCGACTCGGGGGCCGGTCGCGGGTAGACGGCCACGCCGCACCAGGCGTCGCCGAGCCGCAGGGCCCGCGCCGCCGCCAGCTTGCGCGCGGGCAGGTCGTCGACCACGAGCGTGCCGTCGGCGATCAGCGACGGGGGCACGGTGACCACGGCCGCGGCGGCCTCCACCGTGTCGTCGTGCGTCTTGGCGGTCACCCGGCCCCGGGTCCAGCCGAGCCGCAGCACCGCCGCGCCGGTGCGTACGGCGAGCCCGGCGGCCAGCCGCCGGGGCAGCGTGTCGAAGCCGCCGGCGACGGCGAACTCGCCCGGGCCCACGTCGTCGGCGCGGTGGGCGCGGCCGAGGCCGAGGGCGCTCAGCACGTCCGGGCCGGCGCCCCAGGTCTGCTGGAGCCACTCGGCCGTCCAGTCGCCCACCATGGCGGGCACCGCCGGCTGCCGGGCCAGCCATTGGGCCAGCCACTCGGCCACCGGCACATCGCGCGTCGCGGTGGCCAGCAGCCGCTCGGCGAGCAGCGGGGGAGGGGAGCCGAAGGCGGCGAGCGCGGCCATCGGCAGCACCCGGCCCTCCAGCAGCACCCGCGCCGCGCGGCGCGGCACGGGCGTCAGTGGGTCCTGACCGGGCAGCGACCCGATGGGGTTGCGGTCGCCGTGCACCACCTGGGCGCCCAGTTCGAGCAGGGACGGGCGGTGGGTGAGGATGCGCCCGCCGATCCGGTCCCTGGCCTCCAGCACGGTCACCGTGCGGCCCGCCTCGCGCAGCCGCGCGGCGGCGGTCAGGCCGCTGATCCCGGCCCCGATGACGACGACGTCGAGCAGTGCCACCGGCTTACCCCTTGTAGTAGTTTGTCCATCGGCTTGATCGACTTGACCCCCCACGCGAGGGAGCCCACGGCATGGCCGCACGCACCCTGCCCAGCGAGTTCGCCCATCCGTTCTCACCTCGCGGGCGCGCCGATCCGTACCCCGCGTACCGCTGGCTGCGCGACAACGACCCGGTGCACCACGACGCCACCTCGCACATGTGGCTGCTGACCCGCCACGCCGACTGCGTGCTCGCGCTGCGCGACCCGCGCTTCTCGGCGGCGCTCGGCCAGCGCGAACGCGTGCGCGACGAGGCGCTGCCGCCGTCGATGCTCACCACCGACCCGCCCGAGCACCAGCGGCTGCGCAAGCCCGGCGCGCTGCTGCTCGGCCCGGCCGCGATCCGCAGTGTGGGCGACGGCATCGCCGCCGAGATCGACCAGGTGCTCGCCGCGCTCGCCGGGCGGGAGAAGGTGGAAGCCACCGCCGACATCGGCGAGCCGCTCGCCACCGGCGTGCTGGCCCGGCTGTTCGGCCTGCCGCCGCAGGATCGGGCGGCGTTCGCCGACCTGGCCCGGCGTACGGCGGTGAACCTGGACCCGCTGGTGGGGCCCGCGGCCGCCGCGGCGGCCCGGGCGGCCACCGGCGAGCTGACCGCCTTCCTGGACGAGCGGGCCGGCTCGGCCGGCGCGGCGCCGTTCGGGCGGCTGATCCGCGACGGCGGGCTCACCCGCCCCGAGTCGCTGGGCATCGCGACGCTGGCCGTCATCGGCGGCTGGCAGCCGCTGGCCGAGATGGTGGGCAACGCGCTGCTGTGGCTGTTGCCCCGCCCCGGCGCGGCCGAGGCGCTCCGGGCGGCCGACGACGAGGCGGGAGTCAAGGCGGTCGACGAGCTGCTGCGGGTGGAGGCGCCGATCCCGTTCACCGCCCGGGTCACGACCGAGGCGGTGAGCCTGCCGGGCGGCACGATCCCGGCCGGTGCCCGGGTGCTGGCCCTGGTCGCGGCGGCCAACCGGGACCCCGAGGTCTTCGACCGGCCCGATGATCTGGTGCTCGACCGCTCGCCCAATCCCCACCTCGCGTTCGGCGCCGGCACCCATCTGTGCCTGGGCGCTCCCCTGGTACGCCACGCCGGGGCCCTGCTCCTGCGCGGCCTGCTCGACAGATATCCCGGGCTGCGCCCGGTGGGCCCGCCGCCCGGCTGGGCCCAGACGCTGGTGCCCCGCCGGCTCGACGGGCTGACCCTCACGCTCTAGCTAGCGCACGTTGGGGCCGCGCCAGCGGAACGTGAGCATGCTCAGCAGCAGCGACGCCACGCACCATGCGCCGAGCACCGCGGCGACGTGCCCGAGCTCCCAGGTGCCGGCGGGCTCGACCCTGGCGAAGTCGGCCGGCAGGAACACCGACCGCAGCCCCTGTGTCATCCACTTCAGCGGGAAGAACGCCGCGATCGTCTGCATCCAGGCGGGCAGCTGGCCGAAGGGGAAGAACACCCCGGAGATGAACTGCAGCACCAGGAACGGCAGCGTGACGATCGCGGCGGCGGACCTGGCGTTCGGGATGACGGCGCTGAACGCCACGGCCAGCAGCGAGCAGGCCGTGGCGCCGAGCAGCAGCACCCAGAGCAGGGTGCCCCACGCGGCGGGCGATGACGGCAGCGGCAGGTGGAACAGCCCGACACCGGCCGCGAGCAGGATGACCGACTCCAGCAGGCCCGTCACCAGCACCCGGACGATCTTCCCGATGAAGTAGGCCGTCTTCGGCATCGGCGTCGACGCCAGCCGGCGCACCATGCCGGTGTCGCGCTCGATCGCGATGCTGATGGCCAGGCCGCTGAAGCTGACGCTCATGATGCCGCAGCCGATGATGCCGGCCACGAACATCAGCTTGAAGTCCGTGTGCGTGCCGGGCACGGTGCCGGAGAAGATCGAGCCGAGCACGAGCAGCAGCACGACCGGCAGCATGAGCGTGAAGGCCAGCGACTGCCGGTTGCGGAAGAACGACTTGAGCTCCACCGACGAGCGGGCGGCCGAGGCGCGCCACAGTCCCGTGCGGTGCGAGCCGGCCCGCCGGGCCGGCACCTCGGTCGCGATGACGTTGGGAATGGTCATTCCGCAGTCCCCTGGTTGTCGTTGATGAGCTTGAGATAGACGTCCTCCAGAGAGGGCCGCTGGACCCGCAGGTCCGCCAGCTCGTCGACGCCCGCGTCGGCGGCCCAGCTCAGCAGCGCCGCCAGGGCTCGCGTCGGGTGGCCGGTGTGCAGCGACACGACCGGGTCGCCCGGGCCGGCCGGATCGACCAGCGCGTCGTCGGGCAGCCGCGGCAGGGCCCGGTCGAGCAGCGCCCCGGTGCGGGTGAAACGCACCATGGCGGGGGTGTCGCGCCTGCCGCCCAGCTCGGCCACGGCGCCGGTCTCCACCACCTTGCCGGCGACGATGACGGCGGCCCGCTGGGCGAGCGCCTCCACCTCGTCCAGGTAGTGGGTGGTGAGCAGGGTCGTCTTGCCGCGGCCGGCGAAGTACCGCACCAGCTCCCACGCGTCGAGCCGGGCCGCCGGGTCGAGCCCGGTCGTCGGCTCGTCGAGGAAGATCAGCTCGGGGTCCCCCACGATCCCGACGGCGACGTCCAGCCGCCGGGCCTGACCGCCGGACAGATGCTGCGCCTGCGTGCGCGCCTGCTCGGTCAGCCCCACCATCTCGATCACCTGACCGGTGGGCAGCGGGGCGGGGTAGAACGCCGCGAAGTGCTCGACGACCTCGCGGACGGTCAGGTCGGAGTACGCGCCCGTGGTCTGCGGGACGACCCCGAGACGTGCGCGCCACTCGGGTGCGTCCTCGGCCGGGTCATGGCCGAGGACGCGCACCTCGCCGCCGGTGCGGCGGCGAACTCCCGCCAGGATCTCGACGGTGGTCGTCTTGCCCGCGCCGTTCGGCCCGAGCAGAGCGAAGACCTCGCCGGGACGCACCTCCAGGTTCACGTCGCGGATCACGTGGGCCTTGCCGTACTGCTTGCGCAGCCCGCTCACCCGCACCGGGCTCGCCGTGTCCACGACCATGTCCTCGATCCCTTCTCTTCGGTGCTCGACGCTTCGCCTCCTGACGCCCCGGCGCCCGACGCCCGGGCACCGGCCGCGGATCAGGTGCAGCAGCAGCAGGGGCAGCAGCAGCAGTTGATGTCGATGCTGATGGCCTCGGGGCTGGCGCCGGCGGCGATCGAGTCGAGCTCGCCCTCGCTCAGCTCCGTCATGTCGATCTGCGGGGTGTCGGGGATGTGGAACTCGAACGTGCCGGTCTCCAGACCGCGCTCGTACAGGTCGACCTGCACGTCGATGTTGCTGTCGTGGTGGCCTTCGGGCACGGTCCGGACGAGCACGATCTTGGCGTCGGCCGGCAGCTCGATGCCGGACTCCGCCAGCGCCTCGCGGGTGTTGCCGGTGAGCTTGGCGCTGAACTCCTCGCTCGACCACGCGGTGACGAGCACCCGGGTGTAGGCGTTGACGAATTCAGTCCGCTCGTTCGGATTCAAAGCCATTTCGTCCTCCTTGCGGAACGTGGCGCGGTGCGCCTTTCGCCATGCAGTCTGGCACGCCCTCAAGCAATTGCCCAGACTTAATTCCGGGGCGCTGGGATAAGTATTGAGGCGCGCTGGAGGGAGCGGTATCCTGCAAATTGGTAAGTGTGCTGGATACGAATAGGGGATACGTATTCCAGCGTTTGAAATACGTAGGAAGAATGGTCGCCGGTGTACGTGATTCGGAGAAGTGAATGACTGGGACGTACGTAGTGACCCCGCGCGGCGGACCCCCGCCGGGGCCGGCAGGCGGCCGCAGCCTGCGCGCGATGCGCGACGCTCCGCTCGAGTTCATCACCGAGATGGCCCGCTACGGCGACGTCACCAGGCACGAGGTGGACGGCGAGCAGGTCTACATGCTCGGCCGGCCCGACCTCGCCAGGTACGTACTCAAGGAGAACGGCGCCAACTACACCAAGGACCGCACCCCCGACGACGACATGCTGCGGCCCCTGCTCGGCAACGGGCTGCTCACCAGCAACGGGGCCGAGTGGGCGGCGCAGCGCCGCATGTGCGCACCGGCGTTCCGGCCGGCGGAGGTGCTCAAGTTCGACACCGTCATCACCGACGCGGCCGCGCAGCTGACCCGCCGCTGGACCGCCGCCGCGGGCACCCCCGTGCGGGTCGACCACGACCTCACCGCGCTCACCCTCACCGTCATCGCGCGGGCCATGCTCGGCGCCGACATCGGCGGCATCGGCGACGGGTTCGGCCGCGCCGTCGACGCCGTCAACCGCTTCATCGGCCACTTCGTGCCCGACGACGACCCCGACCCGGCCGACACCGCCGCCCGGTACGCCGGCTTCCAGCGCGCCCGCGTCTTCCTCGACCGCGTCACCCGCCTGATCATCGCGGCCCGGCGCGCGGGCGGCGGCGGCGACGATCTGCTCGGCGCGATGCTCGCGGCCGGGCACACGATGTCCGACACCGACCTGCGCGACCAGGTGCTCACGATCATCATGGCCGGGCACGAGACCACGGCCAAGGCGCTGACCTGGACGCTCTACCTGCTCGACCGCAACCCCGAGGCGGCGCGCCCGGTGTACGACGAGGTCGACGAGGTGCTCGGCGGGCGGGTGCCCACCGCCGCCGACCTGCCCCGGCTGGAGTGGTGCGGCCGGGCCGTGCGCGAGGCCATGCGGCTGTACCCCCCGGTCTGGCTGATCTCGCGGCGCTCGGTCGCCCCCGACGTCATCGACGGCTACGACGTGCCCGCCGGCACCCTGGTGTGCGTCAGCCCCTGGCTGCTGCACCGCGACCCGAGGTACTGGGACGACCCGGAGACGTACCGGCCCGAGCGGTTCGCGCCCGAGCGGGCGGCGCGCCAGGAAAGCCACCAGTACCTGCCGTTCGGCGGCGGGCCGCGCATCTGCGTGGGGCGGCACTTCGCGCTCGCCGAGGCCACGCTCGTGCTCGCCATGATCGTCGCCGCGGCCCGCATGGAGCTCGCCGAGGGGTTCCACGTCGAGCCCGAGGCCCTCGTCACGCTGCGGCCCCGGCACGGCATGCTGATGATCCCGAGGCCGCGATGAGCGCCCCCGCCACCGCGACACGCCGATCCGGGTCGTACGACCCCGCCGCCACCACCTCCGGCGGCGTGCGCGGCGAGCTGGCCCGGCTGGAGGCCCAGGCCGCGCTGACGTTCGACGAGGAGCTGCGCGTGCTGCGCGAGCTCGGGCTGACCGGCGGCGGCCCGCTCCTGGAGCTCGGCGCCGGGTCGGGCGCGGTCACCCGCCGGCTGCGGGCCGCCGTGCCCGGCCTGCCCGTCATCGCCCTCGACATCGACGAGACGCTGCTCGCGCACGCCGCCGGCGCCGGCGCGCCGCTCGTCGTCGGCGACGCCGTGCGGCTGCCGATGCGCACCGGATCCGTAGGCGCGGTGCTGCTCAGATACGTACTGCAGCACGTACCCGACCCGTCGGCCGTGCTCGCCGAGGCGCTGCGCGTGCTGCGCCCCGGCGGTCTGCTCGCCGTGGTCGAGGTCGACGGCGCGCTGTGGGGCCTGGCCGACCCGCTGTATCCCGAGCTCGGCCCGGCGAACGCCGCGCTGGCCGCCGCGCAGCGCGGCGCCGGGGGAGACCGGCGGATCGGCCGCAGGCTGACCCGGCTGCTGCGCCGCGCCGGGTGCGACGGGGTCGTGCTGCGTCCCTTCGCCACCACCAACGACGACCGGCCCACCGCCGACTTCGCCGCGCACCTCGGGCCGCACCGGCTGGCGCCGCTCGTGGCGTCGGGGGCCCTGCCGCTGACCGCGCTCGCCCTGGCGGCCGATCGCTGGCGGAGGTTCCAGGCCGACCCCGAGGCGTGGGTCATGCTGCTCGGCTTCATCGCCGCCGGGACCGCACCAGGCGGCCCGGCACGCACCAACAGGAGGAACCCATGAGCCCGTTCTGGAAGATCTTCGTCGCGATCTTCTGCTATATCAGCGCGATCGTCGGCCTCGTGCTGGCCGTCATGAACGCCAGCCAGAAGCCGCCCACCACGATGACGGCCATCATCTACGGTGTGGCCGGACTGGTGTTCCTGGGTGCCGGCATCGCGCTCAGCCGCAAGCCGCGTTACTGACCGGCGCCCCGGTCGCCCTGGCGAGCCGGTCTGGCCGGCTCGCAGGGCCGCACCTCCACGATGTCGCCGGCGGCGTACGGCATCTTGCGCGCCCACGCCTCGGCCTCGGCGGCCGACCCCACATCGATGACCCAGATGCCGCCCAGCTGCTCCCGCCCGACGGCGTACGGCCCCGTGACGGCCGGGCCGTCGGGCCGCACCAGTTTGGCCGTGCGCGACCTGGCGAGCGCGCAACCGTACTTCACGGTGACGCCCGCCTCGGCCATCTCGCGGCCGAACCGGCGATGCGCCTGGTTCATGCGCTCCAGCTCCTCGGGGGGCAGGGCATCCCATAGCGCTTCGTCGCCGTGAATCAACAGCACGAAATCCACGTCATCCTCCAGAACGGCCGAGCACCCGTCCCCTCATCCTCGCCGGTCGCGGCGGCGTAGCTCAACCAGATCGCCAATACCGTGGGGAGGTCTGCCGCTCCGCGGCGGGTCACATCTGCCTGCTGGCGAGGCGGGCGAACAGCCCGCCGGTGTCGGCCGCCAGCTCGTCGTACCGGCCCTGCTGGACGATCCTGCCGCCGTCGAGCACCACGATGCGGTCGGCGTCCCTGATGGTCGACAGGCGGTGCGCGATCACGATGCGGGTGGCGTTGAGCTGCCGGGTGCTCTCGGCGACCACCTTCTGCGTCGGGTTGTCCAGCGCGCTCGTCGCCTCGTCGAACATGACGATGCGCGGCCGCGACACCAGCGCCCGGGCGATCATGATGCGCTGCCGCTGGCCGCCCGACAGGGTGGTGGTGCCCTCCGACAGCACGGTGTACATGCCCATCGGCATCGCCTCGATGTCTTCGGCGATGCCGGCCATCGCCGCGGCCTCCCACGCGTCGTCGATCGTATGGTCGGAGCTGCCGACGATGTTCTGCCTGATGTCGCCGGCGAGCAGCGCGCCGTGCTGCAGCACCACGCCGCACTGGCGGCGCACCGCGCCCACGTCGAGCTCGGCCAGGTCCTGGCCGTCGTACAGCACGGCGCCCGACACCGGCTGCTCGAAGCCCAGCAGCAGCCGCAGGATCGTCGACTTGCCGCTGCCGGTGGGGCCCACGATGGCGACGAACTCGCCGGGCTCCACCGACAGGTCGATGTCGCTCAGCACCATCGGCCCGTCCGCGCCGTACCTGAACGACACCCGCGACAGGGTGACGCGGCCCGACAGCTCACCGGGGTCGGCCTTGCCGTCGTGCTCCTCCGGCTCGGCCTCCAGCACCGGCGCCAGCTTGCTCAGCATCGGCACCACGCCCATCGCGGTGATGGCCGCGCCGGTGAACTGCAGCACCGAGGCGGTGAGCAGGTTGAACGCCGTGTAGAACGCCAGGAAGTGGGCGATCGACAGCCCGTCGCGCAGCGGCCCGGCGGCCAGCGCGAAGATCACGATCGAGCAGGCGAGCGGGAACCCCGCGTTGAACGTCGTGACCATGTTCTGCACCCGCCGCGCCGACGCCGAGGTCGCCCGCGCCCGCAGAAAGTCGCGGGACCACACGCCGAACGCCTGATCCTCGGCCGCCGCCACCCGCAGCTTCGGCACCGCCGACAGCAACTGGAACACCCGCGACGCCAGCCGCTGCTCCTGCCCGTACAGCCGATGCTGCAGCCGGACCTCGACGTAGCCGGCCCCCGCGCACACCAGCAGGCCGATCAGCACCAGCAGCGTGGCGATCAGCGCGAGCACGCCGTCGTAGAAGTACACGAGCACGAGGTTGGCGAGGCCGCCGAACAGGCCGAGCGCCGCCGTGGTCAGCACCCCCGAGAGCAGCTCCTGCGCGCCGCTCACGCCCAGCACCGTCGTGCCGAGCTCCCCGGTGGAGTAGCGGCCGAAGAACGAGATCGGCAGCGACAGCACCCGGGCCCACGCGCTCGCCTGCAGCCGCGCCGACGACCGGCCCTCGATGCGCAGCGCCGCGACGTTCTGCACGATCGACAGCGCACCGGCCACGAACGCCCCGCCGATCACCAGCAGCGCCCCCTGCACGATCAGGTCGCGCTGCGCCGCCGGCACGAACGTGCCGAGCACCAGGCCCGTCATCGACGGCACCAGCAGGCCGATGATCGCCACCAGCGTGCCCAGCGACAGCAGGGTCCACAGGTCGCGGCGGTTGCGCGCCAGCCCGAAGCGCAGCAGCGCCGGCACCGTGCGCACGTGGCGCGGCAGCGGCTCGTAGAGCACCTCGGCGTGGTCGTGCAGCGTCGCCGCGACCGCCTTGTCGACCGGGGTGACCCGGCTGCCGCCCGGCCGCGCCACCACGTAGCGCGAGCCGATCGGCAGCAGCGCCACCGGAGTCCGGTCGCCCTTCTGGAACCCCACCATGGGGCCGAGGTCCTTCTTCCACCACCGCCCGTCCAGCCGCACGGACCTGGTGCGCACCCCGGAGGCCAGCGCGATCGCCCGCAGCGGGTCCAGCCGGTCGCGGTAGGCGCCGGGCGGCGGGGCCGTCACCTGGAAGCCGCCGTGCGAGGCCACCAGGCGCGCCGCCGCGAGGGCGGGCGGGTCGTTGGTGACGTCGGCGAGCCGCACCCGGGCCTCGGTGTCGCGCACCAGCGTGTCGAAGCCCTGCCGCACCGAGGGCAGCACCTCGGCGTCGTGCTCCTCGCGGCGCGCCAGCATCCGCGTCTCGCGCGCGCTCTGCCGTTCGACGCGGCGGTCCACGGTGTACAGGAACCGGGTGGCGTGCTCCGCCCAGCGCGCCCACAGGCCGCCGTCGGCCAGCAGCTCGGAGCTGCGCAGCGACCGCAGCCGGGCCGGGCCGCCGGAGGCGACGAGCCAGTCCCGTTCCGTCACGCACACGACGGTGCCCGCGGTGAGCAGCCCGGCGACGCCCTCGGGCATCTCGACCGCGCCCTGCTCGACGCGTACCCAGTGCACCCCGTCGACCGACCGCGCCACGGCGCCGTCGGGCAGCTCGGTGTCGTGCGTCAGCGGCACGAACTCCCGGGGCGGCAGCCCGTCGCGCATCGCCTGCGCCAGCGCCACGATGCCGGCCTCCAGGCCGTGCACGAAACGCTCGGCGTCGGCGCCCGCCAGGTCGCGGAACCGGCCGAGCGGCCTGCGCGCGACCCGGGCGCCCGGCACCGGACGGCCGACGATGCCGTGCCGCGGCCCCTTCGGCGAGCCGAGCAGGAGCGCGCCCGACGAGATGCGGCACAGGTAGTTCCAGCGGCCCGCCGGCCGGCCCTCGGCCAGGCGCACCGCGAACAGGTCGACCGCGCCCTCCTCGACCACGAGCACCTCGCCCGGGGCGGGCGACACCATCGTGGCCGTCTCGTCCGTGCGCGCCTCGCGGGCGGCCGTCTCCTGGGCGGTCGTCTCGTGGGCGGTCACTGTCCGTCCCCTCCCCGCCGGGCGTGCTCGATGAGCTTGGCGTAGTGGCCGCCGAGGGCGAGCAGCTCGTCGTGGCGGCCCCGCTCCACCACCTCGCCCCGATCCAGCACCAGGATCTCGTCGGCGTCGCGGATGGTCGACAGCCGGTGCGCGATGATCAGGCAGCCGCAGCCGCGCCGCCGCAGGTTGTCGGCGATGATCCGCTCGGTCTCGGGGTCCAGCGCGCTGGTCGCCTCGTCCAGCACCAGCAGGGTCGGCCGCAGCGCCAGCGCCCGGGCCAGCTCCAGCCGCTGGCGCTGCCCGCCGCTGAAGTTGCGCCCGTTCTCCCGCACGCCGCTGTTGAGGCCGCCCGGCCTGGCAGCGATGAGGTCGAACAGCGCGGCGTCGCGCAGCGCCTCCGTCACCACCTCGTCGGGCACGTCGTCGCGCCACAACGTCAGGTTGTCGCGCACCGTGCCCTCGAACAGGGTGATGTCCTGGTCGACGTACGCCACCGACGCGGCCACGACCGCCCGCGGCACCTCCTCCCGGGGCCGCCCGTCCAGCAGCACCCGTCCCGACTGCGGGGTGTACAGGCCGGCGGCGAGCCGGCCGACGGTCGACTTGCCGCTGCCCGAGTTGCCGACGATCGCCACCCTTCGGCCCGGCACGACCGAGAACGACAGGTCGCGCACCACCGGAGGGGCCAGCGGGTTGTAGCCGAACGAGACGTGCTCGAACGTGAGGCCGCCGTCCAGCCTGCCGCCCCCCTCGGCCGTCGCGCCCGTCGTGAAGCACTGCGCCACCGGGTAGCGTTCCACGTCGTACAGCCGGTTGATGTCGGCGGAGATGTCCTGCAGCCTGCCGCCGAGGTTCGTCAGCTGGGTGACCGGCCGCGCCAGGGCGTTCAGCAGCGTCTGGAACGCCACCAGCATGCCGACGCTGATCGCGCCGTCGACGACGCGCAGCCCGCCGATGAGCAGGATCAGGCCGCTGTTGACCGCGGCCAGCAGCGGCGGCACCACCGTCAGCACGGCGGTGGTCACGCCGAGCCGCTGCTTGGCGGTGACCGCCTTGGCGAGGAACCCCGCCCAGCGCTGGAACGCCGCCGGCTCGGCGCCGGTGGCCTTGACGGTCTCGATGAGCTGCAGCGTGTTGAACGTGGTCGAGGTCAGGTTGCCGAGGTCGGCCCGCAGCGCCGCCACCGCGTCGGTGCGCGCCCGCGACACCCGGCGCAGCACCAGGACGTTCAGCAGGGCCATGCCGATGCCGACCAGGCCGAGCAGCAGGTCGTACCTGATCAGGACCGCCGCGTAGAACAGCACCAGCACCAGGTTGATGATGGTGATCGCCAGGTCGCGCGACAGGATCTCGGCCACCTGATCGTTGGCCCGCACCCGTTTGGCGACCTCCGCCGGGCGCCGCTGCAGGTAGAAGTCGACCGGCAGCCGCAGCAGATGCCGGAAGAACCGGGCCGACCCGGTCAGCCCCAGCCGGATCTCCAGCCGCAGCAGATAGTGCCGCTGCACCGAGGTCAGCACGAACACCGCGAGCGCCGTCATGCACATGGCGAGCAGCAGCGGCACCAGGTAGGCGGGCTCGTTGCCCGACAGGATCCGGTCGATGTAGACCCGGCTGAACGCCGGGCCGATGACGCCGGGCACCACCAGCAGCAGGCTGGCCAGCAGCACCAGCGGCAGCGCCCGGCCCGTCGGCATCCGCCGCGCCAGCAGCGCCCGCCCGACCCGGGTCGGGCGGCCGGCCGGCGTGAAGTCCGGGCCCGGCTCGAACGTCAGCACCACACCGGTGAACCCCGCGTCGAAGTCCGCCCAGTCGATCAGCCGCGGCCCCCGCGCCGGGTCGTTGACCGCCACGACCTTCTTGCCGAACCTGGTGAACACCCGCTCGACGACCAGGAAATGCTGGAACGCCCAGAAGATGATCGCGGGTTTCGCGGCGGCGACCAGGTCGGCGGCCTCCATCTGGAAGCCCTTGGCGATCAGGCCGTACCGCCGCGCCGCGGCGAGCACGCTCGACGCCCTGGAGCCGTCGCGCGACACCCCGCAGGCGACGCGCAGCTCCTCCAGCGGCACGAACCTGCCGTAGTAGCCCAGGATCATCGCCAGCGCGGCCGCGCCGCACTCCACCGCCTCCATCTGGATCACGGTCGGGGTGCTCCTGCGCCACCGCCACCACCGGCGCCGCCGCCGGGCCGGACGGGGCGGGGGACCGTCGGCGGGCGCGGCCGGCGGCCGGTTCACCGTAGCCTGGCTCATCCGCCACCTCTGCCGAGAAGCAGGTCGAACAGCGTCTGGCTGCCGAGCTCGATCGACCCGGTCACGGCCACCTGCGACTCCAGCCGCATCGGCGGCCCGGTCACGGTGGACCAGGCGTAGCCCGACGCCGTCGTGGGGTCGGGAAGCAGGTCGACGATGACCAGCTTCGCCGGCCCGCCCGGCACCATGCCGCGCGCCATCTGCTCGCCGCCGACCAGGTCCGCCACCGTCCGCGCGGTCATCGGATAGGTCCCCACCGACGTGACCCGGCCGCGCAGCAGCCCGAACGCCTTCGGCGGCGCCATCGACACCGACAGGTCCACGGCACGGCCCGGCACGATGCCGAGCGTGCTGTCGACCGGCACGAACAGCATCGCCACCAGCCGGTCGTCGGGAGCGTCGGTGCGCTCCACCGTGAGCAGATCCTCGCCCAGCGCGACCACGTCGCCGTCACCGGCCGACGTCGCCACCACGTTCCCGGTGAACGGGCTCGTCACGAGCCGCGCCTCGCCGTCGGCCTGCACGATGCGGGCCACGTCCTGCCCGGCCACCACCCGATCGGCCGGGCCCACCAGCAGCGCGCTGACCTGCCCGGCGTACGGGCTCTGCAGCCGGGCCGTGCCGGCCGGATGGGTGAGCAGGCCGTTCGCCGACACGGTGATCGGCAGCCTGCCCACGAACGCCCACACCGTCACCCCGGCGACGACGATGAGCACGACGAACGTGGCGATCCAGCCGCGCGGGGAGGCCAGCAGAGTCGGCGAATCGAGCTCGTCGGGCTCGCGCATGCGCCGCAGCGCCTTGACCCGGAACTTCATCGCCGATCAGCGCCTGCTGCCGACGAGCAGCTCGCCCACGCTGCCCTCGGCGAAGTAGTCGAGCCCGCTCGCGGCCGCGAAGTCGCCCGCGTCGCCGCCGCCGAGGCCGCACACCGCCAGCCCCATGGCCTCGCCGACCAGGTAGATCGTCTGATAGAGCACGCCGACGTGCTTCAGCACGAGCGAGTAGGCGATCGTCTCGTACTTCCACATCACCCGGCCGAACCGCGCGGTGACCACCAGCAGCACCTGCGGATCGGTGTCGAGCTGCGCCGCCCCCCTGGCCCGGTCCACCATGATCTTGGTGTGCGGCCCCGGATCGGCGACCCGTTCGAGGGCGTGCCCGGCCGTGTCGTAGTGCCACAGCCCCGGCTCCGCGCCCGCGCAGTCGACCAGCAGCGGGTAGACCTCCAGCTCGTGCACGGACCCGCCCGAGGGGTACGGCCGGTCGGTCAGCTCCTGGCCGTCCTCGGCCGTGAAGCCGGCCCGGCGCCGCATCGACCGGTACAGCAGCTCGCCGAGCCGCTCGACCGTGATCGGCGCGTCCGGGTCGTGCTCGCGCCGCGAGCGGCGCCGCTCCAGCGCGTCGGTGAGGGTCGGGTCGGTCTTCGCCACCAGGTCCAGGTCGGGCCGGGGCAGCTCCAGGCGCTCGCCGGGGAAGCTCGGCGGCAGGGCGGGCGGCGGGTCGAACCGGTCGGCCAGCGGGTAGCTGCCGCCGTACCGGCCGGTGAGCAGCGGCCCGCGGCTGTGCGCGTGCAGCCACAGGTCGCGCGGCGACCACTGCGCCATCTGCTGCGTCTCGTCCTCGCCGTCGCCGGCCAGCAGCCCCGCGCCGGCGAACAGCCGCAGCGCCGCCCGTGCGCCCGGCAGGGCGGCGTCCAGCTCGTCCGGGGTCGCCGGGGCGGCGAGCCGGCCGAGCAGCGCCGCCGCCTCGGCGTCCAGCTCGATCCGGCACGGGTGGCGCGGCGACCGCACCGTCAGCACGCCCCGCTCGGCCGTCGCCACGGCGAACCGCGACAGCCGCACCGGCACGCCCGGAGCGGGCGCGGCGGCCGGCTGCACCGGGCCGAAGCCCACGGGCACCAGCCGGGCCCCGGCCACGGCGTACTCCAGCAGGCCCCGGGCGACCAGACCGCGCATCAGCAGGTTCCAGCGCAGCAGCCCGCGGTCGCCGTCGTGGGCCGTCACCTCGCCGGCCAGCTCGGCCTCGGTGTGCTCGCCCGCGGCCAGCGCGCGCAGCGCGGTCGTCGCCCCGGGCGGCAGGGTACGCGCCTCGAAGCCGCCGTTCGGTCCGCGCACGCGCAGCGCGCCGTCGGACTCCGTCAGCTCCGCGTCACGGCGGAGCCGCACTCGGATGGAGGGGTCGATCGTCACTGTCGGCCTCGCTCAGAAGAAGACGCTCGTCGGGTTGAGCTCGTCCTCGCGGTTCGGCTCGGCGATCCAGCCGAGCTCGACCGGCACGTCGTACAGCCGGCCCGGGCCGAGCCGCCGCCAGAAGTGCCGCATGCCCGGCGCGATGACCCGCACCACGTTCAGCTCCAGGTCGGGGCGGGTCTGGTCGAGCACGATGACCTCGATGCCGCGCGACGCGGCCCGGGCGACGCACGTCTCCACGTCGGCGGCCAGGTTGCCGGTGGCCGGGGTGGGATGGTCGGCGAGCGTGCGCGGCGCCTGGTCCGGGTCGGGCACCAGCCACGGCTCGTTCGCCAGCTTCGTGTCGCGCCACCACGACAGGGTGGCGATGTCGTGGTCGAGGTAGAGGGTGTTGCCCTCCTCGTCGCGCCGTTCCACCGACGGCAGGAACTGGTTGACCTCGGTGAGGGTCCTGATCGCCGCCACGCGCGGATCCAGGTGGGCGCCGAAGCCCACGATGACGTCCTCGACCGGATGCCCGATGCGGTGCGACACCCCGACGAACGCCGGGATGCCGAGGTCGGAGGTGATGTCGAGCAGCCACAGGTCGCGGTCCATCCCCGCGTAGAACTCGCGCAGCGTGTCGACGTACGGGTCGCCCAGCGAGTCCAGGTCGAAGGCCGGCCGCCGGGCCCGGTTGTACCACCACATGGCGACGGCGTCGCGCTCCACCAGCTCGCAGAAGCCCTGCAGGATGGCCTCCTCGATGGTGTTGCCCGAGGCGTTGCCGTTGGAGTCGCCCACGCAGTAGAAGTGCCGCTCCAGGTCCGGGTGGCCGTACCACGCGTAGCCCGACGGCACCAGCCGTTCCCGGTCGTGGGTGAGCGACCAGGCGGGCGACCAGTCGATCGGCAGGTCCTCGCGGAACGGCTCGGGCACCAGGTGCAGGCGGTGCGCCGGGTCCTTGTTCCACTCGTCGCGGATGGCGTACTGGGCGGGGGAGAAGCGCAGCAGCGCATCGGGGTGGGTCGCGGCGTCGGGGCCGAGGTCGGCGTAGGGGGCGCGCCGCACCGGTTCCTCGCCGCGCCACACGCCGCAGTAGCGTTCGATGGCCTCGCACAGTGCGCTGACCTTGGCCTGCACCTCGCTGCGGCCCTTGCCGCCGCTCTGCCCCCGCAGGTTGCGGCGCAGCAGGTCCATGTTGTCGCCGATCATGGCGAAGTTGTGGCCGGCGGTGAAACTGTACGTCACGCCGTTGTCGTACTCCGCGAAGGTGTGCAGTCGGGTGACCGCGCCGATCACCGGGCTGATGTGCTTGCTCAGCCGGGCGTACGTCCGCGCCGGCGGCTCGATGCGGTAGCCGCCGTCGGTGAGGTGCCGGGCGTCGCTCGACGACAGCGCCACCTTCGGGTCGCGTTCGGCGATCAGCGACGGGTCGCCGCAGGCCGGGCACTGCGGCAGCCGGATCACCGTGTGCTCGGTGGTCGCCAGGGTCCGCAGGTCGATCGTGGTCATCATGCCCTGCAGCCGCGACGGGCCGGCCGTGGCGGCCATGCGCGCGAGCTCCACCGCGAGCAGGCTCCCGGTCAGCGCCGCGCCGGCCGGCACCCCCTCGCGCGAGACGTTGTACGGCATGCCGCCGCCGCGCTTGCCCGCCAGGTAGCGTTCGACCTGCCGGTTCCCGGCGACGCGCTGCGCCAGGCACGCCCAGCAGCCGGTGACGCCGGGCACGATGACGGGCCCGGCCCACACCGAGACCCCCGACGGGCGCACCAGCGCCCAGCGATGGCCCGCCGCCAGGTAGGCCGCGTTGAGGCCCTCCAGCGCCGGGTCGAGGTAGTCGTCGACGACGACCAGGGACAGGGCGCCGCCGGGCTCCCGGGAGTCCTGCTCCGGGGTGGAGACCCGTACTCGCAGGCCGTGCTCGCGCAGCCGTGCGGCCACCGGCTCCGGGTCCGCGCCGCCGCAGGCCAGCACGGTGATCTCGGTGGTGTCGAGCGCCGTCCACACGGCCATCGGGTCGATCCCCTGGGCGTCCCAGAAGGCGAGCACCGGCTCGGGCCAGCCGGGCCGGCCGTCCATGAGATGCCCCGCGGCCTGAAATTTTCGAATGCCGAGCAGGGCCCCCTGGATCGACAACTCACCGCGCACCGCCGTGACGATTTCCGGCACCGTGTGCAGCCCGTCGAGATACGGGAGTACTTTCACCGGCTCCACGCCACGGACAAGATAGTGCTGGCCTTCGGCCAGGAGGAACACCGTGGACCCGTCAACCACCTGGGTCGTGAAGTGTGCCTTGAGTCGCGGGCGGTCCATCGCACTCCCCTCAACTGCGTTGGGGAAACGGTTTCATTGATACGGGACCGCTGTAAAGACGTAATTCAGGCGTACGTAACCCCAGCGTGCGCGTACGAAGCGGCGGCCCGCCGAATAAGTATGTTACGGAAAGTAAGTACGGTGCCACGCGCTGGTGATTTTGACCGAAGATGGCAACACGGAGAAAGACCGGCGGTTATTACGGGGAAATTGCGATGCGTACCCAGGTCGTTTCCAGGGTGTTTTAAGTGAGGTATTGACAAACCCGCGGATGCGCACGGCATGATCGGGTGGTCAGTCGAGGGCACCACCCGGGTCTGGGGGATGTGATGTCTTCAGGGCAGCGGCCGCTGCACCGCGACATCGAACTTGGGGTGATCGATGACGCGCTCTCCGTGATCGGGCACGGCGGGCCGTCGGTCATCGTGATCTCCGCCGGGCGCGGCGTGGGCAAGACCACGCTGCTGCACTCCGCACTGACCGCCAGACCCGGCGCCGGCGTGGTCCTCACGGCCCGCTGCCACCCCGTCGAGCGCGACCACCCCTTCGGCGTCGTCCGCCAGCTGTTCGACCCGCCCATCGACGCCGGCAACGTCACCCCGGACCTCCTGCACAGCCTCTACGAGACCACCCGCACCCTGTCCGGCACCCGGCCGCTGATCATCGCCATCGACGACGTCAACCACGCCGACCCCCAGTCGATGCAGTGGTGCTCCTACATCGCCCGCCGGCTCGACGGCCTGCCCATCGCGCTCATCCTCACCACCGACCCCCAGGACCGGCGCGGCGCCGCCATGATCGACGACGTCGCCGCCCTCCCCTACACCCGGGTGCTGCACCCCGCGCCCCTCTGCCACACCTGCGCCGCACGGCTGCTGTCGGAGGCCACGGGCACCCCCGCGGACGCCGACACCGCCCGCGTCTGCCACGAGCTCACCCAGGGCAACCCGCTGCTGCTGCAGCAGATCGCCGGCCGGCTCGCCGCCGCGGGCATCGACGCCGGACGGGCCGAGCTGCCGAAAGTGCTGGACGTGGCCGCGGCCGCGGTCACCGAGACCACCATCGGCTGGCTCGAAGCGCGCGCCCCCGCCAGCGTGACCCTGCTGCGCGGCCTCGCCGTGGTCGCCCCCGACGACGGCCTGGAGATCGCCGCCATGCTCTCCGGGCAGGGCAGGCACGCCGCCGAGGAGGCCGCGCGGACCCTGCGTCAGGCAGGGCTGCTCTCGGCCGGCTCCCCGCCGGTGTTCGCCCACGAACGGGTGCGGCAGACCATCCTCGACGGCATGGACCCCGGCGTACGCGACGACCTGCACCGTCGCGCCGCGACCCTGCTCTACCGGCTGGGCGCGCCCGTCGGCCGCGCCGCGCGGCACCTCATGCTGGCCGGGCCCACCGGCGACCCCTCGACCGTCACCATGCTGCGCGAGGCCGCCCGCGAAGCCGCCGCCGAACGCGACTGGGAGGCCGCGACCGGCTTCCTGCACCGCGCCCTCGCCGAGGCCGCCGACTCGGCGACCGTGCTCGACGTCACCGCCGAGCTCGGCGCCATCGAAATGCACCGCGACCTGCCGGCGTGCCTGCGCCACCTGCGCGGCGTGTTCGCCAGGGTCCGCGCCTCGCCTGGGAACCTGCCGGCCCTCGCCCCCTTCGCCGACCTGGCCGTCACCATCAACTCCGGCGAGGCCGCCCGCATCTTCACCGAAGCCACCGCGATGGCCGCCACGGCGGCCGCCGAGCCGCTCGCCGGAGCCGACCTGCTGTTCCGGCTGGCCGCCCAGGCGCTGCTGTGGGGCGCCACCGGCGTCGCCGCCGCGCTGCGCCGCCTCGGGCCGTTCCAGCACGCCGTCGTCACACCGGCCACCGGCGAGCTGCTCAGCGCGCTCGCGTTCACCACCGGCGCGCGGGGCCGCAACCTGCCCCGCACCCTGGCCCTCACCCGCCGCTGCTTCGACGGCAAGGGCAACGTGCCGCTCGGCTCGGTGCTGCCGCTCATCTGGGGCGGCCGCATCGACGAGGCGTCGTACTGGGCCGAGCGGGGCGTCGCCGAGGCCCACGCCACCGGCTCCGACACCCGCCTGTTCATGTCGCTCGTGATCCGCGCCGAGGTCCGCTACGAGCTCGGCAGCCTGCACGCCTCGCTGGCGGACGCCCGCGAGGCCATCGGCTACGCCGAGGCGGCCCGCGCGGACGGATTCCACGCGGCCGCCGTCGCCAGCGCGGCCCGCGCCCTCATCGAACTGGGCGAGCCGCAGGAGGCCGAGTCCCTGCTCGCCTGCGTCGACCCGTACAGCGACCGGCATCCCCTGATCTCCGGGCACGTCCTCAACGCCCTGGGGCGGGTCCACCTGGCCCTCGGCAGGCCGGGACAGGGCCTGCGCACCCTGCTGGAGTCGGGCAGGCGGCTCGCCGCCGCCGGCATCGTCAACCCGGCCTGCGTGCCCTGGCGCAGCAACACCGTCCTCGCGTACCTGCTGATGGGGGAGCGTTCCGCGGCACGCGCCAACGCCGAGCGCGACCTGGAGCACGCCCGCGCCTGGGGCTCGCCCACGGCGATCGGGCGCGCCCTGAGCGCCGGCAGCGCCGCCTACGACGGCCCGGCCAAACTCGACATGCTGCAGGAGGCCGTGGCCCTGCTGCACCGCAGCGGGGCCCGGCTGGAGGAGGTCCGCGCGCTCGTCCGCCTCGGCATCGCCCAGGCCGAGGCCGGCGACGACCGCGCGGCCCGCGAGTCGCTGATCCCGGCCCTGCGCCTCGCCGGCGACTGCGGCGCCGCCCGCCTCGCCGCCCTCGCCGAGCGCCGGGCGGGCGCCGTGGGCCGCACGACTTCCCGCCCCGACACCGGCGCCGTCACGCTGACCGCCGGCGAGCGCCGCGTCACCGATCTGGTGCTGCTGGGCAAGAGCAACCTCGAAGTGGCCACCGCCCTTTCCATCAGCAAACGCACCGTCGACACGCATTTGGCCCGCATCTACCGCAAACTGGGCATTCATACCCGGGCCGAACTGGCCGCCCTGCTGGCCGGCACCCCCGCCGAATCGGACCCGGCCGACGAATCCGACCTGCAGGCCGTGCTCTAGTCCGGCCGCCGTCCTGAAACTTTCACGCCCGCATTCGCATCCGCCCGCACCGATCAGCGGCGCATTGGACGCCCGGCGGCGGTTCACCGACAATCCGCTCGACCCACCGAACCCGCCCCAAGGACGGCCATGGACGTGGTGATAAGCACGGCTCGGCTGCCACCCGCCGAACGCTTCCCGCATCTTCGCGAAATGGCCCTGCGCCTGCCCGATCCCGTCGAATTCCGCAGCCCCGGCCGCCCCGACTTTCCGGCGAAAACGCCTTTCCGCACTATCGGCGAGGTCACCGTCACCTGTTTCACGACGACCGGACCGGCCGCCACGGAAGTCCTGCGCACGCCCGAGCCGATCAGGCGGTCCGATCCCGGACACCACCGATTCCCGACAGGCCGAGGAATCAGGTCACGGTGAAGGCGAACCGCTGGGGGCCGGAGGCGACACGGGCGGTGAGGCGGACGCGGTGCACGGTTTCGGGGGCACCGTGATGGCCGGTGATGTGGATGTCCTCGACCGACACATGCCAGCCGGGCGGGACGGTCAGGGTGACCGGACCCCAGGTGATGGCGTCGGCGGTGCGGGTGGGGTGGTGGCGGGAGATGAAGAGTTCTGCCACCTCGGCCTCGGTTTCGCGGAATTCGAAGGTGTCGGTCAGGGCGAGGTGGCCGGGGCGCCAGTCGAAGCAGCGGTGGAACAGGGTGAGGGACGGTGCGGCGTAGGCCTCGGTGAGGTCCAGGGTGAGGGTCACGGCCGCGTCGGACGACTCGTGGGCGAGGACGTGGGCGCGGCGGGCCGGGCCGGGGAGCTGGGCGGTGCCGTCGATCAGCGGCACCGAGTGGCCTTCGGCCGAGGCGTTCAGGACGTCGTAGCGGCCGTCGCGGAAGTAGTCGCGGGTGTATTCGGGGGCGCCGAGGTCGGTGAGCGGGGTCTCGCCGCGGACGTGCAGCACGAAGTGGCCGAGGTCGAGGTGGTTGTGCGGCTCGGCGTTGTGGCCGCCCTTGGCGGCGAAGCACACGCCGTTCGCCCGGCCGACCGCGATGGCGGCGTGGGGCAGGAAGGCGGGGCCGATGGCAGGGGTGCGCGGGCGGCCGGTGGTCCACCACAGGGTGCGGCTGAGGTGCGCGAAGCGGTAGCAGGGGTCGTCGTGGAACGACGGCTCGGCGGCCTGCTCGGGCAGGGGTACGCCGAGCCTGTCGCCGAGGCGGTCCAGGAGACCGGCCGGGTAGTCGCCGCGCGATGCCGAGTCGGCGAACGCCGGGCGGTGGCCGCCGCCGAAGTCGACGCGCGCCGGGTAGGCGGCCAGCTCGCGCACCTTGGGGTCGGCGAGAGGGCCGGTGAGCAGGTCGCGGCCGGTGTGTTCGCGCAGGGCCTCGGCGAAGTAGACGTAGTAGCCGAAGCCGTAGGCCCAGTAGTCGGGGCCTTCCAGGCAGGCCCCGTCGGGGCCGACGCCGGACAGGAACGCCGCGAGCGCGGCCTCGGCGCGGGGCAGCAGCGTGGGCAGCCGGTCGGAGCCGAGGGCCAGGGCGGCCATGCCGGCGGCTCCGCCGCACACCGACGCCCAGTTGTGGGCGGCGGATTCCCACCACATGGCCGGGGCGTCGCCCGACAGCGGGCGCAGCACACGGTGGTCCACGGCGGCGCGCACCCGGTCCCGTACCCTCGGGTCGATCAGGTCGCCGAGCAGGGTCAGCGCCTCGGCGAGGGTGTGCCCGGTCTCGGCGCTGAACAGGTCGACGAAGTCGTTCACCGGCCCTTCCGCCGGCGCGTGGGCCGGGAGCACCCACGTGTGCTCGTCGCACACCGACCACAGCAGGTCGTCGAGCGCAGCGTCGGCCCGGCCGTCGAGGTGGGCGGCCAGCACGAGCGCGGCGAGCCGTCGCCGCCGCTCGAAGTAGACCCCCTCGTACGCCAGCCGGTCGCCCGTGTCGGCGAAGCGGCGCCACAGGCCGAAGGTGAGCGGGGGCGCCGGGGTGGCGCGGGCCCGGGCCGCCTCCGCGCGGATCTCCCCGATCAGCCGGGCCGTCATCAGCGGCTCACGGGGCGCACCGAGTCGCGGACCACGATGTAGGTGCCGAGCGTCAGCGGCTCGGTGGGCGGTTCGGGGGCCAGGGCGACGCGGACGGCGGCCCGGCCGAGCTCGTCGTGCGGCAGGTGCACCGTGGTCAGGCCGAGGTCGGCGGCCGGGGGCACGTCGTCGTAGCCGGCGATCGACATGTCGTCGGGGACGCGCAGCCCGTGCTCGCGCAGCGCCTGCACGGCGCCGGCGGCGACCAGGTCGTTGCCGGCGAAGATCGCGGTGAAGTCGGGCGGGCCGGCGGCGAGCCGCCGGGCCAGCGCGGCGCGGCCGGACGTCCGGGAGAACTCGGCCTCGACCTCCAGCGCGGGGTCGGCGGGCACGCCGTGCTCGGCGAGCGCCGCGCGGTAGCCGGCGACGCGGCCGTCGGACGTGGAATGGCCGGGGCGGGAGCCCAGGTAGAGGATGCGGCGGTGGCCGGCCGACAGCAGGTGGCCGGTCAGGGCGTGGGCGCCGCCGGTGTTGTCGAAGCCGACGACCAGCGCCGGCACGCCCTCGCCGAGGGGCGGGCGGCCGCACAGCACCAGGCGGGAGCCGGCGGCGGCCAGAGAGTGGGCGTATTCGCTCATCCGTTTGCGGTACTCCGCGTCGACGACCACGCTGCCCACGAGGATCACGGCTTCGGCGCGCTGCTCGCGCAGCAGCTGCACGATCGACAGTTCGCGGCCCGGGTCGCCGCCGGTGGTGCAGATCAGCGACAGCCTGCCCTCCAGCGCCGCCTGCTCCTCCACCGCCTGCGCGATGTAGGCGTAGAAGGGCATGGCGACGCTGTCGACGACGATGGCGATCGCGCCGGGGCGGGCCGCCGACAGGGCGCGGGCGTGCGCGTTCGGCACGTAGTCGAGTTCGCGCACCGCGCGCAGCACCTTGTTGCGGGTGGCCGCCAGCACCGGGTAGTTCCCGGCGAGCACCCGCGACACGGTCGCCACGGAGACGCCGGCCCGCGCGGCGACGTCCCTGATGGTGACGCGGCCGGTCACGGGGCCGCCCAGGCGGCCTCGGTGCCGTCGGGCGATCGGCGCTCGTAGCGCGGCCGGTCGCCGAGCTCGACCGTGATGCGCTCGCCGTCGGCGAAGCGGAGCACGACGCCGTCGCCGTGGACGGTCACCTCGACGGCGAGCCCGCCGGCGTCGTCGCCCAGCGTCACCAGCGACACCAGCAGCGCCGTGCCGCCGTCGTGCTCCGCCTCCAGGTACGGCGTCCTGATGGCCGGGCCGTACGCGTTGCCGTTGACGGAACGGATCTCGCCGGCGCGCCGCCAGCCGTGCAGCGGGGTGATGGAGCTGGGCGGCCAGGCGGGGCCGGTGGCGTAGCCGCCGTCGCGCACGGTGTGCCCGGCGGGGGCGGTGACGCGGTGCACGCGGATCTCGTGGGGGCCGCGCACCACGGCGCCCGTCTCGACCGTCACCGGGCCGCCGGGCAGCGCGTAGGTGTAGCGGGAGGCGGCGAACCGGTCGGCGACGCCGATGCGCTCGATGCCCTGACGTCTGCTCACGGTGCCATCGGGGGCGATCACGGCCAGGTGGCCGTCGGCGTTGCGGGCCCGGCCCTCGTCGGAGGCGTCGGGGGCGGTGTGCGTGGAGTAGGCGAGCTTGGCGTAGTGGGGGTCGTCGTGCGGCGGCTCGGGCGGCGGCTTGTTGGCGTCGCTGCCGTGGTTGAGCAGCCGCACGATGCCGTCGTGCCGCGTGGAGTGCAGCAGCCAGCCGGGCCCGGGCAGGGCCAGCACGTGGTCGGCCTCGTCGATCGGCGCCGGCTCCTCCTTCGCCGTCCACACCGGGTGGTCGGCGGGCAGCAGCAGGCCGAGGAAGCCCTTGCTCGCCCAGTACGGCGACGCCGGGCCCGAGTAGGGCTGCGTGACGGGGAGGTACGGCCCGTGCCAGCCGAGGGTGAGCAGACCGGCGTCGTTGACGGCGCCCCGTTCCAGGAAGTAGCGCAGCGTGCCGCTGGCCAGCCGCCTCGTGACGCCCGGCGCGAGCGGGGTCGCGTCGAACAGCGCGCCGAGCCACAGCGGCGCGGCGGCGGCCCACCGGTACGTCAGCGACCTGCCCTGGTGCACGGGCGCGCCGTCGGCGCCGAAGAAGTGCTGGTAGCCGGCGAGGAACGTGCGCAGCCGGTCGCGGTACACGTCGGCGGGGGCGCCCGACATGCGGGTCCACCACAGCGTGTACAGGTGCATGGCCCAGCCGCAGTAGTAGTCGTAGTGCTGGCCGTCGCCGTCGGTGTACCAGCCGTCGCCGACGTACCAGCCCTCGACCTGGTCCAGCGCCTCCTTGATCTCCGCCGGGTCGTGCGGGGCGCCGACGTTCGCGAGGAACTGCTCGATGATCACCTTGAACAGCACCCAGTTGCACGGCCACGTGCGGGTGCCGACGATGCCGCCGAGCCAGCCCGCGACCCGCTCCCGCACCTCGGGGGCCAGCGTGTCGAACAGCCCGGTCTCGTGCAGGGCCAGCGCGATCGAGGCGGCCTCGACGATCTGCTGCGAGTTGTCGGTGAGTTTCGGCCAGGCGTACGGCGAGGCCGGGTCGGTGCCGGTGGCCAGGCCCTCGGCGTACCGTTCCAGGCGGGTGCCGTCGCCGAGGAAGGCGGCGAGCAGGAAGGTGCGGGCGAAGCCCTCCAGGCCGTCGAGGTCGAGCCCCGACCAGCTCTGCCGCCCGGGCAGCCGGATCTGCGCGAACCCGGGCACGGCGTACGGCACGACCGCGTCGAGCAGGCGTTCGGCCGCGGTGACCCAGTGGTCGCGGGTGTAGCCCGTGCGCCATGAGGTGATGCGGTCGGGCGGCGGCAGTCTCATCGGGGCCCTTCAGTAATCGGTTACCTGAGTTTCCTTCGACGCTAGGAGAGCCGGCGGCGTCCGTCAAGGGTCGTTTCAGCTACGTGCACCGGCGGCCCCGCCGGTTCCCCGCCGCCGTGACCACATCGCCGCAGCTCGGCCGGGTGGGTGCGGGGAGGGCGGCGCGCGGGCGAAGATCCGGGCCTTGACGGCACCGGATCCCGGTTTTACCGTCCGGCTCGTGTAACCGGTTACCTCTTCCGTCAGGAGCAGTGCACATGTCCAGGTCCCGAGTCGCGTCCTTCGCGGCCGCCGTGTTACTCGCCCTCGCCGCGGTCGTGACGTCCGTCACCCCCGCCGGCGCCGACGCGGTCACCGTGCCGGTCGGCGCGCAGTTCACCGACACCAACGGCAACCTGGTGCACGCCCACGGCGGCGGCGTGCTGAAGGTCGGCGGCTACTACTACTGGTTCGGGGAGAACCGCAACCCCAACAACACCTTCCGGTACGTCTCGGCGTACCGCTCGACGGACCTGAAGCACTGGGAGTTCCGCAACAACGTCCTCACCCAGTCCAGCGCCTCCGAGCTGAACTTCGCCAACATCGAGCGGCCCAAGGTCATCTACAACGCGAGCACCGGCCAGTACGTGATGTGGATGCACAAGGAGAACGGCAGCGACTACGGCGAGGCCCGGGCCGCGGTGGCCGTCTCGTCGACCGTGGACGGCAATTACACCTACCTGCGCAGCTTCCGCCCGCTCGGCCACATGTCCCGCGACATCACGGCGTACGTCGACAGCGACGGCACCGGGTACATGATCTCCGCCGCCAACGAAAACCGCGACCTGCACGTCTACCGGCTCACCTCCGACTACACCGACGTCGCGTCGCTGGTGTACAGCTGGGACGGCGACACCCGGGAGGCGCCGGCGATGTTCAAGCGCAACGGCGTCTACTTCATGCTGACCTCGGCCGCCACCGGCTGGCAGCCCAACCAGGCGAAGTACTCGACCGCCACCAGCATCGGCGGCCCGTGGAGCTCCTGGCACAACGTCGCCGACGGGCGCACCTTCGAGTCGCAGCCGGCGTACGTGCTGCCCGTCCAGGGCACGGCGGGCACGTCGTACCTCTACATGGGCGACCGGTGGGCCGGGGCCTGGGGCGGCCCGGTGAACGACTCCCAGTACGTCTGGCTGCCGATCCGGTTCCCCAACGACACCACGATGACCCTCACCAACGCCGGTGAGGTGACCATCGACACCGACGCCGGCACCATCAGCACCTCCGGCTCCGGCGGCGACGGCTACGAGCAGCTGACGGTGCGCCACTCCGGCCAGTGCGTCGACGTGCGCAACGCCTCGGGCGACAACAACGCGGCCGTCATCCAGTGGGGCTGCAACGGCGGCTACAACCAGCAGTGGCGCTTCCAGTCGGTCGGCGGCGGCTACGTGCAGATCGTCGCCCGCCATTCGGGCAAGTGCCTCGACGTCACCGGCGCCAGCACCTCCGACGGCGCGGCGATCATCCAGTACACCTGCGGCACCGGCTACAACCAGCACTGGTCGGTCCAGGACGCCGGCGGCGGCTACGTCCGCCTGGTCGCCCGGCACTCGGGCAAGTGCATGGACCTGCCGAGTTCGTCCCAGGACCAGAACGTCCAGTTCAAGCAGTACGGCTGCAACGGCGGCTACAACCAGCAGTTCATGCGCACGGCGCTCTGACGTAGGGTCTCCAGTGACTGGAGACCTACGGCGGAGAAAGCGATGAGCGCCCCCTACACCATCGGCCGGCTCGCCAAGCTGTCCGGGCTGTCCGTCAAGACCATCCGCTTCTACTCCGACATCGGGGTGCTCCCCGAACGGGGCCGCACGGCCGGCGGCTACCGGCTGTACGGGGAGGAGGACGTCGCCCGCCTGGAGCTCGTCCGGGTGCTGCGCGACATGGGGGTGGACCTGACGACGATCCGCTCGCTGGGCGAACGCGGGCTGGCCGAGGTGCTGCGGCTGCACCTGCGCGTCGTGGAGACGCGGCTGCGGGGGCTGCAGCGCACCCGCGCCGTGCTGCGCGCGACCCTCGACCGGGGCGACCCCACCGAGGCCGACCTGCGCCGGCTGCACGCCCTCGGCCGGCTGGGCGGCCAGGAGCTGACGGAGCTGCTCGACGACTTCCTGGCCGACGTGGGCGGCGGCAACGAGGCGCGCCGGCGCTGGCTGGCCTGCCTGCGCGACGCGATGCTGCCCGAGCTGCCCGACGAGCCGACCGCCGGGCAGCTCGACGCCTGGCTGGAGCTCGTCACGCTCCTGGCCGACGACGACTTCCGCACCCGGCTGCGCGAATCCAGCGACGACTACTGGCGCGACGCCGAGCACCGCGATCTCGCGACCATGCGGGAGGCGAACCAGGCGGTCATCGAGCTGGCCCTGGCCGCCGTGCGCGAGGGCGTGGCCCCCGACTCCCCGGAGGCCGCCGGGGTCCTCGACCGCATCATGGCCCAGCAGGCGCGGGCGTACGACAGCCCCGACGGCCCCGAGGTGCGCGAGCGGCTCCTGCGCGCCTACGACGAACACGACCCCCGGGCCGAGCGCTACTGGGAGCTGATCTCCATCATCACCGGCACCCCCTGGTCCCCCGGCCCCGGCGCCGCCCACGCCTGGATCGCCGCCGCGCTCCGCCACGACGTGGCCTGCCGCGGCTGACGGGGCGATGCCTACGCACATACGTCGGCGGGCCGCGCACATACGTATCACCTACGTATACGGTCAGGGCCCCGCATACGTATCTTTCGACCTAATCACCCGGCGATCGGGGCCGCCCGCCGAACAGGTGCGCAATGATGCGCTCAACATCCCATCTGCGAAGGAGCGCAACACGTGAACCTCCGGCTGGTCGTCCCGATCGTCTACGCGATCGCCATCGTCGTCGGCATGCTGATCAATACGACGGTCGGCACGACGGTCGTGATCGTCGGCGCCCTCCTGGTCGGCCTCTTCTTCGTCACCTACGGCCGCCGCGTCAAGAGCTAGCGCGCCTACACGGCAGGGAGGCGGACGGCCTTCGGGTCGACGGCGCGGATCTCGGCGGGTTCGAGATCCGCCCGAGTTCGCGGCCCCTGATCCGGCCGCGCCGAGGCGCGGCGGCCGGGCGGAGCGAGCCACGGTCCGGTCCCGGCCGTGGTCCGGGTCCGGGAAACCGGGAAATTTTCAGCATTGCGATCACCGGCGGGCAGCGCCGCCCGCCCGTTGTCCCCTGGCAGCTCAGGCGCGGTGGGGCGGCCTGGGCTCTCCGGCGGCGAGCCGGATCGGTGTCTTGACACGGCTTCGGCGCGTCCTGTTCACTCGTCGCAGTGACCCCATGCTTCCTGGAGTTCATCGCCGGGACGAAATGTTAACGCTAACATCACCTCCCAGGAGATAGCGCATGCGACCACACGCTCGGCAGCGAAGCCACCCGCGCGTCGCCGCTCCGCACCGGCAGACCCCACGACTCGCCGCCGCCGTGGCGCTGGCGCTGCTGATGGCGTTCGCCGGCTGGGCGCTGGCCGACCGCGCGGTCGCATCCGCCGTGGGAACGAGCACCGCGTCGGTCGCGGCCGTCGCCCAGGTCGCGACTCCGCCGATGGGCTGGGCGTCGTGGAACACCTTCGCCGCCCAGATCAACTACAACGTGATCAAAGCCCAGGTCGACGCGATGGTCTCCTCGGGGATGAAGGACGCCGGCTACGAGTACGTCAACATCGACGAAGGCTGGTGGCAGGGCACCCGCGACGCCGCCGGCAACATCACCGTCGACACGTCCGAGTGGCCCGGCGGCATGGAGGCCATCGTCGACTACATCCACAGCAAGGGCCTGAAGGCGGGCATCTACACCGACGCCGGCCACAACGGATGCGGCTACTACTACCCGACCGGCCGCCCGGCCGCCCCGAACACCGGCAGCGAGGGCCACTACGACCAGGACTTCCTGCAGTTCTCCCGGTGGGGCTTCGACTTCGTGAAGGTCGACTGGTGCGGCGGGAACGCCGAAGGGCTGGACGCCCGCGCCACCTACCAGGCGATCAGCGACGCCATCGACCGGGCCACGGCGCAGACCGGACGGCCCATGGTGCTGTCGGTGTGCAACTGGGGCGTGCAGAGCCCCTGGAACTGGGCACCGGCCATGTCCACGATGTGGCGCACCAGCGGCGACATCATCTACTGGGGGCAGAACGCGTCGATGGACCGCGTCCTGGCCAACTTCGACTCCGCCCAGCACCCCGCCGCCCAAAGCCCCGGCCACTACAACGACCCCGACATGCTCATCGTCGGCATGAAAGGCTTCTCGGCCGCGCAGAACCGCACCCACATGGCCCTGTGGGCCATTTCGGGGGCGCCGCTGCTGGCCGGCAACGACCTCACCACCATGAGCGCCGAGACCAGGGCGATCCTTACCAACCGGGAGGTCCTGGCCGTCAACCAGGACCCGCTGGGCCTGCAGGGCGTACGGGTCGCCGAAGACCAGCCCGGCCGCCAGGTCTACAGCAAGGTCCTGTCGGGCACCGGCCGCCGGGCCGTGCTCCTGCTCAACCGGACCGGCTCCCCGGCCGCCATCACCGCCCGCTGGTCCGACCTCGGCCTCCAAGGCGCCGGCGCCGTACGCGACCTGTGGACGGGGACCGACGCCGGAACCTTCACCGGGAGCTACACCACCACCGTCCCCGCCGGCGAGGCGGTCCTGCTCACCGTCACCGCCACCGACGCCGAGCCCTCACCCACCCCCACGAGCACGAGCGGCGCGACCGCGATCCGGGGAGTGGGATCGGGCCGATGCGTCGACGTCGACGGCGTCTCCCAGGCCAACGGCGCCAAGGTGCAGATCTGGGACTGCAACGGCCAGATCAACCAGCAGTGGACGCCGACGAGCTCGGGCGAGCTGCGGGTCTACGGCAACAAGTGCCTGGACGTGTACAACCAGGGCACGGCCAACGGCAGCAGCGTGATCATCTGGGACTGCAACGGGCAGAGCAACCAGAAGTGGCGCTTCAACTCCGACGGCAGCATCACCGCCATCGGCGCGAACAAGTGCCTGGACGTCCCCAACAGGGCCACGGCCAACGGCATCAAGCTGCAGATCTGGGACTGCAACGGCGGCTCCAACCAACGCTGGACCCGAATCTGACACAGCGCGCCCCGGTCTCGTAACCCGGCAAAGGACGCTCGTGCACAGGTGACATGGTCGACAGCGCCTTCGTGTGGCACCGCACCAGCCAGGCACCGAGTCGACTCCTCTGGCCGTAGCCTGGCACTGACCTGAACATCTGCAGTAGTTCAGATAAGATGGTGTCATGTCGACGAAGACCTTTTCCTACAGCGCCTTCCTGCGCGGCCCCACCCAGGTGCTGCCGTCCTTGGACGATGCGGATGTGATCCTGGAGAGGAGAGACGACGAGAACCTCGTCTTGATGCGGGCAGATCGCTTCGAGGCCGGCGTCGCGGGTATCCGGGTCGCGGCGCGAGCGCTCGCCATCCTCGCCCGCCGCAACAGCGATCTCGCCGAGGAGGTCCTCGCAGAGGAACTGCCCTGGATCACCTGGCTTCCCGAGGCCGAGCGTCACCTCTGCGTCCGAGAGCTTCTCCAGGACCTGGTCGCCGGTGCCGAGACCGACGAGTTCCTGCCCTTCAGCCGGTCCCTGACATCGTGGCGTTCCACAGCGGTGGTGTGGAGCAACCCCAACCTGGCCCGCGAGTTGCAAGGCCCGTTCCCAGGCGACGGTCCCGAGGTTCCACGGCCCGGAGAATCGGCGTGACCGGTCGCGGCGACGAGGTCCCTCGGCCGAATCCTTGGAAGGTATGTTTCGGCGATCGTCGGGCTGCTGAAGGGTGGCAACACCTACTGGCCCATGCGATGGACAACCTGGATCGTGCATGGGTGGCGATCACGAGCGACCCGCGCCGGGTGGACAACCGTCAACACCCGCTGCGAGGGCATCTGGGCATCGTCAAGGTCGGTGGGGAGTCGCTGGAGCAGTGGCAGTACGAAGCCACCGCCGGCGGCCGCATCTGGTACGCCATCGACGACGCAAGCCGCACCATCTGGATCACACGAGCCGGGACGGGGCACCCGAAACAGACGGACACTCGACGGCGCCGTTAGCCGAAGCAAGGCGCGGAGGGGCGCTCATCCCATTGAGACATCGAACAGGCCCCGGTGGGTCGCAACCGGGGCCTGGGGTCGGGTCGGGGGGACGGCGGGTCAGCGGGCGCTGGCCTCGGCGCGGCGCTTGGTCCAGACGTCGAAGGCGACGGCGGCGAGGAGGACGGCGCCCTTGACGAGCATGACGCGTTCGCTGGGGGAGCCGATGAGGGACATGCCGTTGTTGATGACGCCCATGATGAGGCCGCCGGTGACCGCGCCGACCACCTTGCCGACGCCGCCCTGGACGGCGGCGCCGCCGATGAAGGCGGCGGCGATGGCGTCGAGTTCGAAGGCGTTGCCCGCGGTGGGGCCGGCCTGGTTGAGGCGGCCGGCGAAGATGACGCCGGCGAGGGCCGACAGCACGCCCATGTTGACGAAGATCCAGAAGACGATCGACTTGACCTTGATGCCCGACAGCACGGCGGCCTGGAGGTTGCCGCCGATGGCGTAGATGCGGCGGCCGAACACCGCGCGGTTGGTGAGCAGGGAGTAGCCCAGCACGAGCACGGCGAGCAGCACGAGAACCCACGGCAGGTTCTTGAACCGGGCGAGCTGCACGACGATCGCGAGGATGACCGCCGCCGCCAGGATGATCTTGAGCAGGAAGATCGGGAGGGGGTCGACGGACTGCTGGTACGCCTGCCGTGCCACGCGTCCCCGCCACTGGGCCACGAACATGCCGGCGATCACGAGCAGGCCGACGATCAGGCTGAGCAGGTCGGCGCCGCCGAGCGGGCCGAGGCCGATGTTGCCCAAGTAGCCTTTGGTGAAGCCGTTGGCGAGGGTGCGCACCGGGTCGGGGAACGGTCCGATGCCCTGGTTGCCGAGCACGGTGAGGGTGAGCGCGCGGAACAGCAGCATGCCGGCCAGCGTGACGATGAACGACGGAATGCCGTAGTAGGCGGTCCAGTATCCCTGCCAGGCCCCGATGAGGGCGCCGATGACGAGGGTGATGAGCACGGCCAGCGGCCACGGCACGGACCAGTTCACCATCAGCACGGCCGCCACGCCGCCGGTGACGGCCACCACCGAGCCCACCGACAGGTCGATGTGCCCGGCGATGATGATGATGATCATGCCGATGGCGAGGATCAGAATGTAGGAGTTCTGGACGATGATGTTGGAGATGTTCTGCGGCTCCAGCAGCGCGCCGTCGGTGAGCACCGTGAACAGGGCGACGATCAGCGCGAACGCCACGTAGATGCCGCTCTGCCGCACGTTGATCGACAGTTGTGACCAGCGGGGCGGTGCGGACGGGGGCGGCGGCTGTTCGTCCGGCGCGAGGCCGGTGGCGGTGGGGGAGGTGCTGCTCATCGGCTCTGGTCCTGTCCCTTCGTCATGTACTGCATGAGCAGTTCCTGCGTCGCCTCTGCCCGCGGCACCTCGCCGGTGATCTTTCCTTCGGAGAGGGTGTAGATCCTGTCGCAGAGGCCGAGCAGCTCGGGCAGCTCCGACGAGATGACCAGGATGGCCCGGCCTTCGTCGGCGAGCCGGTTGATGATCGAGTAGATCTCGTATTTGGCGCCGACGTCGATGCCTCGGGTCGGCTCGTCCAGGATGAGCACGTCGGCGTCCGTGAAGATCCACTTGGACAGGACGACCTTCTGCTGGTTGCCGCCGCTGAGCTTGCCGGTGACGCTGAGCACGCTGGGCGCCTTGATGTTCATGCTCGCCCGGAACCCGTCGGCGACCCGGTACTCCTCGTTGTCGTTGACCCAGCCGCGCCGGGCCAGTTTGGTCAGCGCGGCGGCCGAGACGTTGCGTTTGATGTCCTCGATGAGGTTGAGGCCGTACCGTTTGCGGTCCTCGGTGGCGTACGCGATGCCGTGCCGGATCGCGTCGCGCACGGTGCGGACCTCGATGGGCTTGCCGTCTTTGTAGATGCGGCCGGAGATGTTGACGCCGTACGACCGGCCGAAGACGCTCATGGCGAGTTCGGTGCGGCCGGCCCCCATCAGGCCGGCCAGCCCGACGATCTCGCCTCTGCGCAGGGTGAGGCCGGCGCCGGAGACGACGGCGCGGCCGTGCTGGGTGGGGCTGTACACCGTCCAGTCCTCGATGCGCAGCGCCTCGTCGCCGATGTTCGGCTCGTGCGGCGGGAAGCGGTGTTCGAGGTCGCGGCCGACCATGCCCGAGATGAGGCGGTCCTCGGTGACCTGGTCGGCGGCGACGTCGAGCGTCTCGATCACGCGGCCGTCGCGGATGATGGTGATCGAGTCGGCGATGTCGATGATCTCGTTCAGCTTGTGCGAGATGATCACGCAGGTGATGCCTTCGTCGCGCAGGCCGCGCAGCAGGTCGAGCAGGTGCGCCGAGTCCTCGTCGTTGAGTGCGGCGGTGGGCTCGTCCAGGATGAGCAGCCGCACCTTCTTCGCCAGGGCCTTGGCGATCTCCACGAGCTGCTGTTTGCCGACGCCGAGGTCGGCGATCATCGTGACGGGGTTGGCCACGAGGCCGACCCGCCGCAGCAGCGCCTCGGCCTCGTGGTTGGTGCGGTTCCAGTCGATGAGCCCGCGGGACGCGCGCTCGTTGCCGAGGAAGATGTTCTCGGCGATCGACAGCTGGGGGCACAGCGCCAGCTCTTGGTGGATGATGACGATCCCGCGGGCTTCGCTGTCGCCGATGCCGCCGAACCGGCACGGCTGCCCGTCGAAGACGATCTCGCCTTGGTACGAGCCGTGCGGGTAGACGCCCGACAGCACCTTCATCAGCGTCGACTTGCCGGCGCCGTTCTCGCCGCAGATGGCGTGGATCTCGCCGCGGCGCACCGACAGGTTCACGTCCTGCAGCGCGTTGACGCCGGGGAAGGACTTGGTGATCCCGCGCATCCGCAGGATGTCATCATCCGTCATCTGGTCGCCGTCCTCGTTGGCCGGGTGGGTCAGCCGAGCTGGTCGGCCGTGTAGTAACCGGTGTCGATGAGTTCCTTCTGGTAGTTGGTCTTATCGACGATCACCGGCTCGAGCAGGTACGACGGCACGATCTTCTTGCCGTTGTCGTAGTCGGTCGTGTTGTTGACCTCGGGCTTGGCGCCCTTGAGCACGGCGTCGGCCATCTTGACGGTCACCTCGGCGAGCTGGCGGGTGTCCTTGTAGATGGTGGAGTACTGCTCGCCCGCGATGATCGACTTGACGGAGGCCAGCTCGGCGTCCTGGCCGGTCACGATGGGGTAGGGCTGGTCCTTCGTGCCGTAGCCGTTGCTCTTGAGGGCCGACAGGATGCCGATCGACAGCCCGTCGTACGGCGACAGCACGCCGTCGACCTTGGTGCCGCCATGGTAGGTCGCGGTGAGCAGGTCCTCCATGCGCTTCTGCGCGGTCGCCGGGTCCCAGCGCAGGATGGCGATGGTCTTGAAGTCGGTCTGGCCGCTCTTGACGACGAGGGTGCCCTTGTCGATGTAGGGCTGGAGCACCGACATGGCGCCGTTGTAGAAGAACGTGGCGTTGTTGTCGTCGGGCGACCCGGCGAACAGCTCGATGTTGAACGGGCCCTTGGCGGGACCGTCGGAGCCGTCGGGGTTCTTCAGCTTCAGCCCGGTCAGCAGCGAGGTGGCCTGCTGCACGCCGACCTTGAAGTTGTCGAAGGTGGCGTAGTAGTCGACGTTCGGGCTGTTGCGGATCAGCCGGTCGTAGGAGATGACCGGAATGTTGTTGTCTGCGGCCTCCTGCAGCTGGGTGGTGAGGGCGGTGCCGTCGATCGACGCGATGATCAGCAGTTTGGCGCCCTTGGTGATCTGGTTCTCGATCTGGTTGACCTGGGTGGGGATGTCGTTTTCGGCGTACTGCAGGTCGACCTTGTAGCCGAGCTTCTCCAGGCCGGCCTTCACGTTGTCGCCGTCGTGGATCCAGCGCTCGGACGACTTGGTGGGCATCGTCACGCCGATCAGCGCTCCTGCGTTGCCGCCGGAGGCGGAGGCGGCTGCCTCCTGGTCGACGGTCTTCACGGCCGAGCCGCAGGCCGTGGCGAAGGCGGTGAGCGCGACCGCGCAGGCCACTGTGGCCAATCGTCGAAGTGCCATGTTCTCTCCTTCGGTACGGGAGGAGAGTGTTATCGCTAACAATTGCCTTGTCAACGGTTGGGCATAACGCTGGCGTAACGACATGCTCACCCGGCCCCTGAAACGCGTCGTAACGGGAACGTGACGCGGCTGTCCCTTGACAGCGATGCATGTTAGCGTTCACAGTGCATGCCAGGGGACTGGAGAGGAGCGTCGGTGGGAGCGAGTTCGGGGCGTCGCCTTCCGGTCATGGCCGACGTGGCCAAGGCGGCGGGAGTGTCCCATCAGACGGTTTCGCGTGTGCTGAACGACCACCCCAACGTGCGCCCCGAAACCCGCGAGCGGGTCCTGGAGGCCATCGGGCGCCTCGGCTACCGCCGCAACCTCGCCGCACGGGCCCTCGTGACCCGCCACACCCACACGCTCGGCGTGATCAGCTTCGACACGACCCTCTACGGTCCCGCCAGCACGGTGTACGGCATCGAGCAGGCCGCCCGCGACGCCGGCTACTTCGTCAGCATGGTGAGCCTGCGCACCATCGACCGGGCGGGCGTGGCCGAGGCCATCGGCTACCTGGCCGAGCAGCGGGTCGACGGCATCGTGGTCGTCGCGCCGCAGCGGTCGGCCGCCGAGGCCCTGGCGGACCTGCCGCAGGGCGTGCCAGCGGTGGCCGTCGAGGGCGAGCACGCCGGCGAGGTCTCGGTCGTCTGCGTCGACCAGGTCGAGGGCGCGCGCCTCGCCACCGAGCATCTGCTGGAGCTCGGGCACCGCACCGTATGGCACATCAGCGGCCCGGCCGACTGGCTGGAGGCCGAGGGCCGGGTGGAGGGCTGGCGAGGGGTCCTCACCGCCGCGGGCCGCGAGGTGCCGGAGGTGATCGGCGGCGACTGGAGCCCCCGGTCCGGCTACGAGGCGGGGCGGCGGCTCGTCGGCCCGGCGCTCGCCGGCGAGGTGACCGCGGTGTTCGCGGCCAACGACCAGATGGCGCTCGGCGCGCTGCGCGCGCTCACCGAGGCCGGCGTGCGGGTGCCCGAGCAGATCAGCCTGGTGGGGTTCGACGACGTGCCGGAGTCGGAGTTCTTCTCACCGCCGCTCACCACGATCGCCCAGGACTTCGGCGCGGTAGGCCGGCACAGCATCGACGTGCTGCTCCGGCAGATCGACGCGGGGGGCGGGGTCGCGAACGAGCGGCTGGTGGTGCCGCCCGGGCTCGTGCTCCGGTCCAGCACCACCTCGCCCGCCGCCTGACCGCGGGCGGGGAGTGGTCGTAGTACTAGTTGGAGGTGACTGTGAGCGCTAACAGCCAGGACCGCTTCGTCGTCGGCGTCGACTTCGGCACGCTCTCCGGCCGTGCCGTCGTGGTGCGGGTGAGCGACGGAGCCGAGCTCGGAAGCGCCGTGCACGAGTACGGCCACGGCGTGATCGAGGAGGCCTTGCCGGGCTCCGGCGTGCGGCTCGGCCCCGACTGGGCGCTGCAGTCGCCCGAGGACTGGCGCGACGTGCTGCGCGTCGCCGTGCCCAAGGCGCTCGCCGTCGCGGGGGTGGAGGCGGCGGACGTCATCGGCATCGGCACCGACTTCACCGCGTGCACGGTGCTCCCGGCCACCGCCGACGGCACCCCGCTGTGCGAGACGTACCCGGACCGCCCGCACGCCTGGCCGAAGCTGTGGAAGCACCACGCGGCGCAGCCGCACGCCGACCGCATCAACGCGGTCGCCGCCCGACGGGGCGAGTCGTGGCTGCCGAGGTACGGCGGGAAGATCTCCAGCGAGTGGGAGTTCGCCAAGGGCCTGCAGGTCCTGGAGGAGGACCCCGAGATGTACGCGGCGGCGGACCGCTGGATCGAGGCCGCCGACTGGATCATCTGGCAGCTCACGGGCGTCGAGACCCGTAACACCTGCACCGCCGGATACAAGGGGATCTATCAGGACGGCACCTATCCCTCGGCGGACTACCTGGCCGAGCTGAACCCCGGCTTCGCCGGCTTCACCGCCAAGCTCGGCCACGAACTGGCCCCTCTCGGCGGCCTCGCCGGCCGGCTCAGCGCCCGCGCCGCCCAGTGGACCAAACTGCCCGAAGGCATCGCCGTCGCCGTCGGCAACGTCGACGCCCACGTCACCTCGGCCGCCGCCGACGCCGTGCGCCCCGGGCAGATGGTCGCCATCATGGGCACCTCCACCTGCCACGTGATGCCCTCCGACCGGCTCGCCGAGGTGCCCGGCATGTGCGGCGTGGTCCAGGACGGCATCGTGCCCGGCCTGTGGGGCTACGAGGCCGGGCAGTCGGCCGTCGGCGACATCTTCGCCTGGTTCGTCGACAACTGCGTGCCCGCCTCCTACACCGAGCGCGCCGCCGCCGAAGGGCTCGGCGTGCACGAGTACCTCACGTCCCTCGCCGAGCGGCAGCGCGTCGGCGCGCACGGCCTGGTCGCCCTCGACTGGCACGGCGGCAACCGCTCGGTGCTCGTCGACCACGACCTGTCCGGGGTGATCGTCGGGCAGACCCTGGCCACCAGACCCGAGGACGTCTACCGCGCGCTGATCGAGGCCACGGCCTACGGCGCCCGGACGATCGTCGAGACGTTCGAGGCCGCCGGGGTGCCGGTCACCGAGTTCGTCGTCGCCGGTGGGCTGCTGAAGAACCGCTTCCTCATGCAGATCTACAGCGACGTGCTGCGCCGCCCCCTGTCGGTGATCGGCTCCGACCAGGGCCCGGCGCTCGGCTCGGCGATCCACGCCGCCGTCGCCGCCGGTGCCTACCCCGACATCACCGAGGCCGCGGCCGCCATGGGCAAACGCACCCCCGGCGCCTACGTGCCCGACCCCGAGCGGGCCGACGCCTACGACCGGCTGTACGCCGAATACCGCCTGCTGCACGACCACTTCGCCGACGGGGCCATGCTGCACCGGCTCCGCGCGATCAGAAACGAGGCCAACGCATGACCATGACCGACACGTCCGTGATCGAGGAGGTCCGGCGGACCGTCTGCGCCCTGCACGCCGAGCTGGTGCGCTACAACCTCGTCGTGTGGACCGCCGGCAACGTCTCCGGCCGGGTCCCCGGCCACGACCTGTTCGTGATCAAGCCGAGTGGCGTGTCGTACGACGAGCTCACCCCGGAGTCGATGGTGGTGTGCGACCTCGACGGCACCCTCGTCGACGGCGACTACGCCCCGTCCAGCGACACCGCCGCACACGCCTACGTGTACCGCCACATGCCCCACGTGAACGGCGTGGTGCACACCCACTCGACGTACGCCTGCGCCTGGGCGGCCCGCGGCGAGCCGATCCCATGCGTGCTGACGGCGATGGCCGACGAGTTCGGCGGGCCGATCCCGGTGGGACCGTTCGCGTTGATCGGCAACGACGACATCGGCCGCGGCATCGTCGACGTGCTGACCGGGCACCGCTCGCCGGCGGTGCTGATGCGCAACCACGGAGTGTTCACCATCGGCGACTCGCCCAAGGCCGCCGTCAAGGCCGCCGTGATGTGCGAGGACGTCGCCCGCAGCGTGCACATCTCCCGGCAGCTCGGCGAACCTGTGCCGATCGCCCAGAGCGACATCGACCAGTTGTACGACCGCTATCAGCACGTTTACGGACAGAAGGGCTCGCGTTGAAGATTTGGTTTCTGACCGGCAGCCAGGGCCTGTACGGCGAGGCCACACTGCGCCAGGTCGCCGTCCAGTCCCAGTCGATCCAGGCCGCGCTCGCCGAAGGACTCGCCAACGGGCCGGGCGGTGGGCTGCCGGTCGAGGTGGAATGGCAGCCGGTGCTGACCGACGCCGACGCGATCCGTCGGGTGTGCCTGCGCGCCAACGCCGACGACGAGTGCGTGGGACTGATCGCCTGGATGCACACGTTCTCCCCGGCGAAGATGTGGATCGCGGGCCTCGACGCGCTGCGCAAGCCGTTGCTGCACCTGCACACGCAGGCGAACCGGGCGCTGCCGTGGTCCACCATCGACATGGACTTCATGAACCTCAACCAGGCCGCCCACGGCGACCGGGAGTTCGGCTACATCCAGTCCCGGCTCCGCGTGGCCCGCAAGACCGTGGCCGGGCACGTCGGCGACCCCGCCGTGGTGGCCAGGATCGCCGCGTGGGCGCGGGCCGCGCTGGGCCGGGCCGAACTGTCGACGCTGCGGCTCGCCAGGTTCGGCGACAACATGCGCGACGTCGCCGTCACCGAAGGCGACAAGGTCGAGGCGCAGCTCAAGTTCGGGGTGTCCGTCAACACCTACGGCGTGCACGAGCTGGCCCAGGCGGTGGACGCCGTGTCCGACCGCCAGGCCGAGGAACTCGCCGTGGCCTACGACGAGGCGTACAAGGTGGTGCCGGAAATGGCGCCCGACGGCCCCCGGCGCGACTCGCTGCGCTACGCCGCCAAAATCGAGCTCGCGCTGCGCGGCTTCCTGGAGGCCGGCGGGTTCAAGGCGTTCACCACGAACTTCGAGGACCTCGGCCGGCTGCGGCAGCTCCCCGGCATCGCGGTGCAGCGGCTCATGGCCGACGGCTACGGGTTCGGCGGCGAAGGCGACTGGAAGACCTCCGTGCTGCTGCGCACCCTCAAGGCCATGTCGGTGGGACTGCCCGGCGGCACGTCGTTCATGGAGGACTACACCTACGACCTGACGCCCGGCCAGGAACTCATCCTCGGCGCCCACATGCTGGAAGTGTGCCCGTCGATCTCCGTCGGCGAGCCCTCCTGCGAGATCCACCCCCTGAGCATCGGCAACCGCGAAGACCCCGTGCGTCTCGTCTTCGACGCCGCCCCCGGCCCCGCCGTCGTCATCGGCCTGGCCGACCTCGGCGACCGGTTCCGCCTCGTCGCCAACCAGATCGAGGTGGTGCCGCCGCCCGAGCCGCTGCCCCGCCTGCCCGTCGCCCGCGCCGTCTGGCGGCCCGCCCCCGACCTGCGCACCTCCACCGAGTCGTGGCTGGCGGCCGGCGGCCCCCACCACACCGTGCTCACCCAGGCGCTCGGCGTCGAGGAACTGTCGGACCTCGCGACGATGCTCGGCGTGGAGCTCGCGGTCATCGACGGCGACACCACGACCCGCCGCTTCGCCGACGAGCTGCGCTGGAACCAGGCCTACTACCGGCTCGCCGGAGGCCTGTAGCGGACGTCGACGAAAGGAGCGCAGCCCGTCCATCGGCGGCGCCGGCCGTGGGCGGGAACGCGCTCGTCCGGGCGACGCCGATTGCGATTGCCCTCGCCGCCGGCCCGCCGTTAAGGTCGGTTCGGTGATCGCCGGGTCGGCCGTCATCGGCCACACATCGGCCGGGCCCCCGGCCCGCCGTTCGGTTCATGGCGAGCGCGTTGCGGCGCGCTCTTCGTCATGCGTGCCCGTAGGCGGTCATGGGCGTCCTGACCGAACCCGATGGTTCTGGCGCAGAGCCGCCGCGTCTTCGCCACGCAGGTTTCCGCATGTGCGCCCCGCCGCCGAACGGTGATCCGCCATGCCCGTGACACGGCCGGGCCCGAAGCAGAAAGCGCAGCATGCCCAACGAGTACAACGAGAAGATCATCGAGGAGTTCCGCGCGAACGGGGGCCGTGTCACAGGCGAGAACGAGGGGGCCGGCGTGCTCCTGCTCACCACCATCGGTGCGCGTTCCGGCCGCCCCCACACGACACCGCTGAGCTACCTGGACGACGGCGACGACCGGGTCCTCGTCATCGCCTCCGCCGGAGGCACGCCCCGTAACCCCGCCTGGTACTACAACCTCCTCGCCCACCCCCGCGTCACGGTCGAGATCGGCACCACCACCTACGAGGCGGAGGCCATTCCGCTCGACGGCCCCGACCGCGACCGCGCCTTCGCCCGCGCGGCGGCGGACGACCCCACCTGGGCCGACTACGAGGCCAGGGCGGGCCGCGTCATCCCCGTGGTCGCCCTGCAACGGATCGATCGGTGACCGGAGACACAGCCGGCGCCGGGCCGCCAGGCGGGCGGGGCGGGTAGCGTCGAAGCATGACCTTGACCATCGCCGAAGACGTCCTTCTGCTCGCCTACCAGGAGGACACGGGCAAGCCGCTCGTGTCCTCCACGGAGCTGGACGCCGCGCTCGGCGGCGCGATCCTCGCCGAGCTGGCCCTGGCCGGCCGGGTCGACGTCGCGGACAGGCGGGTCGCCGTGCTGGACCCGCGGCCGGTCGGCCACCCCGAGCTCGACTCCGCCCTGGCCCGCATCGCGGGGGAGCGCCGCGCCCGCAAGCCGGAATGGTGGGTCTACCGCCTGCGCGGCGGCGGGCTGCGCGACCGCCTGCTGACCGCCCTGGCCGGCTACGGCATCCTGCACGAGGAGACCGTCAGGATCCTCGGCCTGTTCCCCAGCAGGCGCTACCCCGAGCGCGACCCCCGCGCCGAATGGCAGACCCGCACCCGGATCCAGGCCGTCCTGGACGGGGCACCGGCCGACCCGCGCACCGCCGTCCTGATCGCCATCCTGCACGCCGCCAAGATCGACAAGTGGGCGTTCGGTCACATCCCCAAGGCGCGCGTCAGGCAGATCACCGAAGGCGACTGGGCCGGGCACGCCGTCTCGGCCACCATCGCCTCGATCAACGCCGCCGTCGTGGCCGGCATCACCGCCGCCAGCGTGGCCGCCACCAGCGCGAGCGGCTGACCGGCCGCCCCGCCCACCGGATGTCGGGCAGCAGCGCCCGCGCCGAGCGTCCCTTGACGGCGCCGAGCCACACGCCGTAGCCGTAGGCGGCGTCGTCGAGGCGGCGGGCGATCGCGAACCGGATCGGGTCGAGGCGCGGGCGGGTGCGCCGGTAGTCGCCCACGGTGTCCAGCACGGCCGCGGCGAGCACGGCACGCCTCAGCCGCGCGGAGAACAGACAGCCGATCGCGGTGAGCGGCCACCAGTGGCGCAGCAGCAGGGCCGTCGTCTGCCAGAGGGCGGCCCCCGCCCCGCCGGCCGTCAGCGACAGGGCGAGGCGCACCGGATGATCGCTGCTTTCGACCTTGACCGAGACGCGTGCCGCCGCCGCCGCGAAGATCGCCCCGGCGACGGGCAGGGACCAGCGGCGCTGCGCGAGCAGCGCGAGCACGAACCCGACCGCCCAGGGGGCCAGCACCGCGGGCGCCACGTCCGCGCCGTGCCGCTGGGCGAGCAGGTGCGCGCCGGTGCCGTAGTAGGCCTTACGGCCGAGCCAGTCCGCGACCCCCGTGCGATGCTCGTGCCGCACGGTGGCGGCCGGCTCGTAGCGGACCCGCCGGCCGCTTTTCACGATGCGCCACACCAGGTCGACGTCCTCGCCGACACGCATGTCGGCGCTGAAACCCTCGCCGAGGGCGTCGACCCGGGCGACCAGACACGCGCTGGGCACCCAGGAGACCGGCGCGCGCGGCCGGACGATCCCGGGGTCCGGGCCGAGGGCGAGAGAGGAACGGGCCTCCTCGTAGCGGCCCACCCAGCCGTCCGCGCGATGCGCGAGCCGTTCGGCGGGCAGAGCCAGCACGAGGGGCGCGGCCACGGCCACCCGGGGATCGTTGAAGTGCCGGAGCAGGATCCGCACCGTGTCCGGTTCCAGAACGATGTCGGAGTCGGTGAAGGCCACGAACGGGGTGGCGACCCGGCGCAGGCCCGCGTTGCGGGCCGCGGCAGGCCCCACGTTGACCGGCAGGGCGACCAGCTCCGCCCCGTGCGCCGCGGCCACTTCGGCGATGGCGGCCGGGTCGTGCGAGGCGTCGTCGACGACGATGACGCGGTTGCCGCCCCCGATGCTGGTCAGCAGCCGGCGCAGCGAGGCGGGGCGGTCGCGCACCGGCACGACGAACGTCACCTGCGACACGTCGAGATCGGGCAGCTCCGCCGCGACGGGATCGGCGATCCCGCTCTCCAGCAGCCGATCGGCGAGCACGGCGGAGGCACGATCGCCGACCCTGATCGTCCGGCCCGTGACCAGGCGCCTCGCCGGCGCCGACAAGGTGACGACGCGAGTGGGGGCGCCGCCCACGAGCGTCCGCCCGCCGTCGCGGACCTTGACGTCGCGGCGCAGCCGCACCACGAAACCCTCGGGCAAAGGCGCGGTCACGGCGTGAACCCGCCGTCCGCCGAGAGCACCGACCCGTTCACCACGCCGCCCTCACGGGAACAGCAGAACGCGACGGCCGCGGCGACCTCGGCCGGATCGATCAGCCGCCGGATGAGCTGAGAATCGGCGAAACCCGCCACGTCGTCCAGCCCGTACAGGCCGGCGGTCGCGGCCAGCATCGGGGTGCGGGTCGAACCGGGGGAGACCGCCGCCGCCGTCACACCGGTGCCGACCAGGTCCGCCGCGAGCCCCCGCACCAGCCCGACCACCGCGTGCTTGACGGTGTTGTAGGCGGACAGATGGAACAACCCGTGCGCGGCGGCGGCCGAGGCCACGGCCACGAACCGGCAGCCGCCCGGCTCGGGCCCGGCCAGCATGTGCGGGACACACGCGGCGGCGGTGTTCCACACGCCCAGCACGTCGACATCCCACAGGGTCCGCAGCTGCGCGGGAGGCGTCCGCCACAGGGGCAGGCCGCCCGCTATCACCGCGGCGGCGGCCACGGCCGCGTCCAGCCGGCCGAACCGCTCCACGGCCAGCGCGGCCGCCTCCGCGAGAGCGGCACCGTCACGCACGTCCGCGACATGCGGCACGATCCGGTCCGGATCGGCATCCGCCAGCGCCGTCAACTCGTCCCTCGTCGCCAGCGGATAGGCGACGCCGTCCGGCCGTCCGGGCCCGTCGCCCGCACACGAGTCGACCGCCACCACCCGGTACCCCCGGGCGGCCAGCGCCCGCACCGTGGCCGCGCCGATCCCCCGCGCCGCCCCGGTGACCAGCGCGACACGTCCCCGCGAGACGCCGTGGACGGGGGCCTCCCCGGCCGGCTCGCTCATCGGTGCCCTCCTGTCCTACCGGCGCCGGGTGTCCCGCCGACGTCGGATGTCTTGGTGGCCTCGGGTGTCCTGCCGGCGTCTGGTGCACTGCTGATATCTGGTGCGCTGGTGGCGTCGGGTGTGCTGGCCGTGCCGGGTGTGCCTGCGGCCTCGGGTGCGATGCCGGCGTCGGGGTGCCGGAGCAGCCCGCGATGGTCGGGCCGTCCTCGTCCGACGAGCCGGGCCACGTCGTCGGCCATCCGCGCGAGGAGCCGCCGGCCCTCCTCGGCGGTGGCCGAGGTCGGGTCGCCGAGCACGCCCGAGGGCGAGACCGCCGCCACGCCCTTCGTCGTCAGCAGCGGCATCAGGTCGGGCAGCGGGGCGAGGTTCCCCGCCTCGGCGTGCTCCATCCGCACCAGGTGCGGGGCCAGATGCAGCATCAGCGACGTCTCGGCGTGGCCGGCGTGGGCGTCCATGTCCTCGGCCGCGCAGGCCGTCCAGACCACGTCGTGATGCTCGTCCCGCAGCCGCGTGATCGCGGCGGCGAGCGTCGCGACGTTGCCGCCGTGCCCGTTGACGATCACGATGCGCCCCGCCCAGGCCGACAGCGACCGCACCAGTTCCACCAGCAGCGACCGCAGCGCCTCGTGCCCGATCGACGAGGTGCCGGGGAAGCCCTGGTGCTCGCCGCTGGCGCCGTAGGGGATCGCTGGCGCCACCAGGACCCGCCGGGACGGCACCTCGTCGCGCAGGCGGACGGCCGCGCCCTCGGCCACCGCGGCCGCGATCGTCGTGTCGGTGTGCAGCGGCAGGTGCGGGCCGTGCTGCTCCGTGGAGCCCAGCGGCACCAGCACGATCGCGGCGGGCGGCAGCGCCGGCCAGGGCAGGTCCGCCAGCTGCCGCGGGCCGCCGGCCGCTTCGCTTCCCGTCATCGGCTTCCCGTCATCGGCTCCACGGTCACCCGTGCAAACGGATCAGGCGCCGAGGGTCCGGGTGAACCCGGGCGGCACCACCACGTCGTCCGGCGTGAGGTCGTGCACGGAGGCCCTGCCGAGCCCCAGCAGCGCCGAGTCGATGCCGCCGCGCAGGATGTCCAGCACGTTCTCCACCCCGGCCTGGCCGTTCGCCGCCAGCCCCCACAGGTAGGCCCGCCCGATCATCACGGCCCGCGCGCCGAGCGCCAGCGCCTTGACCACGTCGCCGCCGCGGCGTACGCCGCCGTCGAGCAGCACCTCGACGCGGTCGCCGACGGCCTCCGCGATGGCGGGCAGCACCCGGATCGAGGCGGGGGTGCCGTCCAGGTTGTTGCCGCCGTGATTGGACACCGAGATCGCCGTGACCCCCGCGTCGGCCGCGCGCCTGGCGTCGTCGACGCGGCAGACCCCCTTCAGCATGAACGGCCCGCCCCACTGCTCGCGCATCCACGCCACGTCCTGCCACGTGGGGGGCGGGGTGGCCATCCACTCGCCGTACGCGCCGAAGAAGGTGGGGGCCGGCCGCCCCGGATCGGCGAGGTTGGGGGTGGTCAGGTCCGGCAGCCGACGGGTGCGGGCGAAGTCGAGAAGCCAACGCGGCCGGGCCAGCGCCTGCGGGGCGAGCCGTGCCATGGCCCGGAGGTCCAGCCGTTCCGGAATCCACGGGCTGCCCCAGTCGCGGCCGTTGGAGAACGACCAGTCCAGTGTCGCGATCAGCCCTTTGACGCCGGCCGTCCGGGCCCGGTCCATGCGCCGCACCATGGAGTCGCGGTCGCCCATCCAGTACATCTGGAAGAAGGTCAGCGGGTTGGCCGCGACGACCTCCTCGACCGGTTTGCTCGCGAACGAGCTCAGGCCGACGATCGTGCCGCGGGCCGCGGCCGCGCGGGCCACCGCCACCTCGCCGTCCGGGTGCACCGCCTGCACCCCGGTCGGGGAGATGAGCACCGGCAGCGCGATCTCCTGCCCCATCACCGTCGTCGCCAGATCCCGCTTGGCGGGCAGGCCCGCCACGTGCGGCGCGAACCCGAGCTCGGCGAACGCCGCCGTGTTGTCGCCGTAGGTCACGCCCCTCTCTGAGCCGGCCAGCAGCGCGCCGTACACCGATCTCGGCAGCCGCTTGCGGGCCCGCCGCTGCGCCTCGGCCACCGTCTCGAACCATGGGTTCCTGCCCACGTCGACCCCCCTCTACGACGCGCCCGGCGCGGCACCCGCGACGAACCCGGCCAGCGGGTTCTCGGCGCACGCGCGCATCGGTGGCGCGGCGGGGGCCGGGCGGCGCCCGATCTGCAGTAGCACCGGCTCCCCCGACCTCGGCGCGGTGCGGTGCGAATGGTCCTGGCCCGGCCGGGGCGCCGTGCGCCCGCGCGCCGCGAGGGCCTGCTCGGCGTGCCCCTGCACGCACTCGGGGTCCGGGCCGTCCATGGGCAGGCCGGTGAAGAACTTCGCCGCCATGCACCCCCCACGGCAGGAGTCGAAGAAGCGGCAGCTCGTGCAGGCGCCGGAGGTCTGCGGCGACCGCAGCCCCCGGAACAGCTCCGAGCCGCGCCACACCCCGGTGAACCCGCCCTCGGCCAGCACGTTGCCGGCCAGGAACGTCCCGTGGATCGCGAACGGGCAGGCGTACACGTCGCCGACCGGGTCGATCAGGCAGACCACCCGGCCCGCCCCGCACAGGTTCAGCCCCGGCAACGTCTCCCCGTACCCCGCCAGATGGAAGAACGAGTCGCCGGTGAGCACGTTCTCCCCCTCCCGCAGCAGCCACTCGTACAACTGCCGCTGCTGCGCCGGCGTCGGATGCAGCTCGTCCCACACGTCCGCGCCGCGCCCCGACGGACGCAGCCGGGTCAGCCGCAGCGTCGCCCCGTGCGCGTCCGCGATCGCCTTGAACTCGTCGAGCTGGCCCACGTTCTCCCGGGTCACGACCACGGAGATCTTCGCATTGGCGAAGCCGGCCTCGGCGAGGTTGTCCAGCGCCCGCAGCGCCGTCGCGTACGACCCGTGCCCCCGCACCCGGTCGTTGACCTCTGCGGTGGCGCCGTCCAGCGACACCTGCACGTCGACGTAGTCGGTGGACGCCAGGAACCGGGCCCGCTCCGGGGTGACGCGCACGCCGTTGGTGGAGAACTTCACCCCGACCCCGTGGCCCACGGCGTACTCCAGCAGATGCCAGAAGTCCGGCCGCAGCGTCGGCTCCCCGCCGCCGACGTTGACGTAGAACACCTGCATGGCCTGCAGCTCGTCGATCACCGCCTCGCACTGCGCGGTGGTCAGCTCCCGTGGGTCACGCCGTCCCGACGACGACAGGCAGTGCACGCACGACAGGTTGCACGCGTACGTCAGCTCCCAGGTCAGGCAGATCGGGGCGTCCAGGCCGTACTCGAACTGATCGACGAGCGACCCGCCGGCCGGGCGGGCCCGGTCGCCGGCGGCAGCCCGGCCCGCCGCGATGGCCGCCGTGCCGGAGCCCGAGGCCGCCGACGGCCCTGCCGTAGCGCGGGGCCGGATCATGTCGGCGGCGGCGAGGCCGCGCAGCGCCGCCGCGTAGGCCGGCCACTGGTCGGCGGGCACTCCGGCACGGGTCAGCGCGGTGCGGGCGTCGGCGCACTCGGCGAGCCGGCCGACGACCGAGACCAGCTCGGGGCGCTTGAGGAACGTCAGCCGCCGGTTGCCGAAGTGGTAGGCGAGCGCCCCGAAGGGCTCGGGGCGCAGCGCGACACTGGACGAGACCTCCCAGGCCTCGTCGAGGGGGTTCGTCATCGCGGGTCCAGACGATCAGTAGACGCCGCACATGCCGTCGATCGACACCTCTTCGATGAGGGTCTCGGCCAGCGCGTCCTCCGACGTGGTGTCGTCCGTGGTGATCGAAGTCGTGGTGGGGTTCTCCATGACTGCTCCTCGGTTGGCGACGGTCACCGGTGCCCCGCATTTACGGCATCGGGTGCCATGAACATTAACGGCACTCGGGGTCAAAAAGGAAGACCATGACGAAAGCTGCTAGGTTTTCGTGTCCGTGAGCAGCGGTCCAAGGCAGCCCAGGGGGCGTCGCCCCACGACCGACCACGCCGCGATCGAGCGGGCGGCGTTCCGGCTCTTCGCCGAGCGCGGCTTCGAGGAGACCACGGTCGACGCCATCGCCGAGGCCGCGGGCATCGGCCGGCGCACCCTGTTCCGCTACTACCCGTCCAAGAACGACATCCCCTGGGGCCAGTTCGACGCCGGCCTGTCCCGCCTGCGCGACTTCCTCGACGACACCCCGCCAGACGTGCCCGTCTACCAGGCCGTCCACCGCGCCATCCTCGACTTCAACCACCTGGACGAGGCCGCGGTGCCCCAGCACCGCCAGCGCATGCGCCTCCTGCTCACCACCCCCGCCCTGCAGGCCCACTCGGCCCTGAAGTACGCCGAGTGGCGGCAGGTCATCGCGACGTACGTCGCCCAGCGCCACGCCGTCCCCGTCGGCGACCTGCTGCCGAGAACCGTGGGCCACGTCAGCCTCGCCCTGGCCCTGTCGGCGTACGAGCAGTGGCTCGAAGACGAGACGAGCGCCCTCCCGAAACTCCTCGACTGCGCCCTGCACGGCCTACGCACCTACCTCCACGCAGCCGACTGAACGCGATCCACCGGCTGCTCGGCACGCTCGACCCTGCCGCCGCCGCTCCGCCGATGTGCGCGGGCATCACCGTGTGGGAGCCCATGCACGCGGCCGTAGTCGGGCTGGACATGCGGGGCACCCGGTTCACCGTGGCCGGTTTCGGCGGCCTCGGCCACCTCTCGGTCAAGTCCGCCGCCCTCGGTGCCGAGGTCACGGCGCCCAACGCCACCAGACGCCCTTTCCGTGTCCGCTCGGGTGCCGCTGTACCCCCCACTCGGCGGCGAGATCGGCGACCATGTGCAGCCCACGCCCGTGGCAGCCGAGCTCGCCTACCGGCCGAAGCGCCGGCGACCCGTCACCTTCGTCCGACACCATGCCTAAGACCTGTCCGTCCCTGACGGCGAGCATGAGCACGATGCCGGGCGCGCCGTACCGCAGAGAGTTGGTCACGAGCTCGCAGACGATCAGGACATTGTCGTCGACGGCGGCACTCATGCCCACCCGGCGAGAGCCTCGCGAACCTCGGCCCGGATCCGCCCAACGGCCTCGGCCCGAAACGGAACATCCCAGCTCTTGCCGCCGGTCCGTCCTTCCGCCCGCCCGCACCCGGATTCCGGCACCGCCACGGGGACCGGCCCCGAGATGGTGCCGTCGTGCGGCGGCCGCCCCTGGGAAACCAGGTCGGCCGCCGTACCGGCCCGGCCGGCTGCTCGCCGCCCGCCACCGCGAAATTCACCCATCGCGTCGGCTTCCTCGCCGGAAGCTGCACGGAGGGGATGCGCGGCCCATCCTTGGTGCGCAGGTGGTTCGTTGGATTCGTCCATGGATCGTCCCCCGTCCGATCAAGGGTCCGTTCCCGACGTGTGCCATGCCGGGGCGAGCCCGCCCTTTTCAATGACCTTTCTGAGGTGTCACGGCGGAGAAGGGCTCATATGCCGCGATGTGCAGAACCACACCGAATGGGATCTGTCACCGCTACTTCACTCACCGTGTCGACGTGTGCGGTCATCATCATGCGCGTGCAATTCGCATGCATGCAAGCGATATGCAGGAGAACGCTCCGTGATCGAGGCGGCACAATGTCTGCATGCCGATGAAGTCTCCTACTGTGCGGCACCGCCGGTTGGGCCGTGAGCTGCGTCAACTTCGTGAGCGATCGGGCCTATCGGTGGCACAGGTCGCCGCGGCTCTGGGCTGGTCGGTCTCCAAGGTCAACCGCATTGAGAACGCCCGGATCGCGGTCAGCGCGAGCGACGTATCCGACGCCTGCGATCTCTACGGGTCCAGCGCCGACAGCAAGGCAGGGCTGGTCCGGCTCGCCCGGGAAGCCGGCCAGAAGGGCTGGTGGACGGCCTACTCTGACGTTCTCAGTGGCACATATGTGACTCTTGAGGCGGAAGCAACCACGATTCGCACCTGGGAACCGCTACTGATCCCCGGACTGTTGCAGAGCGAGGCTTATGCACGTGCCATCCTGGAGGCGGGCCGATATGTACTGAATGAGGGCGACATGAGGCGCAAGGTCGATGCCCGAATGGCGAGGAAGATCACGCTTCTGGGCTCGACCGCGCCCAGGCTGCATGCCCTTATCGATGAAGTGGCCTTGAGGCGTCCGGTCGGCCCTCCCGACGTGATGCGCGAGCAACTCGATGAGCTGCTGAGAGTGGCCGAGTGGCAGAACGTCACGGTGCAGGTGGTGCCGTTCTCGGCCGCCCCGCACAGCGGCCTCGACGGAGCGTTCTCCCTGCTGAGCTTCCTGCCGGAAGATCCCGACATCGCGTACCTGAGCTGCCTCGGTGGAGATCTCTACGTGGAGGCGGCAGACCAGGTGAAGCTGCTCGAACTGGCCTTTGAGCGCCTGGCCGAACTGGCGCTGACCCCCGGCGAGACTTCGGCGCTGATCGCCGAGGTAAGGAGCGAACATGAACCCGAGTACAGATAAGGCTGGTACCAACTGGCGCAGGTCCACCTATTCGGGGAGCACGAACGATAACTGCGTCGAAGTGGCTGTCATCGAGGGTCGGATCCATGTGCGCGACAGCAAGAGCCTCACCAGCCCGGCATTGATCGTCGGCCCATCCGCATGGACCGCCCTGCTCGCTCGCGTCAAGGCGGGTGCGCTGTAGCAGAAGCGGCAATTCGGCCTTCGTTCGCCGGGCCGGGGTAGCAGGCACGCCCTTCGTCTGCGGCTTGGCCGCATAATGGTGGGAGCGCACGAAAACGCGGTCTCGGTTGGTAGCCCGGGACGGTCACGGCTTGTGATCTTGTATCCGCCCTCCACGGGGATGTCCGGTGCGCCGAGGAACGGCTCCGCCCATCGGCGGGGCCGGTGTTCGGCGTATCTGTGGGAGGGCGTTGTGGTCACGTTTTCCGTCTACTTCGACGGTCCTTTCTGGGTCGGGGTGCTGGAGGTCGTCGCCGAAGGGCGGTTGCGGGTCGCGCGGCATGTGTTCGGGAGTGAGCCGACCGATGCCGAGGTGTACGAGTTTCTGCTTCGGCATGGTGTGGCGCTGCTCGACCGGGCCGAGGCCGCGCCCGCCGTGCCGGTGGACGCCGCGAAGGCGAAGAGGGTGAATCCGAAGCGGGCGGCCAAGCTGGCGGCCAGGGCGGCGGCGCGGGTCACCACGAGGAGCACCGCGTCGCAGGAGGCCATGCGGCTCGCCATCGAGGAAGGTAAGCGGGCGGCCGAGTCGGACCGTGAGGCGGCCGCGCGGGCCCGCGACGAGCACCGCCGAGAGGTACGGCGGCGCAGGCGGCGCGCCCGCCGCCGCGGCCACTGACGACCTGCTGCCGTCTCGTCCGCGCGCGCCGGGCACGGCGGCCTGGAGTGGGGTCGCGCCGACACCGAGATGTGGCGAGATGCCCTTTGTGGGATGGTTTGAGGAAGGAGGAGCGGGGAACTGAGGGGGCACGTCCGTGCACGTTCACGGATCGGTGACGCCGCTGGAGGGCTGGGAGTGGGCCGGGAAGGGCCGTGGGAGCGGTATTCTTCGGAGGGTTTTCCGAACGATTGCTCCGAACCTGCTGTGAATGGTTCTCCGGGTGGGCGGGGTTCCCACGGGGTGTGGTACCAGTGGTAGATACCCGTGCCCTTGGCCGGAACCGGTGTCGGTGTGGGCACGGGCCGAGCATGGGCGCGGGGACAGCAGACAGTGTGGCCCAGAAGAGTCAGGAAATCAGTCTATGCGGATCTTGGTCCTCGGCGGTGACGGCTACCTCGGGTGGCCCACGGCGCTTCACTTGTCGCAGTGCGGTCACGACGTCGGAGTGGCCGACAACTTCGTGAGGCGGCAGTACGACTTCGAGCTGGGCGTCGAGAGCCTGGTGCCGATTCGGTCGCTGCAGACCAGGGTCGCCGCCTGGCAGGAGCTCACCGGCAAGACCATCGACACCTACGTCGGTGACCTGACGGAGGCGGACTTCACGTACCAGATGATCCGCGACTTCCGGCCCGACGCCGTGGTGCACTTCGCCGAGCAGCGCGCCGCGCCCTACTCCATGATCGACCGCAAGCACGCCGTCTACACGCAGGTCAACAACGTCGTCGGCACGCTCAACCTGCTCTACGCCATCGCCGAGATCGACCCGGAGATCCACCTGGTCAAGCTCGGCACGATGGGGGAGTACGGCACGCCCAACATCGACATCGAGGAGGGCTGGCTGGAGCTGGAGTACAAGGGCCGCAAGGACCGTGTGCTCTACCCCAAGCGGCCGGGCTCCTTCTATCACCTGTCGAAGGTGCACGACAGCCACAACATCGAGTTCGCCTGCCGCATCTGGGGGGTGCGCGCCACCGACCTGAACCAGGGCGTGGTGTACGGCCAGCAGACGCCCGAGACGGCGCTCGACGAGCGGCTCGCCACCCGGTTCGACTACGACGCGGTGTTCGGCACGGTGCTCAACCGGTTCGTGGTGCAGGCGGTGCTCGGCCACCCGCTGACGGTGTACGGCGGCGGCGGCCAGACCAGGGGCATCATCGACATCCGCGACACGGTGCGCTGCATTCAGCTGGCCTGTGAGAACCCGGCCGACCGGGGCGAGTTCCGGGTGTTCAACCAGATGACCGAGTCGATGAGCGTGGCCGGCATCGCGCAGACCGTCGCCGACTCGTTCCCCGGCGAGGTGGTCATCGAGCACCTCGACAATCCGCGGGTCGAGCTGGAGGAGCACTACTACAACGTGGTGCACACGGGGCTGGTCGAGCTCGGCCTGGTGCCGCACCTGCTCTCCGACACGCTGATCACGTCGCTGTTCGACATCGCCAAGCGTTACGGCGACCGGGCCGACCTCGACGCGATGCGGCCCGGCGTCAACTGGCGCGGCGCCCGGCAGGGGTCGTGAGCGCCGAGCAGGGGGCGTTCGCCCGGGCCACCGGCCGCACCGCCGAGCGTGAGGACGGCGGCCCCGACAAGCCCCGCTACCGCCGCTACCAGTTCGACCTGATCGCCCCGCACTGCGGGCGCAGCGTGCTGGAGGTGGGCGCGGGGCTCGGCGAGTTCTCCGCGCAGTTCACCGGCCTGGACCGGCTCGTCGTCACCGACGTCGACCCCGACGCGGTGGAGGTGCTGAAGGCGCGGTTCGCGGGCCGCCCGGAGGTCGAGGCGGCCCAGTTCGACCTGGGCGCCGGTTCGCGGCTCGACCGGCCCGTGCAGACGGTGATCGCGATCAATGTGCTGGAGCATTTCGACGACGACGCCGCGGTGCTGCGGCTGCTCGCCGGTTCGGTCGAGCCGGGCGGCACGATCGTGCTGTGGGTGCCGGCCTACATGAGCCTGTACGGCGAGTTCGACCGCAAGGTGGGCCATTTCCGCCGCTACACGCCCGCCACGCTGCGCGACGCGGCGCGGCGGGCGGGTCTGGGTGTCCGCCTGGCCCGCCCGGTCAACCTGCTGGGCGGGCTCGCCTGGTGGGCGGCGGTGCGTCTCGGCAAGGCCGGCTCGCCCAAGTCGGGCGCCGTCGGCCTGTACGACAGGGTGCTGGTGCCGATGACCAGGGTGCTCGACCGGGCGCTGCCGATCCCGTTCGGCCAGTCCGTCGTGGGCGTGCTCCAGGTGCCGGCCGACAGCCCGGCATGATCGATCTGCGCCGGCTGCTCCGCAGCGCGATCGCCCGGATCTTCTCCCGCTATCTGCTCGGTTCGGTGGTGTCGGCGGGTGTCAGCGAGGCGACGCTGATGGTCACGTACGGCCTCGGCCTGCTCGGCGCCCACGAGGCCTCGGTCGCGGCCTGGGTGACCGGGGCGGTCGTGAACTATCTGCTGAACCGGTGGGCGTGGGGGGTGCGCGGCAAGCCGAAGGCGCTGCGTGAGCTGCTGCCGTACTGGGCGACCGCGGTGGCGTCACTGCTCGTCTCGACGTGGGCCACCGGGGTCGCCGACCGGGTCGGCTCGCAGCTGTTCGGGGAGGGCACGGCGCGCACGGTGTTCGTGGGCGCCGTGTTCCTCGGGGTCTACGGGGTGCTGTTCGTCGGGAAGTTCGTGCTCTTCCACTACTTCGTGTTCGCCGGCACCGAGGGCGACGCGGGCGAGGGGGCCGCCCGGCGGCGCCGCTCGCGCAGCCAGGTGCCGAGCACGACCCGCGAGTAGCGGTAGCCGTAGCGGAGGTTGCCGCCCTTCTTGGTGGTGCCGGCGGCGCGCAGCCGCATCGTCGCGGGCACCTCCACCACCCGGAAGCCCCGGGAGAGCACCCCGATGAGCAGCTCGGACGACTGGTACTGGGGCTGCCGCAGCTCGACCGCCGCGGTGACCTCGGCGCGCATGGCGCGCAGCCCGAACGAGGTGTCGGTGATGCGCTGCCCGGCCATGCGGCTGACGAGGAACGCGAACACGTGCACGCCGAGGCGCCGCACCCGGTCGTAGGTCTCCTGCCGGCCGAGGACCCGCGACCCGGTCGCGAAGTCGGCCGTTCCGTCGGCGACGGGGGCCAGGATGCGCGGAATGTCGGCCGGGTCGTACTGGCCGTCGGCGTCGGTGGTGACGATGTAGCGGGCGCCGCCTTCGCGGGCGATGCGGTAGCCGAGCCGCAGCGCGGCCCCCTGGCCGCGGTTGACGGGCACGTCGCACACCATGGCGCCGGCCGCGCGCGCCACGGCGGCCGTGGCGTCGGTGGCGCCGTCGACGACGACGATGGTCGCGGTCTCCATGCCGTCGACGATGGCGGGGATGTCCTTGACGACGGCCCCGATGCCGCGCTCTTCGTTGTAGGCCGCGATGACGACGGCGACGGGTGGCAGCGAGCCGCCGAACTCGGCGGTGAACCGCGCCAGCGAGTCGGCGTCGACGTCGCCTTCGGGGCCGGTGTGCTCCTCGGGTGGCCGGTGACCTGTCACGCCGCTTCCTCCTCGTCGTCTCCCCCCGGCCGCTCGCGCCCTTCGCCGGCGAAGTCGGGCCAGACGGTGCGCATGCCCGAGGCCAGGTCGTGGCTCGGCTCGTAGCCGAGGGCCCGGGCGAGTGAGATGTCCAGGACGACCGCGGGCATCTCGCCCTGCTTGGCGGGCACCCGTTCGGCGGGGATGGGCCGCCCGGTGACCTGCCGGGCGGTCTCGATCAGTTCGTTGACGCTCACGGACACGCCCGAGCCGACGACCAGCGGCCCGGTGTGCCCGGCCTGCCAGGCGAGCAGCAGGGCCCGCACGATGTCGTCGACGTGGACGTAGTCGCGCAGCTGGTTGCCGTCGCCGTAGATCTGCACCCCGGTGCCGGCGGCCGCGGCCCGCATCAGCCGGGGCACGAAGCTGTCCTTGTGGCGCATGCCGGGCCCGTAGACGTTGGCGAAGCGCACGGCGCACGCGCGCATGCCGTAGACCCCGGAATAGGCGCTCAGCAGCATCTCGGTGGCCGCCTTGGTGGCGCCGTAGGGGGTGAGCGGGCGCAGCGGCAGCCGCTCGCTGATCGGCCGGTCGCCGACGTCGCCGGTGACGGCGTTGGTGGACGCCAACAGGAACGCCGGCACCTCGCGCGTGCGGGCCAGCTCCAGCAGGGCGGCCGTCACGCCGACGTTCACGTCGTAGGTGCCCACGGGGTCCTCGACCGAGCGCAGCACCGAGGTCACCGCCGCGAGGTGGATCACACAGTCGAGCCGTCCGCTCATGGCCTCGTCGCGCACCGAGGGGTCGCGCAGGTCGCCCACGACCGACCGCACCGCGGGGTCGGGGTACGGCTGACGGTCGGCGACCACGACCTCGGCCTTCTCGGCGAGCAGCGCCGCGACCAGCCGTGTGCCGATGAACCCCGACCCGCCGGTCACCAGCACCCGCGCTCCGGCCGGCTGGGGCCCTGACTGCGGCATGGATGGTGTCCTTTCACTCGTGTAACGACGACCTTACCGGTACCCGGAGGGTCGATTCGTTCACCCCGGGGGGCGCCGGGCGGCCCCCGCACCTCTCGACGGCCGGGCCGGATCCGGCTTCTGGTAGCGTGATCCGGACAGGTTACCGCCCATGACGGGCGGCAGCGGAGCCATCGGGCCCGGAGCCTGTCTCGAAAGTCCACGCGGTGCCGGTGCGACCACTCGGGGTCGCGGGGCCGGCGGGGCGGGGCACCACGACGGGGCCCGCCGCAGCACTCGGGTCAGCGACTCAAGGAGGGCCGTGTCCCCCGTCGTGACGATGGGGCCGCTTCTGGCGGCCGGTCTGGTGGCCGCCCTGCTCGCGCAGCGCCGCTCGTGGGCGCCGCCTCTGTGGGCGGCCCTGGCGGTGGGCGCCGTGTTGCGCGTCGCGGTGATGCTGCTCGCGGCGGCCGACTCTGGGCAGCCGTACGACTTCGCGCACGATTTCCCCGACGCCGCCGACGCGGTGCGCGCCGGTCTCGAACCGACCACGCACCTGCGCGAGGGCGGCTGGCATTTCCTGCCCTTCCTCGCGTACGTGCTGGCGGGCCAGCGTGAGCTCGGCGAGGCGCTCGGCCTGTCGTGGAACGTGGCGGGACGCCTGGTGCCGGTGCTCGCCGACCTCGCGCTCGTCCCGCTGATCGCCAGGCTGGCGGGCGACCAGGGCCGGCTGCGCGCCCTGCAGTACGCCTGCGTGCCGGTGGCGGTGCTGGTGAGCGCCGACCACGGCCAGTTCCCGCCGATCATCCTGCTGTTCGCCGTGGCGGCCCTGGTGTGCGCGCGGGACGGCCGCGCCCACCTGGCCGGTCTGCTCATCGGCCTGTCGGTGACGGGCGGCACCTGGTCGGTGCTGCTCGTGCCGGGCGTCGTGCTGACCCTGGCGGGGGTGCGCCGCCGGGTGACCGTGCTGGCCTGGCTGGTGGCGGTTCCGGCGGTCTGCCTGGCCAGCAGCGCGGTGTTCCTCGACACGGCGTGGTCGGGGCTGGTGGATCTGGCCAGGGCCATCATGTCGACCCGGCCGGTCGTCGGCGACTGGGGCTGGACGGCGGTCGTGACCGGGGGCGCCCAGCGGATCGATCCGGCCCTCGGCCACATCGGCACCCCGATCCTGGTCGTGGCGCTGCTGGCGGCGCTGTGGTGGTGGCGCCGCGCCGACCCGGTGATGCTCACCGTGGCCCTGCTCCTGGTGTTCCTCATCGTGACGTACCGCCTGGGCGCCCAGTACCTGCTGTGGCCGGTGCCGTATCTCCTGATCCGCCCCTCCAGGGGCACCTGGCCGGCGCTGGTCGTGGCCTCCTTGTGGGCCGCCGCCGGCTACCTGCACGTCTACCAGCCTCTCGGCATCTCCTGGCGGGGGTTCCATCACGCCTGGGCGCTGTCGTCTCTGCTCGTCATCTGCTCCCTGGTGGCCGCCCTCCCCGCACGCGGCGTCGTCCCGGAGCCGGTCGCCAGACCGGCGAAAGCCGTCTGACCTGGCAGTTTGTCACTTGACAGGCTTGTGCAAACTTTGTGGATGGGTTACGTTTGCTCACCATGTACGCATGATGTCCGGATTTTTACATCGTGACCCCGGACGCCTGTGACCGCCGAACGCCGGCGCGGGACTCGGCCTTCTCCTTCGCATCTCCCAGAGCCGAGAGCCCCAGGGCGGCCCTTCGCCCACACCCCCCGACCGAGCGGCGAGCGGCGTGGAAGCAAGGAGAACCGTTTCCATGAGCAAGTGCCCCAGAGAGTTCCCCACCTTCGGCCGGAGGCGTGCGCTGGGCGTCATGGCGCTGCTGGCAATGTCCGTCGCCGCGCCGGCCGGTCTCGCCGCCCCCGCGCACGCGACCGACATGATCGAGGGCCGCGACTCCTCCAACCACCACCCGAGGTACGACTGGACCGGCGGCGACGTCGGCTTCGGCATCGTCAAGGCGACCGAGGGCCGGACCTTCGTCGACCGCACGTTCCCGGCCCAGTGGGCCGCCCTGGCCAAGGCGGGCGTGGTGCGCGGCGCGTACCACTTCGGCCACCCGCGCAACGACCCCATCGCCGAGGCCGACTTCTTCCTCTCCGTCGTCGACCGGCAGCCCGTCAGGAAAGGCGACCTGCTGATCCTCGACCTGGAGACCAGCGACGGACTGCCCGACGCGCACGTGAACGCCTGGGCCAAGCGGTGGCTGGAGCACGTGAAGGAGCGGACGGGCACGACCCCGCTGTTCTACGCCAACTGGAACTTCGCCGCCCGCTACGGCCAAGGACTCGGCGAATACCCGCTCTGGGTGGCCGACTACAACAGGCCCAAGGGCACGATCCCGGCCCCGCCGCCGTGGCGCGACTGGGTCATCCACCAGTACTCCGAGTACCCGGTGGACCAGAACGTCACCAAGCTGAGCCTCGACCAGCTCCGGGCGCTCGGCCGGCCGGGCAGGTGACACGTTTCCGGCGTTCGTGACATGGGCGCGGACGTGACGGGCAGGCTATTCGCGAGCCGAAAACGGGAGGCGCCATGCCAGACCGCCCGGAGCGCGACGACCGGCCGCTCGCCGACCGCCGGGAGGACCCCGGGCAGTCGGCGGAGCCCGACTTCGCCGACGAGCACTCGCCCTCGCCCACCGACCCGGCGAGCCAGCCCGAACAGGACCCCGACAAGCGGCGGGTCTACGGGCAGGACGAGGGCTACAACCGCCCCACCAGAGTCTGAGCCGGGGTCCGACGGCGGCCCGGGCATCCGGCCGGAACACCGGCCCTACCGGGCCTGATCGGGTCCGACCGGACCTGCACAACGGGCCTGCACAACGGGCCGGGCACCGGGCCCGCCGCCAGGACCGCTACGTGGGCCAGGATCGGGGCCGGGGCTCTGGGCCCGTTACGGCTCAGGGCTTGCGGGCCACCGCGCCGAGGATGCCGGGGCGGGACAGGTCGACGGGCACGTCCCACGGCACCTCCGGGCGCCACGCCTGGACGGGGACGATGCCGGGGTCCAGCAGCTCCAGGCCGTCGAAGAACGCCGTGATCTGCGCGAGGTCGCGGCCGTAGACGCCCCCCGACGACGTGGTGGAGTAGACCCGCCTGCCGGCCTCCAGCACTTCCGGGTCGATGTCGCCCAGGTAGAGGTGCGACAGCACCAGGTGGCCGCCCGACGGGAGGCGGTCGCGGATCTCGGCCATGACGGCGGCGGCCTCGTCGTCGGGGATGAAGTGCAGCACCGCCACCACCAGCACGGTGAGCGGGCGGCCGAGGTCCAGGTGCCGCCGCACCGCCTCGTCGGCGAAGATCTCGGCGGGGCGCCGCAGGTCGCCGGCCAGCGCGATGGTGCCTGGGTTGTCCGCCAGGAGCGCCTGGGCGTGCGACAGGACCACCGGATCGTTGTCGATGTAGACGATCCGGGCGTCGGGGCGGTGGCGCTGGGCGACGGTGTGGACGTTCTCCTGGGTGGGCAGCCCCGCCCCGATGTCGATGAACCGGTCCATGCCCTCCTCGGCCAGGTGCCGTACGGCGCGGCCGAGGAACTCGCGGTTCTCCCGCGCGACCTCCCGGGCGTCGTTGCCCATCTTGCGCCCGATCTCGATCATCTGCTCGGCGGCGTCGCGGTCGGCCTGGAAGTTGTCCTTCCCGCCCAAGTAGTAGTCGTACATCCGCGCGACGTTCGGGACATGAGGGTCGATCCCCGGCGGTAGCTGCACGTCGTCCATCTGGGCCTGGCCTCCACTATCGATCTTTGCCGAATCGTAGCGAATCGCCCGGCAGGTCAGGCCTTGACGGCCCCCTGCATGATGCCTCCGATGATCTGCTTGCCGAGCAGAACGAACACCAGCACCAGCGGCAGGGTGCCGAGGGCGGTGCCGGCCAGGCCGAGCACGTAGTCGTTGGTGTAGCCGGCGGCGAGCGTGGACAGCGCCACCTGCACCGTCGGGTCCTCCGGGCGCAGCACGACGAGCGGCCAGAAGTAGTCGTTCCAGGCCGACATGAACGTCAGCATGCCGAGCACCGCGGCGGCCGGGCGGGCGGCGGGCAGCACCACGTGCCAGAAGACGCGCCACGTGTTGCAGCCGTCGACGCGGGCCGCGTCCAGCAGCTCGTCCGGCAGCGCCCGCGACAGGTACTGGGTCATGAAGAACACGCCGAAGGCGTTCACCAGGCCCGGCACGATGACGGCGTACAGGGTGCCCGTCCACTGCAGCTTCACCATGATCAGGTAGAGCGGGATGATGCCGAGCTGCGCGGGCACCATCATGGTGGCCACGGTGATCAGCAGCAGCGCGTTCCGGCCCCGGAAGCGCAGCTTGGCGAAGGCGAAGCCGCCCAGAGTCGACAGGAACATCATCGCGACCGCCACCGTGCCCGCGACCAGCACGGAGTTGGCCAGCGCCAGCGCGAAGGGCACGGTGGCGAAGACACGCGACACGTTGGCGAGGAAGTTGCCGCCGGGCAGCAGCGGAGGCGGGATCTCGGCGAGCGCGGCGTTGTCGCGGGAAGCCACCACGACGCTGTAGTAGAGCGGCAGGGCCGAGAAGAAGGCCACCGCCATGAGGGTGAGGTACGTCAGGCGCCTGGCCATCAGCGAAGCCTTTCACGACGGCCGCGGGTGAGCAGATAGTTCACGCCCGCGGCGACCACCACGAAGAGGAACATCACCCACGAGGCGGCCGAGGCGTAGCCGAAGTCGAGCTTGGTGAAGTTCTCGTAGACGAACAGCGACAGCGTCTGGTACTGCCGGTCGGCCCCGCCGGTCACGCTGTAGGAACCGAACAGCAGCGGCTCAGCCAGCACCTGGATCGCGCCGATCGTCGACACCGTGACCACGAAGACGATCGTGGGGCGGATCATCGGGATCGTGATGCGGCGCAGCTGGGTGAACCCGCCGGCGCCGTCGAGCATCGCCGCCTCGTACAGCTCGCGGGGCACCGCCTGCATGGCGGCCAGGAAGATGAGCGCGTTGTAGCCGGTCCACCGCCACAAGATCATGACGGAGATGGCGAGGTGCGACGTCGCCACCCCCTCGTTCCACGCGATGTGGTCGCCGCCGAACAGCCCGATCACCCAGTTGATCAGCCCGAAGTCACGGCCGAACAGCTGGCTGAAGATGACGACCACCGCCACCACGCTGGTCACGTTGGGCAGCAGCAGCGAGACCCGGAAGAAGGTCTGCGCCCGCAGCGGGCGGTTCAGCAGGTGCGCGAGCCAGATGGCCAGCACGAGCTGCGGCGCCGTCGACAGCACGCCGATCGACAGCGTGTTGAACGCGGCGTTCCAGAAGTACCCGTCGGTGAACAGCTCGCGGAAGTTGTCCGCGCCGACGAACGGATGCTCGTCGTCCAGCAGCGACCAGTCGTGCAGGCTCACCCACGCCGTGTAGACGATCGGGAACAGGCCGAACGCGCTGAACAGCAGGAAGAACGGGGCGACGTAGGCGTACGGCGACGCCTTGGCGTCGAGGCCGTCGCGCAACCGCCGGCGGGGCCCGCCGGCACGCCGGGCGGGCGGGACGGCGGGCGCGGAGGCGGGCGCGGGACGCGCGGACACGCGTGGTGTCATGAGATTCCTCGCTCCTCGGCCGGAGAGCGGGGAGTGCGGCCGGTGGGAGAGGCGGACCGGCCGGCCTCCCGGTCACTTGATCTTCTCGATGTCCTTCATCGCCTGGGCCCAGGCCTCTTCGGGCGACTGCTTGCCCTGCTCCACCCGCTGCAGGGCGCGGCCGATGTCGCCGCGCACCTCGCCCTCCTTGGGGCCGAGGTGGACCGGCTTGAGCGCCTTCGCCGAGTCGGTGAAGATCTTGCCGAACGGCGCGTTGTTGAAGTACGGCTTCTTCAGGTCGGCGATCGCCGGGTCGTCGTACAGCGCCGGAAGCGACGGCAGGGCGCCGGCGTCCCGGAACAGCCGCGCCTGGCTCTCCTTGCCGGTGAGGAAGTCGATCAGCTCGGCGGCCTCCTTGGGATGCTTGCCCTGCCGGGGCAGCATCAGGTGGGTGCCGCCGCTGTTGCCGCCGCCACCGCCCGGCACCGCCGCGATGTCCCACTTGCCGGCCGCGTTCTTGGCCTGGTCGGTGATGTAGCCCGTCATCCACGCCGGGCAGATGACGGTGGCGAAGCTGCCCTTGGCGAAGCCGGTGTTCCACGGCGGCGTGAACGCCGTCAGCTTGGCCGACAGGCCGTCCTGGACGAGCCGGACGGACAGGTCGTAGGCCCGCCTCACGTCGGGGTTGGTGGCGGCGATGATGTGGTCCTGGTCGTCGTAGAGGCCCTGGGGGGCCTGGTTGACGATCGCGCGGAAGATCTCCCCCGGGCCGTCCACGAACTTCGCGCCGGGCACCTTGGCCGCCGCGAACCTGCGCCCGGTCGCGAGGTAGTCGTCCCACGTGGGCCACAGCCGCGCGACCTCGTCGCGGCCGGTCGGCAGGCCGGCCTTCTTGAACAGGTCGGTGCGGTAGCACATGGCCAGGCCGCCGACGTCGGTGCCGAGGCCGAGCAGGGCCGTGCCGTCGTTGGACATGCCCTGCTGCCACTTCCAGTCCAGGTATTCGCTCTGCCGCTTGCCGAGCCCGTAGTCCAGCAGGTTGTAGAACTTGTCCTTGAGCGGGGTGAAGGTGCCGATGTAGCCGACCTCGACCGCGACCACGTCGGCCGCCCCCGCCCCCGTGGCCAGCTGCGTGATCAAATTCTTGTGGTGGTCGTCGAACTGCGCCCGGCGCTCCACGATCTCGACGTTCGGATGGGTCTTCTTGAAGTCCTCGTACAGGGGTGCGTACTTGAAGTCGCTGAACAGCGCGACCGTGAGTTTGATCTTCTCCGGCGCTCCGGCCGGCGCGGCCGCCGAGCCGGTGTCGCCACTGCCGCCGCAGGCGGTCAGCCCTGTGGTCATCAGGGCGACCGTCAGCACGGCGAGGGGACGGAACTTGCCCATGGAACCCTCCTTGGGTCCTCCACGAGATCGGGGGGTGGGAGAGCGCTCTCCAACGCAGAATCGATGACTTTTCCGTGATCTGTCAATGACGCCGCGGTAACGATCCGCATCATGTGGGCGTTCCGGCAGCTCAGGCCCGTGAGGGCACGCCCGGGAGCCCCGAGAGAGCGCTCTCTGCGCCTCCCGGGCCCCCGGTACGGCGGCACGCGGGCGCGGCGGGAACGCGCCGGGGAAGCCGGGCGAACGCAGGGGAAACCGGGAGAGCTCGGGGGAACGCGGCGCGGGGGAACGCCGGCGCGGCGCGCGGCGGCGGGCTCAGGTGGATTCGCGCACCACCAGGGTGGGCTCGAAGATGCGCGAGGTCACCGGGCTGTCCGGCTCGTCGATGTGCCGCAGCAGGAGCCGGCCCATCTCGGCGGCCATGTCCTCGACGGGATGGCGGATGGTGGTGAGCGGGGGACGACAGGCGAGGGCGGCGCTGCTGTCGTCGAAGCCCACGACGGCGACGTCGCCGGGCACGCGGAGCCCGCGGCGGCTCAGGGCGAGCATGGCGCCCTGAGCCATGAGGTCGTTGGCGGCGAAGACGGCGTCGATGCCCGGATGCTCGGCCAGCAGCCGTTCCATCGCCGCCTCGCCGCTCGCCATCGTGAAGTTGCCCTCGACGTGCGGCACGAAGGGGTGGCCGTGGACGGCCATCGCGTCCTGGAAACCGGCGAGCCGGTCGCGGGCGGCGAGCACGTCGAGCGGGCCGGAGATGGTCGCCACGCTGCGCCGCCCCCGCGCGACGAGGTGGTCGGCGGCCAGCTTCGCCCCTTCGCGGTGCGCCACGTCGACGTAGCTGATGGGGATGGGAGGGGACGGCCGGGCGAAGAGCACGGCCGGGCGGGCGGCGTCGATGACCATTTTGGGCAGCGGGTCCTCGCCGCTGGTGGACACCAGGATGGCGCCGTCGGCGTTGCCCTGCCGCAGATAGGTGACGACCTGGTCGCGCGTCTTCTGGTCGTCGGAGAACATCAGGATGGGGTGGATGCCGAGGGGGCGCAGGAACGCGACGACGCCCCCGGCCACGCGCCCGAAGAACGGGTCGGCGAAGACCTGCGCGGGGAAGGGGTCGTCGTCACCGCCGCCGCCCGCGCCGGAGACGACCAGCGCGATCGCCCCCGCCCGGCGGGTCACGAGCGAGCGCGCGGCCTGGTTGGGGACGTATCCGGTGCTGGCGATCGCCCGCCTGACCGTCTCCTGGATGGCGGGGTCGACGTTGCGGATGCCGTTGATCACGCGCGACACCGTGGCGCGGGAGACGCCGGCCGCCCGCGCCACGTCCTCCAAGGTCGGGAGGCCCGACGGCCGCCGGGGTCCTTCGCTCATGGGGACTTTATAGCATATGCCGGAGAGCGCTCTCCCGGCTCTGGCCGCTAGCCCGCTTCGGCGCAGCGCACCGAGGCGGCCAGCGGCAGGTCGCCGAAGTCGTGGCCCGCCAGCACGGTGTAGACGCCGGGCGCAGTGCGCCATTCGTGCTGATCGACCGCCCAGTGTCGCATGGCCCGCGCGCCGACCTCCACCTCGACCTCGGCCGTCTCCCCGGGCGCCGCCTCGGCCGCCGCGAACCCCGCGAGCCGCGGGCAGTCGTCGCCCGGCCGGGAGAGGTAGACCTGCACGACCTCCCGCCCCGCCCGCGCACCCGTGTTGCGCACCCGCACCCGCACGGTGAAGCCGCCGCCCGGCTCGACCCGCTCCGGCGCCGAGACACCCTCGTAGGCCCAGGTGGTGTACCCCAGCCCGTGCCCGAACCAGTACGCCGGGCCGCCGCCCCGCTTCGCCCAGGCGCGGTAGCCGATGTCGGGGCCCTCGCTGTAGTCGAGCACGCCGTCGACGGCCGCGGCGGGGATGAGGACCGAGTCGGACCAGGTGGTCGGCAGCCGCCCCCCGGGCTCGCGGACCCCCAGCAGCACGTCGGCCAGCCCGTTGCCCGCCTCCTGCCCGGGAAACCAGCTCAGCAGCACGGCCGGCACCCGGTCGCGCCACGGCAGGGCCACCGGCCCGCCGGAGTTCACGATCACGACGGTCCGCGGGTTGGCCGCCGCCACGGCGCGCACCAGCTCGTCCTGCCGCCCGGGCAGGGCGAGGTCGGCGCGGTCGACGCCCTCGCTCTCGATCTCCTCGCTGGTGCCGACCACCACGACCGCCACGTCGCACTCGGCCGCGAGCCGTACGGCGGCGTCGAACCCGGCCACCGGATCGGGCGGCGGCGGGTCGGCGGCGAGCGACAGGACACGCCCGGAGTCGGGCTCGTAGCGCCGCCGCGCGACCAGCAGGACCTCCCGCCCCTCGATCAGCGGCACCGTCGCCGTGCGGTACGGCGGGTACAGGTTGACCGTCGCCGGGTCGTCGGTGTCGCGCGGCACCACCTCGTCGAGCACGGTGCGGCCGTCGACGGTCAGGGTGACGGCGCCCCAGCCGCCGACGGACAGCCGCCAGTCGCCGTCGCGGTCGGGCCGGAACACCGCACTGATCTCGATGACGGCGGACGAGCCGGTGACGGCGGGTTCGAGCAGGCGGCCGCACAGCCGATGCTCGGCGACCTGCTCCGCGCCGCCGGAGTCCAGCACCCGCAGCAGCACCCCGGGCTCGCCGGTCCTCGGATCGCGGGCGACGCCGGGCTCCAGCGGGGTGGGCCGGTCGGAGATCGACACGCCGGCGGCGTACGCCACCTCGGCGACCCCGGCGAGCGCCGCGCGCAGGCCGTCGAGCGGCGAGACCACGTCGCGCGGGTAGACGCCGGCGCTGCCGCCGCCCTGGATGCGGGCGTGCGCGGCGTTCGGCCCGATCAGCGCGACCCGGCGCAGCGCGCCGGGGTCGAGGGGGAGCAGCCCGCCCTCGTTGCGCAGCAGCACCGTGCCGGCGGCGACGGACCGGCGCAGCAGGGCCCGCTCCGCCCCGAGGCCGCCCGGCTCCGCGCCGCCGGGGCCGGAGACGGCGCCGGGCGCGGCGGACCCCTCGCCGGCCTGGCGGGCGGATCCTTCGCCGGCCCGCTGGGCGGACTCCTCGCCGGTCTGGCGAACGGACTCCTCGCCGGCCTGGTGGGCGGCCCCGTCCCGGCCCGCCCAGCCGGTGGACGGGCCATCGGACCCGCCCGGCACGCCCGCGGAGGAGCCGGCGGGGACGGCAGCGGGGACGGCGGCCGGAACGGGGGCCGGGGCCGCCTCCTCGGGCGGGTCGCCGGGGGTGAGCGCGCCGACGCGGAAGGCCAGCCGCAGCAGCCGCTTGACCTTGTCGTCGATGGCCTCCATCGGCACCTCGCCGGCCCGCACGGCGGCCAGCAGCGGCGCCCCCCACCACGGGTTGGGCCCAGGCATCGCCAGATCCTGGGCGGCCCGGGCCGAGGCGAGGGTCGAGCGGACGCCGCCCCAGTCCGACACCACGAGCCCGTCGAAGCCCCATTCGCCCTTCAGCGGCTCGGCGAGCAGCGGGCTTTCGGACATGCTGACGCCGTTGACCCGGTTGTAGGCCGACATGACGCACCACACCCCGGCCTCCAGGGCGGCCTCGAACGGCGCGAGGTACACCTCGCGCAGGGTGCGCTCGTCGATGCGGGCGTCGAGGGTGAGGCGCTCGGTCTCCGACTCGTTGCCCACGTAGTGCTTGGCGGTGGCGGCGACGCCGCCCGCCTGGACGCCCTGAATGAAGGCGGCGCCGATGCGCCCGGTGAGCAGCGGGTCCTCCGAGTAGCACTCGAAGTGCCGGCCGCCCAGCGGCGACCGGTGCAGGTTGAGGGTCGGCGCGAGCAGCACGTCGACGCCCTTGCGCCGCGCCTCGGCCGCGAGCAGCCCGCCCAGCGCGCGGACCAGCTCCTCGTCCCAGGTGGCCGCGAGCGCGGTGGGGGAGGGCAGCGTGCAGGACGTGCTGCGTTCGTCCCACCCGTCTCCGCGTACGCCCACGGGGCCGTCGGACACCACGAGGGCACGCAGCCCGATGTCCGGTTCGGCCCGTGTGCGCCACACCGTCACTCCGCTGAGCAGCCGCACCTTTTTCTCCAGGTCCAGCTTGCCGACCAGGTGGTCGAGCTCGTCTTCGGTCACCTCGTGTCCTCTCTGGATGGGAGAGCGCTCTCCCGCTAGTGACAGGGTTCAGGCCCGGCGGGAGTGCTGTCAATGGCGGATCGACGTGAATCGCGGCGCCCGGGCCGCGCGCCGCCGCGTACGTGCCCGGCCCCGGCGCGCCGGACCGGGGCCGGGCACGATCGTGCCGACGGGCTAGGGCAGCTCGTAGTCCTCGGTGAGGGCGGCGCCCCGGTGCGGCTTGTACTGGTCATAGCCGCGCGCGTCGCACTGCAGACCACCGTTGATGCAGTGGGTCACCAGCGCGGCGAGGATGGCCGGATCGTCCCACGCCTCGAAGAAGTCGTAGTGCCACGAGTAGCCGCGGCCGCTGGCCAGCCGGGCCTGGGACAGATCGCCGCTCGCCGGGAAGGCGATCTTGAACTCCAGCATCGGCACGGCCACCGGATGCGACGGCGGGCAGTAGCCGCCGACCGGGTAGGCCATGTGGCTCTTGTGGTCGGCGCTGTCGAGGTGCACGCCGTCCCAGCAGCTGGGCGCCTGGAAGCGGACGTTCACCTGGCTGCCCGCCACGCACGACTGCGGGATGTCCCAGTTGTGCGAGCTGTCGCCGCACTCGAAGCCTTCGACCGCGCCGGGGGAGTCACGGAACTCCTCCAGCGTCGACATCGGGCTGCCCACGACGAAGCGCAGGCCGCGGGGGAAGGGCCGCACCCGCCAGTACTCCAGGATGCCCGACTTGTAGTAGATGACCTGGTCGCCGATCGGCTGGATGAGCTGGTCGCCGACGTAGAAGGCCGGGAACCAGTACGCCGACAGGTCGTGCGGGTTGGTGCACGACGTGCCGCCTGCGAGCAGCGACGCCGGCGTGCTGAAGGCGTCGGTCGTCGTGTTGCCGACGAAGACGTGCGTATGGGAGGAGCCGGGCTGCCCGGGGAAGACGATCGGGTCGTCGGGCCGGACCGCGGTGACCGAGCAGTCGGCCTGGAACTCGTGGTGCGTCACCTGGTCGGTGAACGTCGGGCTCGGCACGGGCTCGGCGCCGTCGCCGCCGGTGCCGTAGACCTCGAACTCCCAGAGGGAGTAGCCGTATCCGGTGCCGCGCTGGGTGCCGTACATGCGGACGTAGCGGCCGGTGCCGCTGACGTTCAGGTTCTCGGTGCCGCCGGCGCCGGCGGTGGTGGAGTAGACGTCGGTCCAGGCGGCGCCGTCGTCGGACACCTGGATCCGGTACGCCGTGCCGTACGCGGCCTCCCAGACGAGCACGACCCGGTCGATCGTCGCTGTCGCGCCGAGGTCGACCTGGAGCCACTGCGGGTCGCTCGCGGCGCTGGACCACCGGGTGCCGGTGCGGTCGCCGTCGAACGCCGCGCCGGCGGCGTACCCCGCGCCTTCGGTGGACGACGCGGTCGCGGGCCGGTCCTGGGAGAGCGGGACGTCGGCCGCCGAGGCGGGGGAGACGGCCGTCAGGCCGGTCGCGATCAGCGCGATCGTGGCGGCGACGGCGGCGATCACGGCCGTGATGGGGCCGGTGCGGGAGCCGGCTGGTCTTCGGGGGGAGCGCATGGCCTCTCCTTCGCGGGTAGTGCGGGGGGTCATCGGGTGGGAGAGCGCTCTCCGCTGAGAGTGATCCTCGCGTTCCGGGGTTGTCAAGCCGTCCAGGTCGCCGGTGTGCGCCCGCCTCGGCGGTGACGACCCGGGCGGTGTGTCCGGATCCGACCGGCCGGACGGGCCGGAAAGCCGGGCGTCATCGGCTTCCCCGCGTGCGGCCTGGAGTTTCGGCCGCGTCGAAGGAGGGCCTTGACACGACTGGATCTCGGGAGCACTCTCGTTCGGAGAGCGCTCTCCCAAATCGTCCCGGCAAGGCACCCCCCTTCCGAGGAGAGACCGTGTATCCAGTTCGGCAGAGCCGGCTCCGGTCGGGCCTGGTCATCGCCGCTGTGGCGAGCCTGGTCCTGTCGGTCACGGCGTACATCAGCCCGGCGGCAGCGGCCGCCGGGCTGCTTTCACAAGGCAAGACCGCGACGGCCTCTTCCTCCGAGGGCGCCGCCTACCCCGCGTCCGCGGCCGTCGACGGCGACACCGGCACCCGCTGGGCCAGCGTCGCGAGCGACCCCCAGTGGCTCCAGGTCGACCTCGGCGGCACCGCGACCATCAGCCAGGTCGTGCTCACCTGGGAGACCGCCTACGGGAAGACCTTCAAGATCCAGGTGTCCGACGACGGCTCCGCGTGGACCGACGTCTACTCCACCACCACCGGCGCCGGCGGCACGCAGACGCTGAACGTCAGCGGCACCGGCCGCTACGTCCGCATGTACGGCACCCAGCGCGGCACCGGATACGGCTACTCCCTCTGGGAGTTCCAGGTCTACGGCACCCAGGGCGGGGGAGACCAGCAGGACTGCCCGGCCGCCAACGCCGCGCAGGGCAGACCCGCGTCGGCGTCGTCGTCGGAAGGCGACGGCACCCCGCCCTCGGCGGCCTTCGACGGCGACGACGGCACCCGCTGGTCCAGCACGTTCGCCGACCCGCAGTGGCTCCAGGTCGACCTCGGGTCGTCGCTGCACATCTGCGGGATCGTGCTCGTCTGGGAGGCCGCGTACGGCACGGCGTACCGGATCCAGGTGTCCGACGACGGCGCCGCCTGGACCGACGTCTACTCCACCACCGCCGGCGCCGGCGGCACCGAGAACCTGAACGTCAGCGGCACCGGCCGCTACGTCCGCATGTACGGCACCCAGCGCGGCACCGGATACGGCTACTCCCTCTGGGAGTTCGAGGTCTACGGCACCGGCGGCGACGGCGGCGATGACGGCGGCGGCGACGATGGAGACGACGGCGGCGACGACGACGGATCCGGCGGCCCCGGCGGCGACTGGACCCAGGTGTGGAAAGACGACTTCGACGGAGCCGCCGGCACCTCGCCCTCCTCCGGCGACTGGATCCTGCGCACCGGCACGAGCTACCCCGGCGGCGCCGAGCACTGGGGCACCGGCGAGGTCGAGACCATGAGCGCCTCCACCCAGAACGTCTACCTCGACGGCGACGGCCGGCTCGCCATCAGGGCGCTGCGCGACGGCTCCGGCCACTGGACCTCCGGCCGCGTCGAGACACGCCGCACCGACTTCGGCGCCGCCCCGGGCGAGCAGGTGAAATTCACCGCGAAACTCAAACAGCCCGGCGTGGCGAACGCCCTGGGCTACTGGCCGGGATTCCGGGCGACCGGCGCCGCCTACCGCGACAACTACACCAACTGGCCGGGCGTCGGCGAAACCGACATCATGACCGACGTCAACGGCCGCGACCAGCTCGCCAACACCCTGCACTGCGGCACCGCCCCCGGCGGCGTCTGCAACGAGTACGACGGCCGCACCAGCGGCTTCGCCACCTGCGGCGGCTGCCAGAGCGGCTACCACGAATACACCCAGATCATCGACCGCACCAAGACCGACGAGGAGATCCGCTTCTACCTCGACGGCGAGCAGACCTGGGCGGTGCGGGAAAGCCAGGTCGGCGTCGACGCCTGGCGCGCCGCCGTCGACCACGGCTTCTCCCTCCGGCTCGACCTCGCCATCGGCGGCTCGCTGCCCGACGCGATCGCCGGCACCACCACGCCCACGCCCGACACCACCTCCGGCGGCATCCTCAGCGTCGACTCGGTCTCGGTGGCCAAGCGCACCGGCGCCACGCCCACCCCGATGACCGACCCGGCCACCCCCGCCGGGCCGAGCGTCGTCAAGGTCACCGGCACCCGAGGCGACTGGCGGCTGACCGTCAACGGGTCGCCGTACCTGGTCAAGGGCCTGACGTACGGGCCGCCGCAGGGCGCCGCCGACGGCTACATGCGCGACCTGAAGTCGATGGGCGTCAACACGATCCGCACCTGGGGCGTGGACGACGCGCAGACCCCCGTGCTGCTCGACAAGGCCGCCCAGCAGGGCATCAGGGTGATCGTCGGGCACTGGCTGAACCAGGGCGCCGACTACGTCAACGACTCGGCGTACAAGGCGAGCGTGAAAAGCGAGATCCTGGCCAGGGTCAACGCGCTGAAGAACCACCAGGGCGTGCTGATGTGGGACGTCGGCAACGAGGTCATCCTCACCATGCAGAACTACGGCCTGCCGGCCGACGTCGTGGAGGCGCGGCGGGTGGCGTACGCCACATTCGTCAACGAGCTCGCCGAGGCCATCCACGCCGCCGACCCGAACCACCCGGTCACCTCGACCGACGCCTACACCTACGCCTGGCGCTACTACAAGCAGTACTCCCCGGCGCTCGACCTGCTCGCCGTCAACTCCTACGGCGCCATCGGCTCCGTGCGGCAGGACTGGATCGACGGCGGCTACACCCGGCCGTACATCGTGACCGAGGCCGGGCCCGACGGCGAGTGGGAGGTGCCGAACGACGCCAACGGCGTGCCGAAGGAGCCGACGGACCTGCAGAAGCGGGACATGTACACCGCGAGCTGGAACGCCATCAAGGGACACGCCGGGGTCGCGCTCGGCGCCACCGAGTTCAACTACGGCCTGGAGAACGACTTCGGCGGCGTGTGGCTCAACACCATCACCGGCGGCTGGCACCGCCTCGGCTACGAGGCGCTGAAGCGCGCCTACAGCGGGCACGGCTCCGCGAACACGCCCCCCGAGATCACCGCGATGACGGTCGGCTCGGCGAGCGCCGTGCCGGCGGGCGGCACGTTCACCGTGACCGCCACCGCCTCCGACCCCGACGGCGATCACCTCCGCTACAACCTGATGCTGAGCGACAAGCACATCACCGGCAACACCGGGTTCTCCCACGTCAGGTTCACCCAGACCGGAGACGGCCGGTTCTCGGTCACCGCGCCGAAGTCGATGGGCGTGTGGAAGATCTACGTGTACGCCTACGACGGGCACGGCAACGTCGGCATCGAGCAGCGGTCGCTGCGCGTCGTGCCGCCGCAGGTCGACGGCACCAACGTGGCGAAGGGCAGGCCGACGACGGCGTCGTCGTACCAGCCCACCGGCGACGGCGGCCCCTTCGACCCGGCCCGCGCCACCGACGGCGACTACGGCACCCGCTGGGCCAGCGACTGGAGCGACCCCCAGTGGATCCAGGTCGACCTCGGCTCCGTCACCCCCATCAGGCACGTCCAGCTCGCCTGGGAGGCCGCCTACGGCAAGGCGTACGAGATCCGCACCTCGGCCAACGGCTCCGACTGGACCACGGTCTACGCCACCTCCAGCGGCGACGGCGGATTCGACGACATCGACCTGAACGCCTCCGCCCGGTACGTCCGCGTGAACCTCACCCAGCGCGGCACGGCCTACGGCTACTCGCTCTACGAACTCGGCGTCTACCGCTGAGCGGCGGCACTCGAAGGGAAGCACATGAGATTCAGACCCGTGATGACCGCGCTGGCCCTGGTGGGCGGCCTGCTGGCCGCCCCCGCGGCCACCGGCCCGGCGTACGCCGCCGACGTCCCGCTCTCGCAGGGCCGAACGGCGACCGCCTCGTCCACCGAGGGCGGCGGCACCCCCGCCTCCGCCGCGGTCGACGGCGACACCGGCACCCGCTGGTCGAGCACGTTCAGCGACCCGCAGTGGCTCCAGGTCGACCTCGGCTCGTCCCGGCACATCTGCGGCGTCGACCTGCGGTGGGAGGCCGCCTACGCCACCGAGTTCACCATCCAGGCCTCGGCCGACGGCACCGCCTGGACCGATCTGAAGTCCGTCACCGACGGCACCGGCGGCAACGTGTCGTACGACGTGTCCGGCACCGGCCGCTACGTCCGCGTCTACGGCACGGCCCGGGCCACCGGGTACGGCTACTCGCTGTGGGAGGTCGCCGTGCACGTCGAAGGCGACGGGGGCGACGACGGCGGGCAGCAGCTGCCCGGCGGAGGCGACCTCGGCCCCAACGTGAAGGTCTTCGACCCGTCCATGTCCGACGCCGACATCCAGGCGCAGATCGACCAGATCTTCGCCCAGCAGGAGTCGGCGCAGTTCGGCAACGGCCGCTACGCCCTCATGTTCCGGCCCGGCAGCTACGACGTGAACGTCAACGTCGGCTTCTACACCTCCGTCCACGGCCTCGGCCGCAACCCCGACGACGTGACCGTCAAAGGCGTCACGGTCGACGCCGGCTGGTTCAACGGCAACGCCACCCAGAACTTCTGGCGCTCGACCGAGAACCTGTCGATCGCGCCGTACGACGGCACCGACCGCTGGGCCGTGGCCCAGGCCGCGCCGTTCCGCCGCATGCACGTCAAAGGCGGCCTCAACCTGGCCCCCTCCGGCTACGGCTGGGCCAGTGGCGGCTACATCGCCGACAGCAAGATCGACGGCACGGTGGGGCCGTACTCCCAGCAGCAGTGGTACACCCGCGACAGCTCCATCGGCGGCTGGCTCAACGGCGTCTGGAACATGACGTTCTCCGGCGTCGCCGGCGCCCCCGCGACGAGCTTCCCGAACCCGCCGTACACCACGCTCGACACCACGCCCATCAGCCGCGAAAAGCCCTACCTCTACCACGACGGCACCGGCTACCGGGTGTTCGTGCCCGGCAAACGGACGAACTCCCGCGGCACCACCTGGGCGAGCGGCCCGACCCCGGGCACGTCGCTGCCGCTCACCGACTTCTACGTCGCCAAGCCCGGCGTCACCGCCGCGACCCTGAACCAGGCGCTCGCCCAAGGCCTGCACCTGCTGTTCACCCCCGGCGTCTACCACCTCGGCCAGACCCTGCACGTCACCCGCGCCGGCACCATCGTCCTGGGCCTCGGCCTGGCCACGCTGATCCCCGACAACGGCGTCACCGCGATCAAAGTGGCCGACGTCGACGGGGTGCGGCTGGCGAGCTTCCTGATCGACGCCGGCACCGTCAACTCGCCGACCCTCCTGGAGATCGGCACCCAGGGCGCCCACACCGACCACTCCGCCGACCCGATCACCATGCAGGACGTGTTCGTCCGCATCGGCGGCCAGGTCGCCGGCAAGGCCACCACCAGCGTCGCCGTCTACAGCGACGACACGATCATCGACCACACGTGGCTGTGGCGCGCCGACCACGGCAGCGGCGTCGGCTGGAACGTCAACACCGCCGACTACGGCCTCCGCGTCTACGGCGACGACGTCCTCGCCACCGGCCTGTTCGTCGAGCACTACCAGAAGTACGACGTCCAGTGGTTCGGCGAACGCGGCCGCACCATCTTCTTCCAGAACGAGATCGCCTACGACCCGCCGAGCCAGGCGGCGTTCATGAACGGTTCCGTCAAGGGCTGGGCGGCGTACAAGGTCGACGACTCCGTGGACGTCCACGAAGGCTGGGGCCTCGGCAGCTACTGCAACTTCACCGCCGACCCGTCGATCCAGATGGACCACGGCTTCGAAGTGCCCGACAAGCCCAACGTGAAATTCCACAGCCTCCTCGTCGTCTCCCTCGGCGGGCAGGGCAGCTACAACCACGTCATCAACGACACCGGCGCCTCGGCGTCGGGCACCAGCACGATCCCGTCCAACGTCGCCTCCTACCCCTGACCCCGAGACCCCCGACCCATGACACGTCCGGTGCCGTACTCCTCATCGGGGGCGGCACCGGACGCCGTCCGGAACGGGCGTCGCCGAGCCGTCGCCGAAGCATCAGGACGTCCCGCCGCCTCGACGGCCGCCACGAGCCCGTCGACGACCTCGGGCGTCAGGAGCGGCCCTCGCCGTACGGCTTCACCGGACAGGCCCTTGGCCGACCTAGCTTCCGGCTCAGCCGATTCAGACAGCCGACTCCCGGACGGTCAGACGGCCGACTCCCGGACGGGCGACGACGCCGCGACGGCCCACTCCAGCGGCGCGGGCGGCTCGAACGACGACGACAACGCCACCGGCCTTCCCGTCTCGTACGACCGCCGCGTGGCGTCCAGGATCTCCACCACGTGCGCCCCCTGCCGCCCGGTGGCCCGATGCGGCCGCCCCTCCACGATGGCGGCGGCCATGTCGCGCACCGCCCGGCCCCACTCCACCCCCCGGTACGGCTCCCGCAACGGCGGCACCTCCCGCGGCTCGGCCCGGAACCCCGCCAGCCGCACCCGCGTGTCGAAATCGTGCCAGCTGTCCAGCAGCAGCGACCCGTCGTCGCCGTGGAACTCGATGCCACGCTGCTCCGTGTTGCCGTTGTCCACGTAGAAGTCGCACGTCAGCCGCAGCAGCACGCCATCGTCGAACTCGACGTTGGCCACGATGTAGTTGGGCGTCGTGACCGTGAACCGCCGCCCGTCCAGCGTCGCCCGCTCCGGCGCCACCACACTCGCGAACGCCGTCACCCGCCGCGCCGGGCCCAGCGCCGTCGTGGCCAGCGTCAGCGGATACACCCCCACATCGAACAGCGGACCCACCTCGTAGAACGACACCGGCTCCGGATGCCACACCTCGATCCGGCCCCAGTTCACCTCCGCGTAGACCAGCCGCACCCGCCCGATCGCGCCGTCGCGCAGCAGCCGCAACGCCGTCTGCTGGCCCTCGCCGAGAAACGTCGCCGGCGCGGCCCCCAGCCGCACACCACGCGCCTCGGCCAGCGCCACCAGCTCCGCCGCCTCCTCATGCCGTAGCGCCAGCGGCTTCTCGCTGTACACGTGCTTGCCGGCCTCCAGGCAGGCACGCGTCACCTCGTAATGGGCGCTGTGCACCGTCAGGTTCACGACGATGCCGACACCGGGATCCGCCAGCAGATCCGGCAGCGACGAGTAGACGCGCGCCCCGTACCCGGCGGCGAGCCGCTCGGCCTTCTCGGCGGTCCGGCTGTACATGCCGCACAGGACGATCTCGGGGTAGGCGGCCAGGCTGTCGGCGTACGGCCGCGCGATGTCGCCGCAGCCGACGATCGCCACGCCGGTGGTATGCGAGGTCACTTTCGGGAGGTTCCTTTCAGCCGGAGCGGGCGGGTGGACTCACGGGCGTTCAACACCCCGGCGGGCAGAGTCACATGACTCACGTCACCGCCGGCGATCGCGGCGAGCACGGCGCGCGCGGCCAGCTCGGCCTGCGTCGCCGGGGCCTGCTCGACCGCCGTGATCGACGGCACGGTGATCTGGCACAGATCGGAATCGTCCCACGCCACCACCGACACGTCCTCCGGCACCCGCAGCCCCATCTCCGTCGCCACCCGCAGCGACGCCGCCGCCATCACGTCATTGTCGAACACCACGGCCGTCGGAGCCGCCGGATCGGACATGAGTTCCCGCATCGCCCGCATGCCCTGCGCCGCGCTGTAGTCGGTATAGATCACCCGATAGGTGACAGGTTCCAGCCCCGGCCGCCCGACCGCGGCCCGATAGGCCAGATCACGCTGCCGGGTATGGAACAGCTGCTCGCCCCCCGCGACCCGCGCGATCGACCGATGCCCCAAGGTATAGAGGTACAGCACGATCGACGCCGCCGTCGCCCCGCAATCCGACGACACCGTGCTGAAACCCGCCAACGCCGAGTCGCCCCCGATCACGGCCGCGGGCAGCCCGATCTCCCCGAGCACCGCCAGCCGCGGATCCTCCGTCCGCAGATCGGTGACGATGACCCCGTCCACGTGCCGCCCCGCCCACCACGCCCGGTAGACGTCCACCGTGTCGTCCAGCTCGTCCACCAGATGCAGCACCAGCGCGATCCCGTTGCGGTTGAGCTCCGCCTCCACCCCGCTGAGCATCTGCGTGAAATACGAGTCCACGGTCATCACCCGGGGCGGCCGCACCAGCACCAGCCCGACCGCGTTCGCCCGCGAAGCGACCAGCGCACGCGCGGCCTTGTTGGGCGCCCACCCCAGACTGCGCGCAGCGGCCAGCACCCGCGCCCGCGTCTCCTGCGACACACCGGGCCGATCGTTCAGCGCGTACGACGCGGCCGCGTGCGACACCCCGGCGTGCAACGCGACCTGCCGGATCGTCACCCGGGCGGGACGCGATGGCGATGCATCATCACCGGGCTGAGCGGCCACGACCCTCCCTCCGCCGTACCGATCGTGCCACAAGAAGGCCGCCGACCGCCGATAGCGCCATGAACCTACCCGCATCCCACCAAAACGGGACGCCCCGGAAACGCCGGCTTCCCGGCACCGCGAAACCGATGGACACGCCCGATACCGTCGACCCATGGACCTGGTAGAGCCATTCGTCCGAGACGGCTACGGCAAGGTCGAATCCCTCGTGCCACGCGCCATCGCAGACGAGGCGCGGGCACTGCTCTGGCAACGCATCGGCCTGTCGCCCGACGACCCGTCGACCTGGACCCGACCCGTCATCTGGACGGCCGACCAGACCGGCGAAGGCCCCTTCGGCCACATCATCCACAGCGACGTCCTCACCAACGCCCTCGACACGGTGATCGGCCCTGGCGCCTGGGTCCCCCGAGGCAGCCTCGGCAACATCCCCATCCGCTTCCCCGCGGTCCCCCCGGCCGACGACCGAGGCCGGCACATCGACGCCTCCGTGGCCACCTCCGACGGCACCTGGGCCGTGACCACCCGCCCCGAAACCGTGCTCCTCCTCGTCCTGCTCTCCGAAGCAGGCCCCGACGACGCCCCCACCCGCATCCGAGTCGGCTCCCAGCGAGAGGTCCCCAACGCCCTGCCCGACGGAAAACCCATCGACGTCTTCACCGCCGGCCCCATCGTCGACCAGGCCAGCCGCACCAGACCCCTGGGCCACGCCACCGGCCTCCCCGGCGACGCCTACCTCCTCCACCCCTTCACCGTCCACGCGGCCCAAGCACACCACGGCACCCGCCCACGTTTCATGGCCCAACTCCCGATCTTCCTCACCAAGCCCTTCGACCCCACCGACGACACCCCTCTGACCAGGGCAACCCGCCGCCCCCAACATTGACCTATCCTGACGACGAGGACCCCACCACGACACCCGCAATTCACCACTGTGTGCGTCCCCTCCCATCGTGGTACGGTCCCATGGGCCTGATCCCCAGGCCCTCCGGGGCGGTAGCTCAGCCGGTCAGAGCAGCGGACTCATAATCCGTCGGTCCTGGGTTCAAGTCCCAGTCGCCCCACCCTCATACACCGCGTATATGCGGTGTGACCTGGGAACTCTCCAGATGCGGTTAGTGGATCACATGCCGCCGGATGCCACGCGATGCAGCCGTGAACCGCTGCTCGCGGGATATACGCGGGATGAAACCGGGGCCGTTTGCCCAGGTCGCGCGGGGAAACCAAAGGGGCCACGGGATGAACCGCGGCCCCTCTGAGGTAGATCACGCTCACTGGGTAAGTGCGCCGGCTATGCGCTGGTTGGTGACGTCCCGTTGCCCGTCGAGGCACTTCGCGTAGACCCGGAGCAGTACGTCTACGCTGTGCCCCGCCCGCTCGGCCACCTCGGGCGCGTGGACCCCCGCGTTGAGCCAGAGGGAGACCGCCGCATGGCGCAGGTCGTACGGGCGGGCGGCCAACGGCGAGGCGACCTGCTCGGGGGTCAGGGCGTACGTACGGGCTTCCTTCCAGACCTTGCCGAGCGCCGAGCCGGAGAAGATCCCACCGGACTTCGTGCGGAACAACCGGCCATCTTCCGCCGTCCCGTGGCGTTCGATGTACTCGCGGAGAATGGCCACCAGGTCCGGCGGGATCGGGACTTCTCTCGTCACCCGCCGACGACGTTGCTTCAGTCCGCGAACGTCGTGCGTCTCCCCCGAGTCCGTGAAGCGCCGCCGAGCTTCCGGTCGAGTCTCCTCCAGGGTCAGCAGCCCCCATCCAGTCGAGGGAAGATGACAGTCCCGTTCGCGAAGCCCTGCCGCCTCAGCCGGCCGAAGACCGCCGTAGTACATACAGGCGAACATGGCTGCCAGCATCGCCCCTCGCGACCGCCCCACATAGGTCACCGCCGTCAGGAGTTCCCGCGCTTGCCGGGGGTTGACGACCACCCGCCGATCGACCTCCCCCGTGACCTTGGCGGGCTTCCAGTTGATTCGCTCCAGCGGATTCGCCGGGAGTTCGCCGAGTTCCACGGCGTACTCCAGCGCGTGATGGAAGACCGCCCGCTTGCGCCGGAAGGTCGAGTCCGCCGCCCGCGTCCCGTCGAGTCGCAGTGAGAGCGCCTCTAAAGCCGCTCGGGCCTTCTTGGCGTCCGCCAGATCGGCGACGGGCAGTGACGCCGCCAGGAGCCATCGAAGTGCCGCCGTCTCGTCATGATCGAGGCTTTTCCGCCGTCCGCCAGGCAGGAAGACATGGCCCCGGAGGACGTTGCGGAGGAGGGACATGTCCGGCTTGCCGGCCTGCTCCTTGAGCAGGGCGAGCGTGACACCCGTCATCGTCTCCGTCAGGCCGTCGCGCGATTTGGCCGCCAGGTGGGGCCACTTGACGTCCACGTAGGCCTGTGCGAACTCCAGCCAGGTCCGAGCGTCCTTGGCCTTCACCATCGACTCCGGAAGGCCGGTGTCCACGTCGAACGCCTCGCCACGCTTGGCAGCCTGCCGCAGGTCGGACAGGAAGCTCTCGGCGAGTGCCTTCGCCCGGAGGGTCTTGGACTTCTCGCGTCCGCCGACCTTCCAGCGGATCTCATAGGAGGGCGTCTTGCTGGACTTGTTGCGTCGGATGTCCCAGAACTTCACGTCGTACGAGGTGGTCACGTCATCTCCCGGAGGGTTTCGAGCCACGCTCTGAACTCGCTGCGATAAATGCGGATCTCGCCGTTGGGAAGCTTGAGGCCCCGAGGCGCCTTGCCGATCTCCCGCCATCGGTAGAAGGTCCGGACGGAGACGCCGCCGAGTTCGTCGAGGATCTCCGGCACGGTCATCAGCTCATCGCGCGTCCTCATGCCGCGCTCCCGGCCTCGATTGCCGAAAGATCTTGAAGGGTTCGTCCCTCGGCTCTGGCCTGGAGTCGTTCCATGACCGCTCGCCAGCGCTGACGCTCGGCCACGGCGCGCAGCAGGCGATGGGCAAGCGGGGGTACGTCGCGATCGGTGGACGTCACCGGCCGCCAGGTGTAGCGGCCCGGGTCGGCCGCCGGGTCCTGGTCGAGGCCGAGGGCTTCCAGGACCCAGGTGCGCCGGTCCTGCTTGTGTTCGCTCAGGGTCTTGTTGGACCACTTGCGCGAGACCAGCACGCGACGGCCCGCGTAGCCGAGGTGTTCGGGCGTGTGCGCCTTGCTCTTGCAGCGGCCCGGACGCATCCCGGCGCGGGCGTTCTTGGGCTGGATACCGTAGCGCAGCCAGTTGGGACAGGCCGGCGAGCACGGTTCGTACCGCAGTGCCTCGATCAGCCGCGCGGCATGCTCACGTTGTGCCCTGCTCGTGGCGTCGAGTGCGTCGCCGATGGACTTGGTCAGGTACTTGGACAGGTAGCGGATGCACTGGTCGGCGTCCTTACTCCCAGCGAGTACGCCCTGTACGTCAACCTGGGTGCCGAAACGGATCACGTGCAGCGGTTCGGCGTCATCATCGGCGTCGAGCTGGTCGAGCGCCTCTTCCCAGGTAGGCAGGACCTCGCCGGATCCCGGGTCGAGGTAGCCGAACTGTTCGTCCCAGACGGGCAGGTGATCTCCGTCGGCGACGACCTGATCAACCGAAGGCCACCAGACCTGGTGGTAGGTGGCCGCCGCGATCTGCTTGATCTCGGCCCGGGGCAGGGTGCCCCGGATCGCCATGTGCAGGTGCGGGGCCAGCCGCCGTTGCGGTTCGACGGTGGCGAAGTACTGCACGTCGTACCCGGCGACCCGGCGAAGGTTCTGTACGAACCGGTCTACCAGTTTGGAGAAGTGCAGCGCGTCCCGCGCGGCCCGCGCGTAGTCGTAACCGTCAGGGTCGACGGGGACGCCGTTGTTGACGCGACCGTAGGACGGGAGCGTCAAGGTGATGAACATCGACGGCCGGTAGACCTTGCCGTCTGGCGCGGTGAAGGTACGGCCCAAGGTGGTGTTCGCCATCTTGCGCTTGGGCAGGTCCGGAGCATCCTGCCGCCGCCGGGTCGAGCGGTTGCGCTTTGGTGCCGGGCCGCCCACCACTCTCCCCCGCATGCCCGCGGCATTGATCTCCTCATCGAGTTCGGCCAGGGCCGCGTCATGGTCTTCGGTGGGTTCGCCTGCCGACGCTGCGGCGTCGCGCCATGACTGCATATCGGCCCGCAACTCGACCAGGTGCCGTTGATACTCGGTCGGTTCGTCTGGGGTGATCGCGGGTTCGGTTTCCAGGTGCCAGCCCTCGCGGCACTGTGCCATCCGAAGCTGCCGGTTCCGCTTGGCACACGGCGGACATGTCCTGTCGAGGGTGGCCCCGCAGGGCACATCGACGATCTCGGACTTGCCGGTGAGGGTGTCGATGCGCCGCAACGCCACGGGCCGGATGCACACGCCGTACTGGGTGGCGATCTGTTCGACGACGTCCCGGGCGAAGGGCATGGCCTGTCGGACTGCTCGGGGGGTCACCCGATCGTGGGGATGGGTCACGCGACCTCCCCGAGGCTGTCGAGGTCTTGAATGGTTTCGGGCAGAACCCGGGCACGCTGTCCGCACTCGCAGCACTCGACCAGACCGCGAACCGGGTCGTACCAGAGCACGTCGAGGGTCAGGCAGTCGGCGCAGCGCAGCCCGTCGAGCAGGTGGGCCAGGCGCATCAGGCCCCACCCCCGCCGGCGACGAGGTCGACCATGTCCCGGATGTCGGAGTCGGAGACGTACGCGGCGCGCACGCGGACCGGGTCGGGAGAGGTTTCCAGCCGGACGTACCCGACGCCAGCCCCCCGCTCGGGGATCGGGGAGATGTGGTCGGCCAGTGCGCCACGATCCCGGGCGCCGTCGCCGAGAACCATGTCCACCTGCTCGGATTCGTCGAGCCGTAAGGCGATCTTGTCGGGAAACAGGTTGCGGATGTTCATGACCTCTTTGCGCGGGTCCTGGAGCGCGGCCATCACGCCGACACCGACCGCGCGGCCCTGGGTGGTAAGCGTGGCCAGCGCCGCCGAGATCCGCACCCGGAGCCCTTTGTCCTGCTGATAGGCGGTCAGGAACGCCACCTCATCGACGATCACCAGAATGAACGGGTCTTCGGCGGTCGGCGTGTGGGAGCGGCGTAGCCCGGCGAACCGGTCGGCCCGCTTCTGCATGACCTTCACTGCCGCTTCCAGCAGTTCGGCGCACTCGGCCGGGTCGGCGGCGTACCGGTCGCCGAACAGCGCCCGCCCGAACGACAGCTCCATGCGTTTGGGGTCAAGCGCCCAGATCTCGACCAGGCCCGCACACACGGCGGGGAGCAGGCCGCGGATGACCGACCACAGCCACGAGCCCTTGCCCGAGCCGGTCGCGCCCGCGATCAGCACGTGCGTGCCCGCGACTTTCAGCCGGTACGGGGTGCCGTCCTCACAGGTGCCGATCTCGACCGATGCCACCGTGGGTGCCTCGGGTACCGGCACGGCGGCGAAGGGTGCCGACAGCGGGTCGCGTCGGGGGAAGGTCAACGCGATCCGTCCGGCCTTGATGACGGTGACCCGGCAGGAGGGTGCGCCGAAGCCGTGCGCGAGGTGTTCGATGCGGTCGGCCCAGTCGGTGACGGACTGGCCGTGCAGCATCTTGACGGTGACGACGTCGGCCCAGTCGCCGCAGTGGACACGCAGGAGTTTGGGCAGGTAGTCGCGTCCGCGCAGGTGTCGTCCGAGACCGGCGACGATCATTACCGGTTGCCAGTGCCGCCGGTAGATCCAGACCAGCCGCCACCAGGCCAGCAGCCGCCAGCCGACCAGCAGGAGGAACGAAGCGCGGTCCAGGGAGGCCCACGCGACCAGCGCCGAGACGGTCATGCAGACTGCCGCGACCGCAACGCGCCAGCCGTACAGCCAGCACACCACAACAGGAGCCGCCGCCACGGTCAGGGCGACGGGGTGCCGCCAGACCAAGCGGACCAGGCTGGCGACGAGCCGCCAGGCGAAGATGATCAGGGTGACGAATGCAGGGGTGGGGACGACGGCCGGGCGGAACACCACGGCCGTGTCGGGGGTGGTGGAGACCAGGCCCTTGACCTCGTCTCCGGGGAGCCTGCGGAGCATAAGCTTGTTTCCTCTTCTGATGAGTGTCGGGAGAGATCCAGGGGCCGCTGGAAGGACCAGTTCCAGCGGCCCCGTCTTGCAGGTCAGGCCGCACCCTCGGCGAGTTGCTCGCCCGCCTGGTCGACGTTGCCGGTAGGGCTCACCTCGGGGCGGGAACGGCTCAGCCGCTCACAGTCGGCCAGGAACGCCGCCGCCGCGTGGAACAGCTTCCGGGCGAACCTCACGTGGGTGTCGGTCACCTGGGTCTGGTCGGGGATGCAGATGTGGACGTTCACGGCCGCGTGATCGATCCGGATGAAGGCGCGCGAGCCGTCCTCACGCGCGGGGAAGTAAGTGACCTCGGCGTGGTCGTCAGGTTGGATCGAGACCCCGATATTCGGCTGCTGTCCGGGGTCGATGCTGATGGTGGTGTAGCTGTAGCCGTTGATGTCGTGACCCCCTTATCGCTGGGGCGGGATGGTGTGGGTGTAGCGTCGGGCGATTTCCTCGGCGAACGACTGGGCCTGTGCCGCGAGCTCGCGGGCGAAGGCGACATCGTCCGCGGTGACCCTGGTGCTGTGGGAGGTGCGGACCACGATCCAGGTGGCACCGAAGTCGAGCGCCAGCGCAGGCGTCCATTTGCCGCGACGGTGCCGCTCGACCCGCGCGGCCCGGCCGGTGGTCAGATTGATGACGCTCGTGCGCGACATCGCAGGCCGCCGCTTCATGCGCTCTCCTTGGGCGCGGGAGCGTGCCTGCCGCCGCCGGCCCGAGGAGTGCGCATGACACGAACGCGGATGGAGTAGGCCAGCCGCCCGACCGCGTTGACGTATGGGGTGACAGTGATGTGGTCGAACTCGACCGGGGTGATGGGAAGACCCGGCATCGGCGGTGGGGTCACCGGCTGCTCAGCGGACAGGATCTTCACCGAGACGGTCTTCTGAGCGGGCTTGAGGGTGGGGTCGGCGTCCATGACCGCGACTTGCCAGACAGGTTCTCCCGTCGTCTTATCGCGTGCTTGGACGAAACGGCCGTTGGTGGAGGCGTCGAAGTCCTTGACCTTCTCGACCTCGCCGACCACGTAGCAGCCGTGCGGGAAGACCTGCTCGAACGTGACCGGGATGGGACCTTGCAGAGCCATACAACTCCTGATCAGTCAGATCCGTTGGGAGATGCAACCTGACCTATCAGGTTGCGATATGAAGGTATGCGCCCCAACCTGTCCTGTCAAGAGAAATACAAATGGGGACCTGTAAGGTCTCCTAGGTCAGCGGATAGACGTCACGAAGTTCGTGGCGATCGCCTGGAAGCACGGCGTCGACGAGCTGCCGAGCGTGGCCCTCGGCATCGTGACCCGTGACGACAAGGTTGAGGACGGGCGCGCTGGCAGGCATCTGGAGAGCGCCGGCTTCTTCCGGAGTCGCGGCCCGTGAGCAGGTGCGCTCCACGGCATAGTCGAGCCGTAGCCGTTTCCTGCCGTACAGGTGCCGCCTGATTCCCTCGTCAAGGGGTTCAGGCGAGGCCAGCTTGGTCCCCGCCGCCAAATCGAGGGGGAACCAGGCCGAGATGAGTTCGGTAGGCCCGTCCTCATCACTGAGCAGGTACTGGCGCAGAAAGGCTTTGCTCCCTGCCGGTAGTTCCAGCAGCACGCTCACGCGGGTCGGTGCGACCACGATGCCCGCTTGCAGCAGGTCGGCCGATGACTCGGCCTCGGACACATCGAGAAGCCGCTGCCCGGGATGATTCCGCCGCATTTCCAGCAACGGAACCTTACCCCGCACGAACGAGCCGCGCCCGGTCTGCGTCTCAATCAGCCCTTCCTGGCGCAGCAGGCGCAGGGCTTCGATCACAGTGGGACGCGACACGTCGAACTCGGCGACAAGCTGGTGTTGCGAGGGCAGCTTGCTTCCTGCGGGATAGGTTCCATCCTCGATACGCGATCGCAAGGCATTCAACACCCGCTCATATTTCAAGGTGTCGACCTGTGGATCTGCCATGACAACCGCCTGATCAAATATGAGGTGTCCTGTCAGGCTGAGCGTAGCATCCACGATCGGATCTGCCAGCCGCAGACCGACCAGCCAGCGCAACCGAAGATGTCACCGAGAGGGCGACCCCTCGGAGACTGCTGGTCGTAGGGACGGGTGGAGTCGAACCACCCAGCCGCGTTTCGCCGGTTCGAAGCCCCTAGCAAAGCTTCGATCATGCTTCCTGCACGCCCGTGGCCGTGCAGACCAATGCGCCGTCCGGCTACTCCGCTGTCATCGGCTGCCTCACCGATCGAGGCGTCCCCTTGCCCCCCGTCACCTTCGTAAGCGCGGGCACCAGGATGGAAGGCGGTCTCGCCGAGGAGCAGGGGTGTCGTCGACGAGACCGCCCGATCCGGCCGGGACCTTGGGAGCGAACGGTCAACCAGACGCCGGAGCCTGGTGGGGGTACGGCGGCGCCGAGAGCAGGGTGTCCCCGAGCCAGGTCTTCTGCTTCTTTCTGGGTCATCCCGTGCTTGACGTCGCCGCACCCCGGATCTCACACGATGCGCAGGTACCGGACTCCGGGACGGTGCCGCCTGCGACGCTCACTTAGTAGTCGTACTCGGGGTCGTACAGGTCCGGGGGCGGTGGATCTATCCCCGGGATCGGACGCGGTTCCGGTTCGTCGTCCTGTGCAGGTTCAGGATTTTTCATGGTCACCTCCCTCCCACGAGCGGAATGGACGGGGGAAGCGGTGGCACACGGGTCGCGGAACCCATTGACCTTGCCCCGCGTGCCACCGCACGCACGCGCCCGGAAACTCCCTCCGCACCCGGGGCATGCGAGTCATACCGAGTCGGCAACCAGGCCGGATGGCTCACCGGCCGCCAATACTCAGGTGCCTGGTGCTAGAACTGGCACCTCCCACCACGACGGCTGACATCGACCATCACCGTCGGCGTGTGCCCGGACGTGCCGTGCCGAGGGCACGGGAAGGGAGCGCCGCATACTGCTGGCAGTACTGCTCGGCCACCTGTGCCGCCACCGTGGGCGCGGCGTCGACCGGCGTGGCGAACCGCTGGCCGGTATCGGTCTGCCAGGTGTAACGCGCCCCATCGGTGAAGATCCTCAACAAAGGCGGAACGGAGACCATCACCGACCGAGCCCCTGCATGAACCTGTGCGTCAATGCCGTACTCACCCAGCAGGTCACCCAGCCGCTCGCCGGCCTTCACCGCCGCCCCCAGTTCCGCTACGCGTACCGCGGACGGCCGGGGTGCCGCGAACATCATGGCGATAGGCCTCATCCTTTGCGCCCCATCCCGCACAGCACCGGCACTCCCAGCAGCGCCGTCCGGTCGTAGTCGGCGCTCGGCTCAAGCTGGTCAACCGCCCCCGTGATCATCAGCCAGTCGCCGACCGGACGAAGGCCCGGCTCAACCAGGTGCGTGCCGTCGAACATCCACTTGATCTCCGACCGGGTGCGTCCGATCGCCGGGGCGTTCGCCTCCTGGTAGACCTGAGCGGCGGCCATCACTTCGCGCCGCTGCACGTCGCCGAGCAGGTGGGACAACACCAGCATCGATCCGGGTGCCAGTTCGTTGAGCAGCGCCCGGACCGCTTCAGCCGGTCGCTCGTCATCGCGCACGAAGTGCATGACCGCCACGAGCAGCAGCGCCACCGGCTGGCGGAAGTCCAGGTGCCCGGACGCCATCACCTGATCGATCAGCCGCGCCGGCTCGCGAACGTCGGCCTGGATGACGATCGTGCGCGGATCGGTGGCCAGCAGCGCCCGCGCGTGCGTGATCACGACCGGATCGTTGTCGACGTACACCGTCCGCGCCCCAGGAATGATCCGCTGGGCGACCTCGTGAACGTTCTGCTGAGTGGGCAGCCCCGTACCCACGTCCAAGAACTGTCGAATGCCTCGCGAGCCCGCAAGATGACGGACCGCCCAGCGCAAGAACGCCCGGTTGGCCCTCGCCGCCAGCCGCGCGCCCGGGTAACGGGTCAGCACCTTCGCCCCGGCCTCGCGGTCGGCGGCGTAATTGTCCTTACCGCCGAGGAACCAGTCGTACATCCGCGCCACATTCGGCGTCGACACATCGATGTGCCCCGGCTTCTTCACCGGCGAAGAATCCGTTTGCCCGCCGGCCGGAACCCTCTGCCCAGGCACGGCTATGCCGTTCCCGGGGCTCATGCTCTCGGTTACGCGACAAGGGCTCGCCGGGTCGCCCTGTCCGGCGCTACTGGTTGCCACAGGTCGCACCTCCAGATGTCTGATCAGGGATCTGCACGACGGATCGGCCACCGGCGCAGTCGAAACAATCGACCCGGGTTCGCGGTCCGCGACGCCCGTCGAGCACCTGAATGCCGTAGGCCGCCCGGACGCTCGCATACCGCCAGCCCTTGCCCCGACAGCTCGGACACCTCGCCTGCTCGGTGTGCGCCATACCCGTCGTGTCCACTCCTTTTCCTCCGTCGCGATGGACGTTTTCGTTGGTGTGCAGGGACACTAGAACGCGGTGACAGCGCCACCCCGGAAAAGATTTCCGGGGTCTCCCAACGGGTTCAGGCGAGGCTGTAGAGCATGCGAGGCATGACTGATCACTTGTCCACCGGGGAACGAATCGCCTGGTACCGCCGCCGACGCGGAATGTCACAAGAGGTATTGGCCGGACTTGTCGACCGAACCACCGATTGGCTCAGCAAAGTCGAAAACGACCGAATCGAACTCGACCGCCTATCGGTGATCAAAAACTTGGCCGTCGCCCTGGACGTCTCCCTCGGCGACCTCCTCGCCGAACCGGCCCTACTGGACTGGACCCCCGACAGCGGAGACCGAACCGTCCCCGCCCTGCGCGCCGCGATCACCGACTACCGGCAACTGGCCCCCCTCGCCGCGCTCGCGCAGGCCCACGAACCCCCGCCCCTCGCCGAGCTGCAACGCGAAATCGCCGACGTCTGGCACGCCTACCAGGCATCCCGCTACGGCCTGGTCATCCGCCGCCTACCGGCCCTGCTCGCCGAGGCCCACCACGCCGCAGGCGCCTACACCGGCGACGAGCGCACCCGCGCCCAAAGCCTGCTCGGGCAGGCCTACCACGCCGCCGCCACCATCCTGGTCAAGGTCGGCGAAACCGACCTGGCATGGGTAGCCGCCGAACGCGGCCTCACCTACGCCCAGAACTCCGCCGACCAGATCGTGATCGCCTCACTGCTGCGATCGGTCACCCACGCCCTGCTGTCCAACGGCCGCTTCACCGCCGCCTCCCAGCTCACCGCCGACGCCGCAGGCCTGCTCCAGAACGACCTGTCCCACCCCACCCCCGAACTGCTCTCGGTCTACGGCACCCTGTTCCTGTCCGGCTCCATGGCCGCCGCCCGAGCCGACGACCGCGCCACCACCCGCACCTACCTCGACCAAGCCGACGAGGCCGCCCGCCGACTCGGAGGCGACGCCAACCACGTCTGGACCGCCTTCGGCCCCACCAACGTCGCCATCCACCGCGTAGCCACCGCCATCGAACTCGGCGACATCCAAGTAGCCATCGACCTCGGCCCCGACCTGGACACCAGCGCCCTACCCATCGAACGCCGCGCCCGCCACGGCATCGCCGTCGCCCAGGCCTACAGCCTGTGGAACCGCACCGACGAAGCCCTAGACGCCCTCCTCCAAGCCGAACACATCGCCCCCGAACAAATCCGCCACCACTACCTCAGCAGGCAACTCGTCCTGGGCTGGATACGCCGCCAGAAGGGCAAGCCGAGCCACCGCCTCGCCGACCTCGCCCGCCGGCTACGCGTCTCCTGACACACGACCCCACCCACCCGGCACTTCCCGTACGGTGGGGTCGTGACCGAACAAGAGACCCCACCCATGGCTACCCCCCGCGCCGCAGCCGGGGCACTCTTCTTCGACGAACACGACCGCCTGCTTTTGGTCCGACCCCACTACAAGGACTACCGCGACATCCCAGGCGGCTATATCGAACCCGGCGAAACCCCCTTTCAAGCCTGCGTCCGCGAAGTGCACGAGGAACTCGGCATCCAGCCCCCCATCGGCGACCTCCTCGTGGTCGACTGGGCACCCCACCCCACTGAAGGCGACAAAGTCCTGTTCCTCTTCGACGGCGGAACCCTCAGCCCCGCCGCACGGCAGAACATCAAACTCGGCGCCGACGAACTTGCTGGCTACGACTTCCACCCGATCGAAGAGATCCACAGCCTGCTAATCGAGCGCCTCGCCGACCGCGTTAGCGCAGCCCTTACCGCCCGCAAGCTCGGCCGCCCCCTCTACCTCGAACACGGCCGCCCATTGCCGAATTGAGCCTTTAGAAGATCAAGCGTGCGGGCGCACTATGCCCGCCACCGCCCTACAGTATGGCGCCCGCAGGCCGGGCATGCGGCCTGCGGCCGGTCCCGTCCTGCGGCGCTCGGGGTCGTCGAGAGCATTATGCGTCCACCACACCTGTCAAAACCACAGCAGCAACTGATGCAGCCCTAACAAGCAGCAGACAGGGCCAATTTGATCGATTCTCAGAAGATTCGGTCCTGGGCATCCGACATATTGCGCGCGCGGCGTACCGCCACGCCACAGTACTTGGCCCAACTCCGGAAGTGTTTTCCTACAAGCTCCGTCGTACTTGGTGACCATGATGTACCTTGAGCATCTCGCAGCACCTGACCGACAGCGGAGTACGAGGCATGGGGGTCAGAATCCTCCAGCATACGCAGGGCACGTTCTGCCCCCGGTATCTGCTCGACAAGTTGCCGAAGCTTTGGAGCGGCTACCCGACCATCAGATTCGACTAATCCTGGTGTAATCACCAGGGCTGAACCGTCTATAAAGTGCTGCACCGCCTTAATGCGACGCAGTGTTGCCAACGCGCGCTTTTCTGCTTTTGTGGCGACAATATAGCTCGGGTTACCGGCTAAAGTGATCAGCAGTTTCATCGCTGGACCAGGTGCATGATCTGGGAACGCGCCAGTGGTTCTGTGATGTGAAGATGGAGCAGATTCCGAAAAGAGAGAAACCTCACTTGAGTTACGGTGCGATGCGGATTGAATTTTCTGTCCGTCGAAGTAGACTAATCCAGAAGAATCGAACCAGAGAGTGAAAGCTCGCGCATAATTTCGCCAAGACTTGGGGGCTGCAGCAACAGCGGGAAACGCGCCGGGAAGGATCTCGGCGAAATCTGCGAGCGTCGTCTCTCCTCCCGCTCTCTCAATTAGTGAGTTGAGCATGGAAAAGGCTCGATGTCGACGCAGCGATATCGAGACGCGCTCCCGCAAAGCGTTCTCTCTGTCTCGCGCGAACCTGATGTCGTCCACGAGGCGGACGCGGTTCGGTTCATGTGCAAGGATTCCGAATCCACGCAAGTCTCGCGCAAGGTTATAGATAACCTTTTCAGAGTTAGAAAGCCGCTCAGAAAGAGAACTTACAGTCGCGTCCCCCTCCATCTGCAGCAGCTCCCTTATCATCCTACCAACAGACGACGGATGTTGTCTGAGAATGTAGGAGTCCTCAATGGGAACCCGGCCGTTAACCAGAAAGTCCCTAAAGGTATCCCAGTAAGTATCTAGGCGTTCGCCAACCTGCACTATAAGTCGTCTGTGCAACAAGGAATTGATCACCGATGCGGGAACCCGATCCTGAACTTCTGATGCAGGGACAGGCGCGTACCGTGCAATATGAACGAGCCCTTCACGTTCGTCTAGATGGAGTTCTGCCAGGTCAGATTCAAAGAGATTCTGAATATTGAGGGCACCACTCACAAGTTCACTTTGTGTTACTCCAGCCCGGACCTCCTGCAACACATGACCAGCCAGCTTTTTGAAAAGCCATGGCAATCCCTGCGAATACTCTCGCAGGCGCTCACGAAGATCGTAGGCGAGCTTCTGCCCCAAGTTCTTCTGTAGTCGCGAGAGAAGGACATTCACTTCATCAGGCCCCATAGGAGGCAAGGACACCCGATGGGCCTGGTCTCGAATTTCATCTCGGAGCCTGAACGGATAGTTTTCCGCCCATGCAACTAGGTCGGTCTTCCAGGCAAAACCAATCACTATTGGCCGCCCTATATCGCGAACCTTGAAGGCGAGATTACGAAACTCTCGCGTAAGAGACTCGTCACGAAAGACGTTCTCAAATTGATCAAAGAAGATCATTAGGGGTCCCGCATCGGGACGCCATTGCGCTCGATCAATTGTATCGAGTGCACTATTTAGACTGGTCCATAGCGCGCTATCCGGAAGCTTAAAAAACTTCGCCCGATCGGCCTTTGTAGCAGCATCCCGCAGGGCCGATGCTACGTACGTTATATGCGACGCGGTTCTCGTGTCGAAAACTGCAGCATATCCGCCCTGACGGGAAATTGTCTGCTTCATTTTGAGCGCCAAAGAGCTCTTTCCCCATCCGGATTGAGCATTTAGGACAAGCACGCTAGGCGCATCGTCTATGACTTGTTCGACTTCGGTTACCAACCTGCGACGCCCTACGAAATATTGAGGGGACGCCGGAAGCTGATACTCGAAGTCCGAACGACTTCCTGTAACCTCAAGAATAAATTCTTCTTCTGCTCCCGAATGCAAGGAAAGCCGGGTGGGATTACTTTCCCGCTCGGCCTTCAACACAGGAAGACCGCCCGCATAATCAGATTGCACTACTAGTCTGATTACACTATCCGGCACGATTTTCGTACGCGACCATAGAACAACCTCAACAGCCTTTCCTGTTGCAGGGTCTACGATTTTTGCTGCAGAGAAGACTCCATACTCCGAAATGACTATAGCCTCATCGGATAGCTGACAGTCAGCAAGATCATCGGGTGGCGCAGATATGAGCCCTATCTCAAGCGCCGCGCTTACCACATCTTGGACATCTAGGTAGCGTAGCCCCGGGTCTTTGTTTTCTATTTTACGCGCCTGCTCCGATCCGGATCTATTGAGTCTCGGCAGCGCAAAGAAGAACCCATCAATATCTTCTTCACGCAAGCGTCGCTGACCATTCAGCGTGCCATAGAATGACGCAAACTCCCGAGCTCTGATCTCAGACGAATAGGCCTTACATTCGGCGAGCGCGAGGCGTCCATTCAAACGATGCCGGACCACAACGTCTAACTCAATGCCATCCGCTGTGACGTTGAGATTTTCAACACTAGGCTCGACGTAACCCATTCTCTCCAAGAGGCGCGCAGCAAACCTCTCAAATAGATGACCGCGATTATTATTGACCGCCGACTGGTTCTTGCCATCAGCAAGAACCAGTACTTGCGTATCGGTGAACTCAGTCAGATCCACATGGGCATTATAGGGAACCCGAGGACCTAGAGCTAGCATGTCTTGACCGATAGTGACCAGTATCCACAAGAGCCCACTCAGCCCACATGTATGACGTTTTGTCCAAGATGGCACCAATCACACCATCTTGCCTGCCAAGTGAAAGATCTTTTAGGTGCACGGGTCCGAATCATTTTGGCCCGATTGTCCCTTGAGTTGGATCAGTAACTTCCAAGCCGCTGTGATGTTCCTGCCATGAGCAGGTGTACAGCTCGCACAAAGATCAGAACAAGCAGTGCGGTTCCTGTGGTCCGGCCCTCCTCGCTGCTTAATTGTCCCGACTGGGACCACCGCCTCAAGGGCGCCTACGGCGTCGCTTCGCGATCGGCTCCGCCGTCCCTTGACCCGGCAGTCCCAGTCGCGGGATCGGCAGCTACGAGAAGGACGGGGCAAGTCTAGGGGTCCGCCCGCTCACTGGACCAACAAGATCACCGTGTGAACCATACTGGTTGGCAGGTTGCCGGGATTAACCACGGCACTTCCGGTCAGCTCCAAATCTTGGCCGCACCGGTGCCCTACTGTGGCAAGTGTGACTCCTCAGCTTAACAGGGCGGGTTCCGTTGGCAGGAGGAAGAAACCTTAGAGACGGGATATGCGCGGGATGATCTACGACATCGGGAACAATCCCCGGCATTCAATAGCAGCTCAGCCCACTGTTCTACCTGTCATTCGCTGATGTACTCATAATCCGTCGGTCCTGGGTTCAAGTCCCAGCCGCCCTACCGATTCAAGGCCACGCGCATGGCCTATGACCTGCGGTTTCTTCATTTTCGCGGATCCTGTCTGGGGCAGCAGGCGGCATACGTTCGTTCCATATCGGCTCCGCCCGGATCACTGCGACCCTCGGTCGCCCCGGAGGGCGACCGTCGCGGCATCTGATGGGTGTGTTTCGTGTTTCCTGGTGTTCTCCGTTGTCAGCGGGTCCACAGTCCGACGATGCCGTCCTGGTACTTGCCGTAGAAGGTGAGAAGCCCGGTCTGGAACCCCCACTCCTTGAGTGCGGTGGTGGTGATGGGTGAAACGTGGGTGGGATCCATCGCCCGTACGTCCCAGACCTCGGGGTTGGGGGTCGTCACCACGACTCCCTTCGTCGCGTGCTCCTGAAGTGTTCGGACCAGTCGCTCGGGCTCGTTCAGGTGCTCCAGGACTTCAAGAGCGGCGAACCAGTCGAAGGCACGTGGTGGTGTCCACTGGTTCAGATCGACGCCGTCGAGCCAGGCGTCCACGGGCACGTAGCGGCCTCGCCATCCCCAGTCGACCCGGAGGCACACATCCAACTCGGTCCATCCGGCTCCTACGTCGGCGAGGATGTCGGTGTTGGAGATGCCCGCCGAGTAGAGCCGGTCGGCTGCGGCGTCGTAGCGTGCCCGTCGCCCCGCGTATGTCGTTCCCCGAGGGCAGCGCAGGTAGTTTTCGGCTTCGTGTATGCGGTCGAGGTCGATCATGTGCCTTCCGGGTGCTAGTGCGGGGCGGGCCAGGGGAGGTCCGGCTCGTACGGCGCGGAGTAGTCGACGCCGGCCACGTCGAAGCCGTAGAGGCGGTGAACCTCGCTGGTGAACCAGTCGATCGCGGCCAGGTCCCCTGAAGCGCTCCGGGTCTGATGGAGGCCCGATTCCCTGAGAGGATCGAGTCATGCCACGTCCGTCCCCCTACCCGGCAGAACTGCGTGAGCGTGCGGTACGCATGGTCGCCGAGATCCGCCCCAACTACCCCACCGAGTGGGCGCGATGAAGGCGGTCGCGGCGAAACCGGGCATCGGCGCGGCCGAGACGGTCCGCACGTGGGTCCGCCGGGCCGAGATCGACGCAGGCCGGCGGCCGGGAACGACCATCGCGGAGGCCGAGGAGATCAAGCGGCTGCGAGCGGAGGTCGCTGAGCTGCGACGCGCCAATGAGATCGTGAAGGCGGCGTCGGCTTTTTTCGCGGCCGAGCTCGACCGGCCACACAAGCGCTCGTAGCGTTCATCGACGCGTTCAAGCAGGTGTTCGGGGTCGAGCCGATCTGCCGTGTGCTGACCGCGCACGGGCTGAAGATCGCAACCAGCACCTGCTACGCCGCCAAGAACAGGCGGCCCAGCGCCCGCGCCCTGCGCGATGAACAGCTCAAAGAGCACATCAGCCGCGTCCACGCCGACAACTGCGGCGTCTACGGGGTCCGTAAGGTCTGGCGGCAGCTGCACCGTGAAGGGATCGAGGTGGCGCGCTGCACCGTCGCCCGGCTGATGCGTGAACTCGGCGTGCACGGCGCCCGTCGCGGCAAGACGATCCGCACCACCGTGCGCGACGACGGCCACGAGCGTGCCGCCGGCCTGCTGCAGCGGGACTTCACCGCCACACGCCCCGGCCAGCGCTGGGTTGCCGACTTCACCTACGTGATGACCTGGGCGGGGGTGGTGTACGTCGCGTTCGTCGTCGGTGTGTACTCCCGGGCGATCGTCGGCTGGTCGGCCGCCACCAGCAAGCGGGCCAAGCTCGTCTTGGACGCCCTGGACATGGGGCTGTGGCGGCGCGACCGGACCGGCCACCCGGCCGGGCCCGGGCTCGTTCACCACAGCGACGCCGGCAGCCAGTACACCTCCTTCGCCTTCACCGCCCACCTGATAGAGGCCGGCATCGACGCCTCCATCGGCACCGTCGGCGACGCCCTCGACAACGCGCTGATGGAATCCCAGATCGGCCTGTACAAGACCGAGCTGATCAAGCCCCGTAAGCCGTGGAAAGGCCTGGCCGCCGTCGAGGTGGCCACCGCCGAATGGGTCGACTGGTTCAACCGTTTCGAGGCGGCGGAGCACTCAGCCGGATGCACCCGTGTCGTCGTCGCGTACACGATCGAGCAGGCGGTCAGGCTGTGCTGGGAACAGGAACTGCTCGCCCAAGATGCCCAATGATCCCGGTAAGCGGCGGCCAGAGCACGTGCCATGCCGCGACCCTGGCGGTGGCTCTGCTCGCCCGCCGGGACTCACCCCCCGCCCACGCCGGGCCCCGGCTCGCGGGCGGCCGGGCCGGCCATGGCGTTCAAGCTGATCGAAGCCGCCCTGGCCCGCTGGCGCGCGGTCAACGCACCCCAACTGGTCGTCTTGGTCCGCGCCGGAGCGACGTTCGAGGGGGCAAGCTCGTCGAACGACCCGACGAGGCAGTCCACGAGGACTCATCCCCGGCAGCCGCCTAAGAAATCTTGATCCACAGGTATTGACGATAGCTCCGCCCGGCACGATTTCCTCATAGCAGCAGGTCGAAGACACGGATCGTGCGTGCCCACTCCTTGCTCGCCGGGTTCTTGCGCTCAGGCTCTATGACTCTCATCGCCCTGGCGAGCGCCACCGAGAGCCCGCCCGCGACGGCCGGTAGCCGGGCCTCGGCTTCTTCGCTGAGCGACAGATCCAGCGGAGGCAACGCCGCGAGCTCCGCCAGGATCGAAGCCAGATCCAGCTTCTCGTCCATGTCCCGGAAGCCGTGCATGCTCTCCTGCAGTCCCTTGGTGATGGGCAGGTCCCAGGGCTGGATGATGTCGCGCCCGTTCGACTTCGCGGCGGCCTCGGCGACGACGAGCATGTCGTACAGCTTCTGGTTGATGAAGTCGCTGTATCGCTTCAGGTCGGACTTGTCCACGTCCAGTCCCGCAGCTTCGCGGAAGAACTGCTCGAACCTGGAAACTGCGATTATCGGCATCTGGATCACCGTCCTTGCCATCGATGCCCCGTCATGGAAGACCTTTCGTGCAGCGGTCGTACGGCGATGGCGCCCTCCCTGATCGCGGACGCGACGTCGCCGGCGTCGGTTATCCACGGCAGCGTCTGGTGGCAGTCGCCGCAGCGGAGCGTGCCCGAGGCGGCCTCCAAAACCTTGTTCGGCCCGACCGATCCTGGTCTCGACCTCGCGAGCGATGAACCGGCGCAGCGGGCGGGTGTTGTGGACGGGGTCGTACCCCTGCTTGACGATGAGCTTGCGGGCCTCCCTGAGCGACCTCCAAGGTAAGCGCCTGATCCTGCGTCCGGACGCCTCGCGACGGCTTCGGTGAGCAGCCGGCTCTTCCCCGATGCCGGCTCTCCGTCCACCAGCAGCGTCCCGCTCCCGCCTCGCCGCAACCTCCGCAGCAGACCCTCGACGTGACGCCATTCCCGATCGCGTCCCCGCATAGTTCCTCCTACGGAGCGCCTGCCACGACGGAAAACGAGGAATCCCATGCCCGACAAGATCTTTCGTTCCTGGCGGGGCCGGCTACCCGGCCGCCCACCGAGCCGGCTGTGCGGATGGCACGCGGCCTGGCAGGCCGTTTGCGGGCGCGGCTCGGCCCGGGCTTCGACCGGCGAGCGCGTTGCCCTGCCGTCGTTGCTCCAGCGCGATGGCGGGCGGCGCCTTCGGCTCCGGGCTCGAGGACGAGGGGACCGTTCACAAAGCGGCCTACGGCCGGCGTCGACGCGATCGGCTCGCAGAACAACAGGACGTCTGACCACTCGGCAGAAGTCGCCGCTTGGGCCGGAGCGGCTGCCCGCGACCAGGGCGCATGGGCCCGTCGAGGGAGGTAAAGACCGCCCCAAACGCCCCCAGGAGACACTGGCCGTATACCGGGCCGCGAGCAGGTAGCCCGAGCTGGGCAGATGATGGCTGGCACCACACCGGACCGGGAGATTCGCGCGTGCCGGACCGGGGGTATGGCCACCCCGTACAACGGTCGCCGGCACAGCACGATCACAGGTACTGCCCATGAACAACCCACCGGACACATCAGGCGGGTCCGGACCTTCGTCTCCGGCCGACGCCGCGGCACACAAGGTCGCCCAAGGGCCGGGGAACAGGCGGCTGCTCATCATGCTGGCCACCGCGGAACACTGGATCCTCTACCTGGTGTCGTTCGCGCTGCTGGCCCTGGGCGTCGGCATCCTGGCCCTGATGGTTTTCACGATCGTCCAAGGAGGAGCGTCCGGCGCTGAGAAGATCTTCGCAGTCCTTGAAGAACTGCTCCTCGTGCTGATCGTGCTGGAGATCTTCGTGACGGTGCAGACCCACCTCGCGGGCGGCAGTCTGCAGCTCGAACCGTTCATTATCGTGGGCATCGTCGCGATCATCCGCCACATCCTGTCGGTGGTCGTCCGGCTGACGATCCCGGAAAACATGGCCGAGAGCCGCCAGCAGCTCATGGAACTGATCGTCTACGCGGGAAGCGCCCTGATCCTGGTCGTGGCACTGGCACTGGTGCGATGGTCGCAGAGACGACCGGCTTCCAGCGGACGCGGTGAGATAGGGACAAGTACCACATAATGTCGATGGTCGATGACGGATTGTTGCTCTGTGGTTCCTCGCGTATATGCGATACAGCACGGTACGCGGGGACACACAACGACACGACAGCGGGGAGAATCCCGACCTTAGCACGATACAGAACAAGACTCGATGGCACTGAGCGACACTGATCTAGCCGTCTCATCATCGGTCGTTCCTCGATATAAGGGCTCCTAACAAAAGTGGTGGACTTGACCTGGTCAGCGGTCGGTGTCGCGCACGAGGCCGCTTGGTAGCGGGACGCGGTCAGCCGCGCAATCGCACGCGATAAACCCGGTGACGTCGACGATCACCCGCGGGATACTGAACGCAATGGATGAGGTCGAAATGATCGTGGCCCATTCCGAGCGCGCGACCCTGCGCGTCGGCGACGTGTTCCTGAAGGTGGACGCCGATCAGGCGCGCATCGAGGTAGAGGTCGAGGCGATGGCCCTGGCGCCGGTCCCGACCCCGAAAATCCTGTGGCACAAGCCGCCGGTGCTCGCGATCGCCGCGATCCCGGGCACGGCGCTCGGCCGCCTCGGCGAGCCGTCGACCGCGTCCCCGGCAGCGTGGGCCGCGGCGGGCGCCGCCATCCGGAGGTTGCACGACGCGTCGTTGCCGCCCAGGCCCGGCCAGGCCGGCCGGGGCCTCGACGAGCTGGCGGCGGATCTCGACGGCGAGTGCGAGTGGCTCGTGACGAACGACGTCCTGCCCGCCGACCTGGTCACCCGCAACCGCCAGGTCGCCGAGGCCGCGCTCCGGCCGTGGACACCGGTCTTCACGCACGGCGACCTGCAGATCGACCACGTGTTTGTCGACGGCGACGAGATCACCGGCATCATCGACTGGTCCGAGGCGGGCCAGGGTGATGCCCTGTACGACCTCGCCACCTTGACGCTCGGACACGAGGAGCACCTCGGCGACGTCGTCGCCGGCTACGGCATCGACGTCGACCTCGATGTGATCCGCGCGTGGTGGTCGTTGCGAAGCCTGCTGAATGTTCGCTGGCTGGTCGAGCACGGCTTCGACCCGTTCGCGCCGGGCTGTGAGATCGACGTGCTGAGATCCCGGCTGTGAGGCCGCGCGGGCCCGGCTGCTGGGAAAACTCCCATCGGAAGCGATCAGTGGCTGAGGCGTCGCCGCCAGATGAGGCGGCGGCGAGGGTCATGAAGGCTTCGTGGACGTCGTCGCGAACCTCCCATCGGATGCGCAGGCGGTGAAACCCCTGCAACAGCGCGATCGTCTGCTCGCTCACCCAGCGGTGCCCACCCAGGCCGGAGCCGTGCGGGGTGCCGCGGCGGGCGATGACCGGTTCGACCCCCGCGGCTCAGACCATCCGGCGGTACTTGTCATGGTCATAGCCCCGATCGGCGTACAACGCCTTCGGTCGCCGGCGGGATTGTTCGCAGCAGCGGCATGAGCCGGGTGACATCGTGCGGTCGCCGCCGGTCAGGCTGAGTGCGAAGGGGGATGCCGCTGCCGGCGGCGATGATGTGGTGCGTGGAGCCCGCCGTGGCGCGGTCGACCGGGCTCGGCCCTGTTTTCGGGCCGCCCTTCAGCGCCCGGCCTTGGTGGTGGCCACCTCCCACCTGCCGGGCGTTCGGCCGGCGGGTGGAGCAGCCGGTTGAGCAGCTGGGGGTGACCGGGCTGCCGAAGCCACAGGTGTCGCCGATGGCGCGGGAGCCGGATCAGATGGCGGCCGACTTTCGTGGTCGGCCGCTTTACCTCCCTTGACCTTCTCCACAGTCCTACGCGGGCACGTGTCGGGTGATGACCAGCCAGCAGCGCATGAACAGATGATTGACGGGTTCCGCAGCCGTGGCGTCATGGCCTGGCGCCCTATTTGGGACTTTGTGGTGGTGTCCGCTGTGTGATGCTCGGCCGCTCTGCGTCCTTCGCTGCCTGGCCCGCCCTGCGATCCGGCAAGGAGGATGCCATGTCCGCTGCCACTGGGCCCATCCGCCTTGGGAGCGCCGCCAATCTGCTGTACGGGTTTCGGCCGCGCTGGCGCCCCGCCGAATCGGCGGACCTGCCGTTCTTCGTCCCGCCCAAGCAGCCCACCGAGCTCCTCGACCCGGCGGTGCAGCCGCCCGCGCAGGTGGCCTGGAGCATGCCGGTGCTCACCATTCATAAGGATGCGTCGAGCCTCGTCAGCCGGCTCTATGACTATCGGGTTCGGGTGCCGGGGGACGGCAAGGCGTCGATTCCGGCTGGGCCGCTGGTCCTGAACGACGCGGACAGCGATCAGGCCTACCGCGCTGTGGGGGAGCACCTGGGTGTAGATCTTGATCGGGGCTTTTGCTATCTGCTGGTGCGGTTGCGGCGGTTGACGGGCACGGCGGTGCACGAGGCGATCGCGCGTCGAGGGGACCGTAATCGAGACGAGTATCTGACCGCTGAGGCTCGGATGGGGCTGGAGAAATTGCCGCGCAGCCTCCGGCATCACCCGGAAACCGGTAAGCAAGTGTCGTATAACCTGCGCCATTCGGAGGCTCAGGATTACCTCGACGCCTACTACACCTACGGTACGCATTTCGTCTCCGCGATCGACTACGGGGAGATGATTTACCAGGTGTTCGCCTATGAGCCGGGCGACTTCGCCGAATTGGAGTCCGCTTTCGCTAAGGACGCGGCCGGTGGTGAGGAGGTTTCCGGACCGGTTGCGTTGAGCTACCGCTATTACACGACCGCGGTGAACATGCAAACCGGGCAGCGGTACGGCTATGTGCGCCAGTACGGACATATCAGAGCGGTCAGCGATGATCCCAGACTCGGCCGGACCGTCGAGGACGGTGGCTGGGCCGACGAGCGGTACAGCGTGGCCGCCAGCATCTTCACCGCCTATTCCGCGCACCTGGGCGAACATCCGGGTTTTCTGGATCAGTTCGAGCAGGAGGTGCCGATCGGGTTCGAGTTGACCCAGCTCAGTGAGCTGATCCCGAACCTCGAGCCGGCGCGGGCGCGGAGCTGGGACCGGCTCTATCGGGGAGCGATGCTGCAAAAGTACGGCGACGATGTTCGCCTTCCCGTGCTCGCCAAACCGAAGTACGACTGGGCGGCGCTCTACCCGCAGGTCACCGACGGCTGGCTGTCCACCCTGGCCACCCCCACGGTCGACATCTGCCAGGAGAGGGTCGACCTCAGTGACGTCGAACTCGCCAACCCCGACGACGTCACCTCTTTCACCCTGCTGAGCCATGTGCTGGTGTCGGCCGGGAGGGTTTCGGTGCCCGGCACCAGGGTGCGCATCCTGAGCCACATCATCGACACCTCCAGCGCGGCCGAACTGCCCATCCTGACCATGAAGCGCGAGGCGCTGGACTCGCTGGTGCTGCGCTGCGGGCGGATGTACGGCGCGCTGCGTCTGGATGCCGTCGACCATCACGTGCACCACGTCGTGCTCGACGGTTACCTCTTCGCCACGGCGGGCACCGACCCGGTGATCGGGCGGACGAAAATCAGTGTGGCCGCCGACATGTTCGCCGCTCCTGAGCCGTCGATCGTCGCCGAATTGGCGACCGGTCTGCAATTCTCCCTGGTCGCCGCTGAGTCGATGCTCTACTCGCGCGGCCGGCACGCCAAGGACGTCCGTAAGCTCAGCCGCAACCATTTGGAGTGGCTCGCCGACCTGGTGCCCGCCGACTCCTCCGATGAGGAACTCCTCGCCATCCGAACCCAGGCCCGCTACTTGGCGCGCGTCGCCCGGCAACTGCGCACGGAGGGCGCCGTGGTGCCCTACTTGACGTACGCGACCTACCAGGACCACGTGGCCGCCATGCTGGAAGTGGCGAAGCACCTCAGCGACACCATCCGCGGTTACCAGAGCCAGATCCGGGAGCGCAGGGAGGCCGAACGGGAGGCCGACAACGCCGAGCAGATCAATCAGAACATCAAGAGCACAGGTCGTCTGCTGGTCGGCTACCTTGAGGTGTTGTCCGACAACCAGCTCGATGTGTCCGGCTTTTATGACCAGATCGTCGAGCAGAAGCGCCAGGACTTCGACCAGAGCGTCACCGACATCGGCAAGCTGGAGCAACGGCTGAGCGATCAGCGAGATGTGGTGGACCAGGCCGTCGATGAGCTGAAGGCGGCGATCGCCGAGTGGAAGACGCAGAAGGTGCTGGAGTTCGTCTTCAAAGTCGCCACCGACGTCTTCACCGCCGGTACGACCTTCCTGATTCCGGCGAGCGAAATCAAGGCGGTGGCCGCTCTCGGCGCAACGGCGCAGAAAATCCAAAAGGTCTTCTCGGTGCTGGGTGCGCTCGACAAGCTGAGAACCGACATCCGGGACCAGGTCAAGGTGCTGCGGGCCGCCAACCAGACACTGGACGCCCTCACCGGCTTCGAACTGCCCACCGCCGTCGAGTGGAAGGAGTTCGGCATCAACATGAACGCCTCCCTCGCCGCGGTGCCCAGCGAACTCGCCGCCGTCAAGGCGAAGGTCACGGCCGCCTTCGACATCCTCGTACTGCGCGGCCAGGCTTTGGTCGAGGCTCGCGCCAAGCAGGCCCAGCTGCTCAAGGACATCTACTTCAATCAGCGGCTGGCCGACGTCAACGAAAAGCAGGTCAGGCGGCTCGCGGACCTGTCTGCGTCGCTGCACCTCGAAGACGTCGCACCACCGGACCGCGCCCGGATCGACCTGCTGGGGTTGACCGGTGTCATGGAGTTCCAGCTCAAGCAGGTCCTCGCGAAGCTCGCTCGCACCCTGATCCTTCAGGACGCCGCAGTGCAGTACGAGTATCTCGGCCGGCCCACGCCGATCACCCGCTTCGACCTGACCGGGATGCTCCCGGTCATGGAGAGCCAGCAGGGCAACATCCTCAACGCGCTCAGCAGGTTCAACCCGCCGCCGCAGCGTGTGAAGGATCCGATCGAGTACCGCATCACCGGCGTCCCGGTCCGGCGGCTGGCCGATGGGAACGAATACGAGTTCATCATCCAGCCCAGCGCGACGGAATTCTTCGGCTACGCCATGGTCCGGGTGGACAAGGTGATCGCCCGGATCGACGGCATCGCGGGCTCGGACGGTGGCCACTACCTGCTCCAGCTCACCTACGGTGGAAACCCGTTCGAGGACCGCGACATCGAACGCAACCCGCTCACCTTCAACACGGTCGAGCGCCACTTCGGCCCATACGAGTACGACATCCGCACGGGGGACCTCATCTATGGCGGTCAGCCCGGACCGTTCGACGAGAAGATCACCAAGGTGACCCCGTTCAGCAGCTGGAAGATCGGTCTGCCGGACACCGAAACCAACCGCGGTCTCGCCTTCGCCGGGCAGACGGTCGACGTGGTGCTCACCTTCACCATTACCGCGCTACGGGTCGAGCCGGAGCGGCCGGAACTGCTGATGGAGGCCGCCGAAACCGCCACATCGGCGGTCGAGAGCACGAGCGCCAGTGCCCTGGTAGCCCAGATGTACAAGAACGAGGCGGTCCTCAAGGGCTGGGACGCGGTGTTCAACCTGCTTGAGGACGAGGTCAACGCCTTCCTCGCGAAACAGTACGAAGAAACCCACGGTGGGCAGGGGATGAAAGTCGACGTCGGCCTCTGTCAGGGTCCGTTCCCGGTGCCCGGCCATCGCGGGGAGTACTCTGCCAACTTCACGCAGTGCGAGGTCTACCTATCCGGGCCGAAAGTACAGTTCGAGACCAACAACCACGACGACGTGACCGTCCGTCAGGACATCACCGGCGGTTCCCTCCGGCTCGGCACCCTGGCGGTGCCCGCCGACTGGAAACCGGATGGCTGCAGGATGGATGATCCAGGAATCGACTGGTGGAAAGCTGAGACGATTGACGTCAGTACTAAGCCCTATCTGCAGGGCACGGTGCCGCTGGCCAAAGTACAGGGAAGGGTAACGAAGGGTGACGAGTCGACGGGGCAGGATTCGACGAAGCACTCGGTTGTGCTCGACTTCGCCCAGGGCGCGTTCAATATACGAAATCTGAAAATCAGCACCGACCTGGCCGCCCTCAACCACCAACTGTCCGACTACTTCGCGACCAACGAAATCACCTACCTCGTCAACACCGTCGACTTCAGTGATCTCACCACAATCGCGGCGTTGCAGCCGACCAGATTTCGGATCAACGTGCTCACGGCCAATTCCAACAAGAACATCCTGCAGTTGTTCATCACGACCAACGGCGACCAAAAGAACGACCTGACCATCAACGTCAACGAACCGATACCGGACGATTACGGCTGCTCTCTGATGATCAGCAGCAAGATCATGTTCCGGGACATTCTCGTCGGCGGCTTCAACCAGGGCGGGACCGGCTTCGTCGTCCAAGCCCTCGACCCCCAAGACGACACCAAGTCGTGGCGGGCGAAGGTGATCAGCGGCACGGTCAGCGCCCCGGCCGATTTCGGACAGCATGCTGATGAGTTCCGCATGGATTCCTCCGGTAACACCGTCACCTGCGATGTCAGCGGGCTGACCTTCCAGCCCGCTACCTCGGGGATCGACCTCGCACTCAAGAAGACCATCGACCAGCCCTTCCAGCACCGGAAGAAGAAATACGTCGACAGAGGCGAGGGCCTCCCCGTCGATTACTACTGGGGCGACTGGGAAAGTTACAGCGTCAGCGTCGAGGTCGACATAACCGGCAACTACCCCATCGGTGTCTCCGGCTCGGGCAAGGACCAGACCATCCAGATCCAGAACACGAAGCCGACCACCAGCGTCGACAACACCTCGCTCACTCCGGACGGCCCATGCGCCTGCAGCGACAACGCTCTCAAAATACTCGCGCTGAGCGGCATCAAGGACAAACTCCCGGCCGCGCTCAAAGATAAAGTGGGCGGGCTGGCCTTCAAACCCATCTCGGTGTTCGCCTTGGAGAATCTGCTCTTCCCCGCCGGTCAGCTCATGCGCTTCGGCCAGGCCTACGTTCCCGGGGATCTCCTCGTCCTTGGAAACTTCGTCGACAAGAAGTCCGCCTAGTACGGCACCCGCAGTACCGCATCTCGGTCGTGCGGGCATGCGCGTCTGGTCGGAGGTCCGGTACGTACGCGCGGTCGAGAGCGACGGCCATCACTTTGCTCAACGAGGAGTGGACGAACTCGAGACAAAGCGGTGGCCGCGTCGGTGGGGGTAGCTCGGGGCGATCCGCACGACGCGGAACGTGCCATGAGCAACGCCAGGGGCCGTCGGGTGCCACGTATGCTCCGCGCCTCACCGAGCCGCCCGGTTCTCCTGGCTTCGGCGGCGAAGCGGGGTGGTCGTCGCGCTGCTCCTGACCGGTGAGGGTGCGGCCGCACTGATCGAGGGTGTCGGTTGCCTCGCGCCGGCCGATTGTGGATATATAGTGTCCACTATGCGCATGGGCAAAGGGGTCGAAGCGGCGTTGCACTGCTGCCTGGTCATGCATTGGCTTGAGGGGCGTCCGGTGACCTCGGCGCAGCTCGCGGAGTTCTTCGGCCTGCCGCCGGCGTACCTGCAGAAGACACTGCGGGCGCTGGTCGCGGATGGGATCGTGGCGGCGACCCGCGGTCAATCCGGTGGGTTCGTGTTGGCACGCCCTGCCGAATCGATCTCCATGATGGATGTCGTGGCGGCCGTCGAGGGTCGCGAACCGGCCTTTCGATGCGAGGAGATCCGGCTTGCCGGCCGGTCCGGCGCGCTGGGCCCCCGTGCTGGCCAGTGCGCCATCGCGCAGGCCATGACCCGCGCCGAGATGACCTATCGTGCCGCGTTGGCGGCGGAGAGCATCGCCGACATCGCCGGCCGGACGACTTCGACCGTTCGCGATCGCACCGTCGCCGCCCTGGCCTGACCTCGCCTCAGTATCAGCACCGACCGCTCGCACCATTGCCGAGAGATTGTGGACAATGATTGTCGATAAACGGGCCCGGTGGTGGCCCCGTCTGCTGCCCCTGCTCGCCGCGACGATCGCCGTCGGGACCGACGCCTGGGTCGTCGCCGGTTTCCTCCCGGCTCTGGCGGGCGACATGGCGGTGTCGACCGCGACGGCCGGTCTGTCCGTGACCGTCTTCGCGGTGGCGTACGCGCTGTCCGCGCCGGTGCTGGCCGCTTTGACCAGCGCGATCCCGCCCCGGCTGGTGATCACCGTCGCGTTGGCCGGGCTCGCGGCGGCCAACGTCCTGTGCGCCGTGAGCGCCGGTTTCGCGCTGTTCCTCACGGGGCGCGTGCTGGCGGCCCTGGCCGCCTCGATCGTGACACCCGCCGCCGGCGTGCTCGCCTCCCGGGTCGCGGGCGAGCAGTACCGGGGGCGCGCTCTGGCCCTCGTCGTGGCCGGACTCACGATCGCCACCGCCGTCGGCGTCCCGACCGGCAGCGTCCTGGCGACCATGACCGACTGGCGCGTGGCGCTTCTCGCGGTCGCGGCCGTGGCCGGGTCCGCCGGGGTTCTGATCCACCGGACCGCGCCGAACCCGCGCGCCGGAGCACGTCAGCGCATCGCCGAACGGCTCGCGCCGCTGACACAGACCCGGGTCGTGGCGATTTTGATCCTCACCGCCGTGGGCATGGCGGCCGCCTATGTGCCGTACGCCTACGCCTCGACGCTGCTTCCCGCAGGCGATGGCACCTGGCTCGTCGGCGTCCTGACCGCATACGGCCTCGGCGCGGTGTGCGGATCCCTGGCGAGCGGGCACCTGACCGATCGACTCGGTTCCGGCCGGACGCTGACCGTCGCCTACGCGCTGATGATTCTGTCCTTCGCGATCCTGGCCGGGCACCCCGCCGCGATCGTCGTGGTCGCCGCGGCCGCGGTCTGGGGCGCCGCGAGCTGGATGCAGACCCCGCCCCAGCAACATCGGCTCCTGGCGGCCGCGCCTCGAAGCGGTCCGGTGACCATCGGCGCCAACGCCTCCGTGCTGTATTGCGGGATCGCCCTGGGCAACGCACTCGGCGGGCTCCTCCTCGGCATCGGGACGACGACGATGTGCCTGGTCGCGGCCACTGCGGCTCTCGCCGGGCTCATCTGGAACCTCGTGCTGTCGTTCCGGCTCCGCACGGCATAAGCGCGCCGGTGACACCCGTCACGAACGGAGCGTCATCTGCGTCCCGGGCGGGAGGTGACGGCCAGGCCGCGCGGCGGACGATCGAAGCCGCGCCGTCTGCGGCCTGGCCGTGGTCAAGGGTCTGATCTATCCATGTGGGGCTGCGGGCTCATCTCGCGCCGGGTCGGCGGGTCTCATCCGGCCGCTCGCCGGTGAGCCCCCGCTTCCTCGGGGTCATCGGCCCGGCCGCTATCCCCACGCGACGACGTCGACGGTGTCGTTGGTGGCCGGCGGCTCCAGCAGGCTCTGCCCGGGGAACAGCGGGCGGACCTGTTGCGCGTCCATGTCGACCAGCACGGGGGAGGCGGCGGTGTTGTTCACCCAGGCGGACGCCTCGTTGGCGGCCGTGGGGCCGTTGACGCCGCCATTCATCGGCAGCAGGCTCAGGTCGACCGGGTAGCCGGCGCCGATGCCGTAGGCGGGGCCCTTGTTGCCGTAGTCGCGGTACAGGCACAGGGTGGCGGGCGGGCACGGCTCGCCGTCGTTCAGCTGCACCACTCCCGGGGGCAGGGCGGTCGCGGGGTCCGCGGTGGTCGTGGCGTGGGCCGCCCCGGCGCCCAGGGGCAGTGCCGCGGTGGCCACGGCGGCCGCGGCCAGGGCGGTCGTGCGGGCCAGACGGCTGTGCCAGGTGATCGAAGCGGTCATGTGATCCTCCGGTGTCATGAGGGGCGCTCGGCGTGCGGGCGCTCGTGCCGCGTGCGGTGGTAGCTCCGGGGGCGTGTGTGACGCCTGTTGCCGGAGGGGCCGCTGAGTTTCCGGTGGGATCGTCTCCGCCCTTACGGTCGATTACACTAAGTATTCGGTCAATGGCGCAAAGTTTCCGCGCTGTGCCCTGGCTGTTCTCTTGAGCCTCGCGGGGCCGGGCTGCAGGGGGAGCGCAGAGCGAGCCTGGCGGCCCGAAGCCGAGGTCCGGGTGTTCGGGGCGTTGAGCCGCCGTCGGTGGCGTACGGGTCTTCGGCGTTCGCCGGGGCGGCGGCGTGCCTGGTCTGGCCGACTGGTGCAGCCGGCGCCGAGCGGGTGCCGTGACGGTAGCGGTGCGTGGCGGCGTGGCGGCGTGGCGGCGGTGGGGTCAGGAGTCGTTCGGGGTGCCGGGGCCGCCCAGGTGGCGGGTGAAGAAGTGGATCGAGCTGTCGATTTCGAAGGACGGGACGCGGAAGTGGCCGCCGGGGTTGGCGTGCAGGGTCTTTTCGGCGGAGCCGAGTGCGTCGTACAGCTTCAGGGCCGAGTCTCGCGGGCTGCTTTCGTCGTCCCACTGCAGCACGAACTCGACCGGGATCGTGATCCGGCGCGCGGTGTCGATGAGCCAGTCGCTTGCGACGAGGCCGAGGACGGCGGCGTTGATGCGGGGTTCGGCCGCGACGAGGCGGATGCCCATCTCGCCGCCCTGGGACAGGCCGTAGTAGCCGACGGGCCGGCTGTCGCCGACGGAGTCGAGGTTCTGGAGCGCGTCCAGGGTGGTCTGCCAGTCGGGGATGAGTTGCGCGGCCACGGTTTCGTTGAGGGCGGGCCACTCCGGGCAGGTCCAGAAGGGGTCGCCCGCGGCCTCGTGCTCCTGGATGAGCGCGACGAGCCGCCGGATCTCCGGGTGTTCCGGCCGGTCGCCGGTGCCCGGCGCGTCGATGGCGGCCACCGCGTAGCCGCAGGTGGTGACGTAGGGGAAGGCGCGGGAAACGACCTCCCAGCCTTTCTTGTGCCGGCCGCCGCCGTGGCCGATCAGGACCAGTGGACGGGGGCCGGAGCCTTCGGCGGGCGTCCAGAGCACGCCGGGGATGTCGCCGATGGTGAAGAGCTGTTCGCGGATGCCGTCGGAGACGGTCTCTGAGGTGATGCGCATGGCGGGATTACATCGGGCTTCCCGCTGATGTGGCGATCGATTTTCGGGGCGGCCGGGGCCGGTGGCGGTGGTGCCGGAGGAGGGCCGGCCGGGGCAGGGCGGCGCGGTGGGGTCCGTTCTGCCGCTGCGCCGGCGTCTTGGGCGTCTGATCCGGGACGTCGAGGGGGGTCACAACGGCGTCACTTTGCGTCATACTAGCTGGTCAATTGTCCGGAATGTAACGATTGCGACAGAGGATTGTCATGCCTTTACTCGTCAGCTATCGTCACAGCCACTTAGGCGCATGTCACATGTCAGACCAGTGAGAGAGGGCATGGAAGAGAGGAATCTTCTCGGGCGGATCGAGCGGACCCCGCTGATCACGACCGTGATGGACAGGATCCGGGGCCTGATCGACGCCGGCCTTGAGCCCGGCTCGAAGCTTCCGTCGGAGCGGCAGCTGCAGGAGCGGCTGGGCGTCGGCAGGTCGACGGTCCGTGAGGCGCTGCGTGCTCTGGAGGCCCTTGGCCTGATCGAGATGCGGCAGGGTCACGGCGCGTTCGTGCGGGAGCAGGCCGACCGGGTCCCCAATGGTCCGTCGAAGCCCTTCGGTGAGGACTGGTCGCAGCTTGGCCGGGTGGTCGAGGCGCGGCTCGCGATCGAGACGTACGCGGCCTCCCTCGCCGCTCTGCGCAGGACGGACTCCGCGCTCGCCCGGATGCGCGAGCAACTCGACGCCTTCGCCGCTGCCAGAGAGGCGGGGAATCTGCGCGGCCTGATTCTCGCCGACGTCGGATTTCACAACATCATCGCCGATACCGCCAGCCCGGTGCTCGCGTCGTGCCTGGATTCGATCGGCGTGCTGGTGATCAACAGCAGGCAGATGAGCCTGTCGCGTGCTTCTCGGCTGGGGCAGGTGATGGAAAAGCATCGCAGAATCTATGACGCGATCGCCGGTCAGGAGGCCGACAAGGCCTCGGCGGCGATGACGGATCATCTCCTCGATTTCATCTCCGAGCTTGGTTTCACCGTTTCCCTGATGGCGCCTCCGGCCGACGGCGGAGGTCGCTATTACGTGTCCGGTGAGACAACGCGCAAAATGCCTGACGCGCCGTCCGGTCAGCGCATCGTTTGATTGTGAGAAAGCAAATGCACCAAAAGTTCGGCAAGCTGGCCACGATCCTCATCGCTTCGGTTCTGTCCGCTGCCACTGCGGGATGTTCGCAGGCGGCGGCCCCTCCGGCGACGCCCTCGACCGCGGCGGGGCAGCAGTCCAGCGGCGGCGGAGGCGCCGATCTCGGGTACGTCAAGGCCCAGATCGAGAAGTACATGAAGATCCCCGAGTTCAAGGCGCCCGGGCCGGCGTTCGACGTGTCCGCCGCCAAGGGCAAGAAGATCTTCAATGTGCCGTTGTCGAGCACGATTCCGTTCGTGCAGACGATCGACGAGGAGCTGGCCAGGCTGGCGAAGCAGCTGGACATCGAGTTCGTGCAGTGCCCCAACCAGGGGCAGGTCGCGCAGTACGTCCAGTGCATGAACCAGGCCGTGAGCCAGAAGGCCGACCTGGTGCATCTGGACCAGGCGCCGAACCCCGCGTCGCTGCAGCCTCAGCTCGAGCAGGCGCAGAAGGCCGGCATCAAGACCGTGGCGTCGCACATCTACGACGTCGCGGGCGACCCCCCGCCGGCGGGGCACCTGGACGCGGTCACGCCGGCCGGGTTCACCACGGCTTCGCGGCTGGCCGCCGACTGGGCGATCATGAAGACCGAGGGCAAGGCGCACGTTCTCGCGGTGACCGCCGACGACATCGTGCCGCACGTCCAGATGGGCGAGGCCATCAAGGACGAGCTGGAGAAGTACTGCGGCTCGGGCTGCACGTACACGAACCTGAACGTGCCCCTGACGGAGTGGGCGACGAAGCTGCAGACCAACGTCCAGTCGGCTCTGCTGGCCAACCCCGACATCAACTACGTCATCCCGGTCGTCGACGGCATGACCTCGTACGTCGTGCCGGGCGTCATCGCCGCCGGGGCCAAGGGGCGGGTCCACGTCGCCACGTTCAACGGCACGCCGTTCGCGATGAAGTTCCTTCAGGACGACAACGTGATCGACATGATCGTCGGCGAGAACCTGCACTGGAACGCGTGGGCCGACATGGACCAGATGCTCCGTGTGCTGACCGGCCAGCCGCCGGTGGAGGACGAGTTCACCGCGCTGCGCATCTTCACCGCCGAGAACATCGACGAGGCCGGCACCCCGCCGAAGGTCAACGTGGGGTACGGCGACGCGTACGTGGACGGCTACCTGGAGCTGTGGAAGGGCGCCTCGGTCCGCTGAGGCGGCGGCACCGGGCGACGAGAAGGACACGTGATGATTCCGGAGAACGGCGGCCCGTCCGCGCTGCGCGTGGCCGGGCTGCGCAAGACCTTCGGAGGCACCGTCGCGCTCGCCGGCGTGGACCTTGAGATCCGCGCCGGCGAGGTGCACGGGCTGCTGGGGGAGAACGGGTCCGGCAAGTCGACGTTGATCAAGGTGCTCGCGGGCTACCACGCCCCCGACTCGGGGGAGCTGTGGGTCCGCGGGCGGAAGGTGGAGCTGCCGCTGGCGCCGGGCCGGTTTCGCGACCTGGGCGTGGAGTTCGTGCATCAGGACCTCGGCCTGGTGCCGGCGCTGACGGTCACCGAGAACCTGCACATCGGCAGCTACGCGACCGGGGAGCACCGGTTCTGGCTGAGCCGGCGGCGTGAGCATCGTGCGGCCGCGGAGGTGTTCGCGCGATACGACCTGACCATCGATCCGAGCGCGCAGGTCAGGTCGTTGCCGCCGGTGCAGCGCGCGCTGCTGGCCATCGTCCGGGCGGCCGAGGGGCTGCGCAACAGCCCGGCGGCCCGGGACGGCGGCCTGCTGATCCTGGACGAGCCGACGGTGTTCCTGCCCGGCGATGACGTGCGGCGCCTGTACGAGCTCATCCGCGCGATCACCGGCACCGGCTCCAGCGTCCTGTTCGTGTCGCACGACCTGGACGAGGTGCTGCAGATCACCGATCGGGTGACGGTGCTGCGCGACGGCCACCTGGTGGGCACGGTCGACACCGCCGGGGCCACGGCCGACTCCCTGGTCGAGATGATCGTGGGTCGGCGGCTGCGGGAGCCGGCGATCCCGGCCCGGACGGCGGAGCCGTCGCAGGTGCACTGCACCGTCACCGAGCTGCGTTCCGAGGGCATCGCGTCGGCGTCGTTCCAGGTGCACCGGGGGGAGATTCTCGGGCTCACCGGACTGGTGGGGTCGGGTTTCGACGAGGTGCCGTACGGGCTTTACGGGGCCGGGCGGGAGACCTCGGGGACGCTGTCGATCGGCGGCGACACCATCGATCTGGCGGCGTTGCGGCCGGACCGTGCCGTCGCGGCGGGCATCGCGCTGATCCCCGCCGATCGTGGCCGCGACGCCAGCATCGGGTCGCTGTCGGTGGCGGACAACATCGCCCTGCCGGTGCTGGGGGAGTACTTCAACGGCCTGGTGCTCCGGCGCGCGCCGATGGCGCGGAAGATCGCCACGTTGATGTCCGAGCTCGACGTGCGGCCGAACGACCAGTCGGCGACGTACAGCTCGCTGTCGGGCGGCAACCAGCAGAAGGCCGTGCTCGCGAAGTGGCTGCAGACGCACCCGCGGCTGCTTCTGCTGCACGAGCCGACCCAGGGCGTGGACGTGGGGGCGCGCCTGCAGCTGTTCGCGGCGATCCGCGCCGCCGCCGATGACGGGGCCGGCGTGGTCTGCGCGTCGACCGATCACGAACAGCTGGCCGAGCTGTGCGACCGCGTCCTGATCTTCGCTCACGGCCGGATCACGCACGAGCTGAAGGGTGCGGACATCCAGAAGGAACGGATAACAGAGCTGAGCTTCGGCGCCGTGGGCGCGGCCGGACAGCCCTGATGACTCGACGGCCGCTCACGAGCACCGACCACCCTGGAGGAACACACATGGCAACGGGTAACTCGACCGTGCCACCACCGCCCGCCGCCGCGGCGAGCCCCGCTACGCCGCGGCACGGCAGGGAGCGCAAGCCGATCATGGTCTTCGGTGAGCGGTACGCCCTGGTGGGCGCCTGGATCGCGCTGGCGATCTTCTTCTCCTTTCTGCTCCCGAACACCTTTCCCACGGTCGGTAACCTGTCGGCGATCCTCGGGTCGCAGGCCCCCGTCGCCGTCCTCACCCTGGCCTTGATCATTCCGCTCACCACGGGCGACATGGACGCGTCGGCGGCCTTCGTGCTGAACCTGTCGGCGATGGTCGTCGCGGTGCTCAACGTCAACCTGGGCGTGCCGATCGGCTGGGCGATCCTCGCCGCCCTGATCACCGGTGCCGTGATCGGCGCCGTCAACGGCGCGTTCGTCACGATATTCGGGATCGACTCGTTCATCGTGACCCTCGGCATGGGCACGTTCGCCGGCGGCATCACCCTGCTGATCAGTAACTCGAACACGATCAGCGGCCTGTCCGGCGTGCTCATCGACTCGGTCATCATCACCCAGCTCCTCGGCATCCCGCTGGAGTTCTACTACGCCGTCGGGATCGGGCTCGCCCTCTGGTACGTCTTCGAGTGGACGCCGCTCGGCCGCCGCCTCATCACGGTCGGCCGCGGGCGCAACGTCGCCCGGCTGAGCGGACTGCGGGTCCAGCGGATCCGCTGGGGCGCGCTGATCGCGGCGGGCGCGGTCAGCGCGCTGGGCGGGGTGCTCTACGCGGGCACCAGCGGGGCCGCCGACCCGACCTCCGGTTCCCAGCTGCTGCTGCCGGGTTTCGCGGCGGCCTTCCTGGGCGCCACGTGCATCCAGCCGGGCCGCTTCAACCCGATCGGCTCGCTGATCGCGGTGTACTTCCTGGTCACGGGCATCAGCGGGCTGCAGCTGCTCGGGGCGCAGGGATACGTGCAGAACCTGTTCTACGGTGGCGCGCTGGTGATCGCGGTGACGCTGTCGCAGCTCACCCGCAGGCGCGAAGAGATCAGCCCGGTGCAGACCCAATGACCGCCGCGCACGACCGCGCCGAGCCGGCGCGGATGATCGGGGGGCCTTCGGCGGAGCAGGTGGCCGAGCGGGCCCGGCAGATCGGGCTGCGGATGCCGGCCGACGACCTGCGGGCGGCGGTGGAGCGGCTGCGTGCCATCGGCCGGGCCCTCGCCGCGGTGCCGGCGTTCGCTGAGGTGCCGGCGTCCGACGAGGACGAGGGCGACCGGCCGGACCCGCCGTTCGATCCGAGGTGGTCGTGATGGCGGCACTGCCGGACGCGGTGCCGGGCACCATGGCCGAATGCGCGGAGCTGATCCGCGGCGGGCGGCTGACGGTCCGCGACCTCGCCGAGCACGTGCTGGCGGTCGCCGAGGCCACCGAGCCGACGGTGCACGCGTACGCCCACCTGGACCCCGGACAGGTGCGCGCGGAGGCCCGGCGGGCCGACGAGGAGCTGAGCCGCGGCACGTACCGGGGGCCGCTGCACGGGATGCCCATCGGGGTCAAGGACGTCTTCACCACGGCCGGCATGCCGACGCGGGCCGGCTCGCTCGCCTGCCACGACGTGCCGCCCGGCGACGCGGAGGTCGTCCGGCTGCTCCGCGCGGCCGGGGCGATCATCGTGGGCAAGCACGTCACCCACGAGTTCGCGACCGGGCAGAACGTCCCCCCGACCCGCAACGCCTGGAGCCCGGACCGCTACCCGGGGGGATCGAGCGCCGGGGGAGGGGTGTCCGTGGCGGTCGGCTCCAGCCTCGCCGCGATCGGCACCGACGCGGGCGGGTCGGTGCGCAAGCCGGCGGCGCTCAACGGGGTGGTGGGGCTGAAGCCGACGCTGGGCCGGCTCAGCCGGCGGGGCGTGCTGCAGCCGTCCGGGTCGATGGACCACGTGGGGCTGATCGTCCGCTCGGTCCGGGACCTTCCGCCGCTGATGTCGGCCCTGACGGTGCCCGACCCGGGCGACGACACCCTGGCCGGCGTGCCGGCGCAGGCGTACGGCCCGCCGTCGGCGGGCGGGCTGGCCGGGGCCCGGATCGGCGTGTGCGACTACTTCGGCGGGCCCCGGTGCGCCCCGGCGGTCGCCGCGGCGTTCGAGGCGGCGCTCGGCACGCTGCGGGACGCCGGCGCGGCCGTCGTGCCGGTCGAGCTGCCGGCGCTGGAGCACTCCCTGACCGTCGGGGAGGTCATCTTGCAGGCGGAGGGCGGCGCGTCGCACGTCGAGGCGCTGAACAGGTGGGGCGCCGACTACGGGGACAGGACGCGCCGCTTCCTGCAGGCCGGAGCGCTCATGCCGCCCCGCTTCGTCCGGGTGGCCCGCCGCGCCCGGGTGGCGATCCGCGACGAGCTGCGCGGCGTCTTCGAGGCGCACGGCCTCGACGCCCTGGCGACCCCGACGACCGCGCTGGTGGCGATGCCGTTGCGGGAGATGGACATCGACCGTGACCTGTCGCGCTACGTGCGGTTCACGATCGTCGCCAACATCACCGGCATGCCGGCGGTGACGGTGCCGTGCGGTTTCGCCGAGGGCATGCCGACCGGCCTGCAGCTCATCGGCCGGCCCTTCGACGAGGCCGCCCTGATCGACCTCGCGTACGACTACGAGACGCGAACGCGCTGGTGGACCTGTCGTCCACCCCGAGCAGACTCCCCTGGAGGTCCGTGATGCCAGCTGCGATGGATCTGTCGGCGATACTGCGCGACCTGCTGGAACGCACTCAGGCCGGCCGCAGCACGCTGCGGCTCGACGTCGCCGGCCTGAACTTTCCCGTCGTGGCCGAGGCGCTGGCGGGCGACACCCCGTCCCTGGGCGGGAACCATTCGATCGACCAGCGGAACCTCGCCACGGTCCGGTACCTGTTCGAGACGCACGACCTGTTGATCCAGCCCGACGTGCGCCGGACCGACACGCCGCCTCCGCAGGCCCTGATCGACGTCTACGGGGTGGAGGCTCAGGTGCTGTCGCCGATCCTGCTGGGCGACGACGTGCTCGGCTGGATCTCGGTGCACCAGTGCGGGCACCCCCGCGAGTGGACCGAGCAGGACATCGCGGCGATCAAGGCGGCCACCGCGAAGGTAAGCGGCTTCTTCACCGGGGAGAACGCGACCTGAGCCTCTGACACAGGAGAAGGACGATGAGCAAGACCATACATGCGATCTTCGGGGTCGACGTCGACGCGGTGGGCGGCTGGCTGGGCTCCTACGGAGGAGAGGACTCCCCGGCCGACATCCAGCGGGGCCTGTTCGCCGGCGAGGTGGGGGTGCCGCGCCTGCTGCGCCTGTTCGATAAGTACGGCCTGCGGACCACGTGGTTCGTCCCCGGCCACTCGATGGAGACCTTCCCCCGCGAGATCGACCAGGTGCTGGCGGCCGGCCACGAGCTCGGCGCGCACGGCTACTCCCACGAGAACCCGATCCGGATGAGCCGGCAGCAGGAAGAGGACGTCCTGCTGAAGTCGATCGAGCTGATCGAGCGGGCGAGCGGCCGGCGCCCCCGCGGCTATGTGGCGCCCTGGTGGGAGATGTCGAACTCGACCATCGAGCTGCTGCTCGCCCACGGCTTCACCTACGACCACAGCCAGCTCTACGGGGACTTCGTCCCCGCCTACGCCCGCACCGGCGACACCTGGACGAAGATCGACTACTCGAAGCCGGCGGCGACGTGGATGAAGCCGCTGGTCCGCGGCACCGCCGTCGACCTCGTCGAGATCGCCGCCAACTGGTACGTCGACGACCTGCCCCCGATGATGTTCATCAAGGCGTCGCCGAACAGCCACGGGTTCGTGAACCCGCGCGACATCGAGACGATGTGGAAGGACCAGTTCGACTGGGTGTACCGGGAACTGGACTACGCGGTGTTCCCGATCACCATTCACCCCGACGTGAGCGGGCGCCCCCAGGTGCTGCTCATGCTGGAACGCCTCATCGAGTACATCAGCGGCCATTCCGGAGTCACCTGGGTGACGATGGAAGAGGCGGCGGACGAGTTCCGCGCGCGGCGGCCCCTGGCCGACTGGATCGCCTCCAGCCCCGTGTCCGATGGACGCTGACAGCGGGCGGCCCCGGGTCGCGGTCTACTCCCTGGGGGGCACCATCTCCTCGGTGGCGTCCGGCGACGCGGGGGCCGTCCCTACCCTGAGCGCGGCGGAACTGGTCGCTGGCGTGCCCGGCCTGGACCGGGTCGCTTCGGTGATCACCAGGCCCTACCGCCGCATCGCGTCCAGCGACCTCACCCTCGCCGACGTCGTCGCCCTGCACCACCGCATCCGGGCCGAGGCGGCCGGCGGCGCGGTCAACGGCGTCGTCGTGCTGCAGGGCACCGACACCTTGGAGGAGGCGGCGTACGCGCTGGACCTCCTGCACGGCGGCGACCTGCCCATCGTGGTGTCGGGCGCCATGCGGCACGCCAACGCCGCCGGCGCCGACGGCCCGGCCAACCTCGCGGCCGCCGTGCGCGTGGCCGCGAGCGAGGCCGCCACGGGCGTGGGCGTCACGGTCGTGCTGAACGACGAGATCCACGCCGCGCGCCACGTCCGCAAGGCGCACACCACCAACCCGGCCACGTTCTCGTCCCTGCCGCTGGGGCCGATCGGCTGGGTGACCGAGGGCCGGGTGCGCGTGCCGCTGCGGCCGGTGCGGCGACCGGCCGTCGACGTGCCGGAACGGGCCGTGATACCGCCGGTGGCGTTGCTGAAGGTGGGCATCGGCGACGACGGGCGGCTCATGCGGCATGTGCTGGACGCGGGCTTCGCCGGCGTGGTGATCGAGGCGATGGGCGGCGGGCACGTGCCGCGCACGATGGTGCCGCTCGTGGCGCGGATGGCGCGGCAGGTCCCGGTGGTGCTCGCCTCGCGCTGCCCCCAAGGAGAGGTGCTGCGCGAGACCTACGGCTACCCGGGCGCCGAAACCGACCTGCTGCGCCACGGGGTGGTGCACGGAGGCGCCCTGGGCGGCATCAAGGCCCGGGTGCTGCTGAGCCTGCTGCTTGCCGCGGGGCGGGGACCGTCCATAGCCGCGGACTTCGCCGACCTGTCGAACGTCGGTCGGCGGTAACGGAGGAGCCATGTCCACATCACCGGTTGCGCCGTCGGAGTTCCGCATCAGCGTGATTCCGGGAGACGGCATCGGGCCCGAAGTCATGGACTCGGCCCTGCAGGTGCTCGAGGAGGTGGGCGCCCGGCACGGCGTGTCGTTCCGGTTCGACACGCTGCCCTGGGGGTGCAGCTACTTCCAGCGGCACGGGGAGATGATGCCGCCGACCGGGCTGGCCGAGCTGTCCACCAGCAACGCGATCCTGCTGGGCGCCGTCGGCAGGCCCGACGTGCCCGACCACGTCTCGCTGTGGGGCCTGCTCGTGCCGATCCGCCGCGCGTTCGACCTGTACGTGAACCTGCGCCCGATCCGGCTCCTGCCCGGGATCGCCAGCCCGCTGCGGAACGTGCCGCCGGACGGCCTCGATCTCGTCATCGTGCGCGAGAACAGCGAAGGGGAGTACTCGAAGGTGGGCGGCCGGGTCGGCGAAGGCACGCCGCACGCGTTCGCCGTCCAGGAGTCGATCTTCACGCGCCGCGGCTGCGAACGGATCCTGCGGTACGCCTTCGACCTCGCGTCCAGGCGGACCGGCCGGCTGGACATCGCGACCAAGTCGAACGGCATCGTGCACACCATGCCGTTCTGGGACGAGATCGCCAACGAGGTGGCCGCCGAGTATCCGCAGGTCGATCACCGGCTCGTGCACGTCGACGCCCTCGCCGCCGCGTTCGTGCTCGACCCGGCCTCGCTGGACGTCGTGGTCGGGACCAACCTGTTCGGGGACATCCTCAGCGACCTCGGGGCCGCGGTCGCCGGCAGCATCGGCATCGCGCCGTCGGCGAACCTCAACCCCGAAGGCAGGTTCCCCTCCATGTTCGAGCCGGTGCACGGCTCGGCGCCCGACATCGCCGGCCAAGGCTCGGCCAACCCCGTCGGGCAGATCTGGTCGGCGGCCATGATGCTGGAACATCTCGGCCTCACCGACGCCGCCGCGGCGGTCTTCGCGGCGGTGCGCAAGGCCGTGGCCTCGCCCCGCACCCGGACACCCGACGTCGGCGGCACCGCGACGACCGCGCAGGTGACGGCCGCGATCGTCGAGGCCATCCGCGACGACGAGCCCATCAGCGACGACGAGCCCATCCGCAAGGTCGTTCGCGACGGCGAAGGCCCCCTCGCGTCGCCCGGCCGGCGAGGGACGGTGACGCCCGTCAGCGACGCCCGTCAGTGATCGCCCGTCGGTGATCGCCCGTTGTGACGCCCGTCAGCGGTGGCCGTCGTGGGGGCGGGGGCGGGTGCCCAGGGCGAGCAGGGCCGCAAGGGCGCAGACGGCGGCGAGGACGAGGAACAGGTGCGGGTAGCCGCCCAAGGGCGGGGCCAGGGCCGCCCCGGCGAAAGGGCCCAGGGCGGTGGCGACGGTGACGGGGGCCGACAGGACCCCGGACAGGCGGCCGTAGTGGGTGGCGCCCCAGCGGTCCGGAACGGCGGTGGCCTGCAGCAGGGTGAAGTTGCCGCGGATCATGCCCGCGGCGACGGCGGCCGCGATCAGCAGCGAGGCCGGCCCGGGGATCAGGGCCAGGGCGGCCGTGGTGACGCCTCCGGCGCCCGTCAGCACGGCGGTGCGGAGGGCGGGGGTGGTGCGGCGGGCCAAAGCGGCGTACAAGGCGCGGCCGAGGGTCTGCCCGGCGCCGCCCAGCCCCAGGGCCCAGGCGGCGGCCGTGGGGGAGGCGCCGCGTTCGGTCAGCAGGGGCACCAGGGCGATGACGACGGCGTACATGGCGAAGGCGGCGGCGGTCAGCGAGGCGGCCAGCAGCAGGAACGGCCTGCTGGTGGTGATGCCCGCCGGGCCGCGCGCCGGCGCGTGCGCGGGCCGGGCCTGCGGCGGGGAAGGGGCGGGCGGCCAGGGGGCGCGCAGCGTGACGGCGTGGGCGGGGATGGTGACGGCGGCCAGGATGACGGCGAGCACCGCGTAGGTCGTGCGCCAAGGCAGGTGCTGGGCGAGCGCGGCGGTCAGCGGGGCGAAGACCGTGGAGGCCAGGCCCCCGGCCAGGGTGACGATGGTGAGGCCCCGCACCCGGTCGGGTCCCCACCAGCGGGTCACGGCGGCGAAGGCCGGCTGGTAGAAGGTGGCCGCCATGGCGACGCCCGCCACCAGCCAGGCCGCGACGAAGGCGGGCAGGGTCGGCGCGCAGGCGACGGCCAGCACGGCGGCCGCCGCCAGGACGGACCCGCCGGTCATCACCGCCCGAGGGCCCCGGGCGTCCAGGACGCGGCCGATGGGGATGCCGGCGAGGGCGGAGACCAGCAGGGCGGCGGAGAACGCGGCCGTGGTGGCGGTGGCGCTCCAGCCGGTGTCCGTCGTGATGGCCGGGTCGAGGACGGGAAAGGCGTAGTAGACCACGCCCCAGCTGGTGATCTGGGTGACGCACAGGGCGGGCAGCACGGCACGCGGCCGGGACCGGTTCACCGGACCGATCCGGGCCGCGCGATCGTGCAGGCCGGTCACGTGGCGGGCCGCCCGGTCAGCAGCAGCCGCCCGCGACACCGGCGCCGGCTCGGGTGGTGATCTGGAGCGTGGCCGGGGCGGCGCAGCAGCCTCCGGACGGCCCCGTCGCGTCACCGGGCCGGTCGTACCGGCCGGAGCCGCCGCACACCCCGCTTTCGGGGAGGGCCAGTTCGACGCGCTCGGCGGCCTCGCGGTCCCCGGCCAGGGCGGCGGCGACCGACCGGGTCTGCTCGTAGCCGGTCATGGCCAGGAACGTCGGGGCGCGGCCGTAGGCCTTGGCGCCCACCAGGTAGAGGTCCTGCTCGGGGTGGGCGAGCTCGCTCGCGCCGTGCGGGCGGACGGTGCCGCAGGAGTGCACGTTGGGGTCGATCAGCGGCGCCAGCGCGAGCGGGGCCTGCAGGCGCTCGTCGAGGCCGAGCCGGACCTCGGTCAGGAACGACAGGTCGGGGCGGAACCCGGTCAGCGCGATGATCTCGTCGACGGGTTCGGTGGCCCGGCCGTCGTCGGCGACCAGGACCAGGCGGTCGCCGGCCCGCCGTACGGCGGCGGTGCGAAAGCCCGTGACGGCGTCGGCGTGCCCGGCCTCGACGGCGGCCCTGGCCGCCAGGCCGAGGGCGCCGCGGGCGGGCAGCCGGTCGGCGGTGCCCCCGCCGAAGGTGGCCGCGCCGATGCCGCGCCGCAGGATCCACACCGCGTGCGTGCCCGGCTCCAGCTCGGCCAGGTCGGCCAGGTCGGCCAGCGCGGTGAAGGCCGAGGCGCCCGAGCCGGCCACCGCGACGCGCCGCCCGGCGTACCGGGCGCGGCCGGCCGGGTCGCTCAGGTCGGGGATGCGGTAGGAGATGCGGCCGGCCGCGGCCTGCTCGCCGAGCGCGGGCAGGCCGTCGCCGCCGAGCGGGTTGGGGGTGGCCCAGGTGCCGGAGGCGTCGATGACCGCGCGGGCCTCGATGCGCCGCTCGCCGCCGTCGCCGGTGCGCACGTGCACGGTGAAGGGCTGCCCGGCCCGTCCGGAGTCGACCACGAGGTCGCGCCCGGCCCTGGCCACGCCGGTGACGGTCGTGCCGTAGCGGACCTTGTCGCCGAGGGCGTCGGCGAGCGGCTGCAGGTACCGATCCGCCCAGTCGCCGCCCGTGGGGTAGGCGGCGCCGTCGGGACGGACCCATCCGGTGGGGGCGAGCAGCTTCTCGGCGGCGGGGTCGACGACTTCGCTCCAGGGGGAGAACAGCCGCACGTGCGCCCACTGGCGGACGGCGGCCCCGGCGGTGGCCCCGGCCTCGAGCACCAGCGGCTCCAGGCCGCGCTCGATCAGGTGCGCGGCCGCGGCCAGGCCGACGGGCCCGGCTCCGATCACGACGACGGGCGGTTCGGCGCTGGATGCGGACACGACGCCTCCTCTGTTTCGATGTATGTCTATGCGCTGCGTGGCCAGCATGACACCTGGTTCGATGTCCGTCAACATAGACATCCGTCGATATAAGCAGGTTCTCGGTCATGGCCACGCCGCTGACCGTCAGAGCGGGCCGATCCAGGCCGCCCGCGGCGCAGGTGCCGATGGGTGACGGAAGCGTCGTTGGGCGGTGCGAGTGTCGGGGAAGGCGGCGGCGCAGGTGTCGCGGCGGCGCCCCTGTCACCGCCGATCCCGGAGCCGTCCCCCTCTGGCCGTGCGGCCCGTGTTGGTTCGATGTGTGTCAACATAGATGTATGTCGAACACGCGGACGCTGCCGGTGCTGGAGTCCGAGACCGTGGTGCCGTGCTGCCCACCGCTGACCGAACGCGCCCTCACGGCCGCGGAGGCCGAGCGGACCGCCGCGATGTTCAAGGCGCTCGGCGACCCGGTGCGCCTGCGCCTGTTCTCCGCGATCGCCTCCGCCCCCGGCGGTGAGGCCTGCGTGTGCGACATCTCCGACGTCGGGGTGTCCCAGCCCACCGTCTCCCACCACTTGAGAAAGCTGAAGGAGGCCGGCCTGCTGACCTCCGAACGCCGGGGCACCTGGGTGTACTACCGAGTCGAGCCGAGCGTGCTCGCCGGCATGGGACGGCTCCTGGCAAGCCCGCCCCCCGCCTGACCCCACCGCCCCCACCCCGTCACCGCCGCGAGCACGTGACCGGGTGCCGCGTTGCCTTTGCGTGGGGTCGTGCGGCGGTCAGCGGAGTTCGACGTAGCCCTCGGTGCCGTTGCTGGACGACCACGGCGAGCCGCACGTCGCGATGGTCGATGCCGTTCTGCAGCCGGTAGGTGATCGCGCGGTCGGTGAACAGGGACGCCCAGCATCGGCGGACGTGGTCGAGCACCGGGTCGGCTCCGGAGACGTTCAGGGAGGTGTCCTGCCGCCCGGCGAAGGACGCCGTCGGCAGGTCCTCGGCGGTCGCGCTCGACCGGATGGCGTAGCGGCCGTCTTCTCCCAGCGCGGCGAGGTGGCGGGCGATCTCGTCCGCGATGCCGGCCGGGATGGGCGCGGTCTCGATCGCCGCCCGAATCCGCGCACCGGCCGCGCGGATGCCCTCGGTGTCACCGGTGCCGACGTGCGACGGCCGGTCCAGCGAGGCCGCGAACTCGGCGTTGCCGGCCATCGCCTCCGCGAAGGCGTGGGTGGTGACGCAGAAACCCTCGGGAACCCGGATCCCGCCGATGTGGGAGAGCTCTCCCAGGTTGGCGCCCTTGCCGCCCGCCACGGCGAGCTTCGTCCTGTCGATCTGCTCGAAGCCCAGTGCGTACTCGGCCATCCGACCTGCTCCTGTCGCCTTCGCGCTGCCTCGTCCGGCGGCAAGCTATCACAACTTTCAATATTTACTGAAAGTTCGTAACGCTAGACTGGCCATGCTGATCCACCGGCCGAAGGGAGTCTCGTGCGCGAAGACGAGATGGACGAGATCGACGCATTCATCGAGCGGTTCGCGTCCACGCTCGCCGATGCCGGCCTGCCCCGTCTGTCCGCCCGCGTGTTCGCGGCACTGCTGATCAGCGACAAGGGACGCATGACCGCGGCCGAGCTCGCGGAGCGGCTGCACGCCAGCACGGGCGGTGTGTCGGGCGCCGTCCGCTACCTGGTCCAGGTCCGCCTCATCCGGCGGGAAGGGGACCCGGGCAGCCGCCGGCACGTGTACGTCGTCGACGGCTCCTGGTACGAGGCCACGGTCGCCGCGAACCCGGTGCTGGTCAGGGGCGAGGTCGACCTCCAGGAGGGCATCGCCCTGCTCGGCGACTCGCCGGCGGCCGATCGGCTGAGCGAAACGCTGGAGATGTTCCGGTTCCTCAAGGAGGAGACCCGCGCGATGATGCGGCGCTGGAACGAGCGCAAGGCGGCGCGGGGCGACGGCCGGGTCTAGGCCGGGCTCGCGCCGGGCTCGCCGGCGGGCGGTGGATCAGGTGGCCGCCGAACCCCGGCCGCTCTGGTAGAGCCGGACCAGGGGCATGAAGACGTCGTCGACGATCTCGCGGATGCGCTCGGGGGGCAGCGGCTTCAGGTCCATGAGCAGGTCGTGGCGGACCAGGTCGAACGGCATGGCGAGCACGGCGGGGGGAATGCGGCCGAGGTCGATGTCGCCGCGGTCGTGGGCGCGCCGGTAGATGATCCGGGCGACCGGGGACGCCGCGCCGCCGAGGATCTTGAGGCGGGCCTGGCCGAGGGTCAGGCCGGTGTTGGCCAGCAGGCCCGAGAAGGCGGCGGCTCCCGCCACGGCGAAGTAGGCGGCGCGGGCCTCGCTCATGGCGGCCAGCGCGGCGTGCAGGTCGCCGGGCAGGGTGCCGGTGTCGGGGGTCTCGACCGGGTGGACGGCGCGGTAGTGCTCGATGGCGGCGAGCACGAGCCGGTCCTTGTTGGGCCAGCGCCGGTAGAGCACGGCGATGCCGGTGCGGGCCCGTGCGGCGACGGACTCCATCGTCAGCTTGGCGTAGCCGGTTGCGACGAGTTCGTCCCACGCCGCGGTGAGCAGGGCGTGCTCGAGTTCGGCTCCTCGGCGTCGCCGTTTGATCTCGCCGGAGTCGGCTTCGGCGGCACTCATGCCTCCGATGATAAGAGAGGGTTGCATTCTTTGTCGCGCCGCCGTACCCTCCGCTTAAGGAATGATTCCAACTCTTATACGGGGGTGTGCGCCATGCTCGACGTCGTCATCGTCGGGGGAGGGCCCGTCGGCCTCTTCCTGGCCTGCGAGCTCAAACTCGCGGGAGCCGATCCCGTGGTCATCGAGCGGCTGCCCGCGCCGAGCCAGGCCGACAAGGCGCACGGCCTCGGCGGTCAGGTGGTGCGCCTGCTCGACGATCGCGGCCTGTACGAGCGGTTCGGCGGGTCGGGGGTGCCCAGGCCGCTGCCCGCGTTCTTCTTCGGGACGCTGCCGTTGCCGTTGCACCTGCTCGGCGACGACAACCCGATGTACCTGCTCCCGATCAACCAGCGCGACATCGAACGCATCCTCGGCGAGCGGGCCGCCGAACTGGGCGTCGACGTCCGCCGCGCGCACGAGGTCGTGTCGTTCAGGCAGTCCGGCGACCACGTCGATCTCGTCGTCGCGACGCCGGGCGGCGCGCGGGAGCACGTCGGCGCCCGGTTCGTCGTCGGCTGCGACGGCGGCCACAGCGGGATCCGGAAGCGGGCGGGCATCCCGTTCCCGGGCATCGTCGACGACCGGGTGGTGATGCGCTCGGCCCTCATCGCCCCGACCGAGCAGATCAGGCAGGCGTCGGGCGGTCGCGTCGCCATCGAGGGGTCCGGGGAGATCCCCGGCAACTTCCACCGGACCGAACGCGGAGTCTTCATGGCCGCCTTCCCGGACCCCGAGCACCCGTTCATCACGACGCTCGAATGGGAGGACCACCCCGCCGGTAACCACCCCGGCCCGGGCGCGCCGATGACGATGGCGGAAATGGCGGCGAGCGTCGAACGGGTCCTCGGCGCGCCCATGGCCCTGTCGCCGCCGCCGGAAGGCGCACCGACCCTCCTGCGCCGCATCTGCGGGCGCAACACCCGGCTGGCGGACCGGTACCGCGACCGGCGGGTCTTCATCGCCGGCGACGCCGCCCACGTCCACGCCGCCTCGGGCGGCCCCGGCCTCAACCTGGGGCTGCAGGACGCCGCGAACCTGGCGTGGAAGCTGGCGGCCGACCTGCACGGCTGGGCCCCCGACGGCCTGCTCGACACCTACGAGACCGAACGCCGCGCGCTCGGCGCCCGGGTGTTCATGCAGACGCAGGCGCAGACGGCCCTCATGGCGCCGGGCGGCAGCGTGACCGCGCTCCGCGAGCTGTTCACCGAGCTGCTGTCCAGGCGCGAGAACGTGCGGCTGATCGCCGACCTGATGGCCGGCACCGACGTCCGGTACGACATGGGCGAGGCCGAGCCCGGCGACGCCACCGGATGGTTCGCGCCGAGCCTCGACCTGAAGACCGGTGACGGCCGTGTGGTCCGGCTCGCCGAGCTGCGCCGCGACGCCCGCCCGCTCCTCGTCGACCTCTCCGACGGCGCCGCGCTCGCCGAGGCCGTGTCGCCGTGGTCCGACCGCGTCGCCCGGGTGGCCGCCCAGGCGGCGACCCCGTCGGCGACCGCTCCGGTGCCGTCGCTGCTCATCCGCCCCGACGGGTACGTCGCCTGGTCGGGCGACGATCCGGACGGCCTCCGGGCCGCGCTCGGCCGCTGGTTCGGCGCCGCGAAGCGGCCGGCCGGGTCCGCCACGGGGACGACCGGCGGCTGAGTCGCCCTGACAGGACGCCTGGCCCGCGGGCCGGTCGCGGCGGGGTCCGCCACGGGCACGGTCGGCGGCCGGGCCGCCCGGGGATCGCCTCGGCCGCGGATGCGGCCGGGTGCGCGACGGGAGAGCCGTCCGGCGCGCGGCCGATGTCCGCGTGCTCCCGGCCGTCCTGGGAGGCGCGAGCCGGGGCGTGCCGAGGGTCAGGTGCGGCCGGGGTCGTCCTCGCGGTAGAGGGCCAGCAGCAGCGGGCGGGTCAGCGCGGCCATCTCGGCGGAGGAGCGGGGGCGGTCGCGCTGCAGCCAGTCGGTGGCGACGCCGAGGAGCGCTCCCGCGGTGAACGCGGCCGGCACGTCGTGCGGCACGGCGGCGCCGTAGTCGGTGGCGGTGTCGTCTCCGGCGGCGGAACGGCGGCCGCCGGCGTGGGCGGCGACGGTGGCGCGGCGGCGTACGTGGTCGATGACGCGGGCGCTGCCGCTGGGCCCGAGCAGGGCCCGGTAGAGGCCGGCGTGCCGGTCGAGGTGGGTGAAGAAGGCCAGCAGGGTGTCGCCGAGCGTGTCGAGCGCCTTGGCGGTGCCCGGGTCGGGCATGGCCTCGATCAGGCCGTCGATCATCGTGGTGCAGGCGGCCTCGGCGAGCTCGTGCACGTCGCGAAAGTGGTCGTAGAACGTGGAGCGGCTCACGCCGGCGCGTTCGGCGACATCGGCGACGCTGATGCGCGACGGCTCGCGGTGCCGCACGAGGTCGATCAGGGCACGTCGCAGGGCCGCGTGGGTGCGGCGCACACGCGGGTCGCTCATCTCTCCGTTTCCGGTAAGGGTCACGTTTCCGTTCTCCTGTTTCCGACGCCTGCAGGCTAACCTACAGGCGTAGGGGAAGTTGGCCGGCCCGTCGATGGGGGACGCTCGTGACCGCTGGCTCCGCTGAGACGCTCCAGATCACCCGCACCTGTCCGTACGCTCCGCCCGAGCAGCACCTGCGTTTTCTCCGGGAGGAGCCGGTCACCAAGGTCGCGCTGCCGAGCGGCTCGGCCGCCTGGGTCGCCACCCGCTACGAGGACATCCGCACGGTCCTGAGCGACCCGCGTTTCAGCGCCGATCGCCGTCACCCCGCCGCCCCCCGGCTGAGCGCCGAGATGGACCCCGCCCAGTCGCCGCTGCCCAAGCTGATCCTGGAGATGGACCCGCCCGAGCACGGCCGGGCGCGCCGCGCGGTGGTGGGGGAGCTCACGGTCAGGCGCATGGCGGCGCTGCGGCCGCGCATCCAGCAGCTGGTCGACGAGCACATCGACGCCATGCTGGCCGGTCCGCGCCCGGCCGACCTGGTGCGGGCGCTGGCCCTGCCGGTGCCGTCGCTGGTGATCTGCGAGCTGCTCGGCGTGCCGTACGACGACCACGACTTCTTCCAGACGACCTCGGCCCGGCTGCTCGACCACGCCATCACCTCGCAGGAGCGGCGGCACTCCGCCCTGGAACTGGCCATCTACCTGGACACGCTGATCAAGGAGAAGGAGGCGGACCCCACCGACGACCTGCTCGGCCGCCAGGTGCTCAAACAGCGCGAAAACGGAGCGGCGGACCATGGCGCCCTGCTCGGCCTGGCGTTCCTGCTGCTCATCGCCGGGCACGAGACGACGGCGAACATGATCTCGCTGGGCACGTACATGCTGCTGCGGCACCCCGGCGCGCTCGCCGCCCTGCGCGCCGACCCGGGCAAGATGCCGGGCGCGGTCGAGGAGCTGCTGCGGCACTTCACCATCGCCGAGTTCGCGATCGTGCGGGTGGCCACCGAGGACGTCGAGCTCGGCGGCACGGTGATCCCCGCGGGCGAGGGCGTGCTGACGCTGGCCAACGCCGGCAACCGCGACCCGGAGATGTTCGCCGACCCCGAGACGTTCGACATCGAACGCGACGCCCGCAGCCACCTCGCGTTCGGCTACGGCCCGCACCAGTGCCTGGGCCAGAACCTCGCCCGCGTGGAGCTGGAGATCGTCTTCACCACCCTGTTGCGCCGCGTTCCGGGCCTGCGGCTCGCCGTCCCCGACGAGCGGCTGTCGTTCAAGGACGACGCCACCATCTACGGCATGCACGAGCTTCCCGTCACCTGGTGACCGCCGGCGGCACCGCCCGGCTCCGTCACCCCCCGGTGGCGCCGTCGCCTCCGGGCCGCCCGGCCGCGCCCGCCGGGCCGGGCGGGGCGGGCGGGGCGGCCGGGCGGGCGGTTCCCCCGATGGTGCGGCCCTTCCAGGCGCCGCCCCGGCCGGCGTGGTACAGGAACGCGGAGGCCAGTGTCATCGCGGCGTACAGCATCGCCACCAGCGGCAGCAGCGGGGCACGCAGCGCGGCCGACCGGTAGAACCGGAGCGTCGGCACGTAGGTCATCGCCATGATCGCCCAGCCGAGCAGCCCGGCCCCCATCGTCAGGAGCGCGGGAAGCCCCAGGCCGAGGCCCAGCCCGGCGCCGCCGGCGACGGCCGCGGCGGGCGGCCCCGCGTAGAGCACCAGCAGCCCCAGCAGCGTGCCCGCCAGCAGCAGAGGGGAGTGGCGAAGCTGGGTGTAGGCGGAGCGGGTGACCATGTTCCACAGGTCGGCGAGCCGGGGGTACGGGCGGCGGCTCACCACGGCACGGCTCAGGTCGAGGCGGCACCGCCCGCCGTGCCGCTTCACGAGCCGCCCCAGCGCCACGTCGTCGATGCGGGCACCGCGGATGGCGGCGAGCCCGCCGGCGTCGGCCAGCGTGCGGCGCCGCACCAGCATGCAGCCGCCCGCCGCGGCGGCCGTGCGCGCGGCCGCCTTGCGGACCCGGCGGAAGGGGTAGAGCTGAGCGAAGAAGTAGACGAACGCGGGCACGATGCTGCGTTCCCATCGGGTCTCGGTGCGCAGCGTGGCCATCAGCGACACCAGATCCCGGTCCTCGTGCACGGCCGTGGCGACGAGGCGGGCCAGCGTGCCCGGCTCGTAGGCGATGTCGGCGTCGGTGAACAGCAGATACGAGGGATCGCCCGCCGCCCGCACGCCCTCGGCCATCGCCCACACCTTCCCGGCCCACCCGGTCGGGGGCTCCGCTGCGCCCACCACCCGCAGCCCGGCGGATCCGGCCGGCCCATCCGGCCCATCCGATCCGGCCGCGCGGCCGAGCCGTTCGGCGACGGCGGCCGTGCCGTCACGGCTCCCGTCGTCGACGAGCACCACCCGGAACCGGCCCGGATACCGCTGCGCGAGCAGGGAGGGCAGGGTCCGCGGCAGCACCGCGCTCTCGTCGCGGGCCGGAATCACCGCGACCACGTCGGGCCAGGTCGCGGGGTCGGGCGCCGGCGGCGGACCCTGCTCGGCCAGCCAGAAGCCGCCGTGGCCCACCGCCAGATACAGCCAGGCCGCCAGCGCCACGAACGCGACGACGCTCCAACCCCACACGGCACAACGTTCTCACACGACGTCGCCGCCGCGGGCCCGGGAACGCCACAGCAGGTAGACGAAGTACGGCGTGCCGACGAGGGCCGTCACCAGGCCCGCCGGCACCTGCGCGGGGGCGATGACGGTGCGGCCCAGGGTGTCGGCGAGGCAGACCAGCAGCCCGCCGAGCAGGGCGGCCACGGGGAGCGTCCTGGCGTGGTGGGCGCCGACGAGGGCGCGGGCGGCGTGCGGGGCGACCAGGCCCACGAACCCGACGACCCCGGCCGCCGACACGGCGGTGGCGGTGAGCAGCACGGCGGCCGCGAGCGCCGCCAGCCGCACCGGCTCCAGGGGGACGCCGAGGACGCGCGGGGTGTCCTCGTCGAGGGACAGCAGGTCGAGGTCGCGGCGCAGCCAGGCCAGCAGCGGCACCGTGACCAGGAGCGCCAGCGCCACCGGCACGAGCTGGACGGGCACCCGGCCGTACGTGGAGCCGGACAGCCAGGTCAGGGCCTTGGCGGTGTTCCACGGGTCCGACAGCACGATGATCAGCACGGTGATGGAGGTGCAGGCGGCCTGCACGCCGACCCCGATGAGCACGAGCCGGTCCGAGCTGAGCCCGCCGCGCCAGGCCAGCCCGTACACCAGGCCGAACGCGATCAGCGCGCCCAGCCCGGCGGCCACCGACATCGACCAGATGCCGGCCAGCGGCACGAACGTGAGCAGGGCGATCGCGCCGACGCCCGCGCCGGCGGTGACGCCGAGCACGCCGGGTTCGGCGAGCGGGTTGCGGCACACGGCCTGTACGGCGGTGCCCGCCACGGCGAGCGCGACTCCGGCCAGCGCGGCGGCCAGCACGCGCGGCCAGCGCTGGTCGAGCACGAAGGTCAGGGCCCGCCCGGTGCGGCCCTGGAGCCAGTTGGCCACGTCGCCGGTGAGCAGCCACCTGTCGCCGCCCAGCATGCCGAGCACCAGCGCCGCCGCCAGCAGGGCGGCGCAGCCGGCGACGATCGCCAGGAAGGCGCTGCGCGAGCGGGTCGCGCCCGTGCGCACGGCGGGGGGACGGCGGGACGGGCCGGCGTCGCGGTAGCGGCGGGCCAGCCACACCATCACGGCCGCGCCGAGCACGGTGGTCACCACGCCGGGCGGCACCTCCACGGCGGCCCGCGCCCCGAGGACGGCGCGCAGCGCGATGTCGGAGCCGAGCACGATGAGCACGCCGGCCAGCCCCGACAGGGGCAGCAGCATGCGGTGGCGGTGCAGCCCGGGGATGGAGCCGGGCAGCAGCCGCACGACGACCGGGGCGCACAGCCCGACGAACCCGATCGGCCCGGCGATCGTCACGGCCGAGGCGGCCAGCACGACGGCGAGCAGGGTGAGCCACAGCCGCAGCCGCCCCACGTTCACCCCGAGGGTCGTGGCGGTGTCGTCGCCGAGGCCGAGGATGTCGAGGCGGGGCCCGGCCGGCACGGCCGCGCCCAGCGCCGCGGCGATCACCGGGCCGAGCCGGCCGACGGCGCCGAGGTCGCTTTGCACGAGCGAGCCGCTGCCCCAGGCGTACAGACCGGTGGTCTCCTGCTGGAACAGGATCATGAGCAGGTTCGTGAGCGCGGAGAGCGCGAGCGCGGTGGCGGATCCGGCGAGGATCAGCCGGGTCGTGCCGGTGCGCCCGCCCGCCGACAGGGCCAGCACCAGGGCGGCGGCGGCCAGCCCGCCGATGAGGGCGAGCAGGCCCGACACCGGCACCGGCGGCGTGAGCCCGAACGCCGCGACCGCGGCGACGGCCAGGTAGGCGCCGGAGCTGACGGCGAGGGTGTCGGGCGAGGCCATCGCGTTGCGCGCGATCGCCTGCAGCAGCGCACCCGCCACGCCCAGGGCGACGCCGACGCAGACGCCGGCCAGCAGCCGGGGCAGGCGGGAGGCGAGCAGGACCCGGGCGGCCTCGTCGTCGCCGCCGAACGGCAGGGCCAGCAGGTCGAGCGCGCCGATCGACGAGGTGCCCTGGGTGACGTGCACGGCGGCCGTCACGATGGCGGCGGCCAGCGCGAGGAGCAGCACCCCGGCGGCGCCGAGCCGGTGCAGCGCGGTGGCCGGGGCCGTCGGCGCCCGGGCGGCCCGGTCCAGATCGGTGGTCAACCGGCGTACGCCTTCACCAGCGCCTCGGCGTACTGGAGGCACGACGCCGGCCCGCCGAAGGTCCAGATGCCGTCGGGCAGCCTGGTGACGTGTCCCTTGGCCACGAACGGCAGCGACGTCCAGATGGCGTTGCCGGCGAGGCCGTCGGCGAACACGTCGACGCCGTCGGAGGCGTTGTAGAAGAAGCGGATGTCGGGGTCCTTGAGGACGGTCAGGCCTTCGACGTCGGTGGTGCCGAGGCCCCACTGCGCGTCGACCTTTCCGGTCCAGGCGTTCTTCAGCCCGAGCCGGGTGGCGATGTCGGAGACGAGCGAGCCCTGGCCGAACATGCGGATCGAGATCGTGCCGCCCTGCTTCCAGCCGTCGGCCATGGCGAACGGCGTGCCGGCGGCGCCCGCGTCGGCGATGCGCTGCTTGGCCTGGTCCAGGGCCGCGTCGAAATCGGTCAGCAGCTTGCCGGCGACGTCGGTCCTGCCGACCGCGGTCGCGATCATGCCGAGGTCGTCGCGCATGCGCTGGAGGTTGCCGGAGGCGTCGCTGCCCTTGGTGACCAGCACCGGCACGAACGTCTCCAGCTGCTCGATCAGCGCGGCGTCGTCGCTTTCCATGACGACCAGGTCCGGCTGGAGGGCGCTGATGGAGTCGACGCTGGGCTCCTGCCGGGTGCCGACGTCCTTGACCGAGGGGTCGAGCGGGGCGGCGGTGTCCCAGGTGGCGTAGCCTTTCACGTCGGCCGCGCCCACGGGCATGACGCCGAGGCTCACCAGCATCTCGGTCTCGCCCCATTCGAGGCTGACGACCCGCGTGGCCGGGCGGTCGAGCGTGACCTGCTCGCCGCGCGCGTCGGTCACCGTCACGGGCCCGGCGGCGCTCGCCGTGGCGCCGGCGGCCGGCCGCTCCGGCTCGGGCGCTTCCGTCGTGCCGCAGGCGGCCAGGGCGATGAGGGCGATGAGGGCGACGGCCGAGATGGCCGTCAGGGCAGTGCGCATGGGGGTTCCTGTCATCGTGTCGCGTGGACGCTGGTGTTGTGGCGGCCGAGCGGCCGGGTGACGACGGTGCCCGTCGCCGGGTCGCAGGCGACCTCGACGCGGATGCCGTAGGTGTCGCTGAGCAGGTCTTCGGTCAGCACCTGCGCGGGCGGGCCGTCGGCGCGTACCCGGCCGCGGTGCATCAGCACGACGCGGTCGGCGATCGCGGCGGCCTGGTTGAGGTCGTGCAGGACGACGCCGATCGCCACGCCGTGCACGTCGGCCAGGTCGCGGACGAGGTCGAGCAGCTCGACCTGGTAGCGCAGGTCGAGGAACGTGGTGGGTTCGTCGAGCAGCAGCACGGCGGTGTTCTGGGCGAGGCAGGTGGCGAGCCAGACGCGCTGCAGTTCGCCGCCCGACAGCTCGTCGACCGGCCGGTCGGCCATGGCCGTCACGCCGGTCAGTTCCATCGCCCTGGCCACGGCGGCGGGGCCGCCGGGGTCGGCGGCCGTCCAGCGCCGCCGGTGGGGGTGGCGGCCGTAGGCGACGACGTCGCGTACGCGCACGCCGCCGGGGGTGGGCCGGCTCTGCGCGAGCAGCGTCACCCGCCGGGCGAAGTCGCGCGCCGGCAGGCCGAGCGCGTCGGTGCCGTCGCCGAGCGTCACCGTGCCGCCGTCGGGACGGTGCAGCCGGGCGAGCGCGCGCAGCAGCGTGGATTTGCCGCTGCCGTTCGGGCCTACCAGGGCGGTCACGTGGCCGGGCCGCAGCGTGATGCGACCGTCCTCGACCACCGTGGTGCCGTGGTAGCCGAGGCAGAGCTCCGCGCCGCGGAGAGAGATCTCCTCGGTCATGGAGCTTAGGTTAGGCTACCCTTCCTTGGTGCGCCAGGCCGGGGTCCCGCTTTCGCCGGGCCCGGCCGGGGCCGGCCGGGTCAGGAGGCTCCCGGCGGGGCGGTGGAGTCTCTGATCACCAGGCGGCAGGGCAGGGTGTGCACGCCGGGAGTGGCCCTGCCGTCGATGGCCGCGAACAGCTGCTGGGCGGCGGTGCGGCCCAGCGCCTCCAGGTTCATGTCCACCGTGGTCAGGGCCGGTCTGGTCTCGGTGGACAGCACCTCCCAGTTGTCGTAGCCGACCACGGCGATGTCGTCGGGCACCTTGCGGCCGCGCTCCCTGACCGCCTCGATGAAGCCGGCGGCGATCTGGTCGCTGCCGCAGAACACCGCGTCGACCTCGGGGTGCGCCATGAGCAGCATCTCGGCCGCGTGGCGGCCCCACCGCTGGGACCACACGCCCGACAGGGTCTCGCCCGCCTGCGCCACCCCGGCCTCGGCCAGCGCGCGGCGCAGCCCCTCCTCGCGGTCGCGCGCCGCCTTGTAGTCCATGGGGCCCGTGATGTGGGCGATCGCGCGGCGGCCCATGGCGAGCAGATGGCCGACGGCCATGGCGGCGGCGCCCACGTCGTCGGGCACGAACGACACGTCGTCGGGGTCGTCGGACGGGCCGTAGGCGTACACGACGGGCACCGGCAGGTCGTGGCTCACCGACGGCCGGGGGTCGGTGCTCTCGCCCACGACGATCAGCCCGTCGACGCGGCGCGACAGCAGGGCGCGCAGATGGTGCTGCTCCCTGATCGCGTCGCCCCGGGCGTCGCAGAGCAGTACGGCCATCTCGCCGGCGCCGAACGCGTCTTCGGCGCCGAGCAGCACGGGGATGCCGAACCGGCCCACGCTGTCGGAGGTCAGCAGGCCCACCGTGCGGGTCTGGCCCGACAGCAGGCCCCTCGCCAGGGCGTTGGGCTGGAAGGCGAGCTCCGCGGCGGCGGCCAGGACCCGCTCGCGGGTGGCCGCCCGCACGTCCTGGCGGCCGTTGAGGGCCTTGGACGCCGTGGCGATCGACACCCCCGCCAGGGAGGCCACGTCGTTGATGGTCGCCCGCTTACCCGCCATGGTGGCGCGTCATCTCCGTCCGCCTCTCCAGCCAGCGCACTTCGAAATCCTTTTCCGTCAACTTCCCGGTGTCAACACCTTAGCACCCATTGACAGGGTGCGGGCTTTCTTCTACGTTTTCGAAAACCTTTAAGTCCAGGGAGTGCATCATGAGACGACGGCTCGCCGGGATCTCCCTCCTCGTCGTGTTAGCGCTAACGGCCGCAGCCTGCGGCAGCGGCGACGACTCGCAGGCGGAAGGGCCCGTCACCATCACCATGTGGACCCGCGCGGCCACGCAGGCACAGAGCGAACGGCTGGTCCAGGCGTACAACAGCGGCCACAAGAACCAGGTGAAGCTCACCGTCATCCCCACCGACAACTACCAGCCGCGCATCGCCGCCGCGGCGGGCGCCAAGCAGCTGCCCGACGTGTTCGCCTCCGATGTCGTCTTCGTGCCGAACTACACCTCCCAGGGCCTGTTCATGGACATCACCGACAGGGTGAACGCCCTGCCGTTCAAGGACAAGCTCGCCCCGTCGCACATGCGGCTCGGCACCCTCGACGGCCGCATGTACACGCTGCCGCACACCCTCGACCTGTCGGTCTGGTTCTGGAACAAGGACCTGTACGCCAAGGCCGGGCTCGACCCGGAGAAGGGGCCGGGGACGCTCAAGGAGTTCGCCGAGCAGGCCACCACCATCCAGGACAAGCTCGGCAAGGACGGCAAGGTCCACGGCACCTTCTTCGGCGGCAACTGCGGCGGCTGCTACGTCTTCACGTTCTGGCCGTCGGTCTGGGCCGCCGGCGGGCAGGTCATGAACGAGGACGGCACGCAGTCGTTCAACGACCAGCCGGCCATGACCGAGGTGTTCAAGATCTGGCGCGGCCTCTACGAGAAGGGCGTCACCGGCCCGACCGCCAAGGAGGAGCAGGGCCCCACCTGGACCGGCTTCTTCCCCAAGGGCGAGATCGGCGTCATGCCGATGCCGTCGACGACCCTCGGCCTCATGCCCGAGGACATGAAGATCGGCGTCGCCCCCATCGCCGGCCCCGACGGCGGGGAGTCGACGTTCGTGGGCGGCGACTCCATCGGCATCTCGGCCACCACCACCCACGCCGACGCCGCCTGGGACTTCCTGGCCTGGACGGTCTCCGACGAGGCCCAGATCGAGATCATGGCCAAGAACAAGGACGTGCTCGCCCGCACCGACCTGGCCGACAACAAGTACTCCGCGCAGGACCCGCGCCTGGCGCTGATCAACACGCTGGTGGCCAAGGGCCGGACCCCGTACTCGCTGAAGTTCGGCCAGACCTTCAACGACCCGCAGGGGCCGTGGCTGCGGCTGGCCCGCGAGGCGATGTTCGGTGACCCGGCCAAGGTGCCGCAGCTCAACGCCGAGATCACGAAGTCGCTGGCCCAATGACGCTGACGATGACACGGCCCGACCGGCGGGCGGCGCGCGCCGCCCCGCCGGTCCGGTGGCGCAGCGCAAAGGTGCAGGGCTGGCTGTACACCGCCCCGACGGCCGTCATCGTGGGCGCGCTGTTCATCGCGCCCCTGGTGCTCGTCGTCTGGATGTCGCTGAACCGCTGGCCCCTGCTGGGCCCCGCCACCTTCAACGCGCCCGGCAACTACACCAAGATCGCCGACGACCTGCTCTTCGCCGACGCGGTGGTCTTCACGCTGAAGTACACCGTGATCACCACGGTGCTGCTGTCGGCGCTGGCCTTCGGGCTCGCGCTGCTG
>JBIQJI010000001.1:0-80875 GCA_044507605.1 Actinomycetales bacterium | reverse complement strand
AGGACCGCCGGCCCGGCGTCGGGTTCTTCCGCACGGCGTTCCTGCTGCCGAGCGCCGTCGGCTTCGCCGCGGCGGCCCTGCTGTTCTACGGCATGCTGAACAACGACTTCGGGCCCATCGACCCGATGCTGCAGGCCCTCGGCATCGTCGACGAACCCGTCAAGTGGATCGGCACGCCCAACATGGCGCTGTTCTCCACGATCACGCTGGTGCTGTGGCGGTTCGCCGGGTTCAACATGCTCATCCTGCTGACCGGCCTGCAGGCCATCCCGGCCGAGGTGTACGAGGCCGCGCGCAGCGACGGCGCCGGTCGATGGCAGATCTTCACCCGCATCACGCTGCCGCTGCTGCGGCCCACCCTGGCGCTGATGCTGATCCTCAGCGTCACCGGCTCGCTGCTGGCGTTCGACCAGTTCTTCGTCTTCACCAACGGCGGCCCCGACAACAGCACCGTCTCCATGGTCATGGTCATCTACCGCAACGCCTTCTTCCGGTTCGACCTCGGCGGCGCCGCGGCGCTGTCGGTCGTGCTGCTCGTGGCCCTCGTCGGACTCAACACGCTCATGCTGAGGAGGCTCCGGTGAGCCGCCACCTCACACTCGCCGCCCTCGCGGTGCTGTTCCTGTTCCCGCTGGTGTGGAGCGGCTACTCCTCCCTGGAGGACCCCTCGAACTACCTGGAGATGGCCCGCTACGGCGAGGGCATCGGCACGTACGCCACCAACAGCCTGCTCGTGTCGGCGATGACCGTCGCGGGCACGCTCGCCGTGTCGGCCCTCGGCGGCTACGGCTTCGCCAGGTTCCGGTTCCCCGGCAAGAACCTGCTGTTCCTCGCCACGCTCGCCATCCTCATGGTGCCGTACGCCACGATCCTGATCCCGCTGTACGTCCTGCTCGGCCATCTGGGCCTGCAGAACTCCCTGGTCGGCCTCGCGCTGGTGTTCGTGATGTTCCAGCTGCCGTTCGCGCTGTTCATGATGCGCAACGCCTTCGAGGCGCTGCCGCGCGAGCTGGAGGAGGCGGCGCTGGTCGACGGCTGCGGCACCTTCCGCGCCTTCGCCGGGATCCTGCTGCGCGCGGTGCGGCCCGCGCTGATCACCGTGGGCCTGTTCGCGTTCCTCGCCTCGTGGAACGACTTCTTCGCGCCGCTCATCCTGCTCAACGACGGCGCGTCGTTCACCCTGCCGGTGGCCGTGGTCAGCATGACCCAGCAGACGTTCGGCGCGATCGACTACGGCATGCTCCAGGCCGGGGTCATGGTCATGGCCGTTCCCTGTCTCGTCCTCTTCATCGTGTTGCAGCGCCACTACGTGCGCGGATTCATGTCAGGAGCCCTGCGTGGTTGACCCCGTCCTGCCCTCCTCGGGCGTCCTCGCCCCCCTCGGCCTCGACGCCGTGCGGCCGCTGCCCGGCTTCTGGGGCGACCGGATCGCGCTGAACCGCGAGGTCACGATCGCCCACTGCCTGGAGTGGATGGAACGCGAAGGCTGGATCGGCAACTTCCGCGGCGAGGAGCCGCGCCGGGGCCGGGAGTTCAGCGACTCGGAGATCTACAAGCTGCTGGAGGCCATGGCCTGGTCCGGGCACGAGGCGCTGCCCGCCCTGGCCGGGATCGTGGCCGCCGCCCAGGAAGACGACGGCTACCTCAACACCCGGTGGCGCGGCCACCGCTACACCGACCTCGAATGGGGGCACGAGCTCTACTGCTACGGCCACCTCATCCAGGCCGGGGTGGCGCGGCTGCGCGCCCACGGCCCGGACGAGCTCACCGACACCGCCATCAGGGCCGCCGACCACGTGTGCCGGCGTTTCCTGGACGGCGGCGAGACCTGCGGCCACCCCGAGATCGAGATGGCCCTCGTCGAGCTGTACCGGGAGACCGGCACCGAGCGCTACCTGGAGATGGCCCGCCGCTTCGTGGAGCGGAGAGGCCGCCCGTCGCTCGGCGAAATCCCTTTCGGCCGCGCCTACTTCCAGGACGACATGCCGGTGCGCCAGGCCCGGGTGCTGCGCGGCCACGCCGTACGGGCGCTCTACCTGGCGTCCGGCGCCGTCGACGTGGCCGTCGAGACCGGCGACCAGGAACTGCTGAAGGCCGTCGAGGCGCAGTGGGAACGCACCATCGCCCGGCGCACCCACCTGACGGGCGGCATGGGCTCGCGGCACCGCGACGAGTCGTACGGCGAGGACTACGAGCTGCCGCCCGACCGCGCCTACTCCGAGACGTGCGCCGGCATCGCGTCGATCATGCTGGCGCACCGGCTGCTGCTCGCCACCGGCGACGCGCGCTACGCCGACATGGCCGAACGCACCATGTACAACGTGCTCGCCACGGCGGTGGCGGTGGACGGCCGGTCGTTCTTCTACGCCAACCCCCTGCAGGTGCGGGTGCCCGACGTGCCGTCGGAGGGCGTCGTCAACCACGCCGCCGAGGGCGGGCTGCGCTCGACGTGGTTCGACGTGTCGTGCTGCCCGAACAACATCGCGCGCACGCTGGCCGCACTGCCCGCCTACATCGCCGCCGCCACGGTCGGCGGCGGCACCCGCATCCACCACTACACCCCGTGCGAGATCAGGCACGGCGACCAGGCGCTGCGGGTCGAGACGGGATACCCCTGGACGGGCGAGGTGACGGTGCGGGTGCTCGCCGACACCGACGGCGAGATCGCGCTGCGGGTGCCCGCCTGGGCCACCGGCGCCACCCTCGCCCACGGCGCGGTCACCCGGGAGGTGCGCCCGGGATACGCGGTCGTGGCGGGCCCGTGGCGGGCCGGCGACGCGATCCGGCTGGAGCTGCCGATGCGGCCGCGGTGGACCTTCCCCGACCGCCGCGTGGACGCCCTGCGCGGCACCGCCGCCGTCGAGCGGGGCCCGCTGGTCTACTGCGCCGAGTCGGTGGCGGACGAGCCGCCGCTCGCCGACGTCACGGCCAAGGTCGCGCCGCCGGTCGAGCACCGCACCGGCGACGGTGTGGTGGAGCTGGAGATCGAGGCGTCGTTCGGCGGCGGTGAGCCGCGCGACTGGCCGTACGGGCCGGAGCCGGACGGGCCCCCGCGGGGCGCGAGCGCCGCCCTGCGCCTGGTGCCCTACCACAGGTGGGGCAACCGGGGACCCGCGACCATGCGGGTCTGGCTGCCGGTGCGGGAATGAGCGGGCCGCCGGCCGTCAGCGGCCGAGGGGCTGGTTGAAGCGCAGCATGTTGCCGGCGGGGTCGCGGAAGGCGCAGTCGCGCACGCCGTACGGCTGGTCCATCGGCTCCTGCAGCACCTCGGCGCCCGACGCGCTGATCCGCTCGAACGTGGCGTCGCAGTCGTCGGTGGTGAAGATCACGGCGCGCAGCAGGCCCTTCGCCAGCAGCTCGGCCATGGCCTGCTTGTCGGCGGGCGAGGCGTTCGGGTCGGCCAGCGGGGGTTCGAGGACGATGTCGACGTCGGGCTGCGACGGCGGCCCGACGGTCACCCAGCGCATGCCCTCGAACCCGACGTCGCCCCGCACCTCCAGGCCGAGAACGTCGCGGTAGAAGGCGAGCGCCTTGTCGTGGTCGTCGACCGCGATGAAGCACGTCGAGAGCTTGAGGTCCATGCCTGCCACGCTACCGGGCGGGCGAGGCCCCCGGCCTGCGCACCGGCCTGGTGTAGATCTTGGCGAAGCAGGGCGGAATGCCGGCGCCGGCCTCGTGGCGGCGGGCGCGGTAGGAGCTCGGGCTCTCGCCGACCAGCTCGGTGAACCGCGAGCTGAACGACCCCAGAGACGTACAGCCCACCGCGAAGCACACATCGGTGACCGACAGGTCGCCGCGCCGCAGCAGCGCCTTGGCCCGCTCGATGCGGCGCGTCATCAGATAGCTGTAGGGGGTCTCGCCGAAGGCGGCGCGGAAGCTGCGGGAGAAATGGCCCGGCGACATCAGGGCGACCCGCGCCAGCGCCGGCACGTCGAGCGGCTCGGCGTAGTCGCGGTCGATCGTGTCACGGGCCCGGCGCAGCCGGATGAGGTCGTCCAACGTCACACCCCCACTATCGCAGACGGCACCGACAGCGACCGGGGCGGTGACCGCGAGGTGCGCCATAATCGCCTTGCGCGATGCGGAGCGCACGCGACACCGAGAGGAGCGGGGATGAAGGAGGCGATGCGCGAGGCGATTCTGAGCGGGGAGTTCGCGCCCGGCCAGCGTCTCGTGGAGGCCGACCTGTGCGACCGTTTCGCCACGACACGCGGAAACGTCCGGGCCGCGCTCGCCGATCTGGCGGCCGAAGGGCTCGTGGAGCGCATCCAGAACAAAGGTGCGCGGGTGCGCGTGGTGTCGCTCGACGAGGCGATCGAGATCACCGAGTGCCGCATGGTGCTGGAAGGGCTGTGCGCGGCCAAGGCCGCCGAACGGGCCGGCGACGCCGACATCGCCGAGCTGCGCCGGCTGGGGGAGCAGCTGCGCGCCGAGCTGGAGTCGGGTGATCTGCTGGCCTACTCCGACCTCGGGCACCGGCTGCACGAGCGCATCCGGGCCATCTCCGGCCAGGGCACCGCCGCGGCCACCCTCGAACGGCTCCGGGCGCAGCTGGTCCGCTACCAGTTCCGGCTGGCGCTGCAGCCGGGCCGGCCCAAGGTCGCGCTGGAGGAGCATCTGCGCGTCGTCGAGGCGATCGGGGCGCGGGACCCGGCGGCGGCCGAGGCCGCGATGCGCGAGCACCTGTGCAATGTCATCGAGGCGCTGCGGCGGTAGCGCCCGCGCCGATCGGCCCGCGTGCAGATCGTCGCGTGCCGGGTAGACAGTTCACCTGCCGAGGGACCTGGAGGTGCGGGTGAACGCGCGACGCCGTGAGCTGATCGACCGCGATCTGGAAGAGGCCGCGGCCGACCTGCTCGACCACGATCCGCGGCTGCGCCCCCTCGACGTCATGGTGCGGTTCGACGGCGGGGTCGCCCACGTCGACGGGCGCGTGGCCGCCGCCGCCGACCTGGCGCTGCTGCGCGAGCTGCTCGGCAGGCAGGCGGGGGTGCTGGCCGTGTGGGACCGCGTGCGGGTGGGCGACGCCGAGCCCCGGGTAATCGATCTGGGCTGCGGCGACGTCAAACAGCACCCCGAGAACCTCGGCTTCGACGTGTGGCCGGGGCCGTCGGTCGACGTGGTCAGCGACCTGGCCGACGGCGTGCCGCTCGCCGACGAGTCGGTCGACCAGGTGTTCGCGGTGCACGTGCTGGAGCACCTGGCCGACTATCTGCCGCTGCTGCGCGAGTGCCACCGGGTGCTGCGCCCCGGCGGGGTGCTGCACGTGCTGGCCCCATGGTGGCGGCACGTCAACGCCGTCGCCGACCCCACGCACGTGCGGCTGATCGACGTGCAGACCTTCAAGTACCTGTGCCGGCCGCGCGAGCCGGGCCCGGCGTGGTACCCCCTGCTGGTGAGCCGGGACGAGTCGACCGTGTTCGCCGATCTCGTCCCGGTCAAGCCTCCGGTGGAGCCGCCCGGCGAGCGGCGTCTCGCCCGCTTCTTCGACTGAGCCGGCCGGGCGTCACCCCGCGGCCAGCATGGGCGCCAGGCCGCGGACCACGCGGTTCGTGAGCGTGCCGACCTCGCCGATCTCGATCTCCACGATGTCGTCGTGGGCCAGCGTGAAGGGCAGGTCGGGCACCAGGCAGGTGCCGGTCGACAGCACCACGCCGTCGGGGAACACGTCGGCCGCGAACAGGTAGCGGGCCAGGTCGTCGAGGCGGCGGTGCAGCTGCGAGGTGTTCGCCTCGCCCGACCAGGCGACGGCACCGGCGCGGCGGATGGTCATGGTGATCGGCAGGGCGTACGGGTCGGCGACCTCCCAGGCGGGGCGGATCGCGGGGCCGACGGCGCAGCCGCCGAGGTAGATCTTGGCCTGGGGCAGGTAGAGGGGGTTCTCGCCCTCGATGGAGCGTGAGCTCATGTCGTCGCACACGGTGTAGCCGGCGATCTCGCCGTGCGCGTTGAGCACCAGGGCCAGCTCGGGCTCGGGCACGTCGATCGTGGAGTCGTCGCGGATGGCCACGTTGCCGCCGGAGCCGGAGACCCGCCAGGCGGCGGACTTGAAGAACAGCTCGGGCCGCGTGGCGTCGTAGACCCGGTCGTACACGTCGGCGGCGGCGGTGTTCTCCTCCATGCGCGCCTGCCGGGAGCGGCGGTAGGTGACGCCGCAGGCCCAGACCTCCATGCGACCCTCGACGGGGGCGAGCGTCTCGCCCGCCTCGACCGGCGCGGCATCGCGCGCCCGCTCGACCAGGTCGCGCAGGTCGGGCAGGGGCAGCCGCAGCAGCTCGGCCAGCGGCACCGGCAGCGGATGGGTCAGCCCGTCGGCCCGCACCCCCGCCCTGATCTCGCCGTCGTGGGTATAACGCACGATCTGTGTCATATGTCTGCTCCATGTGGGGTCACGAGATCCGCCCCATCATCCCAGGGGCCGGGCGGAACGGGCGACCCGGGTCTCGTCCCAGATCGGCTCCGCCGACTCGTAGACCGCGCCGTCGCCGCCGAAGACCAGGTAGCGGTCGAAGTCGGCGGCGAGCCACCGATCGTGGGTCACCGTCACCACGGTGCCGTCGAACCGGTTCAGGCCCTGCTGCAGGGCCTCCGCACTGGCCAGGTCGAGGTTGTCGGTCGGCTCGTCGAGCAGCAGCAGGGTCGCGCCGGACAGTTCGAGCAGCAGGATCTGCAGCCGAGCCTGCTGACCCCCCGACAGGGTCTCGAACCGCTGGTCGCCCACCGGGCCGGCCAGCTCGTACCGGGCCAGGGCGTGCATCGCCTCGTCGCGGTGCCGGGCGTGCTCGGTCATCACGATCTCGCAGGCCGTGCGGCCATGCAGGTCGGGGCGGGTGTGAGTCTGCGCGAAGTGGCCGGGCACCACGCGGGCGCCGAGGGCGGCCTCGCCGGTGTGGCGCACCGGCTCGCCGGCCAGCAGGCGCAGGAAATGCGACTTGCCCGAGCCGTTGGAGCCGAGCACGGCCACCCGCTCGCCGTACCAGATCTGCGCGTCGAACGGCCGGATGAGCGGCGTGCCGTCGGCCGCCTGCAGCGCCAGCCGCGTGCAGGTCACCGCGCGTTTGCCGGTGCGCCCGCCGCGCAGCCGCATGGCGAGGTGCTGCTCCCTGGGCGGGACCTGCGGCGGCCCGGCCTCCTCGAATTTGCGCAGCCGCGTCTGCGCCGCGTGGTACGCCGGGGCCATGCCGTCGTTGACCGACGCCTTCTGCTTCAGCATGGCCACCAGCCGCCGCAGCTTGGCGTGCTCCTCGTCCCAGCGGCGGCGCAGCTCGTCGAGGCGCTCGTTGCGCTCGCGCCGGGCCTGGGCGTAGGTGGCGAAGCCGCCGCCGTGCACCCAGATGTCGCCGGACTCGACGGTGATGATGCGGTCGGCGGCGTTGGCGAGCAGCTGGCGGTCGTGAGACACCAGCACGATCGTCTTGGCGGTCTCGCGCAGCGCCCGCTCCAGCCACATCTTGCCCGGCACGTCCAGGTAGTTGTCGGGCTCGTCCAGCAGCAGCGTCTGGTCGGGGCCGCGCAGCAGCGCCTCCAGCACCAGCCGCTTCTGCTCACCGCCCGACAGGCCGGCGACCTCGCGGTACTTCACCGAGTCGTACGACGCGCCCAGCGCGGCCACCGTGCAGGAGTCCCACAGCACCTCGATGTCGTAGCCGCCGGCGTCGGTGAAATCGGTGATGGCCTCGGCGTATCTCAGCGGGGTCTTCTCGTCGTCGGCCTCCATCATGGCCAGCTCGGCGCGGTCCAGCCGCGCCGCGGCCTCCCGCACGCGGGGCGGCGCCACCGACAGCAGCAGGTCCCGCACCGTGCGATCGTCGCGGATGCCCCCGATGAACTGCCGCATCACCCCGAGCCCGCCGGAGGTGGCCACCGTGCCCTCCAGCGGTCGCAGATCACCCGCGATCAGCTTGATCAGGGTGGTCTTTCCCGCGCCGTTGGGGCCGACCAGTGCCGCCTTGACGCCGTCGCCCACCCGGAACGACACGTCGTCGAGCAGGGGCCGCCCGTCGGGCAGGACGTAGGTCAGGTGGCCGACCTCCACGTGCGACACGGCCGTCCTCTCTTCCGCTGCGTGACTTCGCGCACCGTACACGCCGCGGCGTCTCCTCGGCATCTGGTTTTCGGCCCATCCGGCAAAGCGGATATTTCACCGAAAATGCCCGCCGGTTGCCCATGCGCCGGACGCCGCGCGGCGTTCCCTTTGCCGGGCGGGCGGTATGCAGGGAAGGCAGGGGAGGTGTGCTTGATCGGCGAGCTGCTCGATGCGGGCTCTCTATGCGACTTCGACGCCATTCCCCGCCTGGTGGCCGACCACGCGGCGCGGGGCGGGCTGACGAACGTGCGCATCTACCTCGCCGACCGGCAGCAGCGGGTGCTGCGCCCGGTGCCGCTCAGCCCCGAGGTGCTGGGCGAGCAGGAGCTCGGCATCGACAGCACGCTCGCCGGGCTGGCGTTCCGCAACGTCGAGATGATCCGGTCGCAGCGCACTCCCGAGGAGGAAGCGCAGGACGCCCCGTGCCGGCTGTGGCTGCCGCTGCTCGACGGCACCGAGCGGCTCGGCGTGCTGGAGGTGCACACCCGTGCGCTCGACGACGAGACCATGACCGAGATCCGCCGGCTGGCGGTCGTCGTGTCCATGCTGATCGTCAGCAAGCGCATCCACAGCGACACCTACGCGCGGATCATGCGCACCCGGCCCATGTCGCTCGCCGCCGAGGTGCAGTGGAACCTGCTGCCGCCGCTGGCCTTCGCCAACGAGCGGGTGGTGGTGGGGGCGGTGCTGGAGCCGGCGTACGAGGTGGCGGGCGACGCGTTCGACTACGCCCTCAGCGGCCGATCCATCTACCTGTCCATCTTCGACGCCATGGGGCACGACACCGCGGCCGGGCTGACCGCCAGCATCGCGATCGGCAGCTGGCGCAACAACCGGCGCCACGCCATGGGGCTGGCCGCCATCAGCCAGGCGATCAACGACGACATCGCCGAGCAGTTCGGCGGCGCCAGGTTCGTCACCGGGATCATGGCCTCCCTCGACCTCGTCACCGGCGGCCTGACCTGGGTCAACCGCGGTCACCCCCCGCCGCTCGTCATCCGCGGCGGGCGCTGGGTGACCTCGCTGGAGCGGGAGGCCGCGATACCCATGGGGTTCCGGCTCGCGGCCAGCCCCGAGGAGTACCGCTTCCAGCTGGAGCCCGGCGACCGGCTGCTGCTGTACACCGACGGCATCCCCGAGGCGCGCGACGCCCAGGGGCACATGTTCGGCGTCGCACGCTTCGTCGACCACATCATCAAGCAGGAGAGCACCGGCCTGGCCGCGCCAGAGACCCTGCGCCGCCTGATCAGGAGCGTCCTCGACTATCAGGGCGGGCACCTGCAGGACGACGTCGCCGTGCTGCTCGCCGAATGGCGCGGTTTCGCGGAGAACGGCGCGGCCCTCTCCGCCTCCTCTGCCCTTCGGCAGTGAATGTGCCCTTCGGCAGTGAATTCGTCAGCGGCGCGCAAAGACTTCCTGTTTCCTTTCTCCGGCTTGCCCTACGCGCCGAATGCGCCCGGCGGGAACACGTGACCCTGGGAGCGGAGCCCACGCGTTCAGGCAGGAGCCGCCGGTGTCCCAGACCGCCCGCACCCACAGCCCCCAGCCCGCCCGCACGCGCACCGGCGCACGTTCCGCACGGTCCGGCGGCCCCCTCGCCCGGCGCCGCCCCGCCGTGTCGCGGGCCCTGTCGTGGGCCGTGCTGTGGGCGGCGGCCCTGCTCGCCGGCATCTGCGGGCCGGCGGGCTTCGGGCTGACCGATCGGCTCACCCCGGCGCCCGACCTGCGTGCCCGGGCCCACGACACCGGCCGGCCGCTCGCCCCCGGTCTCCCCGCGGGGGCGCCGCACCTCGTGCTGCTGGCCCGCACCCCCGGCTCGGTGGACGATCCGGCGGCGGCCGACGCCGGCCGGCGGCTCGCCCGGCTGCTGGCCCGCGACCGCGCGGTGCTGCGGGTCACGTCGTACTGGACCGAAGGGCCGCCCGGCCTGCGCTCCGGCGACGGCCGGCCCGCCCTGGTGCGGGTGTGGCTGCGCGGGGACGCCCGGGCGGTGATCGCCGCCGCGAGACGGCTGGCCCCCTCGCTGCGCGGCGTGCACGGCCCGCTGTCCGTCGAGGTCGGCGGCCGGGCGACGGCGTGGGACGAGACGTGGCGGCGCGGCGTCCGCGACCTGCACGCGACCGTGCTGCTCGCGGCACTGCTCGCCGTGGTCGTCGCGCCGATCGCCGCCCGCGGCGTGGTGGCCGGCCAGCCGCCTCTCGCCGCCGGCCTGTTCGCCCTCCTCACCGCCATGGCGGCGCTGCGCGTCGCCGCCGGGCTCATGCCCCTGCCGGTGCCGGCCCCCGCCATCGCCCTGCCCCTCGCGCTCGCGCTGCCGGTCGTGCTCGGCCCGCGCCTGCCGGACCGGCCGCGGGCCCGGCTCCTGGCGTGCCTCTCGGCCGCCCTGGCGGCGGCAGTGGCGGCCGTTCCGTTGCTGATCACGGCCATGCCGCTCGCCCGCCCCATCGCGGTGGCCTGTCTGGTGGCGGTGGCCTGCGCCCTGGCGGCCGGCGGGATCGTCCTGCCCGCCGCAGCGGCCGTGATGCGCCGGCGGCCCGGCTTACCCACGATGTGATATCACTAAGCGTCACTTCTCATATACCGTCTGCAATATCATTGGGGTCGTGATCTGGATCAGACGGAGGGCCGATGCAAACCGATCCTTCTCTCGGTGAGCTCGGGCGGCGCCTGGACGACCTGCATCACCGGATCCAGCGGCTGGTGTCGCAGGACCTGTTCATCGCCGAGCAGCGGCTCGCCGAGCGGCGGTTCACCGGCGTGGAGCAGGATCTGGACGAGGTCCGGCGGCGGCTGGAGGACGAGATCAAGGAACTCGCCGCGAAGGTCGAGTCACGTGAGCGCGACAGGGGGGCCAACTGGCGGCAGTCCGTCTACGCCGGTGTGATACCCGCGGCCCTGCTGCTCGTGTCGCTCTTCGTGCAGATCTGGCTGTCGACCAACGGAGGATCCTGATGCGGCGACTGCTCGGCAGGCTGTCCCTGCGCGACCTGTTCCTGGCCGTCACGATCCTTGGGCTCGGCGCCATCGCCGTGTGGGTGCCGATCGCGGTGCGCGACCTCGGCGACCGGCTGCAGTCCGCGCGGCAGGATCGGGCCGCCCTCATCGAGCAGGTGCGGCGCATGGGCGGCACGCCGCAGGTGATCCCCGACCGCCCCGGTCCGCCGGGCAGCCGGGGCCCGCGTGGTCTGCCGGGCCCGAGAGGCCCGCAGGGGCCGCCCGGCCCGCCCGGTCCCCCCGGCAGCCCCGGGCCGTCCGGTCCGCCCGGTCCGCAGGGCTCGCCGGGTCCCAAGGGCGACCCCGGCGGCCACCTGCGGGTGCCCCGCCGGTTCAGCCGGGTCTACTGCCGGCCCATGCCCGAGGGCAAGCCCTGGCCGTGCAGCCTCTCCCCGGGCGCCTGACCGCGGCGGCTCACGGCGGTCAGCTCCAGGCCGCGGCGACCTCGGCGGCGCGGCCTGGTGCCTGGGCGAGGCCGGCCTTGAACGCGGGGAGCCAGAGGCCGGGGTCGAGGATGTTCGTGCCGAAGACGGCGAGGGCGGCCTCGTCGGGGCCCACCGAGGCGACCGCGACATCGCCGAGCCGGGCGATCTCGGCCTGGAGGACCTCCCTCGGGGTGAGGCTCGCCATCGGCTCCAGGACCACCACGCCGGTGGCGCCGGCCGCCAGGTCGGCGCTGGTGACCGAGCGCACGCCGCCGTCCATGTAGGGGCGGCCGTTGATCTCGACGGGGCGGAACACACACGGCACCGCGCAGCTCGCGGCCACCGCCTTGGGCAGCGGCGCCCCGGAGTGCCCTTCCCACACGACGAACTCGCCGCTGAGGGCGTCGACCGACGTGACCTTGAGGGGCCGCTCGGGCCAGGCGGCGACGCCGAGCCGCATGAAGATCTGCTCGATGTCGAGGTCGGTGGCGGCGGCCGAGGCGAGCGAGAGCGCACCGACCTGGCGGCGGGCCTCGCCCGGCTCCAGGGCGGTGTCGGCGAGGATGCCGAAGACGCGCGTGATCTCGTCGAGGTCCGGCTCGGCGGCGGCGACGGGCTCGGCAGCCGCCTCGGCCTCGGCCTGGGCGGCGATGGCCGTCTCCAGGTCGACGCCGCTGGCGAGAAGCGCGCCGACGACCGCGCCGGCGGAGGTGCCCACGATCACATCGGCCCGGGTGAGGTCGACGCCCTCGCGGAGCAGGCCGCAGATCAGGCCGGCCTCCCAGGAGATGCCCGCGATGCCGCCACCACCCAGGACGAGGGCCTTGCCCATGCTCACCTCCGGCTCGCCGCAACAGTGCCCGACAGCCTACCCTTGGGCGGGCGAAACCCAGAGGCATGTTCCATTCGTTTAGGCGTCAAACTATTGACGAACATGTCGGCGCTGTGTGAATCTCTTCCGTGAGCCGGTCAGGGGGCTCGGGAAAGGTTCCATGCACGCTCGGCGGTCGACGGTCAGGGTCTCTACCTGATCGTGCATGGCGGTCATCCGGATACGTGGGCGCACTGCGCCCGAAGGAGCCGTACATGCGAAGAAAACTCATCGGCGTGCTCGCGCTGGCCTTGGTGGCCTCGGTGCTGGCGGTGCTGCGCGTCTCACCGGTCGCGGCGGTGGCGGCCGACCCCTACGAGTTCAAGAACGTGCAGATCCTCGGCGGCGGGTTCGTGCCCGGGATCATCTTCAACCAGGGCGAACGGGACCTGATCTACGCCCGCACCGACATCGGCGGCGCCTATCGGTGGCAGCCGGACACGCGGACCTGGAAGCCGCTGCTCGACTGGGTCGGGCAGGACAACTGGGGCTACAACGGCGTGGTCAGCATCGCGACCGACGCCGTCGACCCCGACCGGGTGTACGCCGCGGTGGGCATGTACACCAACGACTGGGACCCCAACAACGGCGCGATCCTGCGCTCGACCGACCGGGGCGACACCTGGCAGATCAGCCCGCTGCCGTTCAAGCTCGGCGGCAACATGCCCGGCCGGGGAATGGGCGAGCGGCTCGCCATCGACCCCAACAAGAACAGCATCCTGTACTTCGGCGCGCCGAGCGGCAACGGGCTGTGGCGCAGCACCGACAGCGGCGCGACCTGGTCGAAGGTGACGAATTTCCCCAACCCCGGCAACTACGTGGCGAGCCCGGGCGACGCGTACAACGGTGACAACCAGGGCGTGCTGTGGGTGACGTTCGACAAGCGGACCGGTTCGGCCGGCAGCGCCACGCAGACCATCTACGTGGGCGTCGCCGACAAGGAGAACAACGTCTACCGCACCACCGACGGCGGCGCGAGCTGGCAGCGGGTCGCCGGTCAGCCGACCGGCTACATCCCCCACAAGGGCGTGCTGGACCCCACCAACGGCTACCTCTACATCGCCACCAGTGAGACCGGCGGCCCCTACGACGGCGCCAAGGGCGAGGTGTGGCGCTACGCCACCGCGACCGGCACCTGGACCGACATCAGCCCGATCCCGTCGAGCAGCTCCGACGACTACTTCGGCTACAGCGGCCTGACGATCGACCGTCAGCACCCGAGCACGATCATGGTGGCCACGCAGATCTCGTGGTGGCCCGACGTGATCTTCTTCCGCAGCACCGACTCCGGCGCCACCTGGACGCGGGTGTGGGACTGGACCAGCTACCCCAACCGCAGCTTCCGCTACAAGATGGACATCTCGGAGGCGCCGTGGCTCACCTTCGCGACGAGCCCGAGCCCGCCCGAGGTGACGCCCAAGCTCGGCTGGATGACCGAGTCGATGGAGATCGACCCGTTCGACTCCGACCGCATGATGTACGGCACCGGCGCCACGATCTACGGCACCACCGACCTCACCAAGTGGGACTCCGGCGGCCAGTTCACCATCAAGCCCATGGTCAAGGGCCTGGAGGAGACCGCCGTGCTGGACCTGATCAGCCCGCCGACCGGCGCGCCGCTGATCTCCGGTCTCGGTGACCTCGGCGGCTTCCGGCACACGGACCTGGACACCGTGCAGTCGTCGATCTTCACCTCGCCCGTCTTCACCACCACGACCAGCCTCGACTACGCCGAGAAGAACCCCAGCGTGCTGGTCCGCGCCGGCAACTTCACCGACTCCGACCGGCCGAACGACAGCCACGTGGCCTTCTCGACCGACGGCGGCGCCAACTGGTTCCAGGGCACCGAGCCGGGCGGCATCGACGAGGGCGGCACGGTCGCGGCGGCCGCCGACGGCAGCCGCTTCGTGTGGGCGCCGAAGAACAGCCCGGTCGTCTACTCGGTCGGCTTCGGCAACACCTGGACCCAGGCGTCCGGGCTGCCGCAGAACGCCATCGTCGAGTCGGACCGCGTCGACTCCAGCACGTTCTACGGGGTCTCCGGCGGCCGGTTCTACGTCAGCACCGACGGCGGCCAGTCGTTCACGGCCACCGGGGCGTCGGGGCTGCCCACCACCAACGTGCACTTCAAGGCGCTGCCGGGCGCCGAGGGCGACATCTGGTTGGCCGGCAACGGCGGCCTGTGGCACTCCACCGACTCCGGCGAGTCGTTCGCCAAGGTGCCGGACGTGTCGACCTCGATCAACATCGGGTTCGGCAAGGCGGCCCCGGGCCGGTCGTACCAGGCCCTCTACCTGGCCGGCACGGTCGACGGCGTGGCCGGGCTGTTCCGGTCCGACGACGCCGGGTCGAGCTGGGTGCGCATCAACGACGACCAGCACCAGTACGGCAACATGGGCGAGGCGCTGACCGGCGACCCGCGCGTGTACGGGCGGGTGTACCTCGGCACCAACGGCCGGGGCATCATCTACGGCGACCGCACCGGGGGCACCCCGACGGCGACCCCCACGATCACCCCGACCGTGACGCCCACCGTGACCCCGACGGTCACCCCCACCGTCACGCCCACGGTCACCCCGACCGTGACGCCCACCGTGACCCCGACGGTCACCCCCACCGTCACGCCCACGGTCACCCCGACCGTGACCCCGACGGTCACGCCCACGGTCACGCCGACTGTGACGCCCGGCACCGGCTGCTCGGCCACCTACAAGATCGTCAACTCCTGGCCAGGCGGCTTCCAGGGCGAGGTGACGGTCGAGAACACCGGCAGCACGGCGATCAGCGGCTGGACGGTCACCTGGACGTTCGCCAACGGGCAGACCATCGACCAGCTGTGGAACGGCTCACTGACCCAGAACGGGTCCGCGGTGACCGTGCAGAACGTTTCCTACAACGGCTCCCTCGGGGCCGGCGCGGCGACGTCGTTCGGCTTCACCGCGAGCTGGAACGGCACCAACGCGGTGCCGACGGACATCTCCTGCGCCTGACCGGTCACTGATCCGGCACGCCACGGCGGATCGCGGAGGGCTCGGTACGCGTACCGGGCCCTCCGTCGCCATATGCTGGACGAATCGGTGACAGGGAAAGGGGGGCGCGGCGCGTGCTGGTGAACGACGACAGGAGTGACGCCGATGCCCCAGCCACGTCCCCCGGTGCCGCGGTGACCGGCCGGCCCCGCCGCGGACTGCCGCGCCGCCTCGACGCGATCCGGGCCACCCGGGCGGGGCGGCTGACCCTGCGCATCGTCGTCGGCGTGCTCGGCGCCGTGCTGGTCGCCGGAGGGCTGCTGCTGGTGCCGCTGCCCGGCCCGGGCTGGCTGATCGTGTTCGCGGGGCTGGCGCTGCTCGCCACCGAGTTCGCGTGGGCGGCGCACGTGCTGAAGTTCGCCCGCCGCACCCTGGAGACGTGGACGCGGTGGCTGCTGCGCCAGGCCTGGCCGGTGCGCGTCCTCGTCTCGGCGCTGACCCTGGCGTGCGCCGCCGCCATCATCTACTTCATGCTCAAGCTGACGCTCGGCGTCGACGTGGTGCTGGTGGTGCGGGCCTTCCTCGCCCGCACCTGACGGGCCCGGGGGAGGGTCAGAGGTACAGGCCGGTGCCGTGGTCGGTCTGCTGGGTCGCGATGGCGTGCAGGTCGCGCTCGCGCATCACGAGGTAGGTTTCGCCGTGCACCTCGACCTCGTACTGGTCCTCGGGGTTGAACAGCACCTTGTCGCCGACCTTGACCTGGCGGGCGCTCGCCCCGACCCCGCACACCTCGCCCCAGACCAGCCGGTTCGCCATCTTGACCGTCGCCGGGATCACGATGCCGGCGGTGCTGCGGCGCTCCTCGGCGTCACGCTGAACCTTGATCATGACGCGGTCGTGCAGCATCTGGATCTCGAACTTGGGGTCTGTCACCCTGGAAGTTTATGTGGCATCGCCCGTTCACTGGGAAAGGACCAGGGGATAACGATGTTTTCCTCCTGACCGGCGCGCCGCACGGGCGCATACTGGTCCCAGAGGTGTACGGGAGGTGTATTGGTCAGACGGGGCGAGGTCCGGTACGTCGACATGATTCCGGCGAAGGGCATGTTCGTCGTGGGAGCCGACGTCGTGCCCGGTCATTACGTGTGCCGGGTCCCCGGCAACGGGCGTTGGATCCGCTATCCCGCCGGTAACGGGCGGCCGGTCGCCGGCCGGCCCGACGCGCCCGGCCAGGCCGAGGTCGTCATCGAGCCCGGCGACATCGCGTTCCAGAGCCACATGCCCGGCGACTGGCAGCGCGTCGGCCACCGCGAGAGCGGCATCGAGCCCGTGTTCGACCCCCAGCTGGACCCTTCGGTGGTCAAGCGGCTGCGCGCCAACCCCGGCCTGCTGCGGCACGTCCGCACCGGCAGCCCTTGGCCGGCCGAACGGCTGCGTCCCGGCTGGGCCGCCTGGCTGCGCGGCACCGTGCTGGTCTTCCTGGCCCTGCTGCTGCTCGCCCGGGCCGGCGGCGTCGAGATCTCCGCCCTGGCGTTCGCCGGGCTCGCCTCGCTGTCGACGTCGGTGTACGGCCTGCGGCTCAGCGCCTGGCACAGCCGCGAGGGCGGGGTCCGGCGGCTGGCCCGGACCCACGCCGACCGGTGGCTCATTGAGGAGGACCTCGACGAGCCGGGCCGCGCCCTGCTCGGCCGGGCCCAGGCCGCGATCAGGCAGGTGCGGGAGTCGGCCGTGGCCCGCGCCGGCCTGCTCGACCCCGGCGAGAACGCCGTGGCGCTCGCCCAGCACGAGTGGCACGTCGCCTCCACCCTGCGCAAGGTGACGCGGCTGCGCGCCGAGCAGCGGGCCATGGCGGCCGAGGGCATCAGCCCCGAGGCCGAGGCGGCCATGCGGCCGCAGCGCGCCGCCCTCGACGAGGTGGTGGCGTCCGTGACGGCCCGCGTCACGGCCCTGGAGCGCTACGCCGAGCGCGCCGCCGAGGCCGACGCCGCCTACCGCGCCCACGCCCAGGTGGCGCGCGTCACCAGCCAGTCCGCGGAGTATCGCGACCTGCTGGCCGAGACCGCCGCCGACGAGATCGCCATCAGCCAGATCGACCACCTGGCCGGCAACGCCGCCCACCTGGAGAAGGCCCTCCACGAAAGCCTCGAGGCCGCGCAGCAGGCGGGCGGCGACGTACCCGGGCTGTGAGCCGGGCGGGCCGGGGGCGGCCTGCACAGAGCGAATGCGGTGTGCAGGTGCAGGCGCCGATGCACGTGCATTTAGTTTCATTCATTTTCATTCACGGCGCTCAGGCGCCGGCCACCGAGGAGATCTCGGCGAGCGGGAAGTCCAGGTAGTCGCCGGCCTCCTCGCACCAGGCGTTGAGGACGCCCTGGCGCAGCTCGCCGTGGCTGATGGTGGCCGTCGTGCCGTCGTCCAGCGTGATCAGGGCGCGGACTCCCCGGTCGACCACGAAGCCGAGCAGCGACTGCTGGGCCGTCGGCAGGCGGATCGCGAGCCGGCCGATGACGGCCCAGGTCCGCCCGGCCCGCTCGGTGTTGTCGCGGGCGCGGACGAGCCGGCGGGCGTGCTCGCGCGGATCGGGCGCCGGCTCGGCCACCGGGAACGGCGTGGGCTCCAGCTCGGCGACCTGGCCGCCCGGCAGCAGGATCAGCCGGCCCCCGGCGGGCTCGCGGCGCACGGTGATCTCGCCGGTGTCGTCGACCGGCACCGGGGCGTACCCCGCCTCGCGCAGCGCCGCGAGCGTGCGGTCGGCGGGCAGCGCGCCGGCCAGCACGGTGGGCGCGAGCTGGCGCAGCCCGAGCCGTGACAGCCGCCGGTGCGCGGCGATCTCGGCGAGCAGGGCGGGGTCGGAGCCCTGAATGATGCAGCCGACGGTGGTGACGGTCACCTCGCCGTGCCGCCGCGCCACGTCGCGCACCAGGTAGACGAGCGGCTGGGGGAGTGCGCCGGCCCGGGCCAGGTCGGTCAGCAGCGACTCGGCGGTGTGACCGGCGTCGAGGGCGCGGCGCACGCTCGCCGCGGAGAACCGCCACACCGACGCTGCCCCGCGTGACTCGCGGTCGGCGGCGCGGTCGAGCAGCCCGGCCAGCTCGGCGGACGGCGGCCCGGTGACGACGGCGGTCAGGTCGGCGCCGAACAGGGCGGTGCGCTGCGCCCCGGCGAGGGCCTTGGCGACCTGCTCGACGAGCCCGGGGTCGTGTTCGACCGCCGGCGCGGCCTCGTCCCGCTCACCGCCGGGGACGGGCCCGATCTCGGCGAGGGCCCGGCCGAGGTCGGTCACCGTGTCGCAGGCGACGACGCCGAGCAGCCGCCCCTCCTCCAGCACGGCGGGGCAGCACTGGGCCAGTAATTCGGGGTCGAGGAGCGGGGCCCGCCAGTGCACCGCCTGCACCAGCTCGGGCAGCGTGGCGAAGGTGACCCCGGTGGGCAGGTCGGCGAGCGCCGACAGCACGGCCCAGCGGATGCGGGCCAGGGTCTCGCCCGCGGGCTCGTCGCCGAGGACCGTGGGATGCCGCCCGTCGATGCGGCGCAGCGACGAGCGCTCCATGCGCCACCACGAGGCCAGCAGCACGCGCAGCCGCGCCGAGGCGTCCTCCAGCCGCCAGGAGTCGAACCGGTCGGTGGGCACCAGACCCCCCGCCTGCTCGTCCAGGGAGATCAGCCGGGCGACGGCGCACACCTCCAGCAGCAGCCGGGTCTCCTGCTCGGTACAGCCGGTCTCGCGGGCCAGGCGGCGCACCTCGCGCACCCCGACACCGCCGTGCTTGAGCAGCGGCAGCGGCGTCTTGTCGGTGTTCTCCAGCAGGGCGGCGGCCCGGTCGACGGCGTGCGGGGCCGCCAGGCACATCTGGTGCGCCGCCTCGGCCCGGTCGACGGGCACGGTGGCCACATGCGGCGGGTCGGGGGTGAACGGCGCGTGGTAGTCGGGGCCGCGCAGCGCCAGCGCCACCTCGCGGGGCATCTCGGCGAGGTCCCACTGGGTGCGGAACAGCAGGCCGTGGTCGCTCGCCCACTTCTCCGGGGTGCCCTCGGCGACGAATCTCGCGCCGTCGACGCTGCGCACCGGCCCGTCCCAGGCGAAGTCGTCGAGCAGGCCCACGGTGCCGTCGGGGGCGTCGGCGAGCAGCGCGCCGATGCGGTCGGGGTCGGCGAGGGCCGCGCCGATGCGGGTGCCGAGCTGGCGCCTGCCGCCCTGCAGGCCGAGGCCGAGACGCCGGCAGATGCGGCGCAGGTCCTCGACGTTCAGGGTCCACGACTCCAGGTAGGACGCGAGGGGCTCGCCGAGGCCACAGGGGGCGGGGTACCAGCGGGCGACGGCGCCGGCCAGGTGGATGCGGCCGTCGGGGCCGGGCCAGGCCAGCGCGTGGTCGTACAGGGATTCGAGCCAGGGCAGCACCTCGGAGGTGCTGACGCCGAGCAGCCGGGCCAGCTCGTCGTCGGTGGCCCGCTCACCGAGCACGAGCAGCGCCTGCAGGATCTCCAGCGGAGGCAGCGGCAGGCTCCGCATGACCTCCATGACGGCGGCGTTGTCGATCAGCCGCTCGGCCAGGGTGTCGAGGCGGCGGGGCCAGGGCGCGGCGATGGAGTCCGGGCGATGGGCCAGGACACGGGTCAGGCGTTCTTCGTCGAGGGTCGTCAGCCAGCCGAGCAGGTGATCGTCCATCAAAGATCTCTCAAGGGTCTCGCGGGACTGACCAGAAAGCCACCGTAGTGCAGGTCACCTCGGCGGCGCGGCCGAATGCGATCCGTTTACGTGAACCCGAGATCAACATCTGCTCCGCGAACGGTAGGGGCGGGTGACCGGCCAGGGGGGTGCGGACGTAACTCACATTCCCGTCACCCGGAACTGTTCTCCTCTTCGCCCACGGCGTCAATGCTCTTCGTCAAGGCCGTGGCAACGGACTCGCCGGATGGCGTCACAGCAGTCTCAGCAGGGCGGATTCAGCCCTGGAGTATCGCCCACACCGCCTTGCCGTGCGGGGCGAGCGGGGTCCAGCCCCAGCGCAGGCTGATCGATTCGACGATGTGCAGGCCGAGGCCGCCGGGCTCCAGGGTGCCGGGGACCCGCAGCACGGGCGGCTGCGGCCTGGTGTCGGCGACGGCGTACGTGACCAGGTCGCCCCGGCGGATCAGCGACATGCGCAGCGGCTCGGCGGTGCGGTGGCCCGGCCCGGGCTGCAGGGTGAGGCCGTGCCTGATGGCGTTGGTGGCGAGCTCCGAGACGACGACCCCCATGTTCTCGGCGAGGCCGGCCAGGCCCCAGCCGCCGAGCGTGCCGGAGGCGAACCGGCGCGCGCCCTGCACCGACTCGGGGATCGCGGGGAGCGTGAGGGTGGCGCTGATGCCCGGACGCAGGACGTCGGGGCCGAGATCGCGGGTGCCGTCTGGCCACCAGCACGCGGTGGGCCATCGGTCGGCGGCATCCCCGGCGGCCGCGTGCGTGCCGATCGGCCTGCTCTGCGCACGTGCCAGGTCCGTGGAGTGCATAGGAAGATGATGATGCATACTCCCGTGCATGTGCAAGGTCGAATGCACGTGCAGGAGTGACGTGCAGGCGCTACCGTTGTTTTAAGGAACCCTCCATCCGAAAGGGGAGCCCACGTACGATCTTTGACAGACTGTGTGATGCAGTCCACATCCGGAGGAAAGTGACGTGTCCATAGATCCGCCGGGATCCGGCTCCACAGTTCGGCGAATCATGCTCGGCGCCAGCCTGAGGCGGCTGCGCGAGGAAAAAGGGCTCACCCGCGAGGTGGCCGGGTTCCACATCCGTGCCTCCGAGTCCAAGATCAGCCGGATGGAGCTCGGTCGTGTCGGGTTCAAGACGCGTGACGTCGAAGACCTGCTCACGCTGTACGGCGTCAACGACGACGCCGATCGCCGCGGCCTGCTGGAGATGGTGCGCGAGGCGAACACCCCCGGCTGGTGGCACAAGTACGGTGACGTGCTGCCCGCCTGGTTCTCCACGTTCATCGGCCTGGAAGAGGCCGCGACGGTGATCAGGACCTACGAGGTGCAGTTCGTGCCCGGCCTGCTGCAGACGGCGAACTACGCTCGCACCGTCGTCCAGCTGGGCTATCCCGACAGCACGGACGAAGAGATCGAACGCCGCGTGCACATGCGCCTGCAGCGTCAGGAACGCCTGTCCAAGAAGGACGGGCCGAAGCTGTGGGCCGTCATCGACGAGGCCGCGCTGCGGCGGCCCATCGGCGGGCCCGCGATCATGCGTGAACAGCTCAAGCACCTACTGGACGTGGCCACTCTGCCCAACATCACCCTCCAGGTCATGCCGTTCCGGTTCGGCATGCACGCGGCGGAGGGCGGAGCGTTCACCATCTTGCGTTTTCCAGAGTCCGATCTTTCGGACGTGGTCTACGTCGAGCAACTCTGGGGTGCCCTCTACCTGGACAAGCGTGAGGACATCGATCCCTACCTCACCGCCATGGAACAGCTGTGCGTGGAGAGCACCACGCCGGGGGGCACCGCCGAGATACTCGGGGACATTCTCAGAGAGACGTAAATGCAGCAGACGTACAACGGAATGCCGGCCGGGGCCCTGACGGGGGTCCTGTGGCGTAAGAGCATTCACAGCAACTCGACCGGCAACTGCGTGGAGCTCGCGGAGCTCCCCGACGGGGGTATCGCGGTGCGCAACTCCCGTTTCCCTGAAGGACCTGCCCTGATCTACACGCGGGACGAGATCCGGGCCCTGGTGATGGGGGTGAAGGACGGTGAGTTCGACCACCTGGTCGCGTAACCGCGAGTTAACCTGCTGCTGGTCCGGTTGACCGGCGTGCGCCCGCCGCGTGACCGGGAGCGGGCGCGCGTCCAGCACATGGGAACCCTGCTGGAGACGCGACGCCAGGAACAACTCAGCATGGGGGGGCCGATGATGCTGGACCAGATGACTCTTTATCCCGTGGCCGACGACGTGCTGCTCGCACCGGGCGGCCGTGTGGTCATCCGCACCTACGGCGTGGCGACCGCGGCGCCGTCGGCCACGGGCGACGCGCAGGTGGCGTACCGGACCTGGGTGACCGGGGTCCGCGACCAGCCGCGCTACTGGCGCTGGGGCCACTTCGAGGAGGCCCGCAGAGGGCACCGCAGAGTGCTCGACTGGCTCACCGGCCGCGGCCCGAGACCGCAGGCCTAGCGCCCGCCCGGCCCGGGCGCTGCGGCGCCGGCCGCGACGGGCCGCGCGTCGCCTAGCCGCCCTCGATGGGGGCGTTCCAGCGCAGAATGACGGGCTCGCCGTGCTCGAAGCCGAGCGCCGAGACCGTGCCGGTGTCGAGCCGGAACAGCCTGCCGTCGGCGGGCGGCAGCCGCAGCCACCGCGCGGTGAGGACGCGCAGCACGTGGGCGTGCGCGACCAGCGCCACATCGCCCCGCGCGAGCGTGTCGCGGACCCGCGCGATCACCCGGTCGGCGCGTTCGCCCACCTGCTCGACCGTCTCGCCGGGATGCCCGGAGCCCGCGGGGATCACGCCGTCGCGCCACAGATACCAGCCGGGGCGGCGCTGCCGCACCTGCGCCGTCGTGACGCCCTCGTAGCCGCCGTAATCCCACTCCCACAGGTCGGGGTCGACCTCGAAGCCGCCGGCGCCCGCGAGCCGGGCCGTGCGGCGCGCCCGCTCGGCCGGGCTGACCAGCACCAGCGCGAAGCGCGGGCCGGCGAGCACCGCCGCGAGCCGCCTCGCCTGCTTCTCCCCTTCGGCCGTCAGCGGCACGTCGGTGCGCCCGGTGTGCCGATGGGTCCGGCTCCATTCGGTTTCGCCGTGCCGTACCAGGATGAGCTCCGACATAACAGGAGCATCTTCCCCGACCCTGCTCAAATCATCCGCGATCGTCGCGCTACTCTGTGCGGGAAGCGTCGCGCGCAGCGAAATCCGGTGAGAGTCCGGTGCTGTCCCGCAACTGTCATGCCCTCCGGGGCCGAGCCAGGTCGCCTGCGCGTGGTGCCGACGTCATCGACCCTCGTGGAAAAGGGTGATCCGTCTCCGCGGGTCCCTCAGTTCCCGCGACCCCCGAAGGAGCCTCATGAGGCCCGTACGGATGGCCGTGGCGGGTGTGCTGCTGGGTGTGCTCGGGCTGGCCGGTTGCGGCCAGGGCCAGGACACCGCCGCCCCGTCCCCCGCCGGCACTTCCTCCGCCGCCGCGTCGTCGGCGTTCCCCGTCACCGTTCAGGCCGGCAACGGCGCCGTGAAAGTGCCGCAGCGGCCCGAGCGCATCATCTCGCTGTCCCCGACCGCCACCGAGACCCTGTACGCCATCGGCGCCGGCAGCCAGGTCACCGCCGTCGACGACCAGTCGAACTACCCGGCGGAGGCCCCCAAGACGAACCTGTCGGGCTTCAAGCCCAACGCCGAAGCGATCATCGGTTACCGGCCCGACCTGGTGGTGCTGGCCAACGACATCGGCGGCATCGTCGCCGAGCTCGGCAAAGTCGGCGTGCCCGTGCTGGTCGAGCCCTCGGCCGCCGACTTCGACGAGGCGTACGACGAGATCATCGACCTCGGCGCGGCCACCGGCCACGCCGACCAGGCCGGCCGGGTGGTCGCCGAGATGAAGAAGCGCATCGGCGACCTGGTCGCCGCCGCGCCCAAGGACACGAAGCTCACCTACTATCACGAGCTCGACACCACGCCCTACTCGGCGACCTCGCAGACCTTCATCGGCCAGGTCTACGGCCTGTTCGGCCTCACCAACATCGCCGACAAGGCCCCCGACTCGGCGGGCGGCTTCCCCAAGCTGTCGGCCGAGTTCATCGTCAAGGCCGACCCCGACCTGATCTTCCTGGCCGACTCCAAGTGCTGCGGCCAGAACAAGGAGACCGTCGCCAAGCGGCCCGGCTGGGCCGCGCTGAGCGCCATCAAGAACGACCGCGTGATCCAGCTCGACGACGACCTCGCCTCCCGCTGGGGGCCGCGCGTCACCGACCTGATCCAGACCGTCGGCGAGGCCGTGCGGAACGCCGCCGGCTGACCCATGCGACACGCCAAACCACGGCCAGTGGCGGTCGCGGCGGCCACGCTGCTGCTGCTCGCCGCCCTGGCCGCCGGGCTGCTCGTCGGCGCGGCCGGCCTGTCGCCCCGCGCCGTCCTGCTCACCCTGCTCGACCGGCTGCCCCTGCTGTCGCCGCACTCCGGGCTCAGCCCGGTCGAGCAGGCGCTGCTCTTCCAGATCCGGCTGCCCCGCGTGCTCATCGGAGCCCTCGTCGGCGGGCTGCTGGCCATCGCCGGCGCCGGCTACCAGGGGGTGTTCCGCAACCCGCTGGCCGACCCCTACCTGCTCGGCGCCGCGGCCGGCGCCGGGCTCACCGTCACGGTCGTCATCGTGTTCCAGCCCGCGGGCGCCGGCACCGCCGCCGTGCCCATCGCCGCCGCCGCGGGGGCGGTCGGCGGCGTGCTGCTGTCGTACGCCCTCGGCAGCACCACCGGCCGCGGCGGCGGCTCGGCCACGCTCGTGCTCGCCGGGGTCGCCGTCACGTCGTTCCTGACGGCCGTCCAGACGTTCGTGCAGCAGCTCAAGGTGGAGGAACTGCAGCGCATCTACTCCTGGATCCTCGGCGACCTCGCCGGCGACTGGAGCCGCCTCGCCATGATCGCGCCGTACTCCCTGCTCTCCGTCGTCTTCCTGATCGCCCACGGCCGCCTGCTCGACGTGCTGTCGGTGGGCGACGACGAGGCCGCCTCGCTCGGCGTCAACGTCGCCCGGGTGCGCCTGCTCGTGCTGGCCGGGGCGTCCCTGGCCACGGCCTCGGCCGTCGCCGTGAGCGGCCTGATCGGGTTCGTCGGCATCGTCGTGCCGCACGCGGTGCGGCGGCTCGCCGGCGGCTCCTACCGGGTCGTGCTGCCCCTGTCGTTCCTCGGCGGAGCGGCGTTCCTGGTGCTGGCCGACCTGGTCGCCCGCACCGCCCTCGCCCCGGCCGAACTGCCCATCGGCGTCGTGACCGCCTTCGCCGGCGCCCCGTTCTTCGTCCTGGTGCTGCGCACGACCCGCCGGGTGGAGACATGATGGGCGCCGGGGAGCTGCGCACCGAGAACCTGCGGGTCGTCCTCGACGGCCGCGAGGTGCTGGCCGACGTGACGCTGACGGTGCCGCCCGGCTCGTGGCTCGCCGTCATCGGCCCCAACGGCGCCGGCAAGTCCACCCTGCTCAAGGCCATCATGGGCCTCGTGCCGCACGAGGGCGCCGTGCTGCTCGACGGCGAGCCGGCACACCGGCACGGGCACCGCTCCCGGGCCAGGCTGATCGCGTACGCCCCGCAGACGCCGTCGATGCCGCCCGGCATGACCGTGTTCGACTACGCGCTGCTCGGCCGCACCCCGTACATCCGCTACCTCGGCCGCGAAAGCCGCGCCGACCGCGACGCCACCGCCTCGGCCCTGGACCGCCTCGACCTGACCGCCCTGGCCGCCCGCCCCCTCGGCCACCTGTCGGGCGGCGAACGCCAGCGCGTCGTGCTGGCCCGCGCCCTCACCCAGGCCACCCCGGTGCTGCTCCTCGACGAGCCGACCACGGCCCTCGACCTCGGCCACCAGCAGCAGGTCCTCGAACTGGTCGACCACCTCCGCCTGGCCGACGGCCTCACCGTCGTCACCACCCTGCACGACCTCAACCTCGCCGGCCAGTACGCCGACAGCATCCTGCTGCTGTCCAGAGGCCGCGCCGCCGCGGCCGGCCGACCCTCCGAGGTGCTCACCGAGCCCCTGCTCGCCGAGCATTTCGCCGCCACCGCGACCGTGACCCCCGGCCCCACCGGCCGCCCCGTCATCCACCTGATCCGCCCGGGCACGACCCGCGACCCCGCCCCGGGCGCCGAAGCACGGAGCACCCCATGACCCCGGCCGTGCGACTGACCCACCGCGTCGAGGACGGCGTCCGGCTCGGCGTCCTGCTGTGGACCTTCGGCCCCGGCTGGCGCATGATCTCCTCGGCGATGCTGGGCGGCGGCATCGGCCCCCGCGAGTGGGTGCTGAACGCCCAGGTGCCCGGCGGCTACGCCCGCATGGACCCGGTGGACCACCTGCTGGAGCTCGCCCCGCCGGGCCCCGGCGTGGGCATGCTGACCGCCGCGTCGGTCCGCCGCTACACGCAGGCCGAGGACGGCGGCGTGCGGGCCTGGGCCACGGTGGGCCTGCGCGTCCCCACCTGGGCCGCCTCCCCGGAGGGCGTCCCCGACCCCGAGCTCGCCCCCATCCACGTCCCCCCGCCGCCGGGCACCATCAACATCGTCGTGGCCGTCCCGGCGGCGGTGACCGACGCCGCCCTGGTCAACCTGGTCATGACGGTCACCGAGGCCAAGGCCCAGGCCCTGGCCGAGACCGGCTTCCCCGGCACGGGCACGGCGTCCGACGCCGTCTGCGTGGCCGCCCGCGCCGCCCCCGGCACCGGCCCAGCCCTCGACCCGTTCGGCGGCCCCCGCTCCCACTGGGGCTCCCGGGCCGCCCGCGCCGTCCACACCTGCGTGACATCAGGCGCCGCCGGCTGGCGCGCCCCGCGCTGACCGCCTCGTCCCGCCCACGGGCCGCCGTGCGGCCGGTCATATCTCGCGGACGGCGGGGGCGAGGCGGTCGAGGACGTCAGTGACGGCGGGCAGGCCGGGGGCGTGCACGTTGACCAGGACGTGGTCGGCGCCGGCGTCGAGGTGTTCCCGCAGCCGCCGCGCGATGGCCGTCTCGTCGCCGTAGGCGATGGTGGCGTCGACGACCCGGTCGCTCACCCCGAAGACCTCCTCCTCGGTGTAGCCCAGGCGGAGCAGGTTGCGATCGTACGGCAGGGCCCCGCCCAGGGCCTTGGCCCTGGCCAGTACGTTCGCCCGGTACGCACGGGCCGTGTCCTTGGCGCGGGCGGGATTCGGGTCGAGGATGACCAGCTGTGCGGGGACCAGCAGCTTGTCCGGGCCGAGGATCCGCCTGGCCAGGGCGGTGGTCTCGACCGGCGCGGCGAACGGGTGGGCTCCGTCGGCCAGTTCGGCGGCCAGGGCGAGCATTTTCGGCCCGACGGCGGCCAGCAGGCGGGGGAGCGGCGGGGCGGGCGGCGGCGCCGCGCCGCCCGCCGTGATCTCGGCGGCCATCTCGGCGAAGTACTCCCGCATCCTGCCCAGGGGACCGCCGAACTCGCGGCCGAGGCTCTCGGCCTGGCGGGGGAAGCCGACGCCGATACCGAGGACGAAGCGGCCGTCGTAGGCCTCGGCGAGGGTCTCGGCCCCGGCCCGCATGGTGATGGCGGGCCGCGCCCACAGGTTCGCGATGCCCGAGCCGACGACGATCCGCTCGGTCGCCGCCAGCCAGATGCCGAGCCTGGCGAAGATGTCGCGGTGGCCCGGAATCTCCCCGGTCCAGGCGGACCCGTACCCCAGCCGCTCGATGCGGGCCAGTTCGCGTCGCTGGACGTCCGCGGGGGTGGTCGCCGTGATCGCGTTGTTCAGCCACACGCCCACACGCCCCAGCCGTCGCCTGACCCCCGTCACCACATCGGTCGCAGCCATGATCCTCTCCTCACTAACCGGATGGAGCCTCCGAATAGGCGTCGGGTCGAGACGATACGGAGGGTGGCTCCGGTTTGGCAACCCCAGCCGCCCGCCCCCGCCGTCTCGTCCGGCAGGCGGCGGCAGGAGCGACTCCGGTCAGGTGCGGCGTTCGCGGCCGCCGGGGACGCGGGGGCGGTTCCACCAGAGGGAGAGGCCGAGGGCCGCCGCGATGAGGACGGCGCCGCCGCCCGCGAAGGCGGCGGCCGTGTCGACCTGGCGGCGGACGACGGTGAAGGCGCCCGGCAGGTCGTGGAGGGCGCCGGTCAGCTGGGCGGCGTTCTCGGCGCGGCGGTAGGAGCCGCCCGTGGTCTCGGCCATCTGCTTGAGCGCGGGCTCGTCCAGGGTGAAGGGGTCGCGCCCGTCGCGGCGGAACCCGCCGCCGAACCCGCCACCACCGAAGCCGCCGAGGCCGTCGACCTGCGAACCGTCGCACACCATCGGGCCCGGGTGCGTCGTGCCGAAGCCGATGGTGAAGACGCGGACGCGGCGCAGGGCCGCTTCCCGCGCGGCGGTCTGCGGGGCGACGCCGCGCGTGTTGGCGCCGTCGGTGAGCACGACGATCGCGGCGGCGGCGTAGTCCCGCTCGCCGGGGTCCGCCTCCGTGACGGGCACACCGGTCGCGGGGACCGACGGGTCGACCTCCGCGATCGCGTCGATCGAGGCGAGCACGGCCTGCCCGATCGCCGTGTGCAGGGACGTGGTGAGGCCGTCCAGCGCCTCGACCAGCGCGTCGGTGTCATCGGTGGGCGGAACGATCAGGTTCGCGCTGTGGGCGAAGGCGACCAGGCCGATACGCGGCCCGCCGCTCATCGACCTGATGAAGGCGGCCGCGGCCTTCTTGGCGGCGGTGATGCGGTTGGGATCGACGTCCGTGGAGCACATCGAGCCCGAGACGTCGAGCGCGAGCAGGACCGTCGCCGACCTCATCGGCACCGGCAACGACGCCTGGGGCCGCGCCGCGCCGGCCGCGAGCAGCGCGAGGCCGGCCACGAACAGCGCCGCGGGGATCCTCCGCGTCCATCGCGTACGGCCGGGCAGGGCGCTGCGCACGAGCGCGATCGAGGTGACGCGTACGGCCGCCCGGCGACGGCGGCGCCGGGCCCACGCGCGGATCGCGAAGATCAGCGGGATGACCAGGATCGACAGCAGCGCCCACGGCCAGGACAACGACATTCAGATCACCCGCCCGGACCGGAGCACGGTGAGCGCCGCTCCTGCGGTGAGCAGCGCGAGGGCGAGCCCGATCAGCCCGCCGGCGAGGGGCAGCGGCTCGCCGGAGACCGAGAGCCGCAGCTCGATGGTGTCGGCGATGCCGTCGAGCCGCGCGGCGTCGGAGGCGGGGTGGTAGGCGCCGCCGGTGGTCCGCGCGATCGACGTGAGGGTGGCCGCGTCGAGCGAGGTGCGCAGATGGTAGCCGTCGACCGTCACCGTCGTCCCGGCCGCGGTGCCGACCCCCACGGTGTGGATGTGGACCCCGGCCCGCTGTGCCGCGTCGGCGGCCGGTTCGACGTCCCCGCCCTGGTTCTGGCCGTCGGAGAACAGCACGATGGTCGCCGACGGCCAGTAGCCGATGTCGGGCACTTCGCCGTCACGGCCGAGGGTCACCTGCCTGCCCGTGATCGCCGACAGCGAGGCCAGGATGGCCGCCCTCAGCGAGGTGCCGCCGCTGATCTTCAGCCGGTCGATGGCCGCCAGCGCGGCCGAGTGGTCGGCGTCGGGACGTGCGACGGTGAGCGCACCCTGCTCGAACGCGACGACTCCGATGTCGACGCTGTCGGGCTGGGCCGCCACGAACGCGCGGGCCGCCCGCTGCGCGGCCGCCAGCCGGGTGGGCGCGACGTCGCCGGCGCCCATGCTGTTGGAGACGTCCATGGCGAGGACGACGGTGCCCGAGGCCCTCGGCACCGGCACCATGGCCACCGGCCCGGCGGTGGCCGTCGCGAGCACCCCGACCCCGGCGATCGTCAGGCCGACGCCCAGGTACGCCCGGCGGCCGCCCGGCACGGCGACGCCGGCCGCCGCGAACACCGCTCTCCGGCGGCGCGCCGAGGCGACGGCCGCCCAGGCGAGCGCCGCCGTGACGAGCAGCCCGGCGACGAGCAGCAGCGGGGACGACAGGGTCATGCGGCCTCCCGCGCCGGCCGCGCCACGACGGCGCCGCGTCCCGCGACGACCTCGATCGGCCCTGCCATCGGCCCGGTCATCGCGACCGGTCCCGGGTGCGGGTGACGACCTCGACGAGCGCCTCGGTCAGGTCGCGGCCGGTGTCGATGCGGTGCACCGGTACCCCGGCCCGGCGCATGCCCGCCGTGAGCCGTGCGTCACGGGCGTCGACGGCCTCGCGCAAGCGCATCCGCAGCAGCGGGTCGGCCGAGTCGACGACAAGCCGCTCGCCGGTCTCGGCGTCCTCGACCACGATCAGCCCGGCTTCGGGCAGCACGTCGTCGGCCGGGTCGGTGATCCGCAGGGCGACCACCTCGTGCCGCCGGGCCAGGCGCTGGAGCGACCGCTCCCAGTCGCCGTCGCCGATGAAGTCCGACAGCACGACGACGAGCGCGCGGCGGCGGGCGATCCGCCCCGCCGCGTCGAGCATCTCCGCCAGGTCGGTGGTGGCGCCCCCGCGCGCCTCGGCGGTGCGTTCCAGCTCGGCGCCGATCCGCAGCGCGTGCCGCCGCGAGGTGCCGGGCGGCACGACGCGCAGCACCCCGGTGTCGAACAGCAGGGCGCCGACCCGGTTGCCGCCCCGGCCGAACAGCCGGGCGAGGACGAGCGCGAGCCCGGCCAGCACGTCGTGCTTGCCGTGCCCCGGCCGCCCCGCCGTCATCGACGCCGACCGGTCGAGTACGAGCCACACCGTCAGGTCGCGGTCCTCGGTGAACACGCGAAGGTGCGGCTCGGCCAGCCGCGCGGTGACGTTCCAGTCGATGTGCCGGGCGTCGTCGCCGTCGCCGTAGCCGCGCAGACCGGTGAAGTCGATTCCGGAGCCGCGGTGCGCGGTGCGGTGGGCGCCCTGCAGCCCGCCGTCGAGCCTGCGGACGACCTTCCACTCCAGGTGGAGCAGGAGCCTCTCGGGTGCGGTGACCATGTCTCAGCGCTTCTGCAGCACGACGTCGGGCGCCCTGACGGCCCCGAGCACCCTGGTGATGATCGTGTCGGCGTCGACCTCGTCCGCGAGGGCCTCGTACGACAGTACGAGCCGGTGGCGCAGCACGTCGAGCGCGAGCTCGGACACGTCGTGCGGCAACGCGTAGTCGCGGCCGCGCAGGAACGCCAGCGCCCGCGCGCCCGTGACGAGCGCGATGGACGCCCGCGGACTGGCCCCGTAGGTGAGGTAGCGGTCCAGGTCGCCGAGCCCGGCCGTGCCGGGGGAGCGCGTCACCGCGACCAGCCGCACCGCGTAGCCGACGATCGCCGGATCGACGTACACCTCCCGGGCGCGGGCCCGCATGTCGATGAGCTCGCCGGTCGTCACGATCGGCTGGGGCGGCTCGGGCGGCACCAGCGCCCGCCCGACGATCGCCTGCTCCTCGGTCTGCGTCGGATAGCCGACGACCACCTTCATCATGAACCGGTCGACCTGGGCTTCGGGCAGCGGATAGGTGCCCTCCGACTCGATCGGGTTCTCCGTCGCCATGACCAGGAACGGCTCGGGCACCTGGAACGTCTCCCGGCCGATCGTCACCTGATGCTCCTGCATCACCTCCAGCAGGGCGCTCTGCACCTTGGCGGGGGCGCGGTTGAGCTCGTCGGCCAGCAGCAGGTTCGCGAACACCGGCCCGAGCTCCGTCCGGAACTCCCCGGAATGCTGGTGGTAGACCCGCGTGCCCACGAGGTCGGCGGGCACCAGGTCCGGGGTGAACTGCACACGCTGGAAGCTGCCGTCGATCGCCGCGGCCAGCGACCGCACCGCGAGCGTCTTGGCCAGGCCCGGCACGCCCTCGACCAGCAGATGGCCGTCGGCGATCAGCGCGACGGCCATCCGCTCCAGCAGGACGTCCTGCCCGACGATCGTACGTTTGACCTCGAACAGCACGTGTTCGAGCGGATGGGCCGGCTCGGGGGACCGGGTCGAGGTCATGGTGTTCCTTCTCGTGCCGCTTCGATCACAGCTGCGGTCCGCCGCCGGGGCCGTCGCCGTCGCCGCCGCCCAGGGCCGCGCCGATCGGCACCGCGAACGCGATGCCGGCGAACGCGTCGTCACCGCCCGGGTCGGCGATCGAGACGACGATTCCGATGACGCCGCCGTGCTCGTCCAGGAGGGGGCCGCCGGAGCTGCCCGGGTTGACGGAGGCGTCGAACTGGATGAGCCCGCTCGGGCCGTCATCGGCCGTGCGGTCCAGGCCGGACACGACGCCGGAGGAGACGCTGAAGGTCAGGCCCAGCGGGTTGCCGATCGCCACGACGGGCGCGCCGACCGACGCGGTCCCGCCGAGCGTCGCAGGCACGACGATCTCCGGCGGCTTCGCGGGCTTGAGGGCCGCGATGTCGCGCCGGGGGTTCGACGACACGACGACGGCCCTCGTCCTGGTGCCGTCGGCGAACGTCACCGTGACGCCCCCTCCGCGTTGGCCGCCTTTGCCGCCTTCGCCGTCCGCGCGGTTCTTGCCGTCGTCGGCCAGGGCCGCCGTGACGACGTGACGCGCCGTGAGGATCGTCCCGTCATCGGCGACGATCACGCCGGTGCCGAGCGAGCGCCCCGACCGGACCACCGCCACCGACGGCCCGGCCCGCTGAAAGACCTCGGCCACCGTGAGCGGTGTCGCGCTGGGCGTGGGGGTCGCGACCGGCCTGGGCGCGCCTGGTTCGCCGCCCCCGCCGAAGCTCCCCAGCCAGTACGCCAGCGCCGCCACGACGGCGAGCACCCCGCCTCCGGCGGCGAGCCGCCGAGCCCGCCCGGCCGTGGCTTCCCGAGCCTCGGCCGCGTCGGCCTCCAGCGGCACTCGCTCCATGACCCCATGGTCGGTAAACCTGGCCAAAAGCGCCAGAAATTGACGATTAAGAACAATATGAGAATCATGCCCCGTAATCCCGCTCGCGCCGGCGAACGCGGTGTCCCCGAACCGGTACGTCGCGCCAAGGCGACCGGACGCCTGCGCGCCGACTTCGAGCCGTCCGACCCGGCCCTGTCCACGCGCCGTGATCAGCGGGAGTACGGCAGGCCCGTGGTACCCCACGAGCGTGCCGCCACCGGGTGGGCCACGGGGCAGACGATGGCTAAAGTGATCGGATGCTGACGGGTGAGCCGATCGGCTCCGGGCGGACGGCGGACGTGTTCGCGATCGACGAGCGATGGGTGCTGCGGCGCTATCGCGACGGGCTCGACGCCGGACCCGAGGCGGTCGTCATGACGTACCTGGCCGGGCACGGGTACCCCGTGCCGCGCGTCGCCGAAGCGGCGCACCCGGCCGCCGGCGCCGGGCGGGCCGCGGACCTGGTCATGGAGCGGCTGCACGGCCCCTCCATGCTGGAGGCGCTGGCGCTGGGCGCGCTCACAGCGGGGGAGGCGGGCACGATGCTCGCCGAACTGCTGCACCGCCTCCACGCCGTACCCGCGCCGATCTCGGCCGACCCCGGCCACCGGGTGCTCCACCTCGACCTGCACCCGGGCAACGTGATCCTCACCCCCGCGGGCCCGGTCGTGATCGACTGGGCGAACGCGGAGGAAGGTCCGCCCGGGCTCGACTGGGCGATGTCCGCCCTGATCCTCGCCCAGGTCGGCGTCGACCCCGAATGGCCCGAGATGCCGATGGCCCGCGAGGCGCTCGCCGCCCTGCTCGCACGCCTCACCCCGGCGAACGTGGCGGCCCCCCTCGCCCACCTCCCCGAGGCGCACCGTCGCCGCGCCGCCAACCCGACCATGACCCCCCACGAGATCGCCTTGCTCGACACCGCCGTGAGGCTGATCCACGACCTCGCCCCGGGCCCCGCGCGATCCTGACCCCCACCCGCGCTCGTAGACGGCGACGCCGAACCCGCCTGCTTCCGGCCCTGCGCCGGCCACCTCTCAGATGGGACGTCCTCTCGGCGAGCGACCAGGGGTGACATCGCGCGGACAGGGACACCGGAAGTTCATCTCGACCGCGATCAAGGTGGCGCCACGCCGGACGGGCGATCACCTCTGACAGGGGGCCGGGCGGACACCTCGGGCCGGCCGGGTGCGATGCGGGGGGAATGCCCCGGAACTCAGGCCGTGTGACGGTAGGCGGGGTAGGTGAGGTAGCCGGCGTCGCCGCCCTCGTACCAGGTGGACTTGTCGTTCGGTGCGAGCGGAAGACCCAGGCGCAGCCGCTCCACAAGGTCCGGGTTGGAGATGAAGGCGCGGCCGAAACTGATCAGGTCGGCGCCCAGGCTCAGCCAGTGATCGGCGGCCGCCCGGTCCGTCCGGTGCGGGCTCATCGGGACCACCGGGTTGACGATGAACGCGCCCGGCCAGGCCTTGCGCAGGCCCACGAGCACGTCCTCGTCGGTCGTGACCTCCAGGTGGACGTACGCCAGGTCCAGGGGGGCCAGCTCGGCGAGCAGCGCGCCGTACAGGTCGGGGGCGTCGGCGTCCCGCGCGCCCCAGATGCCGGAGTCGGGCGAGAGCCGGATCCCGGTCCGATGGGCGCCCACCGCGTCGACGGTCGCCTCCACCGCCTCCACGGCGAACCGGATCCGCCCGGTGATCGACCCACCGTAGGCGTCGGTGCGCAGGTTGGCCGTACTGGAGAGGGACTGGGAGATGAGATAGCCGTTGGCGCCGTGCAGTTCGACACCGTCGAAACCGGCGTCCACGGCCCGCAGGGCGGCCTCGGCGTAGGACCGGGCCTGCTCGGGCACCTCGGCCGTGTCCAGCGCGCGCGGCACGGGCGGCGGCTTGGGCCCCGACGGCGTGAACACCTCCCCGGGGGCGGGCACGGCCGACGGGCCCACCGGGAGCAGCCCCGTGGTGTCCGGGTGGGAGACACGGCCGCCGTGCATGATCTGGGCGAAGACGCGTCCCCCGTTGGCGTGCACCGCGTGGGTGACGGGCAGCCACGAGGCGACCTGCGCGTCGGTGTGCAGCCCCGGCGTCCACGGGTTGGACTGCCCGAGTAGGCTCGGCTGCACCCCCTCGGTCACGATCAGCCCGGCGGTGGCCCGCTGGGCGTAGTAGGTGGCCATCGACGGCGTCGCCAGGCCGTCCGCGGTCGCGCGGGCCCTCGTCATCGGGGCCATCACGACCCGGTTGGGGAGGGTCAGCGGGCCGAGCTGGTAGCGGTCGAACAAGGTCGTCATCGTTGTCTGCCTTTCGCGTTCCGGTTCGTTCGCGTCCGGCCGCCGAACGCAGCGACTAAGCTAAACCCTGACATTGGCGTCAGACGCAAGCGGAAGGGTCCGGAAGGCTCGACAGGAGGAACGATGCGGATCGGAGAACTGGCCGCGCGGGCCGGAGTGAGCGTGCGTTCCGTGCGCTACTACGAGGAGATGGGCCTGCTCACCAGCACGCGAAGCCCCAGCGGCCAGCGGCACTACACCGACGACCAGGTCGACCGGGTGCGGTTCCTCCAGCGCCTGTACGGCGCCGGCCTGTCCAGCCGCACGATCGCCCAGGTGCTGCCCTGCGTCGACTCACCCAGCGAACAGACCAGCGACGAGGCGTTCGAGCGCCTGCTCCGGGAACGCGAGCGGCTCAACGAACACATCGAAGAACTCCTCCGCACCCGCGACTCCCTCGACGAGCTCATCGTCGCCAACCGCGCACACCACCACCGGCTGACGACCGGCTCCACCCCGGAACATCACACGCCCCCGCACGGTGACGGCGAGCAGCCCGGCCCCTGCGGCCTGGGCGCCCGGCCCAAGGCGACCACCGCCGACCGGCGTGACGCCTATCGCCGCACTCCGTAGCGCCCATCGCCGGCGACGCCCCGCACGGGCGCGGACGCCGCGGCCGACGATGCCGCGGCCACGCCTCCGTCACCCGAGGAGGAGACGACGATGACCAACGTCAGGGCGATGGCCGCGACGAACGCCAGAATCAGACAGATCAGGGTGAGGAGTACTGGCGATGGGCGACGCACGGATGACTCTTACCATGATCTTCGCGCCACCGAAAGTCCCGGCGCACGAAGGGCATCTGCTCGCGGGCGCGAACGTCAGGTGCGGCGGGAGCGGTGGTAGCCGTAGCGCAGGAGGCCGGGGGCGGTGAGGGTGGTGACCAGGCGGCGGGTGCCGGGGGGCATGGCGGTGCGCCATTCGTCGTCGAGGCGGAGCCGCAAGGTGCCCCGCTTCACCCGCATGGGGTTGCCGGCGACGCTGTGGTCGGGCGGCAGGTCCACCGTGCCGGGGCCGATGAAGGACAGATCGCCGGGTGTGCGGGGTTCGCCGCAGAAGGCCAGGACGCGCCGGACCTGGCCGAGCGGGTCGGCCAGGAAGTCCTCGTAGCGCAGCAGGGTGGTGGGGACTCCGAACGCGCGCAGGACGTCGAACGAGAAGTTGAAGCCGAGCCATTCCAGCGACGCCTGCGTGGGGGAATGGCGGGCCATCAGCCGGCCGCCCCGGTCGGCCCGTTCGACCCGCTTGGACCAGGAGTGGCAGACGCCCTGGCTGGCGCGCACCAGGTGCACGGCGCGCAGGCGCACGCCGGGCACCAGGCGCAGCATGTACGCCGAGGAGGGGAACTTCGACGAGTCGACGACGACACCGGCGCCGGAGGCGGCGCGGATGCCCTGGTACAGCCGGCCCATCAGCTCCATGTAGCGGGTCAGCCGGCGGCTGAACGGGGGGGACGCCCACGGGGCCATCTGGAGGGGCAGGTAGCGGTTGCGCACGATCGTGCGGTGCAGGCGCAGGACCTCGTCGAGGTCGAGCCGGTCCCAGCCGCCGAAGGCCTCCTGTCCTACGCGGGTCCAGAACGGGCACGCGCGGAAGCGTTTGCCGCAGCCGCACAGCCGGTTGCGGGAGACGCCCTGGTCCCACAGGTAGCGCAGCTCGCCGACCGCGACGAATCCGGGGACCCGCCCGAGCACCCGGGAGATGAGGGTGCTGCCGCTGCGGCCGTGTCCGGCGACGAACAGTACCGGTACGTCATCAGGCTGGCTTTTCCCGCGTCCGACCATGCTGCCCCACCCTCACAGGCCAACCCGGAGGACTCGTCAAAGGCACCTGCAAGTTTGGTGAATGCCCGATGGATATCCCCTGGGTATGTCTTTACCCGCCAAATTAACCAAAGCGCCGGTAAGCCCATGTAAAGGCCCGGGTCGCGGCCACATTCTCAGCGGAATGGGCCGCGACCCGGGCGGTCGCGCCGGTGAGGCAGCGCCCGGCTCCCGGCGCCAGGGTGGTCACAGGGTGACGAGGCGGCGGCTCACAGCGTGGTGCAGACCGTGCCGTTGAGGGTGAAGGCGCCCGGCAGGACGTTCGGGCCGCTGTAGGCGCCGACGAAGCCGATCGAGGTGGTGCCGCCCTCCGCCGGCAGAGTGCCGTTGAAGTCGGCGTTGGTCACCTTGACCTTGGTGCCGGTCTGCGTCCAGGTGCCGTTCCAGCCGCTGTCCACCCGCTGCCAGCCGGTCGGCCAGGTGAAGTCGAGCGTCCAGCCGTTGATCTCCTTGGCCTCGGTGTTGGTGATGTCGATGTTGGCGACGTACCCGTTGCCCCAGTCCTGCGTGTCGGTGAAGCGGACCGTGCAGGTGCTCTCGGCGGGCGAGCCGGTGGCGAAGGTGAGCGGCGGCGAGGCCCACGACACGTTGCCGGCGGCGTCGCGGGTGAGCACGTTGACCGTGTAGCGGGTGCCGGGCACCAGGTTGTGCACGGTGAACGACGTGTCGGGGGTCTCGCCGAGCTGCTCGCTGACGGCGCCGTTCTGGCGGTAGACCTCGTACTTGGCGATCGGGTGGTCCCCGGCCTCGGCCGCCGGCCACGAGATGGTGGCGGTGCTGCCGGTCACGTCGCTCACGGTCGGCTGCCCGGGGGCGCCGGGCGCACCGGCCGAGGCGGCGGCGGGGTGCAGCACGAGCGTGGTCAGGGAGTACGGCGGCAGCGTGCGCTCGGTCGCCGTGCCGGTCTGCTCGTGGGTGATGGCGGTCGCGCCGTTGGTGTAGGTGTGCACCGTGGGCGCCCCGGCCGCCGGGGTGAAGCCGGCGTAGTCGATGGCCACGGGGTACGCCGTGTCCGGGTCCTCGTTGATCATCAGGACGGCCAGGTCGCCGTTCTCGCGGCGTACGGCGTGCGCGACGACCTGCGGCTCGCTGGAGCCGGCCCGCAGGAACTGGTCGCCCTCGTGCGCGAACGTGCTGAACATCTGGATGCCGTAGTAGGGCGCGAACGGCGTGTTCGCCGCCGGCTCGCACGTGCCGTCGGAGGTGCAGGTGCCGCTGGACAGCAGGCCGAAGTCGTTGAAGTCGGTCTGGCCCTCGACCGTGGACGCGGTGCCCGGGCCGTTGTGCACGTTCCACCAGTCGACGGTGAAGACGCCGTTCTCCAGCAGCGTCGCGTAGCTGTCGGCGGCGAACAGCGCGCCGGGCTGGGTGTTGCGGCCCACGTCGGTGTTGATCTCGGTGAGGGCGATGCCGATGTGGTCCGATCCGGCGCCCGCGTATTCGGCGATCTGCTGCCGCACCAGGTAGACGGCGTCGTCGAGCTGGTCGGGCTTGGCGAGCGCCTCGGCGGCGGTGGAGCCGCCCGGATACCAGTGCAGGATCACGAAGTCGATCTTCGGGCCGGCGATCGACAGGACCACCTTGTTCCACGTGCCGTCGTCGCCCGTGCCGACCAGGCCGTCCGGCCAGTTGCCCGGGGTGGTCAGCACCGCGCCGATCTGCACGTCCGGGTCGACCGCCTTCATGGCGTCCGCGTAGGCCACGACGCCGTTGGCGTACGCCTCGGGGCTCTTGTCGGCGTGGTCGTCGGCCTCCCACGCGGAGCCGTAGTGGCCGTTGCCGTACAGCTCGTTGCCGATCTCCCAGTACTTCACGCCGTAGTCCTTGGTGACGTTGGCGTAGCGCACCCAGTCGGCGGCCTCCTGCGGCGTGCCCGTGCCGTAGTTGGCGATGACGATGGGCTGCGCGCCCGCCCGGCGCACCCCGCTCATGAAGTGGTCGAAGTCGGTGTTCGGAGCGACGTATCCGCCGGGTGCGGTGTTGTCGGCCCAGTGGTAGATGTCGGAGTACGACCCGCCCGGGTAGCGCATCATGCGCACCCCGGCGTCCTTGAGCAGGTCGGCGACCTCGTCCGTGCCGAGCCGTTCGTCCCACACGGCGTGGTTGACGCCGACGCCGGTGCCGGGGACGCGGGCGAGGCCCGCGCGGGCGTTCACCGTGATGGTGACCGGTTCGGTGGTGGGTGTCGGGGTCGGCGCCGCCGTGGGCGTCGCGGTGGGTGTCGCCGTGGGCGTCGGGGTCGGCACGGTGTCGGCGTGCGCGGCGGAGGCGCCGGCGACGGCCAGCAGGCCGGCCGTCAGCAGGGCGGCGGCGCGACGCATTGCGTTGGTCCTCATGCGCAGATCCTCATGCGGTGGTCCGATCGAGGAGAGGGCCGCCTCCACACCGTGGATCACGGCCGGGTGAGTGTGCGGCGTGAGGCTAAGGCCACACCCCCGCGTCGTGCACCGGGCCGCCCCCGGGCCGCCGCCGCGCAAAGATCGACACGCCTGTTCACGGCCCGGGCGCGGCGTGCCCCCGACCTGAAAATTTCAGCTCCGCTCCGGGCTGTGCGGAAAGCGCTTGCCTAGCCGAAGGTGACGCTGCTCACCACGTGCTCCATGGCGTTCTTGTCGCAGCGCGACGGCGCGCAGAAGAACGTCAGCAGTGCCGTCGGCTTGTCGTCGCGGCGCACCACGTACGCCGTGAACTCCAGCGTGCCGTTCTGCCCGGGATCGCTGATCGTGCCCGTCACCCGGAACGCCGGGCGGCCCCCCACCGAGGTCGCCGAGGGCTCCGCCGGGATCGCGACCGGGCCCGGCAGCAGCGCGGACAGGCCCGTCTTGACCTGTTCGGTGTCGGAGGCGTCGATCGTGTCGGCCTCCTCCACGAGCAGGCCCGACGCCTGCTCCGGGGCGTCGCCGGAGATGATGGGGTTCACCACCGACCAGTCCGAGCTCACCGGCACCGAGAACAGCGCCTCGAACTGCCGCGCCGACGGCGAGAACACCACGTACTCGTCGGCGTGCGCCCGGGACGGCCAGTCGCCCGGGTAGGCGAACGAGAACGGCGCCGCCGCATTGCCCGGGAACGTCTTCCAGGTCGCCCCCTTGTCCCCCGAGCCGAACACCAGGAACGCCGCCACCACCAGGGACAGCAGGATCGCGCCCGCGCCGATCAGCGGCCCCTTCCGCCGCCCCGGCCGCGGCGGCGCCTGCGGCGGGGCAGGCAGCGGCTGCAGCCGTTCCCCCGGGCCGGGGTAGCTCGGATGGCTCGGATGACTGGCGTCGTGCATCCCCGGGGCGCCGGCGAGGGGCAGCCCGCGCGGCGCGCCGCCCATGACAGGGCTCCGGGCACCGCCGAGCCCGGCGGGCCGGCCCGGTGCTCCGGCGGACGGCCGGCCCGGGGCCGCCGCGGCGTCCCCGCCGGCGCCTCCGCCCGCACCGGCGGCGGGCCCGACATCGGCCAGGTCGTCGTCGGCGCCGTCCACGCCGCCCATGGCCTCGCGCAACGCGGTCACGAACTGCTGGCACGTGGCGTAGCGGTCGGTCGGCGACTTGGCGAGCGCCTGGACCATCACGGCGTTCGCGATGTGCGGCAGGTCCGGCCGGTACGGCGTCAACGGCGGCGGCTCGTGCGACACGTGGGCGTACAGCAGGGCCAGCTCGGTGTCACGCTGGAACGGCGGCTGCCCGGTCAGCGCCTCGTAGACCACGCACGCGAAGGCGTACAGGTCACTGCGCCCGTCCACGGGCAGGCCGCGGATCTGCTCGGGCGCGACGTACCTCGGCGTGCCCATGAACTGGCCCTGGCTGGTCAGCCCGGCCTCCGAGAACGTGCTCTTGGTGAGCCCGAAGTCGGTGAGGTAGACGTGGTCGCTCTGCGCGCCGCCCGCGACGAGGATGTTCGCCGGCTTGACGTCACGGTGCACCAGCCCGTTCAGGTGGGCGGCGTCGAGCGCGGAGGCGATCTGCGCGAACAGCCGGTTGGCCCGGGCGACCGGCAGCGGCCCCTGGGTCTGGATGAGGTGCCGCAGGTCGCGGCCCTCGACGAAGCGCATGGCGATGAACAGCAGGTCGTTGGCCTCGCCGGCCTCGTAGATCGGGATGATGTGCGGATGGTCGATGCTCGCGACCAGCCGCGACTCGCGGACGAACCGGTCGCGGAAGCGCGGGTCGTGGGCGAGCTGCGGCGCGAGCACCTTCAGCGCGACGAGGCGGTCCAGCCGCTGATCGCGGGCCCGGTAGACGGTGGCCATCCCGCCGCGGCCCACCACGGACTCGATGAGGTAGTCGCCCATCCTCGTGTCGACCAGCGGCGGCAGCGGCACGCTCATTGTTCCACCGCGGTGCCGCAGAAGCCGCAGAACCGGTGGCCGTGGCCGAGCCGCATGCCGCACTGGGTGCAGAACTTGACGCCTCCCGCCAGGGGCCCCGCCGCCGGGCCCGTCGCCGAGCCCGATGCGGGCACCGGGGCGGGGAAGGGGTCGGTGCCGCGCGGGTAGGGCACCGCCTGCGGTGGCAGTCCGCCGGTTTCGGCCGGGCGTGCGAGTTCCATCAGCTCGGTGTGCTGGGGTGGCCACGATGAGCCGGGAGGCAGCGCCGGCAGCCCGTCCGGCCGCGTGACGCCCTCCTCGCCCTGCCCGCCGCGGCGCCGCAGGACGATCGGCAGGCCGAAGGCGACGAGCAGCCCGGCGAGCACGACTCCGCCCGCGACCCACAACCAGGGGGAGATGCCCGACGACGAGCCGGTGGCCTTGGCCGGCTTGACCCGGGTGCCGGCGTCCTCGGCCGTGCCCGCCTTCGCCTGGGCGACCTTCAGGTGGTCGGAGGCCACGGGATGGTCGTTGCGCAGCTTGAGCACCTGCTGCAGCACCGGTATCGCCCGGGCGTAGTACTTGTTGTGGTACGACGCGAGGGCCGTCTCGAACACCACGTCGACCTGGCCGCGACGCGGGGTCACGTTCGCCGACACCAGGGCGCTCCTGATGTCCTCGGCCGGGGTCACGATGATCTGATCGCCCTTGCCCCCGGCGACCAGCGCCACCACCTCGCTGGAGACGTCGTCGATGAGCGCCCCGCCGTCGCCGTCGTCCTTGAGCGCCTCAAGGATCTTGGGCTGGTCCTCGACCTTGAACGTGCCGCTGCCCGGCGGGTCCTGGTGCGTCGTCGTCAGCAGCGGCGGCTGCTTGGCGGTCGGCCGCGACGGCAGCGTCATCAGGTCGGTCGCCTCGACCTTGGCGCCCATCGACGTCGCCAGCGGCACCGTCGGCATCGTCTCGTCGTCGACGCCCTTCGTGATCTGCAGCACGGCGGCGGAGGCGGGGGCGTCGCCGAGATGCAGGATCTTGGCGGGCAGCCCCTCGGGGTCGGTGGAGTTCTCGTACGGGAAGACCGTGACCTTGGTGGTCACCTTGGTCAGGCAGGTGTCGCTGCCGGCGGCCGTGTCCGGGTAGCAGTTCTGCAGCCGGGCGTTCAGCTCCGCGTCTTTCAGCTTGTGCTCGTCGAAATCGGCGGGGATCTTCACCTTGTAGTGTTTGGCGAACACCCGGTTCACCGCGTAGACGCGGGGGTCGTCGCCGGTCTTCAGCACCTCGGTGGCGGTGACGACGACGCCGTCGGGGGTCACCGTGAAACCGCTGCCCTTGCCGATCGGAGTGTCGTATTCGGCGACCTCGTGCTCCAGCACCCCCCGGTCGTCGAGAAGGTCGATCGTGACGTGGCTTTCCGCCTCGATCCGCACCGCTCCCGGAGTCACCCGGTCGGTCGAGCCGCTGGGATGCTGATGCATCGGCAAACTCATGGGGGCGTTCATCGCGCCGGCCACGCGCGGGGCCACGTCCGCCGTGGCCGGCGCGCAAAGCACCGTCAGTGCGCTCAGGGCCGATAACCCCGCGGCGAATAAGTGCAGGCGGGGCATCTCCGCCTCCTGTTCCGGATGAGTGTCCTCCTTCAGATTCTCAGGCTGCGCCTTGTGCCGTACAAGTCTCGATTCGTGACCGACATGGAGTTGGAATGACCGGGCGGCGGAAACGGCCTCATTGCTTGCGCCCGGTCTCCTGCTCGTACGCCGTCAATTGCTGCTCCAGCGCCTTCATGAGCTCGAAGACCTGAGTCGGGGGCAGCCGGATGCGGCTGACGATGCGCGTGGGCACGCTGACGAATCGCTGCCCCGACGAAGGGTCGTCGGCGAGCTGCGGCGGCCGCGTGATGACCGCGAAGTCAAGCACGAAACCGTCCTGGGTGTGCCAGACGGAGGCGAAGTTGGCGTAGTGCCCGGCCTCGACCTCCTCCGAGATGCTCACCTCCAGGTGGCTTTCCGGCTCGTCGTTCACTTGGCCTTTCCTTCATCGCCGAGAATCGAGGGGTACGGTGCCGCGCCGCGCTTTTTGAGCATGTCGGTCATGAGCGTGATCTCGGAGCTTTGGCTGTCGACGATGTGCTGGGCCATCGCCCTCACCTCGGCGCGGCCCGACAGGTCCAGCAACCCCTCGGCCATCAGCACCCCGCCCTCATGGTGACGGATCATGAGCTGCAGGAACAGCACCTCGGCCGCGTCGCCCTTCGCGGCCTTCAACCGGTCCAGCTCTTCCTGGCTCGCCATGCCCGGCATCAAGCCGCCGGGGGCCACCGGCGCGGCCGTGGCGCCGCCGCCGTGCCCGCCGTGACCCGTCATCCACGCCATCGGCGGGCGGGTGCTGCCCTGGTCCAGGCCCCACTGCTGCAGCCAGCCGATGAAGACGCCGCGCTGGGCGCTCTGGGTGACGATGATGTCGGCGCTGAGCGTGCGAATGTCGGCGTCGTCGCTCGCGTCGCGCACCATGAAGGCCATCTGGACCGCCTGGGAGTGGTGCGTGGACATGTCGCGCGCGAAGCCGGCCTCCGGGGAGGCGTCGGAGGGGGTGCCGCTCCTGCCCAGCGTGAGGAACAGGACCACGGCGGCCGCGACACACACCGCGAGCGCCGCGATCACGGTGGTGCGGCCGTTGCCGTTCATCGGTCGGTCTTCATGGGTCGGGGTCACGCCTCGCCTCACGATCTGCCGGTCGTCTTGGCCCTCCGGCCGGTTGCGGCGCGGTGCCTCCCCGAGGCTACCGATGCGCGAGGGGCGAAGCGCAACGCGAACCCATTATTCTCCACATACGTTCCGCCGTACGAGGTTCGTGAACGCCCCCCCCGCCATCCGGAGGACTGATGACGAAGGACAAGACGCAGGCTCGACGGCAGCATCTGGCGAAGATGCGCGCCGAGGCCAAGCGCAGGGAGCGCCGTTCGGCGATGTTGTTCTGGGGGGTGGGCGGCCTCATCATCGTCCTGCTGGTCGGGGTCGTCGGCTTCTACCTGATCCGGGAGAACGCCCGCACCTCGCTCGACGAGGTGCGCACCTTCGCCTACAAGGGCGCCGTCCACCAGGACAGCAAGGTGACGTACAAGGAGTCGCCGCCGGTGGGGGGCCCGCACAACTCGGTGTGGCAGAACTGCGGCATCTACGACCAGCCCATCAACAACGAGAACGCCGTCCACTCGATGGAGCACGGCGCCGTGTGGATCACCTACCGGCCCGACCTGCCCAAGAGCGACGTCTCCCGGCTCACCGAGCTGGTCAACGGCGACTATCTGCTGCTCAGCCCCTACCCGGGGCTGACCGCTCCGGTCGTGGTGAGCTCGTGGAACCACCAGCTCGTGCTGAAGGGGGTCGACGACCCGCGGCTGCCGAAGTACATCGCCAAGTACAAGCAGAACCCGACGTACACGCCCGAGCTCGGGGCCTCCTGCCAGCAGGGCACCGGCGCGACCGCCGCGCAGAACCCCATCCCCGACGTCGCCCCGAGCCCGACGGCGAGCGCGATGCCCCGCGAAAGCGCCGAGTAGAAAGCGTCACGTAGCAGGTGGAGAGCGGCCGGACGGTGGGGGAGCGGATGCCGAAGAGCGAGGACGGGGCTGAGCCGCCGCCCGAGGAGTCTCCCGCCGCGGGGACCCCTGCCGAGGGGACGCCGGCCGAGGGGCAGGCCGGCAGGCCCGCCACCGGCGGGGTCTCCAAGGGCGCGACCATCACCCTGGTGGTCTCGCTCGTCCTGGTCGTGGTGCTCACCGGTGTGCTCGCCACCCTCGCCGTGCTGATGACCCGCAACCCCGGCGCGCCGCCGCTGACCCGGGTGCAGGTGCGCGAGCTGGCTGCGCCGATGTACTTCGCGCCCGTCACCGCCGTGCGCGACGCGCCCTGCCCGGGCGCCGAGGCCGTGCTGGACGAGGCCGGCGCCATCTGCTACCAGGTCGGCAAGGGCGTGAAGCTGACGACCGTGCGGAAGATCGAGGCGCTGCGCGAGTCGAACGGCACGTACGCGGTGCGGGTGGTGCTGGCCCCCGACAGCCGGGAGAAGATCTCGGACCTGACCCGTGACACGGTCGACCAGCAGCTGGCCATCGTGGTGGGCGACCGCGTGGTGACCGCCCCCAGGGTGGCACAGGAGGTCACGCAGGACAGCCTCAGCATCTCCGGCTTCACCAAGGACGCCGCGGACGCCCTGGTCACCCGCCTGCTCGGCCCCGGCGCGGTCACCAGCCCCGGCGCGGCCACGCAGCCCGCCATTACGCCGGGCACGGCCACACAGCCCGGGACGCAGCAGACCGGAACCGGCCAGACCGGAACCAACCAAACTGGGACGAACCAGACTTGGATTGGCCAGAATGGAACAAACAGGATAGGGGTGAGCCGGCCCGGGACGACGCAGACGGGGACGACCCGGACGACGGGGGCGCGGCCCACTTCGCAGCCGGTCCAGACCCAGCGTAACCCGCCCTCCGGGCAGACACGCGCGCGACCGGGCCGGACGCAGGAGACCGACCCGGAGCCCATCCGGCCGGCGCGAAACGGGCACGACCCCAGATACGGCACCTGCGCCGAGGCTCACGCCGCCGGGTACGGCCCCTACACGAAGGGACGGCACCCCGAGTACGCCTGGTACCACGACATCGACCGCGATGGAGTGGTGTGCGAGGGCGACGAGCTGAGGTGAGCGGTGGCGGAGAGGCGGTCGCCGGCGCTGAAATTTTCACCCCGGGCGCGCCATGGCGGCAGAACGGCTGAGGGGCCCACCCGGGCCCCTCATCCGTCTCGCGCTCCCCGGCCCCGGCCCCTCAGGCAGACCGGCGTCGGCGGAGCGGTGTCACCCACTCGGCGGAGATCATGGCCGCCGCCGACCGGCCTGGAGCGATCAGCAGCAGGGGATGTCCCACATCGCCGCGTAATACGTAGAGGGAGCAGACGTCGCGGCGTCCGCAGCCGTAGCATTGGCCCCGACGGCCACGGCCGTCGTGAAGAGGATGGCAAGGGCGGACATCGCCAGTCGTCGGCGCATAGGTGCCTCCTGATCGTTTGTAGATGGCGGACAACATACTAGAGGGGCTTAGGGGTGTCAGTGAATAGTCAAGATCTTGTCGGCCAGCGAATAAAGGGAATTCGCCGTCAGCGCGGGCTTTCCCAGGCTCAGCTCGCGCATCCGGAATTATCAGATAGCTACGTTTCCCTAATCGAGAGTGGGAAACGGACGCCCACCCCTGCGGTCCTGGAGCTGCTCGCGGCCAAGCTCGAATGTTCGCTCACCTATCTCATCAACGGCGTCACCGCCGAGCAGATGGAGGAGCTGGAGCTCGGCATCAGATTCGCGCGCATGGCGCTCAACAACGGTGAGGCCGCCGAGGCCCGCCGCCGTTACGCCCAGCTGCTCGCCGACGGCAGCATCGCGGGCCTCACCGCCCTGCGGCAGGACGCCGAATACGGCTACGCCCTGGCCGTAGAGGCGTGCGGCGACCTCGACGGCGCCATCGAGATCCTCGTCCGGCTCCGCGAGACCGGGCAGGACCTCAGCCCGGAGCGCCGGGTGGCCATCGCCATCGCCCTGTGCCGCTGCTACCGCGAGCGCGGCCACCTCGTCGAGGCCGTGCGCATCGGCGAGGAGACCATCGGCCGGGCCGGGCGGCCGGCCTGGAACGACGACCTGGTCGAGCTCGGCGCCACCCTGCTCGCCGCGTACCTGTGGCGGGGCGACCTGCTGCGCGCCCACCAGTTCGCCGGCGAGCTGCTCGCCGCGGCCGACGCGCTCGACACCCCGCGCTCGACCGTGGCCGCCTGCTGGAACGCCGCGCTGGTGGCCGAGCAGATGGGTCGCGGCGAGGAGGCCCTGGCGCTGGCCGAGCGGGCGCTCGCCGTGCACTCCGAGAACGGCGACCCCCGCAACCTGGCCAGGATCCGCAGCCAGTACGCCATCATGCTGCTGCGCATCCGCCCCGAGGAGGCCGAGAACTGCCGCGACCTGCTGGTGCGCGCCGACCGCGAGCTCGGCGAGTCCGCCGCCGGGGTGGTCGAGCGGGCCATCGTCGCCATCCACCTGGCCCGCGCCGAGATGGCCCTCGGCAACGCCACCAAGGCCGTCGACCACGCCCTGGCCGCCCACGGCATGCTCGACGAGATGACCAGAGGGCTGCGGTCGGAGGCCCATCAGGTGCTCGGCCAGGCGTACCTCATGCTCGGCCGCGAGGCCGAGGCGGCGGCCGAGATCGCCCTCGCCGCCGAGTGGCTGGACCAGGCGCCGCGGTCCCGCCGCACCACGCAGGGCTGGATGACCACGGCCGCCGCCCTGGAGCGGCTCGAGGACGAGGAGGCGAGCGCCACGGCCTACCATCGGGCCCTGGCCGGCGCCGGGCTCTGACCCATGGGACTCCGGGGCCGGCGCTGCCGCCGGGCCCCGGAGCCGGGCCCCGACGCCGTGCTCCGACGCCGTGCTCCGGCGCCGGGTCGCGAGGCGGGGCTTTCCGCACCCGGACGCGGCACCGGATTCCACCGCCACGCGCCGTCGCCGGGCGCCGACGTGGCCGGGAGCAGGCCCGGCCGTACCCGGGCGGGGGGAAGGCAGGTGACTCCTCCTGTCGAAGGCGGGACCGCCCCGCCGCATCGGTAGCCTGGTCTCGCCATGAAGATTTCCTCGCTCGCGGCCGTCGCGGCCTTTCCCGCCGCGCTGGCGTTCGTGCTCTCCGGGCCCGGGCTGCCCGGCTCCGATCTCGGCACGAGACCGGCCGCGCTCGCGCTCGCGCCGCCGGCCGGCCTCGACGGCCACCGGACCCCCCAGCACGCCGCCGATGACGCGGCCGAGAGGCCCGCGCGGCTGATCCGCCTCTCGGTGACGCCGCCGCCCACGCCGGGCCCCGGGTCGGTGCCCGAATCCGCCACCGGGCACGGCCGTTCCCACGGCCACGCGCACGGTCACGGCGTCTCGGGCACGGCCACGACGGTGGGCGCCGAGACCATCGACCGCGCCGAGTCCGGTCCCTCGGGCGAGGTGCCGCCATGGCTGTACGGCATCGTGTTCGGGGTGGCCGGAGTGGGCATCGGCCTCCTGATCAGCCTGCGGCGGCCGAGGAACTTCCGCGGTGGCCCGCCGTCCCGTGACGACCGGCCGGAGGGCCGGAGCGCCGATGCGGCGCCGCGCGACTCCGGGAAGCGGCCATGAGCGGCCCCGACGTCCGCACCCGCCGGGTGACCCGCATGATCGTGGCCGCCGTCTGCGTCGCCGTCGGTGCACTGATCATCGCCATGGTCGCCAGTGGCGCGGCCACTCCTCGCATCATCCCGGGCCTGCCCGACGAGGGCATGCTGACCCGCTGGATGCTGCCGCTGTCGAAGCTCGCGATGGACGCCATGGGCGTGCTGACCGTCGGGCTGCTGCTCGCGGGCGCCGCGCTGCTGCCCAGCGAGAAGGGCATGCTCGGCAAGGCGACGCTCCGCTACGTCAGGGCGGCGTCGTGGTCGGCGCTCGTGTGGGCCGTCGCCGCCGCGTCCACCCTGGTCTTCTCCGTGTCCGACACGCTCGGCACGCCGGTGTCGGGCCTGCTCGGCGGCAACGAGATCAGCAGCTTCGCCGGCCAGTCGACGCAGGGCGTGGCGCTCGTGCTGGTCGTGCTGTTCGCCATGGCCATCGCGCTGTTCGCACGCGGCGCCATCAGCGTGGGCGCGGCGGGCGGGCTGCTGGTGCTGGCGCTGGTCACGCTGCTGCCGCCGCCGCTGACCGGCCACGCCTCCTCCTCGCCCAACCACGGGCTCGCCATCACCTCGGTCGCCTTCCACCTGGTGCTGCTCGCGCTGTGGGTGGGCGGCCTCGTCGTGATGTGCGCGCACGCGCTGCGCGGCGGCGACAAGCTGCCGGTCATGGCCGACCGGTTCTCCACCATGGCGCTGTGGTGCTTCGCCGGGGTCGGCCTGTCGGGCGTGTTCAGCGCCCTCGCCCGCCTGTCATCGGTGACCGACCTCGTCACGTCGTCGTACGGCCTGCTCATCCTGATCAAGGTGGCGGCGTTCTGCGGGCTCGGAGCGATGGGCTGGTGGCATCGGCGCCGCACCCTGCCCCGGCTCGCCTCCGGGCGGCCGGCCGCGTTCGTGAGCCTCGTCGGGGGCGAGACGCTGCTCATGGCGGGCACCCTGGGGGTCGGCGTGGCGCTGTCGCGCACCGCGCCGCCCGCCGTGGAGGTGCCGGCCGACCGGGCGTTCGATCTGCTCGGCTACGTGATGCCGCCGCCGGTGTCGCTCGCCAACCTGGCGACGATGTGGTGGTTCGACCTGTTCTTCGCGGTCGTGGTGGTCGTGCTCGGCGGCCTGTACGGTGCGGGCGTGGCGCGGCTGCTGCGGCGCGGCGACCGCTGGCCGTGGAGCCGCACCGTCTGCTGGGGCATCGGCCTGCTCATCCTGGTGCTCACCACCCAGAGCGGCGTGGCGCGCTACGGCCCGGTGCTGTTCAGCGTGCACATGACCCAGCACATGATCCTGTCGATGCTGGTGCCGATCTTCCTGGTGCTGGCGGCGCCGGTCACCCTCGCGCTGCGCGCGCTCAAACCGGCCAAGCGACGCGGCGACCGCGGGCCGCGCGAGTGGCTCACGGTGATCCTGCACAGCAGGGTGCTGCGGGTGCTCGCCCATCCTGCCGTCGCCACCGCCATCTTCGTCGTGTCGACGTTCGGGCTGTACTTCACCTCGCTGTTCGCCTCGGCGATGGAGGAGCACCTCGGGCACATCATCATGATGGTGCACTTCCTGCTCAGCGGCGCGCTGTTCTTCTGGGTGGTCATCGGGGTGGACCCGTCGCCGGCCCCGCTGCCGCACATCTGGCGGCTGCTGGTGCTGTTCGTGACGATGCCGTTCCACGCCTTCTTCGGCATCGCGATCATGAGCATGAACGAGGTGATCGCGTCGAGCTGGTACGACCAGCTCGGCCGCACCTGGGGCGCGTCGGCGCTGTCGGACCAGAACACCGGCGGCTCCATCGCGTGGGCCTTCAGCGAGGTGCCCACGATCATCGTGCTCATCGCGCTGGCACTGCAGTGGTTCCGCGACGACCAGCGCAAGGCCCGCCGCGACGACCGGCGCGCGGACGCCGTCGCCGCCCGCACCGGAGGCACGGGCAGCGCCGAGCTCGACGCGTACAACGACTATCTCGCCAAACTGAACAGGCTGGATCGGGCAGAATAGTACAAACAGTCACGAACTCCCCCCGGGCGCGCTACCAAGGAAGTGAGGGACCGCTATCCGTCCGGAGTCCCCATGGCTACCTCCGGGTAGCCTCACAGTACGGGGACCATGCCCTGGGAGGCAGGCAGGCGCTTGTACGAAGAGCTTCGCATGCGCGGGGACCGCAGCCTCGCGCAGGTACTCGAGGACTACTTCGACGACTGGTCCGGTCGCACCGGCATCGCCGTCGAAGTGTGGGCACTGCCCGGTCGCGACGTGCGGCCGAGCCTCTCCCAGAGGGTCGGCCGGGCCGTCTTCGAGGTCATCCGCGAGGCGCTCGCCAACGTCGAGCGGCACAGCCACGCCCGCACCGTCTCCATCGCCCTCACCGTAGGCCGGCGCGGCCTGCGGCTCACCGTCAGCGACGACGGAGGCGGCTTCCCACCCGGACAGACCGGCCGCGGCCTGACGGCCATGCGAAAGACGTTCGCCGACCTGGGCGGCACCCTCACCGTCAACGGCGTGCCCGGCGAGGGCACCACCGTCAGCGGAGCCGTGCCGGTGGAGGCGCTGACCCGGGCCGGCTGACCGGCCCGGGTCAGCTCGTTCCGTCCGGCTCGTGCAGGTCGACGCCGGCGCTCGACCGGATCATGAGCCCGACAGGGAGATCACCCTGTCCCTATCGGGCCGCACCGCGATCAGGGCAGGGTGAGGATCTCGTGGCCGGTCTCGGTGACGAGGATCGTGTGCTCGAACTGGGCGGTGCGCTTGCGGTCCTTGGTCACGGCGGTCCAGCCGTCGGGCCAGATCTCGTAGTCGATCGTGCCGAGCGTGAGCATCGGCTCGATGGTGAACGTCATGCCGGGCACCATCGACACCTCCAGCGACGGATCGTCGTAGTGCGGCACGATAAGCCCCGAATGGAACGTGTGCGCGATGCCGTGGCCGGTGAAGTCGCGCACCACGCCGTAGCCGAACCGCTTGGCGTACGCCTCGATGACCCGGCCCACGACGTTCAGCCGCCGGCCCGGCGCCACCGCCCTGATCGCCCGCATCATCGCCTCGCGGGTGCGCTCGACCAGCAGCCGCGACTCCTCGTCGACCTCGCCCACCAGGAACGTCGCGTCGGTGTCGCCGTGCACCCCGCCGATGTAGGCGGTGATGTCGACGTTCACGATGTCGCCCTCGCGCAGCACCGTGTCGTCGGGGATGCCGTGGCAGATCACCTCGTTCACCGACGTGCACAGCGACTTGGGGTAGCCGCGGTAGCCGAGGGTCGATGGGTAGGCGCCGTGGTCGCACAGGAACTCGTGGCCGATGCGGTCGAGCTCGTCGGTGGTGATGCCCGGCCGCACGTGCCGGCCGACCTCCTCCAGCGCCTGCGCGGCCACCCGCCCGGCGACCCGCATCAGCTCGATCGTCTCGGCCGTCTGGACATCGGAGTCGCCGCGCCTCGGCTCCTTCTTGCCGACGTACTCCGGACGCTTGATGTGCGCGGGAACCTTGCGTGTGGGCGAGAGCCGCCCGGGCCGGAGCAGTGTGGTCATGGCCGCAATTCTAGTTGTGACTTCGACCGGCCGGGATTCGGGCAGGATCACCGGTATGACGGAAGAAACGGAAGAAACCGAGCACTGGTGGTTCTGCCTGAAGCACATGAGGGTCGAACCCGACCAGGGCTGCCCCAACAAGGACCGCATGGGCCCCTACCCCACCCGTGACGCCGCCGCCCACGCCCTCCAGACGGCCGAAGAACGCAACAAGGCCTGGCGCGAGGCCGACCGCGAATGGGACGAAGACTGATCGGTCTGGGGGATGACGGTCAGTCGGGGATCCGGGGGCCGCTCACACGGTCGGCGAGCCGGGCCAGGCGTTCGCGCAGCCCCGTGCGAGGCGGCCGTTCCCCGGCGGCGGCGCTCACCAGGTGCTGGGCGGCGTCGATGCTGATCGGCGCCGTCGAAGGCACCACGAGCTCCTCGTGCGCGAGGTCCGAAAGGTCGTCGCCGGCGCCGTCGTCGATGGCGAGCACCGTCGCCCCCGTACGGCGGGCGTCGTGGAGCCGTTCGAGCAGGGCGTCGGGTGCGGGCTGCCCGGCCACGACGAACAGCGTCTCGCCCCGGCGGGCGGCCTCGACGCGCTCCAGCCCCATGGACAGGTGCCTGGGGGCGCCGGGCGGTGGCGACCAGCGCACCAGCGTCGGGGTCAGCTGGGGGAGGCCGGACAGCCGCGCCTCCATGTCGAGGTGGGCCGTCAGGTGCCACGGGTCGTCGCCGGGCGTGCCGACGACCAGCAGGCCGCCGGGCGACCGGGTCGACCGCAGCGCCCGTCCCAGGCGACGGGTGCGTTCCAGCCATCCGGAGGGCAGGATGTCACGGAGAAAGGCGACCGACGCTGCGTCCATGTCTCGCTCCGCTGAGTGGTAGACGAGATCTCTGCCTGTCAGGCTCCGTGTGCCGCCCGCCAGGTTCTGCCTTGCCAGCAGAGCGTAACCGAAGTTGACTCCGGGCCGTTGGGAAACGGAGCGGCCCGCACCGTTCCGCGCCAGGGCCATCCGGCGCGTGTGTGGGCCAGGGCGACCCGGTGCGCCCGCCCGGGCCGCCCGGGGAGCCGGCCACCCCCGCGCCAGGGCGACCGGCCGTCCGCCCACGTCACCCTGCCGGCCGATCTGCGGCCATCCCCGCCAGGGCGACCAGGCCGCCGTCAGTGCCCTCTCAGACCGCCGGGAGCGCGCACCACCTCGACGACGCGCGGCGGCGCCTCCCGGGCCATCAGGCGGCGTACCTGCCGGGGGACAGCGGGGGCGGCGTGGTGACCGGGCCGAGGCAGGGTCCGCACGCCGGGCCGGCGGATCACCACGTCTGGGCGGCGGTGGCCGGCTCGCAGGGCGGGGCGCCGCGCCGTTCGGCGGCGGAGCGGAACGCCCCCCGTTTGGGACACCCCGCCGCCATCGATCGGGCGCGGACCTGGCAGGATCATCCTCATGAGCAGTGACGTGCCGGACGTGAGCGGTCTGTCCATCGGGATCCTGGGCGGGACGGGCGACCAGGGCAAAGGGCTGGCCAGGAGGTTCGCGCTGGCCGGGCACACCGTGCTGATCGGCTCGCGTAGCGCCGATCGGGCACGAGAGGTGGCCGGCGGCCTCGACGTGCCGGTGCGCGGCGACGAGAACGCCGTCGTCGCGGCCGAGGCCGACGTCGTGATCGTCGCCGTGCCGTGGGACGGTCACAAGGCGCTCTTGGAGTCGCTGCGCGACCCGCTCGCGGGCAAGATCGTGGTCGACTGCGTCAACCCGCTGGGGTTCGACGGCAAGGGCGCCTACGCGCTGGCCGTCGAGGAGGGCAGCGCCGCGCAGCAGGCGCAGACGGTGCTCCCCGACAGCCGGGTCGTGGCGGCCTTCCACCACGTGTCGGCCGTGCTGCTGCTCGACCCGCAGGTCACCGAGATCGACCTCGACATCATGGTGCTCGGCGATGACCGTGCGGCGACCGACATCGTGCGCGGCCTGGCCGGCCGCATCGCCGGGGCCCGCGGCATCTACGCGGGCCGGCTCCGCAACGCCGGCCAGATCGAGGCGCTGACCGCCAACCTCATCTCCATCAACCGCCGCTACAAGGCTCACGCAGGCTTGCGCATCACCGACGTGTGACCTCTCGCCGTCCACAGGCCGGTGTCGTCCTTCGGCGTGTCCTCCACAGGAGGCGGACCCGGGGGAAGCAGGCTCGGGGCGGAGAGGTCATCCTTGACGGCATGACCTCACCACATCCCGAAACAGTCGATCCCGAGCCTGCCGGTGCCCCGTCGACCGATGCCCCGTCGACCGGTGGCCGGTCGGCCGGCGCCCGATCAGCCAGTGCCGAATCGGCCGGTGCCGAAACAGCCGCCGTTCCACCGGCCGCCGCCCCGCCGGCCGGTGCCGGATCGGCCGGTGCGGGAACGCCGCGTCCCGAAACCCGCGCCGTCCATCTGCCCCGGCCCACGATCGAGGGCAGCCGCCCCATCGCCGTCCCGCTCTACCAGACCTCCGGGTTCGTGTTCGACGACGCCGAGCGGTTCGCCGACACGTTCCGGGGCCCCGGCCGGGGGTTCGTCTACGGGCGCATGGGCAATCCCACGGTCCGTTCGCTCGAAGACGCCGTGGCGGACCTGGAGGGCGGCGTCGGCGCCATCGCCGCGGGGTCCGGCATGGGGGCGATCAACTCGGTGCTGCTCGCGCTGTTGTCGCCGGGCGACCATCTGATCGCCCAGCGTGCGCTGTACGGCGGCACCGCATCGATGGTCGCGGCCCTGGCCGAGCGCTTCGGCGTCGCGGTGACGTACGTGCCCGAGAACGACCCCGAGGCGGCGCGTGCGGCGATCCGGCCCGAGACCAAGATGCTGTACCTGGAGACCATCGCCAACCCGATGACCCAGGTCGCCGACCTGCCCGGCATGTGCGCCGTGGCTCGCGAGGCCGGGGTGATCTCGGTCGTCGACAACACCTTCGCCTCGCCGATCCTGTGCCGTCCGCTGGAGCACGGTGCCGACGTGGTGGTGCACTCCACGACCAAGTATCTCAGCGGCCACACCGACGTGCTGGGCGGTGTCGCGGTGTTCGCCGACCGTGAGCTGCACCACCGGGTGTGGCGGTTCGCGATCGAGCTCGGCGCCACCCAGGACCCGTTCGCGGCGTGGCTGACGCTGCGCGGCATGCAGACGCTGCCGTTGCGCATGGAGCGCCACTGTGCCAACACCCGGATGCTCGCGACCAGGCTGGCCGAGCATCCGGCGGTCACCGAGGTGCACTGGCCGGGGCTGCCCACCCACCCGTCGCACGACCTGGCCGCCGACCTGCTGTCCGACTTCGGCGGGGTCTTCTCCTTCGACCTGGCCGGCGGCCGGGCGGCGGGGGAGGCGTTCATGAGCGGGGTGCGGCTCGCGCTGCTCGCCCCGTCGCTCGGCGGGGTCGAGACGCTGGTCCTGCATCCGGCCACGACCTCGCACCGCTCCCTCGACGCCGAGGCGCTGGCCCGCGCCGGCATCGGCGAGGGCACCGTGCGCGTGGCCGTGGGCATCGAGCACCCCGAGGATCTGTGGGCCGACTTCGAGCAGGCGCTGGCAAGACGGTGACGGAGTGTGGCACGGTCGTGATCGAGCACCTCGGCGTCGCCGGGTGATTCGCGACCGGCGTTGCCCCCGCGCTTCACCCGCGCCGGGTTCGCGGGCACGTGACGGGCTCACAGGGTGAACGGGGCAGGCGAGAAGGTCCCGCGGGTGAACGGACGGGCCGAGCGGGGCGGAAGACCAGGGGAAGCGGCCGATCGAGAAAGGGCTGTGACATGTCGATCGATGTAGAGGGGGCCGCGGCCCGTATCGCCGGGCAGGTCCGGCGCACGCCGGTGTTTCAGGCCGAGCCGGGGGTGTGGCTGAAGCTGGAGGGGATGCAGCACTCGGGCTCGTTCAAAGTGCGCGGCGCGCTCAACCGGGTGCTCGCCGCCCGCGAGGCCGGGGAGGCGTCCGGCGGCGTGATCGCCGCGAGCGGTGGGAACCACGGGCTCGCGGTCGCCTATGCCGCAAGAGCGCTCGGCATCCCCGCCGAGATCTACGTCCCCGAGATCACCAGCCCGGTCAAGGTGGCCGGGCTGCGGGAGCTCGGCGCGGTGGTGCGGCAGACCGGGCGCTTCTACGCCGAGGCCCTCGAAGCGGCGACCAAGCGGGCCGCCGAGATCGGTGCCCTGGAGATCCACGCCTACGATCACCCCGATGTCGTGGCCGGGCAGGGCACCGTCGGGCTGGAGATCCTGGAGCAGATCGGCGGCGTCGACACGGTGCTCGTCGCGGTCGGGGGAGGCGGGCTCATCGCGGGCGTCGCCACCGCCCTGCGCGGTCACGCGAAGGTGGTGGGCGTCGAGCCCGAGCGCTGCCCCACCCTGCACCACGCCCTGCGGGCCGGCCGTCCGGTGCCGGTCGATGTGAGCGGCGTCGCGGCCGACGCGCTCGGGGCCAGCGTGGCCGGGAGCATCGCGGTCGATGTGGCCGCCGCCGAGGGCATCGCGGTGGTGCTGGTCGGCGACGAGGCGATCGTCGAGGCCAGACGGGCGCTCTGGCGGTCCTGCCGGGTCGCGGTCGAGCCGGCAGGCGCGGCGGCCTACGCCGCCCTCCGCTCGGGCGCCTACCGTCCCGAGCCGGGGGAGAGCGTCGCCGTGGTCGTCTGCGGCGCCAACACCGACCCCGCCACCCTGGCCTGAGTCCGGGCGGGGGCCCAGTACCCGACGCCGCCACCCTGGCCTGAGCCTTGGGCGGGGCCCAGTACCGGCTCTGCCGCCCTGGCTTGAGCTCGGGGGCGGGGCGTAATGCCGGATCCGTCGCTCTGGTCTGAGTGCGAGGGCAAAGGCGCAGTACCGGCTCCGCCGCCCCGGCCTGAGCTCGGGGCGAGGCCCAGTACCGACCCCGTCGCCCCGGCCTGGGCGCGAGGGTGGGGACGCGGTACCGACCTGGGCCGGCCCGGGACGCCACCCTGGCCTGAGCGCGAGGCCGGAGGCCGGGCACCGGCCCCGCCGCCCCGTGCCGGGGCCTAGGGCGGGGGCCGGGGAGGGGTGCGGGGCGGTCAGCTGTGGGTGTGCTCGGGGGCGGGGAAGGTGCCCGATACGACGTCGTCGGCGTAGGCGCGGATCGCGCGGTCCATTTCGCCGGCCAGGTCGGCGTATTTTTTGACGAATTTGGGCGGGCGGGGGGTGAGGCCCATGAGGTCCTGCCAGACGAGCACCTGGGCGTCGCAGGACGGGCCGGCGCCGATGCCGATGGTGGGGATGTTCAGGTCGGCGGTGACGCGGGCGGCGAGGCTCGCGGGCACGCATTCGAGGACGATGGCGAACGCCCCGGCGTGTTCGAGTGCCTTGGCGTCGCCGATGAGCCGGTCGCCGGCTTCGCCGCGGCCCTGCACGCGGTAGCCGCCGAGGACGTTGACCGACTGCGGGGTGAGCCCGAGGTGGCCCATCACCGGTACGCCTGCGGCGACCAGGGCCTCGACCTGGGGGAGGACGCGCCGCCCGCCCTCCAGTTTGACGGCGTGGGCGCCGGCCTCCTTCATGAATCTCGCGGCCGACTCCAGCGCCTGGGCGGGTGAGGCCTGGTAGGAGCCGAACGGCAGGTCGGCCACGACCATGGCGCGGGAGGCGCCGCGCGCGACCGCCGCGGTGAGGGGGAGCAGGTCGCCGACCGTCACCGGGAGCGTGGAGTCGTGGCCGTAGACGACCATGGCCGCGGAGTCGCCGACGAGCAGGACGGGAATACCGGCGTCGTCGAAGACCTTTGCAGTCATGGCGTCGTACGCGGTGACCATCGGCCACTTTTCGCCGCGCTGCTTCGCGGCCGCGAGGTCGCGGACGGTGATTCTGCGGGTGGTGGTGCCACCGTACAGCGTGGTCTGTGCGCCGGCGGTGGGAGCTGCGGAAACAGAGGACATGCGAGATACCTCCAAAGCCTCGTGGCGCCCTGATGGCGTCCCCGGACGTTTCCGATGATTGCACGGCCCCGGCCGGCGGTGAACCCCGCCGCCCGCCCCCCAGGTGAGCCGGTTAACGAAACGGTACGGTTGCGTATCGAATCTATATGCGCTACGGTCTCGTAGCGAAACTAGGTCGTATCGAATTTTGGGAGTCCCCCCTTGGAGCAGACAGGTCACCCGCGCAGGTGGCAGATCCTCGGAGTGCTGGTCTTCAGCCTTCTCGCGGTCGTCCTCGACAACACCATCCTCAACGTCGCACTGAAGACCATCGCCGATCCGGTCGAGGGCCTGGGCGCGGGTCAGAGCGAGCTGGAGTGGGCGATCAACGCCTACACGCTGGTGTTCGCCGGGCTGCTGTTCACCTTCGGCGTGCTCGGTGATCGCAGCGGACGCAAGCGCATGCTGATGATCGGAATGGTGCTGTTCGGGTTGGCGTCGCTGGCCAGCGCCTACGCGCAAAGCCCCACACAGCTCATCTTCGCCAGAGGTTTCATGGGCGTGGGCGCGGCGGCCATCATGCCCGCCACCCTGGCGATCATTTCCAACGTGTTCTCGCCCCGTGAACGGGGTAAGGCCATCGGCGTGTGGGCCGCCGGCGTCGGTCTCGGCGTCGCGATCGGTCCGATCACCGGTGGGCTGCTGATCGAGAACTTCTGGTGGGGCTCGGTCTTCTTGGTCAACGTTCCGGTGGTGGTCATCGGAACGGTGCTCATCGCGGCACTGGTGCCCGAGTCGCGCGACCCCCGGCCCACGAAGCTCGACCCGGTCGGCGTGCTGCTGTCGGTCATCGGGCTGGTCGCGGTGACGTACGGCATCATCCGCGGCGGCGAGCTCGCCACCGTCGCCAGCCCGCAGGTGCTCGTGCCGGCGCTCGTCGGCCTGGCCGTCCTCGCGCTGTTCGTGTGGTACGAGCGTCGCCTCGACCACCCGGCCTTCGACGTCCGCTACTTCGCCATTCCCCGGTTCTCCAGCGCGGTCGGCCTGATCGGCATCGTGTTCTTCGCGATGATGGGCGGGATGTTCTTCCTGGTCTTCTACCTGCAGAGCGTCCTCGGCTTCACCGCGCTGCAGGCGGGCGCCCTGATGATCCCGTTCGCCGGCGCGCAGCTCATCTTCGCGCCGCTCAGCCAGCGCATGGTCATCAGGTTCGGCGGCAGGCTGACCGCCACCGTGAGCATGGTCGTCGTGGCCGCGGCTCTGGCGAGCTACGCCCTGATGGACGAGACGACCCCGATCGCGCTCATCGAGCTGGTGTTCTTCGTGCAGGGCGCCGCGATGGCCAACATCATGCCCCCGTCGACGACCGCGATCATGGATTCGCTGCCGAGGGAGAAGGCCGGTGTCGGCTCGGCGATGAGCAACACGGTGCGCCAGGTGGCGGGCGCCATGGGCGTGGCGCTGCTCGGCTCGGTGCTGTCGGCGGCGTACCGCGACGGCATCGCCCCCGCGCTGACGATCCTGCCCGAGGGCGTCCGGCACGCCGCCGGCGAGTCCATCACCTCCACGATGGGCGTGGCCGAGGGTCTCGGCGCCCGCGGCGCCGCACTGGTCGCGCCGGCCAAGGCGGCGTTCATCGACGGCATGCACGTCACGGCCCTGGTCGCCGCCGCGATCGCCCTGGTCGGCGCCCTGGTGGTCGTCAAGTGGCTGCCCGGCAAGGCCTCCGCGAAGCACGACCGGGCGGTCGCGCGGGAAACGGAGCAGGAGGCGGCGGTAGTGTGAGGTAGGCCGTGGTAGTGGCGGAGGTGTGGTCGGCCATGGTGAATGGGCACGCGGGCGGGCGTACGGCCGAACGGTCCGAGGTGGTGGGCTCGGTGCGCGCGCCCGGCCGGCCCCGCAGCGAGAAGGCGGACAAGGCGATCCTCGACGCCACCGTGGACCTGATCGCCGAGGGATCGACCGTCTCGGAGCTGAGCATCGAGGCGATCGCCGCACGGGCCGGGGTCGGCAAGACCACGATCTACCGGCGCTGGTCCAACAAGGAGGACCTCATCGCCGCCGCGCTCGCCACCCTCAAGGCGCCGGTGCCCGAAACCCGCGGCATGTCGGTGGCCGAAGGGCTGGTCGCCTACCTCCGCCTCATCCAGCAGGAGGCCTGCCACCCGCGTGCCCGCTGCATCATGAACATCGCGATGAGCGAGGCCGAGCGGCACCCTCGGCTGGTCGAACGGTTCGACAGGCTCGCCCTCGAGCCGCGGCGGGTGGCCCTGCGGGCGCTGCTGCGCCGGGGCATCGACGAGGGCGTGCTCGACCCCGGCCTCGACATCGACATCGCCGCGGCCGCGCTGACCGGCGTCATGCTCTATCTGGTCAAGTGGGACAGGCGCGACAAGGGCGAGCTGCCCGCCGACATTCCCGAGCGGGTCCTGGACCACCTGATGCGGGGCCTCGGCACCCGCCCGCAGGCCGGCGAGCCGGCCTAACGCCCGCCCGAGGGCGTCTCGCGCCACCGGTTCGTGATCGGCAGGCGCCGGTCGCGGCCGAAGTTCTTCGGCGTGATCTTCGGGCCCGGGGGGTACTGCCGGCGCTTGTACTCGGCGATATCGACCAGCCTGATGACCCGCGCCACCAGCTCGGGGTCGTGTCCCGCCTCCACCAGCTCGTCCCGGCCCATGTCCCGTTCGACGTAGTCGCTCAGCAGCCGGTCCAGCACCTCGTACGGCGGCAGCGAGTCGGTGTCGCGCTGGCCGGGCCGCAGCTCGGCGCTCGGCTCCTTGGTGATCGAGTTCTCCGGTATCGGCGGCTCCGCGAACCGGTGCAGGAAGCCGCTCTCGCGGCCGGCCTGCGCGTTGCGCCACCTCGACAGGTCCCACACCATGGTCTTCAGCGCGTCCTTGATGGGCGCGAAACCGCCCGCCGAGTCGCCGTAGAGCGTGGAGTAACCGGTGGCCAGCTCGCTCTTGTTGCCGGTGGTCAGCACCAGGTGGCCGTGTTCGTTGGACAGGCCCATGAGGATCACGGCACCGCGCACCCGCGCCTGCAGGTTCTCGGCCGCGAGCCCGTGCAGGTCGATCTCCTTCTCCACGGCGCTGACGATGTCGGCGATGGGGGCGAGGCGGGCGTGGACGCCCTGGCGACGCACCAGCTCCCACGCGTCCGACAGGGAGTGCTCGGAGGAGTAGCGCGACGGCATCAGCACCACGTGCACGCGGTCGGGGCCGATCGCATCGGAGGCGATGGTGGCGGTCAGCGCGGAGTCGATGCCGCCCGACAGCCCGAGGATGACGGACGTGAAGCCGTTCTTGGCGACGTAGTCGCGCACGCCGAGCACCAGCGCGTGGTACACCTCGGCGAGGTCGTCGAGCCGTTCGGCGACGCGGGGCGGCTCGGGCGGGTAGGGCGGCACGGGGGCGCCCGACAGCTCCAGCCGTTCCACGGTGATCGTGGTGCCGTCGCCGGCGTCGACCGGGAAACTCCCCAGCGGCTCGCCGGGGTCGGCGGCGGGCAGGTCGAGGTCGGTGACCAGCAGCTCCTCGGTGAACTGGGCGGCCCGGGCCACCAGCTCGCCCTGGGCGTCGACCACGAGCGAGTCGCCGTCGAAGACCAGCTCGTCCTGGCCGCCCACCTGGTTCGCGTAGGCGAGGGCACAGCCGGCCTCGCGGGCCCGGCGGGCGCACAAGGCGAGCCGCACGTCGTCCTTGTCCCGTTCGTACGGCGAGGAGTTGGGCACCACGAGCAGCCCGGCTCCGGCCTCGGCGACCACGGCGACGGGCCCGCCGTCCTGCCACAGGTCCTCGCACACCGCGATGGCCACGTCGACCCCGTGCAGCCGGAACACCGGCAGCCGGTCGCCGCGCACGAAGTAGCGGTACTCGTCGAACACGCCGTAGTTGGGTAGGTGGTGCTTGGCGGTGCGGGCGACGACGCGGCCGCGGTGCAGCAGCGCGGCGGCGTCCAGCGGGGCGCCCTTGGGCTGGCCCACGCGGTGCGCCAGGCCGGCCCGGTCGACGTATCCGGTGACGACGGGCAGCTCGCCCAGCCCTTCGTCGGCGAGCCGGCGGGCGACCGCCTCCAGCGCCGCGATCGAGGCGTCGACGAACGAGCCGCGCAGCACCAGGTCCTCGACGGGGTAGCCGGTGAGGAACATCTCGGTGAAGACCACCAGGTGCGCGCCGCGATCGGCGGCCCGCCGGGTCCACTCGACCAGCTTGTCGGAGTTCGCGGCGAGGTCGCCCACTGCGGGGTCGGTCTGTGCCAGGGCAATGCGCAGTTGTGCCACGTACCCCACCCTACGATGTGGCTTTTATGCCTGGATCAAGGGAGTAACACCTTTTCCTCCGGTTGCAGGTTACGTGCACCGTCGGAGACATCGGCGATTGGCCATCCGGCCGCCGGCCGTCGTAACGTGTGCGAAACACGAAGAGGGCAGACTGATAGACGACCAGACGTCTCTCTCCCGCTGTGCCCGGCGAGGCGACGATGGTGTCGATGACGTTGGTTGTTAGAGAGGGATGCCGTGGACCGCCAGCAGGAGTTCGTTCTGCGCACGCTCGAAGAGCGCGACATCCGGTTCATCCGGCTGTGGTTCTCCGACGTGCTCGGCTTCCTCAAGTCGGTGGCGATAGCACCGGCCGAGCTCGAGGGGGCGTTCGCCGAAGGCATCGGCTTCGACGGATCGGCGATCGAAGGGTTCGCCCGCGTCTACGAGTCGGACATGCTGGCCAAGCCCGACCCGTCGACGTTCCAGATCCTGCCGTGGCGCAGCGAGGCGCCCGGCGCCGCCCGCATGTTCTGCGACATTCTGATGCCCGACGGCTCGCCGTCGCACGCCGACCCCCGGTGGGTGCTCAAGCGCACCCTCGCCAAGGCGGCCGACATGGGCTTCACGTTCTACACCCACCCCGAGGTGGAGTTCTTCCTGCTCAAGCGCAAGCCCGAGCCGGGCGACCGGCCTGAGCCGATCGACGCCGGCGGCTACTTCGACCACACGCCCCACAGCGCGGGGCACGACTTCCGGCGCAACGCCATCATGATGCTGGAGGCGATGGGCATCTCGGTGGAGTTCAGCCACCACGAGGGCGCCCCTGGCCAGCAGGAGATCGACCTGCGCTACGCCGACGCGCTGACCACCGCCGACAACCTGATGACGTTCCGGCTGGTCATGAAGGAAGTGGCGCTGGAACAGGACATCTGGGCGAGCTTCATGCCGAAGCCGTTCACCGAGCACCCGGGTTCCGGCATGCACACCCACATGTCGCTGTTCGAGGGCGACCGCAACGCGTTCTACGAGCCGGGCGCCGACTACCAGCTGTCGAAGGTGGGCCGGTCGTTCATCGGCGGGCTGCTGCGCCACGCGGCCGAGATCACCGCGGTGTGCAACCAGTGGGTCAACTCCTACAAGCGGCTGTGGGGCGGCGCCGAGGCCATCGCGGGGCAGGGCGGCGAGGCGCCGGCGTACATCTGCTGGGGGCACAACAACCGGTCGGCGCTGGTGCGGGTCCCCATGTACAAGCCGCACAAGGGCAACTCGTCGCGGGTGGAGTTCCGCTCGCTCGACTCCTCGTGCAACCCGTACCTCGCCTTCGCGGTGATCCTCGCCGCCGGGCTCAAGGGCATCGAGGAGGGGTACGAGATGCCGCCGGGCGCCGAAGACGACGTGTGGGCGCTGACCGCGGGGGAGCGCCGCGCGCTCGGCATCCAGCCGCTGCCGCAGAGCCTCGACGAGGCGATCACGGCGATGGAGCGCAGCGAACTGGTCGCCGAGACGCTCGGCGAGCACGTGTTCGACTACTTCCTGCGCAACAAGCGGGCCGAGTGGGCCGACTACCGGCGTCAGGTCACCGAGCACGAGCTCGGCCGGTACCTGCCGATCCTCTGACCTGCCCCTGCAGGCACCCTCTGATCTGGGCGGTTATTCGCTCTGAGTAAAATCGGAGGGAACATCTCATTTTTGTGGACAACGTCGTCCCATGTCCGTACCGGTGGACAGCGTCGTCCCACGTACGCACTTATGGAGGACCAGTATGGCGGCTGCCGGGCTGCAGACCGTGATGACCGTGCCGGCGCGGTTCCAAGGACCCGACTCCATGGCCAACGGCGGCTGGATAGGCGGGCTGCTGGCCGGCATGCTCGACGGCGGCGGCAGACGGTCGGCGGTCGAGGTCACGCTACGCCGCCCGGTGCCCCTCGACACCGAACTGCGGCCGAGCCTGCTCGACGACACGGTCACGCTCTCCTTGGGCGACGAGACCCTGGCCGAGGCCGTGCCGGTCGACGGCACCCCCGAGCCGCCGCCCTTCGTGCCGTTCGCCGAGGCCGCGCGGGCCGAGTCGGGGTTCGTCGGGCTGACCTCCCACCCGTACCCCGGCTGCTTCGTCTGCGGCGTGCGCGATCCCGGCGACGGGCTGCGCGTGTTCGCCGGGCCGGTGCGCCCCGGCATGGTGGCCGCGGGCTGGCGGGTGCCCGTCACCATCGCCGACCCCGACGGCATCGTGCCCGACGCCGCCATCTGGGCCGCCCTCGACTGCCCCACCGGCTGGGCCCACTTCGGGCCGGGCGACAGGGCGCTGCTCGGCCGGTTCACCGTACGGGTGTTCGGCCAGGTGCTTCCGGGCGGCACGTACTCGGTCGTCGCCCGCGCCGGCGGCACCGAGGGCCGCAAGCTGTACGGCGACAGCGCCGTCTACGAGACCGACGGCACCCTGGTCGCCGCCGCCCACGCCGTGTGGATCCGCCCGCGCTGATCCGCGCCCCCGTGGGCCCGCCCCTCGGGGCCGGGCCGGCGCACCGGTCCGGACGCCCCCACATCGGACCCCATGGGCCTGCGCATGGGGCCGCATCAGGGCTCCGCGGCATGCCTCCGCCCCGGCCGCCGCTCAGCGCCCGGCGTGCCGGTGCCCCGGCGTGCCGGAGCCCAGGGCCCGGCGCCGAAAGGCGCCGGAGACGGGAGACGCGAGAAGTCGTCAGGGTTTTGCGGTGTACGTGCCGAACGACCACAGGTTGCCTTCCGGGTCGCGGGCGCTGTAGTCGCGGGAGCCGTAGTCCTGGTCCGCCGGCGGCATGACGATCTGTGCCCCTGCCGCCTTCGCCCGGGCGTGGTGGGCGTCGAGCGCCTCGGCGTCCGCGAGGGCGACGTACACGCTCACCGGCGAGGCGAGCGGCTCCGGAGCCGACGAGCCCATCCGGCCCTCGCGGTAGGGGCCGAGCATGATGAGCCCGTCGCCGGCGCGCAACTCGGCGTGCTGGACGACCCCGTCGTCGTCGCGGTGGACGGCGTGTTCCTCGAACCCGAACGCCTCCTTCAGCCAGGCGATGCCGGCCGCGCAGTCCGTGTAGCGCAGCACCGGGTTGACGGTCACGATGACGTCCGACATATAAGCCTCCGATCGGTTCGGCGGGGGCCCCGTGCGGGCCCGCTCACCTAGCCGACGCTACGGGGCGGCGCCCGTCGTGTCTTGGACGGAACTTACCTGGTGGCCGCCGGAGTCGTCGCAGGTCGGCGAGGGTTCCGGCGGGCGGGGACGGCGTCGTCGGCGACCACGTTGCCGCTCGGCACGCGGCGGGTCACGTAGTCGGTGGGGGTGGTGCCGGCGAACTCGCGGAAGTCGCGGTTGAGGTGGGCCTGGTCGTAGTAGCCGCACGTGACGGCGAGCCGATCCCAGCGCGCCTCGGCCGCTCCTTCGGCGCCGTCGAGCAACTGGAGCAGGCGGGCGAATCGGATGACGCGGGCCGCCGTCTTCGGGGGCAGGCCGATCTGCTGCCTGAATTTGGCGATCAGGTGCCGGTCGCTCCAGCCGATCTCGTCGGCCAGCGCCCCGATCGGCGTGCGGCCGCCCGACTCCAGCATGCGCCGCCAGGCCCACTCGACCGGCGCCGACGGCTCGGGACCGGTCGCGGCGTGCCGCAGCAGGAACTCCTCCAGCAGGTCGAAACGACGGTTCCAGGCCGCCGCCGTGGCCGTGCCGGGCGGGGTCCCTTCCGCCGTGGCCGGCTCGCCCGGAGCCTCCACGAGGGCCTCGGTGAGGCGCCGCGCGCCGGGGCCGAGCAGATCGGTGACGTCGACCACGCGGCCGGCGATCTCGTGCATGGGCACGCCGAGCAGACGGAAGGCGCCGGGCGGGGTGAGCTTGAGGTCCAGGCAGCAGGTGCGGCCGTCGTGCCGCACGACGCTGTGGGCCTGCTCGATGCCGCCGACGAAGGCCCGGGGCAGGCCGCCGAACGGCTCCGCGAGGTTGACGATGATCGTCACGGTGGGCCCCGGCGTCATCAGCCACCGCCCGGGCGTGGCGGTGTGCTCGGCGAACCCGAGCGGAGGACGGGCGAAGAGCGGCCGCAGCCGTCGATCGACCGGCCGTGCCACACGCATCCAGCGGCCCTGGCCGGTCTCCCCGGCGGCCATCTGGACGTTTTGTGGCTGCATGCCCGAATCACCTCCGTCGGGTCATGGTAGCCCGGCCCACCGTCCCGCCCTCCGGCCGCCGCGGCGCACCTGCTATACCGAAGGGGTGAGTCGAGCTGCGAACCACGAAATTCGCCGATATCCACTGAGCTGTCGTGTCAATTCACAGTGATGGGGTGATTACGGTCCGGTGCCGCTAACGCCGGCTTGAGAGGAAAGGACTACGCTAAGCGACGTGAACGCCGCGTCACGCATGCAGACGACCCCTGGACGGCTCGCTCGGCTCGGCTTCGCCGACGGCGCACGGGCCGAGCGCCTGCTCGACGGGCTCGGCCCCGAGGCCGTCGGCGACCTCGACCTGCTCGGCGAGCTGATCGCCGCCGCCGACCCCGACCTCGCCCTGATCTCACTCGCCCGCATCGTCGAACGCGACGCCGGCGTCCTCGGCGCGATGCGGCTCGACCCCGCCCTGCGGCACCGGCTGATCGCCCTGCTCGGCGTCTCCGCCGCCCTCGGCGACCACCTCGTGCGGCACCCCGACCACTACCGCCTGCTCGAGGACGGCCCCGCGCTCCAGCGGCCCGCCGACGGGGAGCTGCGCGCCGACCTGCTGGCGGCCGTCGGCGCCGACCCCGCCGCACCCGAACCCGTCGCCCGCGCCGCCGACACGGCCGCCCTGTCGGCGCTGCGCGTCGCGTACCGGGGGCGGCTGCTGCGGCTGGCCGCCCGCGACGTCACCGGCGAGGTCACCCTCGCCGAGGCCACCGCCGAGCTGTCCGACCTCGCCGCCGCCGCGCTCGAGGCCGGCCTCGCCATCGCCCGGGCCGAGCACGGCCAGGCCGAGGACGTGCGGCTCGCCGTCATCGGCATGGGCAAGTGCGGCGGCCGCGAGCTCAACTACATCTCCGACGTCGACGTGATCTTCGTGGCGGAGCCCCGGGACGGCGTCGACGAAGGCAAGCTGCTCGCGATCGCCACCAGGCTCGCCCAGGGCATGATGCGCGCCTGCTCGGCCAGCACCCCCGAGGGCGCGCTGTGGGAGGTCGACGCCGCGCTGCGCCCCGAAGGCAAGGCCGGGCCGCTCGTACGCACCCTCGCCAGCCACCTGACCTACTACCGCAGATGGGCCAAGACCTGGGAGTTCCAGGCGCTGCTCAAAGCCCGACCCATCGCCGGCGACCTCGAACTCGGCGAGGAGTACGTCGCCGCCGTCAACGACCTGGTCTGGCAGGCGTCCAAACGCGACCACTTCGTCGAAGATGTCCAGGCCATGCGGCGCCGCGTCGAGTCCCACATCCGGGCCGACGAAGCCGAACGGCAGATCAAACTCGGCCCCGGAGGGCTGCGCGACATCGAGTTCGCCGTGCAGCTGCTGCAGCTCGTGCACGGCCGGTCCGACCCGCTGCTGCGGCGCCGCGCCACGCTGCCCGCCCTCGCCGCGCTGTCGCGCGGCGGCTACGTCGGCCGCGACGACGCCAAAGCGCTCGCCGAGGCGTACACCTTTCTGCGGCAGGTGGAGCACCTGCTGCAGCTGCATCGGCTCCGCCGCACCCACGTGGTGCCCGCCGATGTCACCGACCTGCGCCGGCTCGGCCGCGCCCTCGGCATGACCGCGGACCCGGTGGGGGAGTTCACCACCCAATGGAAGCGGCACGCCATGGAGGCCAGACGACTGCACGAAAAACTCTTCTACCGGCCGCTGCTGCAGGCCGTCGCCCGGCTCCCCGGAGAGGACGTGCGGCTGTCGGCGTCGGCGGCGGCGGCCCGGCTGGAGGCCCTGGGATACGCCGACCCGGAAGGCGCGCTGCGGCACATCGCCTCACTCACCAGCGGCGTGTCGCGCCGCGCCGCCATCCAGCGCACACTGCTGCCGGTGCTGCTCGGCTGGTTCGCCGACACCCCCGACCCCGACGCCGGGCTGCTGGGCTTCCGCCAGGTCAGCGACAAGCTCGGCGCGACCCCCTGGTACCTGCGCCTGCTCCGCGACGAGACCGCCGTCGCCGAACGCATGGCGCGGTTGCTCGGCACCAGCCGCTACGCCACCGGCCTGCTGCTCGGAGCCCCCGAGGCGGTCGCCATGCTCGGCTCCGACACAGAGCTGCGCATCCGCCCCCGGGAGGCCCTGCTGTCGGAGGCCGAGTCGGCCGTGCAGCGGTACGGCGCGGACGCCGAGACCGCCGTCGCCGCCGTGCGGGCCCTGCGCCGCCGCGAACTGTTCCGCATCGCCGTCGCCAACCTGGTCGGCCGCATCGACATCGAGCAGGTCGGCCCGGCCCTGTCCGAACTCAACGACGTCACCGTGCAGGCCGCCCTGGACGCCGCGATCAACAAACTGGAGATGGAGCGCCGCGGCCCCCTGCCCACCCGGCTCGCCGTCATCGCGATGGGCCGCCTCGGCGGCTTCGAATGCTCGTACGGCAGCGACGCCGACGTCATGTTCGTCCATGTGCCCGTCGAAGGCGCCGACGAGCAGGACGCCGCCGACGCGGCCCACGCCGCCGCCAACGAGGTGCGCCGCCTGCTCGCCCTGCCCACGCCCGACCCGCCGCTCACCATCGACCCCGACCTGCGCCCCGAAGGCCGTCAGGGCCCCCTGGTCCGCACCCTCGCCTCCTACGCCGCCTACTACCGGCGCTGGTCGTCGCCCTGGGAGGCGCAGGCGCTGCTGCGCGCCCGCTTCGCCGCCGGCGACGCCGCCATCGGCGCCGAGTTCACGGCCATGATCGACCCGCTGCGCTACCCCGCAGGCGGCATCCCGCCCGAGGCCGTGCGCGAGATCAGGCGATTGAAGGCCCGCATGGAGGCCGAGCGGCTGCCGCGCGGCGCCGACCCCACCCTGAACACCAAACTGGGCCGCGGCGGCCTGTCGGACGTGGAGTGGGTCGCCCAGCTGCTCCAGCTCCGGCACGCCTACGAAGTGCCGAAGCTGCGCACCACCCGCACGATCGACGCGCTGCGCGCCGCCGTGGCCGCCGGCCTGCTCGCCGCTGGCGACGAGGAGGTGCTCGCGGAGGCATGGCGGTTCGCCTCCCAGGTGCGCGACGCCATCATGCTCGTGCGCGGCCGCGCAGGCGACGCCATCCCCGCCGGCGTACGGGAGCGGGCGCTGATCGCGCGGGCACTCGGATACCCGCCCGAGGGCTCGGAGGACTTCCTCGAGGACTACCGCCGCGCCACCAGGCGTGCCCGCCGCGTCGTCGAGCGCGTCTTCTACGACGCCTGACCACGCGCGCGACCTGCGCGGACACGGCCGATGACGCCGGCACCTACACCGGCGTCATCGGCGTGCCGAGCTTTCCGGCGTCCGGGTCTTCGGCGATGCCCCGGTCGCCGTCGTCTCGGCACGTGCTTCGGCGTCACGGTCGTGGCGAGCTTCTCTGGGGTTCGTCCGGGGCTTCGCCAACGCCCCGGTCACCCTCGCCCACCACGAAGGCGGCAGGCCGCCCTCCACCTGACGCCTCGCCGGCCATGGGACGCCTGCGGATGACCGAGCACACGTCGAGCACCCGGCGGGGTTCCTGGTGACGTTCGTGGTCGTGTGCCGAGCGGCGTGCCGTTGAGGCGGCCTGTGTTCTACCGACGTGGCGGGGCGTACTGTGCCGCCACGTCGGCCTGGGCTCGGGCAAGGAGGCGCAGCGGCCCGTCTGCTGCGTCTCGCTCCGGGTTATCCACAGGCCGCCCCGCGCCTTATCGATCAGGTGTTCGCATCCTGCATGCTGTGCGGTGTCCGTCCACCGACCGGCGCCCGTCGCCGCACCGCACCTGGAGCCCGCCATGACCGGCACCACCCCGATCTCGCTGACCATCCCCGACCGGGTGAGCGCGACGTTCGTCGTCGCCGCCCCCGAGCGGCCGCCCGGCACCGCCCTGGCCGCGATCGCCGAGCGGCTCACGAGCCTGCCCCGCCCGTCCGCCCCGCGCCGTCGGCGGCGCGCGGGCCGGGAGCCGATGGGCCGGGCGTCGACGGGCCGGGAGCGGTCGGGCCGGGAGTTGACGGGCGGGCCCGTGGAGGTGGCCGTCGACGAGGTCGGCTCCGAAGATCCCGTGCTCGCCTGGGCCCGCGAGATCCTGTGTTGTCCCGAGTGCTCCTTGGGCGAAGAGCGGCTCCTCGGCGACCTCCTGGCGCGCTCGCGTCGCCACTACGCCGTGACCTGTACGGCCCCCGCCGGCTGGCCGCCCGTGCACCTGTGGGCCGCCGCCCGGGCCGTCGACGAGCTGGCCGAGGCCACCGGGGGAGTGCGGCTCGACCCCGGTGTCCCTCGGCTGCTGCCGTCCCCCTGGCGCCCGCCTCCCGTCACACGGCCGCGTGCCTTCGCGGTGGGCGACTGGCTGTGGCCCCGGCTGGGCCTCGGCGACGATGGCCGCCACATGCTGCTCACGGCCGGTCTGGCCCGGTTCGGCCTGCCCGAGCTCGGCGCCGAGGGTCTCGCCGCGCGGGAGGTGCATCCCACCATCCACCTGCTCGAAGACCTGGCGCAGGCCCTGACCCGCCGCCTGTTCGCTCACGTGGCCTCGACCGGCCTGCCCGCACCGCTCACCCTCCCCCCGCGGCTGCCGATCCTGGCGACCGCCGCCACCTGGCGCCGCCACTGCCGATCCGCGCCACAGGAGTGCGGCACGGGCCGGCGCACCGTCCGGCTTCGCCACGACCGCCTGCCACGGGGCCGCGGCGACCGCCTCATCGTGCTGCCCGACGAGACCGTGTCACCCCAGAAGCCGATCTCGTCCTAAGGACGGGTGTCGGGGGAAAGACAGGTGCCGCCTCAAGAGCAGGTGCCGCCGAGGGCAGATGCCGGCTCCTGGTAGGGCAGGTGTCGATTCGCGGGCAGGTGTCGCTGCGGCAGCGAGATGGGCTGGCGGTCGTGATCGATGGCGGGTGGCCATGGCGGGGGACCGTTGGCGTTCCAGGGTGTGCTGCGTGATCAGACGCGGCCGCTCGTGGCGCTCGGTGGGCGGAATGGGGGCGGCTCGCAAGGGTGCCGGGCGACCCTGGGAACCGCCGCGCGGCGGCGGGCGCCGTCAGGGTCCGGGCGCGACGCCGTGATCCGGGGCCGGTGGTCTATTCCTTGGCGACGTACGCTCCTGCGCGGGCCGCGATCTCGGCGGCCTGGGCGGCGCGGTCGGCGGTGGCCTCGTCCAAGGGGTCGCCGCTGGCCAGCAGGCGGTAGTACAGGGGCGCGGAGACGGCCCTGATCACCTCGTGGGTGTCGGTGCCGGCCGGCACCTCGCCCCGGTCGATGGCCTGCTGCACGCACTGGCTCCACTCGCGGATGCGGGTGGCGTAGAAGCGGTGCAGGGCGGCGGCCGTCCGAGGGTCGCAGACGGCCGCCGCGATGATCGCCTTGAACAGGGGCCCTTGGCGTGGATCGGTCAGCGTGCGCACCACGAGCCGGGCGTGGGCCGTCAGGTCGCCGAGCAGTGAGCCGGTCTCGGTGTGGGGCAGCGACTGCTCGGCCATGTCGATCAGCAGATCGGCCACCAGGCCTGTCGTGGTGCCCCAGCGGCGGTAGACGGTCGTCTTGCCCACCCCGGCGCGGCGGGCGATGTCGGCCAGGTCCAGGTGGGCGAAGCCCTGCTCGGCCAGTGCGCCCCCGGCGGCCGTCAGCACCGCCGCCCGGACCCGAGCGGTGCGCCCTCCGGGGCGGATGGTCCCCGCGCTCCCCATAATGGGTCTCCAGTTCCATTTACCGCTTTGCTTCTGCTTAGGTACCATCCTAACGGAACTGCAATACCGTTAAGGGAGTCATCGTGGAGTATCGACGGTTGGGCGCCTCCGGGCTCATGGTGCCCGTGCTGAGCTTTGGCGCGGCGACCTTCGCCGGGCGGGGGGAGTTCTTCGGCGCCTGGGGCGACACCGACGTGCGGCAAGCGCGCCGTCTGGTGGACATCTGCTTGGAGGCCGGGGTCACCATGTTCGACACCGCGGACGTCTACTCCGACGGCGAATCGGAACGGGTGCTGGGCGAAGCGATCAAGGGGCGCCGGGACCAGGTGATCCTTTCGACCAAGACCAGCCTGCCCATGGGCGACGGGCCCAACGAGGCCGGCTCCGCCCGTCCGCGCCTGATCAGGGCGTGTGAGGACGCGTTGCGACGGCTCGGCACCGACTACATCGACATCTTCCACCTGCACGCCTTCGACGCCGGTACGCCGATACAGGAGGTGCTGGCCACGCTCGCCGACCTGGTCCGGGCCGGCAAGGTCGGCTACGTCGGCGTCTCCAACTTCTCCGGCTGGCAGTTGATGAAGTCGCTGGCGATCGCCGACACCTACGGCCACCCCCGCTATGTGACCCACCAGGTCTACTACTCCCTGGTCGGCCGTGACTACGAGTGGGAGCTGATGCCTCTCGGGCTCGACCAGGGTGTCGGGGCCGTCGTCTGGAGCCCGCTCGGCTGGGGCAGGCTCACCGGCAGGCTCCGCCGCGACCGGCCACTGCCCCGGCAGAGCCGGCTGCATCGCACCGCCGCCTACGGGCCGCCCGTCGACGACGAGGACCTGTTCCGCGTGGTCGACGCGCTCGACGAGATCGCGCAGGAGACCGGCAAGACCATTCCGCAGATCGCGATCAACTGGCTGCTGCAGCGGCCCACGGTGTCGTCGGTCATCATCGGCGCCCGCGACGAGGCGCAGCTTCGCGACAATCTCGGCGCCGCCGGCTGGCAGCTGACTCCCGAGCAGATGGCCCGGCTGGACGCCGCCAGCGCCAAGACGGCACCGTATCCCTACTTCCCCTACCACCGGCAGGAGGGTTTCGCCCGGCTCAACCCACCGGCGGCCTGACGGTCATGACGGCTCATGGCCGCGTGGACGCCGTCGACGGCCGGCCCGGCCGGGGATAGCGGGTCGGCCAGGGTCGGCGGCTCGGTCGGGGACGGCGGCTCGGCGGCCGCTCGACATGGCGGCCGCCGAGCGCATCACGCACCGCGTGAACGACGACGCCGCGGACTCTGCGCGGCCCGGCCGGCAGGCCGGATCGTGATCGCGCAGGTCCGCGGCGCCGAAGAGATCACACGTCGTAGTACAGCTCGAACTCGTGCGGGTGCGGGCGCAGGCGGATCGGGTCCACCTCGCTGGTGCGCTTGTAGGAGATCCACGTCTCGATCAGGTCGGGCGTGAAGACCCCGCCCTCAAGGAGGTAGTCGTGGTCGGTCTCCAGGTTGTCCAGCACGGCCTCCAGCGAGCCCGGCACCTGCGGGATGCTGCGCGCCTCCTCGGGCGGCAGCTCGTACAGGTCCTTGTCGACCGGCTCCGGCGGCTCGATCTTGTTCTTGATGCCGTCGATGCCGGCCATCAGCATGGCCGAGAAGGCGAAGTACGGGTTGCACGACGGGTCGGGCACCCGGAACTCGATGCGCTTGGCCTTGGGGTTCGACCCGGTGATCGGGATGCGCACGCAGGCCGAACGGTTGCGCTGCGAGTAGACTAGGTTGACCGGGGCCTCGTAGCCCGGCACCAGACGGTGGTAGGAGTTCACCGTCGGGTTCGTGAAGGCCAGCAGCGAGGGGGCGTGCTTGAGCAGGCCGCCGATGTAGTAGCGCGCGGTGTCCGACAGCCCGGCGTAGCCGACCTCGTCGTAGAACAGCGGCGCGCCTTCCTTCCACAGCGACTGGTGGCAGTGCATGCCCGAGCCGTTGTCACCGAAGATCGGCTTGGGCATGAAGGTCACCGTGTGGCCGTTCCGGCGGGCGACGTTCTTGATGATGTACTTGTACAGCATCATGTTGTCGGCCGTCTTCAGCAGCGAGCCGAACCTGAAGTCGATCTCGGCCTGGCCGGCGGTGCCCACCTCGTGGTGCTGCATCTCGACCTCGATGCCGGCCTCGATGAGCATGCGCACCATCTGCGAGCGCAGGTCGGTGAAGTGGTCCATCGGCGGCACCGGGAAGTAGCCGCCCTTGTAGCGCGGCTTGTAGCCGAGGTTGCCGCCCTCGGCGGCCTTGCCGGTGTTCCAGGCGCCCTCGATCGAGTCGATGTAGTAGTAGCCGGCGTTCTGCCTGGTCTCGAACCGCACGTCGTCGAAGATGTAGAACTCGGCCTCGGGCCCGAAGTACGCCGTGTCGGCGATGCCGGTGCCCTTGAGGTACTCCTCGGCCTTGCGGGCGACGTTACGCGGGTCGCGGCTGTACGCCTCGCCGGTCAGCGGGTCGTGAACGAAAAAGTTGATGTTGAGGGTCTTGTGCTCGCGGAACGGGTCGAGCACCGACGTCGTCGGGTCGGGCAGCAGCAGCATGTCCGACTCGTGGATCGCCTGGAAACCACGGATCGACGAGCCGTCGAACATCAGGCCGTCGGTGAAGACATTGGAATTGAAGTTCTCGGCGGGAAAGGTGAAGTGGTGCGTCGTCCCCGGCAGGTCGGTGAACCTGACGTCGACGAACTGCACCCCTTCGTCCCTGATGAACTTCAGGACGTCGTCGGCGGAGTTGAACATCCAACCTCCCCAGGGGCACGGGCTTGCAGGCTCGAAGTTATGCCTGCGCCGTTTCCGGCCCATGTCCCGTTTGTTTCGCAGATGTTAATGGCGCGGTATGGCGGTGAGATGCGACACATCGTGCCGGGCTGCACGGGGCCCTACAGGCGCACGGCGATCGTGCCGGCGGCCTTGTCGTGCAGGCCCCGCTGGTCGCGGTCCCAGATCAGCGCGGGGAGGGCGAGGCAGAGCAGCAGGGTGCGGACGAGCACACTGATGAAAGGTGCGCGGCCGCCTGCCACCGAGACGATCCTGACGCCGAACAGCCGCATCCCGAACGTCATGCCGATGGTACCCACGAGCAGCACGTATTCCGCGGCGAACACGCCGAGGCCCACCCAGCCGGCGTCGACGCCGCTCGCCCCGAGCAGCCCTCTGGCGATGAGCCAGGTGCAGATCAGCCAGTCGACGAGCAGCGCGCCGATGCGCCGGCCGAACCCGGCGACCGCGCCGCTGCCCTCCTCGGGCAGGCCCAGCCGCCTGCCCGGGTACTCCACATCGACACTCATGGCTTCACGCTAGCCACCGTGCGGTGCGGTGCCGCCATCAGGGCGAACACAACTGAAGATCGCCGTGCCGGGCAGCAGCCGCCCGCGCAGCGGACTCCACCCGCCCCACTCGCCCGTATGACCGGCGGGCCACTCGGGCTCGGTCAGCGCGGTCAGCGTCAGCCCGGCGGCGGTGATGGCGGCGACCCAGTCGCCGAGCGTGCGGTGGTGCTCGACGTACTGCGGCTCGCCGTCATCGCCCACCTCCACGTAGGGGGTGCGGTCGAAGTAGGAGCGGTCGGCCGTCAGCCCGGCCACGCCGGGGTCGTCGGGGAACGCCCAGCGGATCGGGTGACTCACCGAGAAGACCCACCGCCCGCCCGGCCGCAGCACCCGCCGCACCTCGCGCAGCACCCTCGTGGCGTCGGCCACGAACGGCAGCGCACCGAACGCCGAGCAGGCCAGATCGAACGACTCGTCGGCGAACGGGATCAGGGCGGCGTCGGCGACCACCACGGGCAGCGAGGTGCCGGTCGCCTCGTCGATGCGGCGCGAGTGCAGCAGCTGCCGGTGCGACAGGTCCAGCCCGGCCACCCGCGCCCCCTGGGCGGTGAGCCACCGGCCGCACTGGCCGGCGCCGCAGCCGACCTCCAGCACGCGCAGGCCGCGCACGTCGCCGAGCAGCCGCGCCTCGGCCTCGTCGAGGCCCTCCGGGCACCAGATGAACCCCGTGTCGCGCAGGAAGGCGCCGTGCTCGGCCTGGTAGGAGTCGGCGGCGCCGTCCCACCAGCCGCGGTTGGCCGTGACGGTCTGCTCGGCGGAGACCGCGCGGCGCACGGCGACGGACTCGGTCACAGGCTCGGCGGTCACAGGCTCAGTGGTCACGGACCCGGCGGTCATGGCGCTCCGTGGTCATGGCGTTCGGCGTTCAGCGGATTCCGGTGGCCACGCGACCCGGCGGTCATGGCGCTCAGCCGCGCATCTTCGGGCCGCGGGGCATGCGGGCGCCCTTCGGCATGCGGGCGCCCTTCGGCATCGGGCCCTTCGGCACCGGAAGGGTCTGCGGCAGCGCCCGCAGCCGGGAGTTCACCTCGGCGACGGCGGGCTTCTTCAGGTTGCGCGGCAGCTTCATCAGGTGCCGCTGCAGCTTGCGCAGCGGCACCTGGCCCTCGGCGTCGCCGCACTGGATGTCGTACACCGGCACGTCCATCGCGACCCGCTGCACGCGCTTCTTCTCCGCGACCAGCATGCGCTGCACCCGGTTGCCCGGCCCCTCCGACACCAGCACGATGCCGGGGTAGCCCACCACGCGGTGCACGACGTCGCGGTCGCGGTTGACCGCGACGGCGGGGCTCACCTCCCAGTTGCCCCGCATGCTCTGCAGAATCGCGGCGGCGGCGCCGGGCTGGCCGTGCAGGATCGACAGCTGCGCCCGCTGGGCCAGCTGGCCGAAGACGACCAGCCCGACCGTGAGGGCCGTCATGAGGCCGAGAACGCTCATGTAGATGAACCAGCCCGTGACCAGGCCGATCACCACACAGACGATCAGCGCTGCGGCGGCCGACGCGTAGACGATCGGCATGCCCTTGGGATTGGCCTGCCTGATGATCTGCGCGATCATCCGGAGCTGCTTGATGCGGCCCGGCCGCTCGGATTCCGCGGGCTTTTTGGCCATCAGCCGATCGGCGGGAAGCTTTCGTGTCCCCGCCGCCCTCCCCTCTCGACGATCCAACGCTGAGGTGTCACCATCGGGCGCCCGGCCGCGCCCGCCGACAGCGAGAAGCGGCGGTCTTCCGGCAGCGCAGAAGCCTTACCGGTGAAGGATACAAATCAATGCTCGGTTAGGAAAACGGGCGGTCGCCCCACTCGCCCGGCCGGGCTAGCCGACTTTGCCCGCGCGCCGCTCCATCGCCTGGCGGTACAGCCTGCCCGCGCGGTACGACGAGCGCACGAGCGGCCCCGACATGACCCCGGCGAAGCCGATCTGCTCGGCCTCCTCGCTCAGCTCGGCGAACTCCTCCGGCCGCACCCACCGGGAGATCGGGTGATGCAGCTTCGAGGGCCGCAGGTACTGCGTGATGGTGAGCAGGTCGCAGCCGGCGTCGTACAGGTCGTGCATGGCCTGGCTGATTTCCGCCCGCTCCTCGCCCATGCCGAGGATCAGGTTGGACTTGGTGACGAGCCCGGCCTCGCGCGCCCTGGTGAGCACGGCCAGCGAGCGGTCGTAGCGGAACGCCGGCCGGATGCGCTTGAAGATGCGCGGCACCGTCTCGATGTTGTGCGCCAGCACCTCGGGCCGGCTGGAGAAGACCTCCTGGAGGTGGTCGTGGTCGCCGTTGAAGTCGGGGATCAGCAGCTCCACGCCGCAACCGGGCACATCGGCGTGGATGCGGCGCGCCGTCTCGGCGTACAGCCACGCGCCGCCGTCGGGCAGGTCGTCGCGGGCGACACCGGTGACGGTGGCGTAGCGCAGGCCCATCTCGCGCACCGACTCGGCGACGCGGCGCGGCTCATCGCGGTCGTACGCCTTGGGCTTGCCGGTCGCGATCTGGCAGAAGGCGCAGCGGCGGGTGCATTGGTCGCCGCCGATGAGGAACGTCGCCTCGCGATCTTCCCAGCATTCGGAGATGTTGGGACACCCGGCCTCCTGGCAGACCGTGTGCAGCCCTCGGTCGCGGACCAGGGATCTGATCTCGTTGAAGTTGGGCCCGTTGCGCAGGCGGGTCTTGATCCACTCGGGCTTGCGCTCGATCGGGGTCTGGCTGTTGCGCACCTCCAGGCGGAGGAGCTTTCGGCCTTCTGGAGCAACCGTCACGCCTTCAGCTTATGCCGGTGCCGGCAATGCCCCGGACCCGCCCCTATCGGGGCAGCAGGTCCTCCTCGGGCACGTCGACGATCTCGGCGCCGAGGGCCTCGGCCAGCCGCTTCTCGGCCAGCGGCAGCACCTCGTCGACCGTGATGCGGCGCCCGGTCTCCGCCGACAGGGACGTGACGCCGGCGTCGCGGATGCCGCAGGGGACGATGCGGTTGTACCAGCTCAGATCGTTGACGCAGTTGAGCGCGAACCCGTGCATAGTCACGCCCCGGGCGACGCGGATGCCGATGGCGCCGAGCTGGCGGTCGGGCAGGCCGCTCGCCGCCTCGCCGGCCGCCCACACGCCGCTGCGGCCGGCCACCCGGCCGGCCGCCACCCCGAAGTCGGCGCACACGTGGATCAGGCACTCCTCCAGCAGCCGGACGTAGCTCACCACGTCGATCGAGCCGGCCAGCCGGACGATGGGGTAGGCCACGAGCTGCCCGGGACCGTGCCAGGTGATCTTGCCGCCGCGGTCGACGTCGATGACCGGGGTGCCGTCGGCGGGGCGCTCATCCGGGAGGGTGCGCTTGCCGGCGGTGTAGACGGGGGCGTGCTCGACCATCAGGCAGGTGTCGCGGATCCGGTCTGCCGCGCGGGCGGCGTGCACCTGCCGCTGCAGGCTCCACGCCTGCTCGTACGGAACGTCGACGCCAAGCCGGACGATGGCCAGCTCACTCATGCCGCCCTCCCACGCCACCCGATTACCACCAAAGGTTAATCGAGATCACGAGGTGAGCAGGCGTGGTTCGATGCGCAACTCCTTGACACCTCCGGCGCCGTCGCGTTCGATCCGGTACGCCGCGCCCGCCGGGTCGACCGTCACGGCCTGCACGAGCTCGGTGCCCACGTAGTGCAGCGCGACGCCCTCGTCGGCGGCGTAGCCGTCGGGCAGCTCGCCGGACGCGATCGACTCGTGCAGCAGGGGACGCCGCTGCGGCTCCGAGTTGTAGTGCACGCCGCACGAGTAGGGCAGCAGGCCCAGCCCTTCGGCCCACGGCCGCAGCGTGGGGCCGAACGAGTCGGTGTTGCCGCCGACGTGCCAGCACAGCGCCCCGGCGCTCTGCCCGGAGAGCACCACGCCCGCCCGCCAGGCCGCCTCGAACGCTTCGTCCAGGCCGTGCAGCCGCCACAGCGCGGCGAGGTTGGCCACACTGCCCCCGCTGACGTAGATCACGTCCTGTTCCAGGAGGTACTCGCGGACGTCGGGGACGTTGGGCATGGGGAAGACCGTCAGGTGGCTGAGCTCGACGTCCCAGTCGCTAAAGGCGCCGTACATCTTCAGCAGCCAATCGGCGGAGTCGCCCGTGGCGGTGGCGACGAGGCCGAGCTTGGGCCGGTCCTGCCCGGACAGGTCGAGAGCGTAGCGGAGCAGGCCGGACGGCCGGAGGAAGCCGTGGCGCTCCGTCGGCTGAAACGACCCGCCGCCGATGGCGAGAATGTGGGACTGACCAAGCCTGCTCATGGACTACTCCTGACTGCCGGTGCTGACCGTGCCGCCGCCGGCGCCGTGACGAAACAGAACGGCTGACAGAGTACGGCGACCGTCGTGTCAGGGTGGTCCACTCGACATAACAGTTTGCGGCGTGTCGCGCCCGGCCACGGCACGGCCCGGCCGCCGCGGTGCAGGGGCCGGGCCGCGGAACGTCAGGCCAGGCCGAGCTGGGACTCGAAGCGGCCCTCCTCCAGCCTGCTCTTGATCGTGGTGAGGAAACGCGCGGCGTCGGCGCCGTCGACCAGCCGGTGGTCGTAGGTCAGCGCGAGGTACACCATCGAGCGGATCGCGATGACCTCGTCGCCGTCGGCCTCGATGACCACGGGCCGCTTGACGACCGCGCCGGTGCCGAGCATGCCGACCTGCGGCTGGTTCAGGATCGGCGTGTCGAACAGCGCGCCCCTGCTGCCGGTGTTGGTCAGCGTGAACGTGCCGCCGGCCAGCTCGTCCGGGCTGATCTTGTTGGTGCGGGTGCGCTCGGCCAGGTCGGCCGTCTTGCGGGCCAGGCCGGCCAGGTTGAGGTCACCGGCGTCCCTGATGACCGGCACCACGAGGCCGCGGTCGGTGTCGACGGCGATGCCGAGGTGCTCGGCGTCGAAGTACGTCACCTCGTCGGTCTCGCTGTTGATCGTGGCGTTGAGCTTCGGGTGCTGCTTGAGCGCCTCGATCGTCGCCAGCTCGAAGAACGGCAGGAACGACAGCTTGACGCCCTCGGTGCGCAGGAAGTCGGCCTTGGCGCGGTCACGCAGTTTCGCGATCTTGGTGACGTCGACCTCGACGACCGTGGTGAGCTGCGCCGACACCTCCAGCGACTGCACCATGCGCTTGGCGATGACCTGGCGCAGCCGCGACATCTTCTCCGTGCGGCCGCGCAGCGTCGTGTCGACCTGCACCGGCTCGGCCGGAGCCTGCGCGGCGGGCGTCGCGGGAGCCGCCGGCTGGGCCGGCGCCTGGGCGGCCTGAGCGGCCTGCGCCGCCTGCTCACGCTTGATGCGCGCGGCCTCCAGCACGTCCTGCTTGCGGATGCGCCCGCCGACCCCGGTGCCGGTCAGGGTGTCCAGGTCGACGCCGTGCTCGGCCGCCAGCTTGCGCACCAGCGGCGTGACGTACGGGCTCTCGCCCGTCGTCGCCGAGGGCGCGGGGGCGGCCGGGGCCGGCTCCGGCCGGGGAGCGGGCTGCGGCGCGGGCTGCGGCGGCGCCGGCGGCTGGTACTGCGGCGGCGCCGGGGGCGCCGAGGGTGCCGGCGGCGCGGGCTGCGGGATGGACGAGATCGGC